>URQB01000014.1 GCA_900549825.1 uncultured Oscillospiraceae bacterium | reverse complement strand
TCAGAACGTCGTGAGACAGTTCGGTCCCTATCTGTCGTGGGCGCAGGATATTTGAGGAGCGCTGTCCCTAGTACGAGAGGACCGGGATGGACGCACCGCTGGTGCACCAGTTGTCACGCCAGTGGCACAGCTGGGCAGCTAAGTGCGGAAAGGATAAACGCTGAAAGCATCTAAGCGTGAAGCCACCTCCAAGATAAGATATCCCACAGCGTAAGCTGGTAAGACCCCTCAAGGACTATGAGGTTGATAGGCTGCATGTGTAAGTGTTGTGAGACATTGAGCTTGGCAGTACTAATAGGTCGAGGGCTTGACCATACAAGCTATGGTTTAGAAGGATTATGGTTTTTCTGAGTTGCCTCTCTTCTCTTTGTTCAGTTTTCAGGGTATAAAGGCCTTGACAAAGCGGCGCGGATGTGGGAAAATATCTGCGTCGAAGAGGTACACACCGGAAAAGAAACAGGATGAGCACCATTAGCTCAGTTGGTAGAGCACCTGACTCTTAATCAGGGTGTCCACGGTTCGAGCCCGTGATGGTGTACCAAGCGTGGCCCGTTGGTCAAGTGGCCTAAGACTCCGGCCTCTCACGCCGGCAACAGCGGTTCGAATCCGCTACGGGTCACCAAAAACGCTGAAAGCAGCGGAGACGCTGTTTTTAATAGAATCTGTGTGAAGAGCACAGAGGCAAAGTCGGTGCTAATGACGGTGAGGGTCCACCCGTTCCCATTCCGAACACGGTAGTTAAGCTCACTGGTGCCGAAAATACTTGGCGGGTGACCGCCTGGGAAGATAGGACGGCGCCGACACACAGGAACCCGGTTTGGTTTGCATGAAAGTCATGTGAACCGAAACCGGTTTCGACATTCCTCCTTAGCTCAGCCGGTAGAGCATGCGGCTGTTAACCGCAGGGTCGTTGGTTCGAGTCCAACAGGGGGAGCCACAAAGTAAAAGCTTCACCCGCAGGGTGGAGCTTTTGTTTTTTGACGTCGTGATTCAAATTTAAACCAGCGAGCTTGTGTTTTTGAATGATCACTCACTTATCTACACTTTTCCTATCAGTTACCGGTTCGTGGCGGAGCTTACCCTGCCGGGGTAGCCCTTTTCGGACGGCCATGCGGTTTTCAAGGTGCAGTCCATCGATGAACTGCTTTTAAGTGTAGACCTTTTTAACCGCCTGTACCGTATATCCGAAAGGTAGAAAATCCGGCTTTGAAACTGGCTATTTCCACGCTCTCAGAATTGTGGTAGAATGGAAAAAGCAGAACAACAAATAGAATTTTGCAAGGAGAAACAAACTATGAAAATGACAAAAGAGAATATTGATACGATTATGTTCGCTCCCTGTGGAATGAATTGTCTGGTTTGCTATAAATATTGTTATCACAAAAAGCCATGTGCAGGTTGCTTGAATGGCGACATGGGAAAACCGGAACATTGCCGTAAATGTAAAATAAAAGATTGCGTCAAAGTCAAAGGACTATCCTATTGCTTTGAATGCCCCGATTATCCCTGCAAGTTAGTAAAAAATCTTGAAAAAAGCTACAACAAGAGGTATCAAGCAAGTCTTATGGGGAATAGCGAATTTGTTCAGCAACATGGTTTGGAGATGTTTATGGAAAAGCAGAAAGAGAAATATACTTGTCCAAAATGTGGGGGTATTATTTCTATCCACGATAGAGAATGTAGCGACTGTCAAGAAAAACTGAAATAAGCAAAGAGAAAATAGAGAACGATAAACAAAAATTTAAAGGGAGGGTACACATGAATACTGATTTTATAAACTTAACAGCAGACAACCTTGCCAATGAGCATTTATGCTGCATTATCCGCAGTAAAAAGTCTCATCCAGGTATCGAGGCAAAAAGACAATGGCTTTCAGACCGGCTAAAGGAAGGACATGTTTTTAGAAAGTTAAATGCAAAGGCTACGGTTTTTATTGAATATGCTCCCCTTGAAACAGCCTGGGTGCCCATCATTGGCGATAACTATTACTATGTATATTGCTTATGGGTTACTGGCAGCCCCAAAGGAAATGGGTATGGGCGTGCGCTGATGGAGTATTGTTTGGCCGATGCCAAAGAAAAGGGTAAATCCGGCGTTTGTATGCTCGGAGCAAAAAAACAAAAAGCGTGGCTTTCTGACCAGTCATTTGCAAAGAAGTTTGGCTTTGAGGTTGTTGATACTACCGATAATGGATATGAATTGCTTGCGCTCTCTTTTGACGGAACGACGCCGAAGTTTGCCTCAAATGTGAAAAAACAAGGAATTGAAAGCAAAGAACTGACTATTTATTATGATATGCAATGCCCTTATGTTTATCAAAGAATTGAGATGATAAAACAATATTGTGAAACGAATGACGTTCCTGTATCTTTCATTCAAGTGGATACGCTGCAAAAGGCCAAGGAACTGCCCTGTGTTTTCAACAACTGGGGTGTGTTTTATAAAGGGAATTTTGAGACAGTGAATTTGTTAGATGTTACCTCCTTAGAGAGAATACTCAAAAAATAAAAATACAATTTCGTTTTTTCCATTGATGATTAGGACTGTATCATTGGCGGAAAAGAGAATGACGACTGTATAGGTAAATTACATTTTATCGAGGAGATAGCAAAGCCAGCCGAGCCAGTCAACGGTCAAGATGAACGGCGCAAAAATTTTGCGCCGCCGTTGACAGGCTCGCCGCCTTTGCTTGTGGGCAATCAGGGCGGGAAGGCCCTAAAATGGCTTTCCCGCCTATTTCCATTGTGCAGGGATAACAGCGTTTCTGGATTTCAGGTAGATGTCAATGTCGCTGTTGATATATTGATATCCAGTTGTATGCAGAACATCGTAGAATTCACGAAGGTAGTCAAAGACACCATACGGCCGGAAAAGTTCAGCTGTTTGTTTTCCTGTCATGGACGTATGAACCTTGTAGTTTTCAATGCAGAATACTGTAAGAGCAATTTCGTTGCTCATGGCGATTCCTCCTTACATATCGGGAAATGTTATGGTTCCCGTTTGTTCTTCCTGTTCAAAAAGTGAGTAGAGCATATCGGTGCTGTACTGTCAGACCTTGGTGTCCTCCTGTTCAAGCGCAGCATAGAGTTTGGAAGCGTACAGTTTGGCAAGCGCCTCATTTTCGGTAATACCTTTCTTTTTGTTTACCGATGCTATCGCCGCCTGTTGTAAAGGAAAGCAAGCCCTTCGCGCTGCCGCTAAAGAACGAGAATATGCGCAGAGTCTATGCATACCTCTTAAACCAGCGAGACATGCTGTTTTGCGCTGCATGGGCGTTTGTTGCAATAGCCCTCTACTGGGAAGAAAGGGGGTGAATGATCATGAGGTATTCCGAACAATTCATGGAGCATATCGAGTATGCTTTTTCACGCCTTTTGCAAAATTGTTCTGCGCAATGAAGCAAAACGCATATCGCGATTTCGGAAGAACGCAACGGCAAGAAGTATCGCTTGACTGTCTTGTGTCCGAAAAGCACGATGAGCCATTTACTGTGGATAGTTACTTTGAAAGGCAGGAAAAGCCGACCGTCTTTATTGTGCATGGTGAAGCTGTTGTTGTGGGTAATGAGCGATTCGCAAACACAGTTTCCAAATTGCCGGAGCAAAGTTTCTATTATCTTATATCCACTTGTTTTCTATTCTGGGTTAGAAACTGAGCCGATTTCCGCTGTACCATAGAAGCGGGCAAAATATGGAGCCTTGCTTCGCCCAAAGACACATATGCGACTCTTGACATCGTTCGATTTTATGCTATAATTTTAAATAGAGTGCAAGGCAAAGGCCGCACGAAGGGGTACACCACCGCGGGTGTATTGCTTTCGTGCGGCCTTTTTGTCGTGCGGAAAGGAGGAGATGATTTGATTAAAATCAATGGAGAAGCACTGGACTTGGGCGGTAGGATCCTGTCCGACTACCTGGCCGGGAGTAATTTCGATCCCGCACGCATCGCGGTGGAGAGGAACGGGCAGATCGTGCCCAAGCGCCTTTACAGCGAGACGGTCCTGGAGGACGGGGACGTTTTGGAGATTGTCAGTTTCGTGGGAGGCGGTTGACAGATATGGTACCAACGAAGGAAGAATTTTATCAGTCCCTGTGCGACCGGCATGGGGCCGCGCTTCAGGCAAGGATCAGCGCCGCCCGGGTGGCGGTGTGCGGACTGGGCGGACTGGGCTCCAACATCGTCATCGCTCTGGCCCGGGCCGGAGTGGGACAGCTCCATCTGATCGACTTCGACCGGGTGGACATCACCAACCTGAACCGCCAGCAGTATTCCGTCCGCCAGATCGGACAATGGAAGACCGACGCGATGCAGGCCGTCCTGGCGGAGATCGCCCCCTACTGCCGAGTGATGACGGATACCGTTCGGATCACGGAAGGGAATCTCGCGGAGCTGCTGCGGCAGGACGACCTTATCTGCGAGGCTTTCGATTGCCCGGAGGCGAAGGCCATGCTGGTTTCCGGCGTGCTGGAGCACTTTCCGGACAAATACCTGGTTGCATCCTCCGGCATGGCGGGCCTGGGCACCGCCAATACCATCCGCACCCGCCGGGTCTCCCGGCGCTTCTACCTGTGCGGGGACGAGGTATCCGACTCCGGGGAGGCGCCGGGCCTTGTGTCCTCCCGGGTGCTGGTCTGCGCGGCTCACGAGGCGAACATGATCCTCCGGCTGATCGCCGGGGAGACAGAAGCTTAAAAACAAAGATCAGAGAAGAGGTAATATCCATGCAGGAAAGCGACAAGCTGATTATCGGCGGGCACGCGTTCACGTCCCGCTTCATCCTGGGCTCCGGGAAGTACTCCCTGGCCCTCATCGAATCCGCCGTCCAGGATGCCGGGGCGGAGATCATCACCCTGGCCGTGCGAAGGGCCAATACCAAGGAGCATGAAAATATCCTGGACTACATCCCCAAGGGCGTCACGCTGCTGCCCAACACCTCCGGAGCCCGAACCGCTGACGAGGCGGTGCGCATCGCCCGGCTGGCCCGGGAGCTGGGGTGCGGTGACTTTGTGAAGATTGAGATCATGCGCGATTCCAAGTATCTGCTGCCCGATAACCAGGAGACAATCCGCGCCACGGAGATCCTGGCGAAGGAGGGTTTCGTGGTCATGCCCTATATGTATCCGGACCTGAACGCGGCCCGGGATCTGGTGAACGCGGGCGCAGCGGCAGTGATGCCCCTGGCATCCCCCATTGGCTCCAACAAGGGGCTGGCCACCCGGGACTTCATCCAGATTCTCATTGATGAGATCGACCTGCCCATCATCGTGGACGCGGGGATCGGCCGACCTTCCCAGGCCTGTGAGGCCATGGAGATGGGCGCGGCGGCCATCATGGCCAACACCGCCCTGGCCACCGCCGGAGACCTGCCCATGATGGCCTCCGCCTTCCGCAAGGCCATCGAGGCGGGCCGGCAGGCGTATCTCTCCGGTCTGGGCCGGGTGCTGGGGCGGGGCGCCTCCGCCTCCGATCCCATGACCGGCTTCTTGCGTGACTGAGGGAGGCGCGGCATATGGAAAATCAATTTTTCGTAGACTCCGCATCTTTGAGCCCCAAGGCCCTGGAGCGCAAGCACCGGCTGGAGACCGACCCGTCCAGCCGCACGGACCACATGGCCTATCTGCCCGGCATGGAACACATTCAGTCGGATGTGATGGACAAGGTGATGGCTCACATGCATGCCTATGACGCCGGGCGCTACACCGCCCGGGACGTGCAGGCGGCGCTGCAGCATGAGACCTGCTCCATCGAGGATTGCAAGGCCCTGCTCTCCCCGGCGGCGGAACCCTTTCTGGAGCAGATGGCCCAGAGGGCCCGGCTGGAGACTCAGAAGCACTTCGGCAACACGGTTTATCTGTTCACCCCGCTGTACATCGCCAACTACTGCGAGAACTACTGCATCTACTGCGGCTTCAACTGCTACAACCACATCAAGCGCATGAAGCTGAACGCGGAGCAGATTGAGCACGAGATGCAGGTCATCGCCGACTCCGGCATGGAGGAGCTCCTGCTCCTCACCGGTGAAAGTCGCTCCATGAGTGGGGTGGAGTACATCGGCGAGGCCTGCAAGCTGGCCCGGAAGTATTTCCGCATGGTGGGACTGGAGATCTACCCCGTCAACAGCGACGAATACCGGTATTTCCGGGCGTGCGGGGCCGACTATGTCACCGTGTTCCAGGAGACCTACGACGCCGACAAGTACGAGACCCTCCACCTGATGGGCCACAAGCGCGTCTGGCCCTACCGCTTCGAGTCCCAGGAGCGGGCCCTGATGGGCGGCATGCGGGGCGTAGGCTTCTCCGCACTGCTGGGCCTGTCCGACTTCCGCAAGGATGCCCTGGCCACCGCCTTGCACGTCTATTATCTCCAGCGGAAGTACCCCCACGCGGAGATGTCCTTGTCCTGCCCGCGGCTGCGGCCCATCATTAACAACGACAAGATCAGCCCCCTGGATGTCCACGAGCGGCAGCTGTGCCAGGTGCTGTGCGCCTACCGGATCTTCCTGCCCTTTGCGGGCATCACGGTCTCCTCCCGGGAGAGCGCGGAGTTCCGCAACGGCATCGTGAAGATCGCCGCCACCAAGGTGTCCGCCGGCGTCTCCACCGGGATCGGCGACCACGAGAGCAAGTACACCGGAAAGGAGAGCGATGCGGCCGAGGGCGACGGGCAGTTTGAGATCAACGACAGCCGCAGCTTCGCCAAGATGTACGCCGACATCTCTGCGGAGGGCCTCCAGCCGGTCCTGAACGACTATCTCTATGTCTGACATCCTGTGTGTGACCAGCCGGGCACTGTGTCGGGAGGATTTCCTCGCCCGGCTGGAGCGGATCGCCGCCGCGGGGGGCGCGGGGATCATTCTGCGGGAGAAGGACCTGGAGCCCGAGGCATACCGGGATCTGGCGGAGCGGGTAATGCCCATCTGCCGCGCCCACGATGTGCCCTGTATCCTCCACGGGAATCCCCGGGTTGCGGAGGCGCTGGGGGTGGGGGCTCTTCACCTGCCCCTGCCAGTCCTGCGGGCCCTCTCCCGGCAGCAGCGGGAGCGCTTTCGTATCCTTGGCGCGTCCTGCCACTCAGTGGAGGAGGCTCAGGAGGCGGAGGACCTGGGCTGTACCTACGTCACCGCCGGACATGTGTTTGTCACGGACTGTAAGAAGGGACTGGAGCCCCGGGGGCTGTTGTTCCTCCAGGCGGTCTGCCGCAGTGTGCGCATCCCGGTGTGGGCCATCGGCGGCATCGCGCCGGAAAACATCCGGGCCGTGCTGGACACCGGTGCCCGGGGCGGCTGTGTCATGAGTGGGCTGATGACGTGCGAAGATCCGCAGGCGCTTTTGAAAGCGTTTGAGAGGCAAAATCAACTTGCTGATTGATCCGTTTTATTGCGATGCAGAGTACGCCGTCAGAATCCGGGCGGCCTCTTTCGTTTTTCAGAGATGCGGGAACAAAAGAAAGAGCGAAGGGGCTGTTGCATTGATAAAAAGTGAAGCAAAGATTATGACGATATCCTTGAGAAAACAGGGGTAAGAAATCAAATGTCCGGGAAACGCAACAAGCTCCTCTTTCAGAAATCATTCGATATGGCAGACGTTCTGAACCGTTCCCAGCCGGATGGGGATCGCTTTTTCAGCCCAGGACCTCTGCAATTCGAAAATGGCGTTTTAACCAAAAATTTGACATGCCAAATGTATTTGTGGTAAAATAATTCCGTTTCGTATACATCATGTAATACCTAACTATAATTATGAATGGTGGCGAATTCGGATGAGAGAAGAAAACAAAAAGTATGCAGAAGAAGCCTATCATATTGTGAAGCATGCTTCCGAGAAAATAGGCTCGCGGCTGCCCGGTTCCGACGGTGAAAAGGAATATGCCGCATACATGGGTGATAAGCTGAGGGAAATCGGGATTGAGCCCGTAAAGGAGGAATTTGAAGTTTCGCCGCGGTCGTCGATCGGCGGGCTTCCTTACATCGGATGGATGGGCCTGATTGTCAGCGGACTGATTTATCTGGCCCTTGCCATTTATCAGATCTGGTTTGGGATCGCGCTCAGCATGGTGGTGTGCTGGATCTGGGTCATCTTCGGCGTCTTCTTTTATAAAACTTGGTTTGATATGTTTTTTAAGCAGGAAATTTCACAGAATGTTTACGGTGAGTTGACGCCTCCTGACGGGAAATATGATTATACGATCATTCTTTCAGGCCATACGGATACGAGCTGGAACTGGAAGCATTCCGCGCATGCGTTTTGGCATAAGGATAAGCCGATTTACGGCCTGATTGCCACATACGGCAAGGTGGGTTTTGCTGCAGTCTGCTTTGTGGTGCTCACAGCTATTTCTATATTCATGGTGGTTGCGCACAGCGCCAGGTATTTTGGCGTCGGATGGGGGATTCGTTTCTTCACTTCAGAAGCTTATGGAATATTCAACTATATTCTTTATTTCCTGCCGGTCGTTACCGCGATCGGAAGCTGTTTTCTCATCATGTGGGGCGATCCGGATCCCCGCAATGCTTCACGCGGCGCAATGGACAATGCAACTGGTTGCGCACTCAGCTATGAGGTGATCAAATATTTCAAAGAAAATCCGGATAAAATGCCGAAAAACTGCCGGATCATTGATTGTAACTGCGGCTCGGAAGAGGCGGGCCTGCGCGGCTCTATGGCCTTTACACGACGGCACAAGGGCGAGCCGATGCTTGAAAACTGTTGGAATCTCAATGTCGACTCGGTTGCTGATAAGGATTATTTTGAGGTTGTCATCAAAGACGACTGGCAGTTTTGCCGCTTTGATACAGACCTCGAGCAGATGTTTAAGGACACCTTCAAAGAGCTTGGGATTGAGAGCAAAACCAACGGGTGCATTCACAATCCTGTCGGAGGCTGTGACAGTACGCCGATGACAAGGGCAGGGATTAAATCGGTAACATTTGCCGCTCAGAATCCAATGCTTACATACTATTATCATACCTGGCACGATCAGGCGGACCGCTTTGAGATGGAGACCGTTGGAGATGGTTTTGAAGTGCTCCTCGGTGTGATTGACAAAATCGACCAGTTTCAAAAAACCAACGGTTATAACGGCCCTCAAAAGAAGTAAAACGCCGCTTGCTTCCGCCTGAAGAGCTTTTGGCGAGAGGCAGGCGTACCGTTACCGCGCCGTAGCGTGATTCTGAGGGCCTGCTGCAATTGGGGCAATGCCGGGGCCTCTGGCAAGGCAGACGACGATGCCTTCCTTGCCGGAAGGCAAGGAGGATCACGCCGGCAGAGACCCTTGGCAGCGCCCTCAAAACCGTTGTTTCGATGCTAAAATGAATGGATAAAATGGCGCTCTCTTTCGGCTGGAAAGGCCGCAGAGAGCGCCGTTTTTTGTATCATCATGTTTTCGCCGGGCCGTTCGCAGGCCTTTTTTGGTTTAGTTCAGAATTGCTACGCCTGCCGTCAGATATCCGGCGAAGGTTACCCACAGGAGATAGGGGATTTGCAGCAACGCCGCTTTCCTGCTGATATTGGAAAACATGATGATCATCGTCAGGATCAGGAACCACAGCACGATCAGCCACGCAAAGGAAAACCAATACCATTGCCTGTTAAAAAAGAAAATGGACCAGAGCAGATTGAAGATCAGCTGCACACCGTATACGAAGAGCGCGTTGCGTTTGCGGTCGCCGTTTGCATCGGAGGTATAGACCATATATGCGGAAACAGCCATCAGAAGAAAAAGGATGGTCCAAACAACGCCAAACACCCAGGATGGCGGGGAGAGCGGCGGACGGTTCAGGCTGGTGTAAACCTCCCGCATACTGTTCATCGTCAAAAGCGCGGAGACTGCGCCGACTCCAAAGCTGATCAGAAGACTGACGATCAGCGGCTTCCATTTGATAATCATAACGTAACCAGCTCCTTTATAGGAGTAGTATATGTGAAAAGAAGGGGATTTATGAATTTACCCCTCCTTCACGATCCTGTCCAAACACCGGATCAGGTCGTTCATCGTCTTCAGCTCCACATCCTGTTTCAGGATCTCATTTTTCAAATCGATCGAAAGCGATTCAAAGTAGGGCCGCAATTTCGGGTCGACATAGGACATATCTAACGCATCCTTTCTTGCTTGATTGATTTTAATATGCCCATTCTCACCGGCTTTAACAGCAAAAGCGCCGGCTTTCCTTTGGCATTTGGAAAGCCGGCGCAGATCGTTGTTTTACAATTTCATTCCGTATTGTTTTTCATAGTAGCCTCTGTAATCTCCGCTGCGGATATGCTCCCACCATGCGCGGTGCTTCAGATACCAGTCCACCGTTTTACGGATTCCGTCGTCAAAGCTCGTCTGTGGCAGCCAGCCAAGCTCCTGATGGATTTTTGAGGGGTCGATGGCGTAGCGCCTGTCGTGGCCCGGCCGATCCTTGACAAAGGTGATCAGCTCTTCGCTTTTGCCGAGCGTATGGAGGATCGTCTTGACCACCTCAATATTCTGCTTTTCATTGTGGCCGCCCACATTGTAGATTTCCCCAACGCGCCCATTTTCCAGGATCCGCCCGATCGCACGGCAGTGATCCTCCACATACAGCCAGTCGCGCACGTTCTTGCCGTCGCCATAAACCGGCAGGGGCTTGTCCTCCAAAGTGTTCAAAATCATCAAGGGGATCAGTTTTTCCGGGAAATGATAGGGGCCGTAGTTGTTAGAGCAGCGGGAGATGGTCACTGGTGTGCCGTAGGTGCGGTAGTACGCCATCACGAGCAGATCAGCCGACGCCTTGCTTGCGGAGTAGGGGGAGGAGGTATGGAGCGGTGTTTCCTCCGTAAAGAATAGATCGGGCCGGTCGAGCGGCAGGTCGCCGTACACCTCATCCGTAGATACCTGATGAAAGCGTTTGGTTTTGAACTGATTGCATGCATCGAGAAGTACCTGTGTGCCCAGGATATTAGTCTTCAGGAAGATTTCCGGCGTATGGATGGAGCGGTCCACGTGGCTTTCCGCCGCAAAATTGACGGCTGTATCAAAGCCTTCCTCTTCAAACAGGCGGTAAACCGCCTCACGGTCGGTGATATCACCGTGTACGAAACGCAGACGAGGGCTGTCCAGAACGCTCTCCAGCGTTTCCAGGTTCCCGGCGTAGGTCAGGGCGTCAAGGCAGACAATCCGGCAGTCCGGGCGGGTATTCAGCAGATAATGGACGAAGTTGCCGCCGATAAAGCCCGCGCCGCCGGTTACTAAAATATTTTTCAAGAGAACGTCTCCTCCCAACGATGATTTATATTTTTGGTTGCTATTCTGTTTTATTATACAGATTTGCCTTGGCGAATGCAAGAATTCGGTAGGGTTCGTCATTGAAAAGGCACATTTTTTCGGGTAGAATAGATTGGTAACCAAAAGTTGAAATGAGGGATTATACATGACCGAACTCGCGCCGAAGCGCGTTTCCGATTCTATGACCAGCCAGGTGCAGATCATTATGCCGGAGCATATCAACGGCTACCACCGGCTCTTCGGCGGGCAGCTCGTCGAGTGGATCGACGTGGTCGCGGGCGTCGTTGCGCGCCGCCACAGCAACCGCAATGTGACCACAGCCTTTATCGACCACCTGCATTTTAAGGCTCCGGCCTATGCAAACGACACCGTGGTCATCAAGGGGCGGATCACCTACGTGGGCCGCACGTCTATGGAGGTGCGGGTGGATACCTTTGTTGAAAGCCTCAGCGGAGAACGCAAGCTCGTCAACCGTGCCTATCTCGTTACAGTTGCGCTTGACGATGATGAGAAGCCTGTCGAGGTGCCAAAGCTGATCCTTGAAACGCCTGAGGACGAAGCGGAGTGGGAGGCAGGCCGACGCCGCAGCCTTCTGCGCAAGCAGCGCCGGGAGGAGGAAAAGGAGCTTTTGCGCCAGATCGAGGAAAGAGGCGCGCTATGATCGTCAGCGCCAGCCGCCGCACGGATATCCCGGCATGGTATGGAGAGTGGTTCGTGGGCCGCCTGCGGGAGGGCTTCGCCCTCGTGCCGAATCCTTATGCACCGCGTTCGCTGCGTAAGGTCCCTCTCACTTCGGATGCGGTAGACTGCATCGTTTTCTGGAGCAAAAATCCGCAGCCGTTTCTTCGATTTCTTCCGTCAATCGATCAAATGGGATATCCGTCCTATTTTCAGTTTACGCTCAATGCGTATGGGAAGGCGGTCGAGCAGAAGCTTCCCTCTTTGGAGGAACGACTCGATACGTTTCACGCCTTAAGCGCGCTGGTCGGGCCGGAGCGCCTCGTCTGGCGGTATGATCCCGTTATCGTGGGCGAGGCATATTCGGCCGATTGGCATATAGAGCAATTTGAACGATTGTGCGCGCTGCTGCACGGCGATACCCGCCGCTGCATTTTCAGTTTTTTCGACCGCTATGCAAAGGATCAGAGCGGCTTTTATGAGGCGGATGAAGCGGCCATGCACAAAATTGCGCGCGGCTTTTCCAAAATTGCGGCTCGATACGGGCTTCCGCTTTTTACCTGTTCAGAGCCGGTGGATCTGAGCGAGTATGGAATCTCTCACGCGGCCTGCATTGATCCCGAAATGATCGGCCGGATCATTGGCTGTCCCGTCCGCGCGAAAAAGGATTCAAACCAGCGCCCCTTCTGCGGCTGCATGGGGAGCGTGGAGATCGGCTCCTATGACAGCTGCATCAACGGCTGCGTCTATTGCTACGCCAATCAGGGGATGGAACGCGCCTGCCGCAGGATGCAAAAGCACGACCCAGGCTCCCCCATGCTGCTCGGCTGGCCGGATGGAACGGAGAAAATCATTGAAGTACCCGCGAAAAGCCTGTGCATTGCGCAGACCTCGCTATTTGAATAGGCGCGGGGAGGCGCTTCCAAAGAGCAGTTTGCAACGCGCTCTTGGAAAAAGTGGTTGCTGGCCCTACGCTGGCCGTCTTTTGCATGCAGCAGGTGTAAAACCGCGCTTTTTCTCATTTTCATACGATCCATAAAGCATAGGAAAGGAATTTTTTATATGCCGCAATTGTATCTTGGCTGCCATCTCTCCTCCTCCAAAGGCTTCCTGACTCTTGGAAAAACCGCGCTGCACATCGGGGCGAACACCTTCCAGTTCTTCACACGCAATCCGCGCGGCAGCAGGGCGAAAACACTGGATCTTGCGGACGCGCGGGCCCTGCGGGAGCTGATGGCGGAGCACGGGTTTGGAAAAATCATCGCCCATGCGCCCTATACGCTCAACGCCTGCTCGGCGGATGCGCATGTGCGGGAATTTGCGTTGGAGACGATGGCGGACGACCTGATCCGCATGGAGGCGCTGCCTGGTAATTTCTATAATTTCCACCCCGGCAGCCATGTCGGCCAGGGGGCGGAGCGGGGGATCGCCCTAATAGCGGATACGCTCAATCAGATTCTCCAGCCGGAGCAATCCACAACCGTCCTGCTGGAGACGATGGCGGGCAAGGGCAGCGAGGTCGGCCGCCGGTTTGAAGAGCTGCGGGAAATCCTTGACCGGGTGGAGCTTGGCGATAAGATGGGCGTGTGCATGGATATCTGCCATGTCTTCGATGCTGGATACGATATCGTCAACGATCTCGACGGCGTATTGATGGAATTCGACCGTGTGATCGGGCTTGACAGGCTGCACGCCGTCCATCTGGCGGACAGCCGCAACGCCATGGGAAGCGCCAAGGACCGCCATGCGCCCATTGGTGAAGGGCAGATCGGTCTGGATGCCTTCCGGCGGATCGTGCGGCATCCGGTGCTCTCAAAGCTGCCGATGTGCCTGGAGACGCCGCATGAGGAGGAGGGCCATGCGCGGGAGATCGAGCTGCTGCGGGAGCTGGCGGAATAGCTAATCATAATCTTTTGATCAGTTTTCGTAAAGTGATGGCGAAAAAACATAGCGTGTATGAGAGCGGGCAGTTGAATCATAAAACGCACCAGACTGCGCAAGAAAGCAGTCTGGTGCGTTTTATCGTCTGAAAACAGGACCTTGGAAACTCACAGCAGCTTCGCCGCGCCGCGGTCGAGGAAAATATGCACATCCTTGTGCTTCTGCAAAACGGATGCCGGGCACTTTGGAGAAACCTCGCCTTTGATCATGTTGTAAACTGCCTGCGCTTTGGCTTCGCCCGTAGCGATCAAGACGATTCTTTTTGCCTGCATGATGCTGTCGATGCCCATCGTCAGCGCATCGTGCGGCATATCGGAATCCGGGAAGAAGCGCTTGTTCGCTTCCAGCGTGCTCTGTGTGAGCGCTACCTTGTATGTAGCTTGCGTGAATGCATCCGCCGGCTCGTTGAAGCCAATGTGGCCGTTGTTGCCGATGCCGAGCAGCTGCAGGTCGATGCCGCCGGCCGCCTGGATGCGCGCCTCGTACTGTGCGCACTCCGCTTTTTCGTCCGCGGCATTGCCGTCGAGGAAGTTCACGCGTGCCGGATTGATATCCGTGTGGCGGAACAGGTTCTCAAACATGAAGGAATAGTAGCTGTTTTTGTCGTCTCGCGGCAGATCGCAGTATTCATCGAGGTTGAAGGTCGTGACACTGCGGAAGGAGACGTTTCCAGCGTTATATTCCTCCGCCAAAAATTGATAGGTCGGAATAGGGGAGGAGCCAGTCGCAAGCCCCAGCACACTGTCCGGCTTTCCCTTGATCTGTTCGACAAACAGCCTGCCCACGGCCGCGCCGATCTCTTGCGCATTTTCTAAGATTTGTATGTTCATTTCCATTAACCCTCCAATTTTATAATCGTCTGGAACCTTCATTATAGCATATTTTTGCGAAAAAGGGAGTATTTTTTAGAACATGCGCCTGTACCTTGCTGCTTGTCCACATTCTAAAAATATATCTGAATCGAATAGATTTCCGATGCAGAAATCACAGTAATCTGCTTGACAACGCAGATAGAATCCATCTATAATGAATCTAAAGTTTATAAATAGGGTTGATAATATTTGCAAGGGATGAGGAGGAGAAGAAATGAAACGCAAGGTCTTAAAAGCGCTGAAAATCATTGGACTCACGCTTGCGTCCGTGATCGGCGTGGTGATCGTCCTGTTCGCAGCGCTCATCGGCATCATCAGCCTGTCCAATAACCCGGACTGGATCAACGAGGAAGATTACAAAAGCGAACATTTTTATGCGGGCGACGCGCAGCTCCTCGATGCACCGGCTCAGAACGCCAAGTGGAGCCTCGGCTATTCCCAGAAGATTCTCACGCCGGACGATCTCGGCGGGCGGCCCTATTACATGGGCGGTTATCTGACGCTCCCGGCAAAGGAGATCTACGAAAAGTTTGATGATATGAAGGTGCGCACGATCGTCCTCGACGACAACAGCGGGCGGGGAAAGGTTGCCTTTGCCGTGATTGAGTCCATCGGCCTTTCCAACGCGGATGTGCGCAATATCCGTGCCCTGCTTGCGGATTACGCAAAGGAACACCATATCGTGAGCATCAATATCCTGACGACGCATGTACATAGCACAATCGATACGCAGGGCCTGTGGTGCTCCCTACCCAAGGCGATCGCCAGGAATGTATTCACCACCAACAAGGCGGAAAAGGCGGCCTTTTCCGGCCGTGATCCAGCCTTTATGCAGTCCCTGTATGAAAAGACGGCCGCTTCCGTGAAAGAGGCCTGCGAAAACATGCAGGCCGGGCGGCTGCTCTATGCGGTCAAGAGGGCGGAAAATTATTTCACCGATAAGCGCGAGCCCAAGACCATGATAGAGGAAGTTTACCGCCTGCGCTTTGTACCGGATGCTGCAAATGCCAAGCCTACCTGCATCGTCAATCTCTCCGCCCATCCGGAGGTGACGGGGCTGACAACAAGCGACAATCCCGGCGATATTCTAACCTCTGATTATACGGCCTACATGGAGCAGATCATCAATGAGGAGGGCTATAACTTCATGTTCTTTCAGGGCGCGATCGGCGGGCTCATCGGCGTCAACCGCAGCGTGAGCAATGACGGCCTGCCCATGGAAAAGCTCATCACCGACGATGTGACGCCCCGCCACGAGCAAACGCGGCGCTGGGGCTGGGAGATGGGCAAATTCGTCAGCGCTATGACGATGACCGAGGAGCAGATTCTCGCGGACAAAACGCTCTACAACAAGGCACAGGAGGATCAGGAGCTCGCCCTCGTTGAAAAGCCGGAGGAATACTCCAAATGGTACGAGGGCTGGGAGCCGGTGCAGGAGGCGGAGGTCGAGCCGATCCTCAATATCACCCTGCAGGAGGTCAAATTGCCGATGACCAATTTCGTCTTTCAGCTGGTCGGCAAAATGCGCTTGATCGACAATACCGTGCTGAAATCCACGGAGGACCGGGGTGATTTGCTTGCAGTTACAGAGGTCGGCTATTGCGAGCTCGGCAAGCAGATCAAGGTAGCCCTGATGCCGGGCGAGCTCAATCCCGAGCTTGCGGTCGACGGCCCAAATATGCATGCGTCCGGCTCCTATTCCGGCAAGGAATTCGGCCTGCCGCCGATGAAGGACATGATAAGCTCCGGCGATCTGCTCGTATTCGGCATGGCAAACGACGCGGTGGGGTATATCATCCCGGATAACGATTTTGGCCCCTTCTATCAAAAGGATCATTATGAGGAACTGCTCTCCTTTGGCAGGAATGAGGCGTCCACCCTTGTAAGTGTCTTCCAAGCGCTGGCGAAAAAATAGCGATCACATCCTGTTTGAATCGGCCTTTACAATCGGGAAAGAATCAACAGGGGCGCGATGATGTGCCCTTGTCCGGCATAAGGGCTCTATGCGCTTCATGATTCCGTTTCATGGTTCCCTGTTTCAACGCCGGTTTACCATCCCTGCCGCAAAAGCGTTTCCTGCAAATCGTTCAGGGCTTGACGAAGCTCTTTGTAATCCGGTATGATGGAAGCTACAATCGCCCAGAAGCGGGGGGAATGGTTCAATTCGATCAGATGCGCAAGCTCATGCACGACGACGTAATCGATCACTTCCGGCGGCGCGAACATGAGCCGCCAGGAGAGATTGATCCCATCCTTTGCCGAGCAGGAGCCCCAGCGCGTTTTCGCCGAGGTGATGCGCACTTGCTTGGGGCTTTTTCCAATGAGCGGGGCAAACCGTTCCACCGCCTTTGGAAGATACTCTTTTGCCGCCCGGCGGTAGAAGTCCGCAAGTGCCGCGCGCAGCTCGTCTGAGGATGTGTCCGGCAGGAGAAACCCTGTTGCGTCGAAGGAAACCATTCCATTTTGCGACCGTTCCGACGGATACTCTCTGCCGAGAAACAGGATGGAGCCGCCGGGCCGGATTTTGTAAGAATCCCGCATTTGTTTCCGCTCCAGAGCTTTTGCCTGATGCGAAAGAATCCACGCTTCCTTTTCCCGGACAAAGCGGTCGATTTCCGCCTTTGGGGCGCTGTACGGCGCACGCACTTCTACGGAGCCTTCTTTTGTGATATAAATGCCAACGGTTTTGCGCTTCATGCGCTTCATTTGGTAATCCATCGTAATACCTCTGTTTTTCAATCTCAATCTTTCTGCAATATAGCGGGTCTTTGATAAAAAGTCAACCCGCTTCAAAAGCAAGAATAGCAGTATATATATCGTAATGAGGCGCTGCATGAAATGCGGCTGCGGGAAAAATCGAGCAGTTTCGCAAAAGCGGCTGTATGATTTTTCTATAAAACAGATGCCGGGTGCCGGGGAATCCGGTACGCTTTATTTTCTTTGAAATTTACCGGGATGAGAATTTTTTGTGCTATACTAATACAATTATCAGCAGGGAGGCGAAAAGGGAATGGGAGAATATCTGACCGCGCCGTTGCCGCGTGCCGCTTCGCCGGAGGAGGCAGGCGTCTCCTCCGCGGAAATTTTACGCTTCGTTGAGGATTTAAAGGAGAGCGGCATCGAAAACCACAGCTACATGGTCCTGCGCGGCGGTCGCGTCGCGGCAGAGGCATTTCATGACCCCTTTGCGCCCGATATCCCGCATCCGATGTATTCCGTGAGCAAAACCGTGACAGCGATTGCCGTCGGCTTTGCCATCGAAGAGGGGCTTTTTACGCTGAGCACGCGCATTCTGGATCTCTTTCCGGAATATATGCCGAAGTCGCCAGACGATCCGCTCTGGGAACTAACCATCTTTCATCTGGTCGCCATGCAGAGCGGCAAGGAGGCGAATTTTCTCGATCCAAAGGAAAAAGGCGACTGGGTCGCGCGCTTTTTTGCTTCCGGATGGGAGGGTCGGCCCGGCCGCTGGAAATATGTCAATGAGAATATTTATATGCTCTGCGCCGCGATCCATCGCGTCACGGGCGCGAGCGTGACGCAGTTTTTGACGCCCCGGCTTTACTGCCCCCTGGGGATCACGCCTCCCTTCTGGGAGACGGATGAAAACGGCGTGGAAGCCGGCGGCTGGGGATTGTGGCTGAAAACGGAGGATCTTGCCAAAATCATGCTCTGCTACGCGCAGGGTGGTGTTTATAACGGCAAACAGGTGATCCCTTCCTTCTGGGCAAAATCAGCAACGCAGAAGCAGACGGATAATTCCTCCAGCAAGGGGACGGATACGAGCGCAGGCTACGGCTTCGGCCTCTGGCGGTGCAGGGGGGAGGAGCACGCCTACCGCGCGGACGGCCTGTTTTCGCAGTTCGGCATCGTCTTTGAGGATTATGACGCCGTGCTGGTGATGACGAACGCCGCGCTCGATGAACAGGCCGTGCTCGACTGCATCTGGCGGCATTTCCCGAAGGCTTTTCAGGAAAAGACGGTGGAAAAAGCGCCTCCTGTTCCGTATGAACTGCTGGAGGAGGCTTACCCGCTGGACGTGGTGCCTGTCGGCATCCGCAGCCGCCTGGAGGAAAAGCTGGAGCAGAGCGTCATCCGCGTCAAGCGCCGCCGCTCGCTCAATCTCATCCACTTTCCGCCGAGCATCCTGCCGATCGCCGCGACCTATTTGAAGCGCGATAAGGCAGGTAATTTCGATCAAATTCTTTTTGCCTTCAGCGTGGATAAATGCGCGATGACCTGGACGGAGGGCGATGAAACGAATACCGTCGTCTGCGGTATGGATGGCCACCAGCGCTACGGCAAGATCGTGCTCGGCGGCATCTCCTATACCGTCTGTGCCAGCGCGGCGTGGCTCGATGAAAGGACGCTGGAGGTCTGGATTCGTCCGCTGGAAACAGTGGCAAAGCGCACGCTCGTCTTCCGTTTTGATCGGCTGCGGGTGCATATCCGACCCGGCAGCGCGCCCACAATCCGCGAGCTGGCGGGGGAGATGGCGATGATGGCAACACGGCTGCTTCATTTTAAGCCCTTTGTTGCAGTTTCCAAATGCTTCCTGCGGCTGTTTTATCCGTTTTTGGAGCCGCATATGCACGGCGTTCTGGTTCCGCGTGAATTGATTGATACCGTAAAATACAAGAAAAAGCAGGTGGAGGCCGCCATGGCCGCCCGGGAGGAGCGAAAGCAGGTGCAAAAATAGTCTTCTGGCAAACTCCACGGAGCGTTTGTTGCAAAATGTTGTATTTGGAGAAGGGCTGGTTTTCAAGAGGGTGTAATGTTGTAGACAAGGCGGCAACGGTCTGCGCCGCTGCCGCACTAAAAATATTCGCTCTGGTTTCCACTACTCTATGGTATTTACACAGAATTTAGGAGAGCGCCAAATATATAAACCTCCATGTTGGTGCTTTTATTCTACACCATCATGAAGGTTTACACAAAATTTGAGAAGCTGTCTATCTACTTACCGCATACAGATACCTCAAAGCCCTCCTGCCGTATTGATTGAAGATACTGCAGCGGATTTGCGGTGGAACTACCAATGGAGTTTACTTCACTCTGCACATACGCTCCACAACTTTTCTGCAGACATTTTTACACTTACATCCAATTCCCTGCTTGAGCACTCTGAAAATGCCCCACATGCCGGATTCCACATCCCACTTCAGGCTTCCGGAGCGATAGAGATAATCACCCGGGCAGGAGGCCCCGTCCTTCAATTCCATCTGGAACGTATTCCCGATGCTGATGCCTCCCTGCATCGGAATGATTCTGGAATACGGGTCACCTGGCTGCTCTCTCCATTCATGACCGTGGATACCAAACCCCACGTTTCTCGGCTTATCCGCCGGCATCATCGTGCGGAAGATGACCCGCTCTCCTTCGTATGCCTGGAAAACAGGCGTTGCCGGATCTCCGTGTATCCTGCTGCTGAATATTTTTGAAATCCGGTCATCCATTTTCAGCCTGTTGGCGAATCGTTCCGAGCGGTAGTTATATCCTTTCTCTCCCGTATCCTCTGCGTCCACCGCCTCTCCATCCTCTTCTGCCGCGGTCTTTATGAGCTCGCCCGCATCATCCAGCATACGGATTCCGTTTTGAATCAGCACCACACACTCCCGGAAATTCTCCACGCCCGGTGCGGTAATGACAACCTCTTCTTCATATGCGGCTTTTGCAAATGAAAAATTCCGATACCATTTTGCTCCCGGCGGTTCAATGATAATTGCCCCAAACAATCCGTGGTATCTGTGGTTTCTCATATCACCGAATGACTGAATGATGCACGCTCCGTATTCTTGATCGGCGTACCACAGATATTTCTTGCTCTCACCCACTCCGACAGTCTGCTCCCGGTTATTGTAGCCTACATTGATGCCAGAATCACAAATCGGGTCGTAATTCAGAAACTGTGGATTTAAGGATACCCGCATGGACGGTGTGTGCCTGCAGTCCATCGGAACCCTCGGATAGTCAAAATACGGAATTGGCTTTTTCGGATCAAACAGGTTGTGGAGCGTGATCTCAATCCAGTCACCTGCATTTGCCCGCAGAATCAACGGCTTTGGCTGATCGTTTTCACACATCGCACGTTCCGCCTCTTCCAGCGGAACGAACATCAATCCGTCCGGGTCATGGTCTCCATAGCGGTTATACGGAATCTCTCGCTGAATTGCCGCTATCTCATATCTTCGGATCACCGCATCCTTTCCCGGACACGGCGGCAGCGGAAGAATCCGGTCTTTGCCTTTGCAGAGCTGTTTCAGGCGTTTGCGCGGATGTTCGTAGGCCCGGATGATTCCCCACAGTCCCAGCCACGCGTCGTCTATTCCGCCAAAATAGTAGAGATAATCTCCCGGCGCATACGGTTTCGTAATCCGGATGTTAAATGCTTCCGAGATCCCAATCGTCTGGGAAGCTACATCCGGCGAAGCGGCGTCTGCCACCTCTTTTTTCCAGGACATTCCGGTGAGGTTAAAAGCATGCTGTTCCTCGTGTGCTCCGTCCAGCAGACGAATGATCATCTCATCCCCCGGGTACGTTTCCAGAATCGGTGTTGCCGGATCCCCGTGAACAAGCGAACTGAAAAGATAGGCCGGGTCATCGTGACTTTTCAGACGTTCCCGCATCGGCTCCGAGCGGTAATTAATTCCCATCGCGCCCGGATCATCGTGGGAGCCCGGAATGGCCGGAGGATTCAGCGGATGCCCATCTTTGTCAAATAGCAGGGCAAAATCATGCACAAATAGCGCAAACTCGCGGAACGATGTTCCGTCTCTTCTTTTGATGACCGCTTTCGTTCCGCATTTCAACTCTTTTCCGGTCCGTATATCGTGGAACGTAGCCCCGGCTTCCTCCACAATCAGCGCTCCGAATACACCGTGCTGCTGATGGGAATTGGCAAACAGGTGGTCGTGGAAAAAGACCGTCCGAAGCTCTGTATTTGCGAAAAACCGCTCAATTAAAGTTTCATATTTTCTTGCCCCGGCGATATTGTTCCAGCCGTTCGCAGCTCCATCGGAAACAATCGTATCAAACTTTACCAGATGGATATGGTATCCTGCGATATCCGTCTTCGTTTCCATTTGAAATGGACTTTCTTCCAAGTATTCCGGGAGAAGATTCGTAAGCCGTACCTCAATACAATCTCCTGCATTGGCACGGATGACAAGGGGTTCCACACATATTTTCCGCTCTTCTATTTTCTGCACATAGGCGTCCAAGCCTCCGTGCCGCTCCAGCTCTTCTTTCAATACAAAGAACCTTCCCTGCGGGTCATTCCAGCCATACCGGTTGTATATGACCTTCGCCTGAACCAATGCGATTTCAAACACTTTTACATTTTCTTCATTGCAACAGCAGTCGCCGTCCGTATGACAAGGACAGGTGTCCGTATAAAGTGCCCCCGGCTCAAACTCCGGCACAAAATTCGCCCGCTCCAATTCCGTTGGCTCAATCTTGTTGCTTCCATCTGGATTCAAAATTCCAAGCGGCGGTTGCAACGGCCGCTCTCCAAATTCCCCATTGATAAAATTCGGATATCCAGGATGCTCTCCGTCTTTTTTCGGAGGCGCCACCCTGTCTTTCAATGGCATCAGAGGCGGAATCGCTGCTCCATCCGGCAGCCTTCCCGTTCCGTCTTCCAGCCTGTCGTGTATTCTCCACAACGTCCACATTCCCTCATGAAAATGTGGATAGAGATGACAATGGAAAATCACATCGCCGATCGTCCCGTTCAGGCTTCCCGCTCCATGAAGAATATCCAGCGTATAACATTCCTGCGGACTCAACGTAATGGAATCAATCACCGTAGAGTTTGCATTTTCTCCTTCCAGCCTCCATTGATGATTGTGAAGGTGGAAGACATGGGTTTCTTTGATTCCACCGTGAATCAGACGTATTTTCGACGGGTCTCCCACATACGCCCGCAAAATCGGCGGCGCCGGATCTCCGTATACCCAGGAACTCATGGAAATGTCTTCTCCTGTATCCGCATGCTCTTGCGTGAGTGGCAGGCGGTTTCTCATCGGCTCTGAGCGGTAGCTGATTCCGGTTGTGGCGGATGGCAGGCCTGTGTGGGGATCCATTGGAGGATTCCCATCTTTATTTTTAATTTCCAGTTCATCATGAAAAAAGACGGCATACTCCCGAAACGCCGGTTGCGCCGGATGGTAAATATCAGCAAACAGACCGCTTTCCAAGTCTTTTCCTGTCTCTGGGTCCAGCCATCTGGATTCCGCTGCCTCCACGATGATTGCTCCAAAGAGTCCATGCACATTGGTCCCTTCTTCTCCGCTTCTCGTATCGCCCATATCGTGGAACAAGTACACACCTTCCCGAATTGCATACCAAGTGTAGGTAATCCGGTGCTGTGTCGTAGAATCTTTGTTAAAGCCTACATTCGCCCCATCCGATGTCTGCACATCGTAGGCAAGCCCCTGCACATGAATGGATAGCGGGCGGTCCAGAGAATGTGTGAAAGAAACAATTACCTTTTCCCCCACATTTGCCCGGATGACGAGTGGTTTTACGCCTTCATATGGCTGAGGGGTTTCCTGAGAAAAATTGCGGATCGCCTCTTCCCGGATTTTGTCGGCATCCTTCTTGAGCACATACAAAAGTCCATTTGGATCGTGATCCCCATATTTGTTGTAAACAATGGGGATTTCAATTGCCTCTATCTCATAGAATCGAGTTTTTTTCGGACTCGGATAATGGCATAGCTCCATTTTTTAAGTCCTCCTAACCCACACAGCCACATTCCAAAATTCGGATATAATGATTTGCTTCACGCAGCACATGGTCCGCAAGGAGCGGCAAAATAATGGATGCAATCTTGCAGTCCAGAATTCCTTCGGTTCCTGCCGCTTTAAATTCACGGTATTTCAGCGTCTCTGCCAGCGATTTTTTCGTCAACTCATCCATCGCTCTGCAGTCCTGCCGTCTCGCCATTTCTAGAAGTTTCTTGTATTCCGTTGCGAATTCATCCGCCGTATCAATCAACTGCACTTCCGAGGGGTCTAACAAACCGCGGATAAACAGTGCGTGTTCCATCATAATCCGATTCCAGAACTCTTCCGTCTCCCGCAGATTCCTATAAGAAAGCCGCTTATTCTGCATCAATTCCTCTACCGTGGCACGATATAATTTTGCTTCCCGAATAATGTGCTTGATCAGCAATGGGTAATTGGCATTGAAAAGCTTTCCGTCGCCGACTTCCCTTAGAATACTTTCTTTAAAGTCAATCAAGCCGTTCAACAACCAGATGGCCCGTTTATTGATTCGGTGAACATTTCTGATGATTTCCCGGCTTTCTGCCCTGTTGCATCCTGCGCGAAGCTTCTTTTCCATCATGGAAATCCCGCTGTCAATTGGAATTCCGCTCAAATGCTCTGTTCGTTTTTCCGCCGGTATGGTGAATTCCGTCACTAACTCATCGGATTTTAAAATGCTGCTGTTAATCCTTCCATCACCGATCCTTACTACCTCCCGAAGCAAGTCTTCAAACTGCTGCCGGAACCAGTCCGCCTTCTGTATCCATGCCTCATCCTTGCATGGGAATCCCGCCGCTAAAAAAAGGGCGTGCTCTTTCATAATTCTTGCAAAAAATAAATGGGTTTCTATTGATAATACTACATAATTCTCCATAGTCTTTCATACCTTTCATTTCTAGAGTTTTCTACAGTATATGCTGAGGGAAAAGGGGAGGTGTGGGAAGAAGGCATTCCACCCTCCCCACCCCCTCAGAACAAAGAATGTTCACATTTTGCCGGCAAGCTTCCAAGGGTGAATGGCGGAAGCAATGGATATCCCGGGCTGCTCTCCCGGCCGGCGAAAGATAAGGAGGACGGCGTTTTGATCAAAAAGCAAAGGGCCCTGCAGATCAATTCTGCAGGGCCTTTTTTCTCCGCAATGGCTGGTATCATTCATTTTTCGTTTCCTGCCGGCGCGCTGTTTGCCGCGCGAATCTGCTCATAGATTCCCGGGCTGAATTTTGGCGCCCGCTCATAGGTGTACAGCCCGTTCTGCTCCTGCTCCACATCGTAGAGCTGCGTATAGCATAGCGCGCAGATATTGGGGTTCTCCATCAGCGCGCGGGTGAGGCTTGCATACCGCCGCGCAAATTCCGCCTCGCTCTCCGGCGCTTTTCCGTAGCCCCAGCCCTTTTTCCTGCCCGGCGCCCACCAGGCCCCGCCGTATTCGCTGACGAAATAGGGCTGGCCCTCATAGTGCTGCCGGTCGGGATATGGCTCATAGACCGTCTCGCGCGTTACCGCGCCATAGCGTGCGGCGAAGATATTCACGTCCTGTTCGTAATCGTGTACGTCGTAGATATCCGTCCTGGCATGGTAATTGCCGCTTGTATCAATCACAGGGCGCGTGGGATCGGCGGCCTTCGTTGCGAGATAGACGGCTTCCAGTACGCGCTTGTCTGCGCGGCGGTGGACCTGATCCCATGTCTCATTGAAGGGGCACCAGCCTACGATAGAGGGATGGTTGCAGTCACGTTCTACAACCTCCAGCCATTCTGGCAGGAAATGGACGAGCCCCTCGCTGGTTGTCAGATCAAGCCCCCAGCTTGCCTGCTCGCCCCAGACGAGATAGCCGAGCTGATCCGCCCAGTAGAGGAAGCGCTCCTCAAACACCTTCTGATGCAATCGCGCACCGTTGAAGCCGAGCGCAATGGAGCGCTCAATATCCCGCTTGAGGTCCGCATCCGTGGGCGCGGTATAGATGCCGTCCGGATAATAGCCCTGGTCGAGCACCAGACGCTGGAAAACGGGGCGGCCGTTGAGCCAGATGGCGTGATCCCGGAGCTCGACCGTGCGGAAGCCGAAATAGCTCTGCACCGCATCGATCACGGTTTCGCCGTCGAGCAGCTCGTAGGTAAGGTCGTAAAGATTCGGCTGCAATACGTCCCAGCACTTCACGTTCTCCACCTGCATGGAGTAGACCGTGCCACCGGCTGAGAGCGGTACGGTTGCGCTTGCACACGGCTTTCCCGCAAAGGTAATGGAAGTGCGCAGGAAAAGCTCCTTTGGAAGTTGATTGACGACCGCGCGGAACGTGATGCTCCCGGTGCGGAAATCTGTGATCAAATGGACGCTTTCCAGATAAACGGGCGGCACGAATTCAAGCCACACCGTCTGCCAGATGCCAGTGGTGCGCGTATAGTGGCAGCCCGCAGAGTGGTATTTGTCGCACTGCTTGCCATGCGGCTGGGTGCCGTCGCGCTGATGGTCCACGGCGTGGACGGTCAGCGTGTTTTCGCCCGGATGTACGTATTGCGTGATATCAAATTGAAACGAGCTGTAGCCGCCCCGGTGCGTCCCGCATTCTGCGCCGTTGAGGAAGACCGTACAGGCATAATCTACCGCGCCGAAATGCAGCAGTACGCGCCCGGCGAGCTGTGCTTGTGTGAGTGTGAGCGTTCTTCTGTACCAGACGGATTCCATGAAGTCCTTGTTTTCAATGCCGGACAGCTTCGATTCCGGGCAAAAGGGGATAAGGATTGTTTTGTCAAAACGGGCGTCCGGGCTGCTCTGCCCGCGGTCGCGCCCGCTCCTGCCATGGTCGATCTGAAACGCCCATTCGCCGTTGAGGGTTTGCCAGGCATCCCGGAAAAACTGCGGACGGGGGTATTCCGGGCGTGGGAGGTTAGTCAAAGCGATCAGCTCCTTATCCTGTCAAATTGGATTTAGTTTTATTATAAGAGAAAGATAAAAAAATAGCAACCGAATTTTTAAATCGGATATAATTAAAGCCTTCCCGGCGGCCGCTTCTTGAAGCACAATTTTAACCTGTTCTTAATGCCGTTTTAACACGCTCTGTGCTATCCTTTTTCTGATATCTGACGAAAAGGGGACCTTTTATGAAATGGACGCGCTGTCTGACCGGAAGGGCGATTCTGCTGCTGGTATCCGGATCCCTGCTGTTTTCCTGTGCGCTGAATTGGTTTATTGTACCGGCGGGATTGTTCAACGGCGGGTTCCTCGGCATCGCGCAGCTGTTGCAGCATCTCCTGCGGGGTGTTTTTCATTTGGCGCTTGCGGAGATCGACTGGGCGGGCATCTTCTATTACCTGATCAACCTGCCGCTGCTGTTCCTTTCCTATCGCCTTGACCGGGGCTTTTTCATCAAGACGATGCTCTGCGTGCCCTGCTACACGCTGTTTCTGACGATTGTTCCGATCCCGGAGGCCCCGCTCCTTGCGGACCGCCTGACGGCCTGCCTGGTCGGCGGGCTTTTGGCGGGCGCCGGTGCGGGGATGACGCTGCTGTCCGGCGGCAGCGGCGGCGGGGAGGAGATTCTGGGCGTTTATTTTACCGCGCGCAATCCGAAATTCAGTGTGGGAAAGCTGCTCCTGCTGCTCAACGTTTTCGTCTATACCGCGTGCCTTTTGATGACGGATTTGGAGACAGTGGTCTATTCTATTATTTACAGCGCCGTGACGGCGGTTGTGCTCGACAAGGTGCATTTGCAGAGCATCATGCGCAGCTGCCTGATCATCACAAAACAGCCGGAGCTGGAGCAGCTGATTTTTGACACGGTGCATCGCGGCGTCACGCGGTGGGAGGGCTGCGGCGGATATACCAAAGAAAAAGCGAATATTCTTTTGACCGTTGTAACCAAAAAGGAATCCCTTGTGCTCAAAAAGGCAGTGCTGCAAAAAGACCCTGCGGCATTTATCCTGATCAATGAAGACGTCGTGGTGGAGGGGAATTTTCAAAAGCGGATCTGAGCATTTACAAAATTTTAACCTCCGGCCCTATGGTTTAACGCGCCTTTAATGCAGGCTTAACCCTTTTTTCAAGTGCTTTTGTTATCATAGGGGACAAACGATAAGGAGGCGCTTTTTGAATGGGTGATATGATTGCGCATATGACGGCCGGAAAGATGCTTCGGCACAGGCTGGCCGGGCGGGAGCCGGGGCTCGATCTGTATATGCCCGCATTTTTCCTGGGGAATATGGGGCCGGATATTTTTTATTACAGCCTGCTGCCCGGCCTCAAAAGCCTGATGAGCTATGGCGATCGCCTGCAGATGGATGTGGACGTTGCGTCCATGTTCCGCATCGCGCAGGCGGAGATCGATACGGCCGGTAAACAGAAGAAGCTCTTATTTTCCTGGTATGCGGGTCTGATTTCGCATTACTGTGCAGATAAATATCTGCACCCTTATGTGGAGAGCTTTGTGGGCGCACATGCGGGCGTGGGCAGCAACGCGAGCCTGCACGGGCAGTGTGAGACGGAAATCGATATCGCCCTGTACCATCAGCAGACTGGAAGGCCGATCTCTACCTTCCGGACAGACTTTCTCCGGCTTGAGGCGGGAGAGACGCGGGCAATTGCAGAGGTATGGCGTAAGATCATCGCTTCCCTGTTCCATGAAACGGTGTCGCTTTCACAGATCACGAATGCAGTCGCTACGATTCCGGTGCTCACTTTCCTCCAGCTGCACGGGACGGGCATTACAAAACCGGTTGCCAAAGCGGTCAGCGGCTTGATTCCAGGCGGCTATGATCTCTCAACGAAGCTCAAGCGCGATCATCCCTGTGCCGGAATCCTCAACGAAGAGCGCCGGGCGTGGCGCGACCCGCGCCATCCGGAAGGCATTTACCGCCACAGCGTGGAGGATCTTCTCCTGCATGCGGCGGGAGAGGCGCAGGAGCTGATTTCTGCGGCATGCCATGGCGGAAGCACAGCGGATTCCCCGCTGATCACGCGCGATTTTGACTTCGGCTATTACGGCGGGGAAGAGGGGGTGCTCCGCATTGGATAACCAGAAGCGCTATGTCACCTTCCGGGAGAAGCTGTCTATCAGCTTTGCAAGTGTCAACAGCTATGTCGTATCCAGCATGATCGCCTCCTATCTGCTCTATTTTTACACGGATGTATTTCTGCTGCCCATGGCGGCGGTGCCGGTGCTCATGGGAGCCGCCCGTATCTGGGATACGGTCAACGACCCCGTGATGGGGATCCTCATCGACCGCACCAGAATGGGAAAGCATGGGCGCATGCGGAAATATTTCTTCTATTTCGCAATCCCGATGGGCATTTTTACGGCGCTCCTGTTCGCGGCGCCGGATTTGCCGAATACATGGAAGATCGTTTTTGCGGCCGTGACCTATTTTGTGTTCGATACGCTCTATACCGTCACCGATGTGCCGCTCTGGAGCCTGATCTCCGTAACGACGCCGCATGCGGGCGAGCGGGCGAAAACGCTTTCCCTTGCCGTTACAGTCGGCTCGGTGGGCAGCGTAATCCCAATGCTGGTCGTACCGATGCTTGCGGAGCGCTTTGGGGAGCGTACCGGCTATTTTGGCTTTGCATCCCTGATCGGCCTGTTCGGTATGTGCGCGCTCTTTTCTGTTTACCGGAATGCAAAGGAGCGGATCCAACCCGTCAAGGAGGAGAAACTGCCGGTCAAAAAGATTATGCGTCTTGCCTTCCAGAATACGCCGATGCTGCTGACGCTGCTCGCCACCATGCTCAGCTGCACCCGGTACCTGCTGCAGATCTCGGCAGTATATGTTGCAAATTACAATATCCAAAGCAGCTTCTCCCCGGGGACGGTGCAGATCATCATGGTGGTCATCATTGCTGTGGGGATGTTTGCGGGTATGCTGGTGACGCCGCCGCTCTATACAAAATTCGGCTATAAAAAAGTCTATATTTTCTTTGGCGTGATGGGCGCTGTGGTGCTCAGCGCCGCCTATTTCGTCGGTTATGATCATTTCTATGCCATCCTGCCGTTCCTGGCGGTGGGGGGCATCCCGCTCGGTGTATTTTCCACGATTGCCTACCCAATGGTGGGTGACAGCCTCGATTACCTCGAATGGAAAACGGGGGAGCGGCTGGAGGGCTTCTGCTTCTCCCTGAATTCCTCCGTTACCAAGTTCAACAATGCCTTTGCTGCGATCACTGTGTCCGTTTTCCTCGTGCTGATCCGGTTTAAGCAGCCGGTAGAGGATGCGATGGGCGTTGTGGTGCAGCAGGCACAGACCGCGCGTACGCTCGACGGCATCTTTGCTCTGGTCACGCTGCTCCCGGCGGCGGGCTTCGCGCTGGCGATTATTCCCATGCTGTTTTACCGCTATACAGGCAAGCGCAAAGAGCGGATCCTTCGTGAGCTGGAGGAGCGCCGCAGGGAGCAGCTGGTTTGTACACCTTTCGATCGAGACGAACGCGCAGGCCGGGCCGGCCCAGTGGCTGGAGCCGGTGAAAATTTATGAACAGCTCAGATAGGCCTGCTGCAAAGGCCGCTGATCTGTCAGGATAGAAAAGAGACCCGCCCGCAGGCGCATAACCTGCGGGCGGGTCCCTCTTTATCTTTATCCCATCAATCACAGCTTCAAAGAGCTGATGAAGAAATATTCCTCCTAAAATAGCGGTCGGCAAGCTCAGGCCCGCCCTTCTTTGCGATTCTTCCATCCTCCAGCACCAGCACACGGTCAGCCAGCGCGGCGGCGCAGCGAAAATCGTGCGTAACGGTGATCATCGTACAGCCCTTTTCCGCCTGCAGCCGGTTGAGCGACTCAACCATATTCTTCAGGTTCTGATAGTCCTGGCCGACGGTTGGCTCATCGAGCAGGATCACCTCAGGCTCCCCGGCGGCAATCGCGGCGATCCCGGCGCGGCGCTTCTGCCCCTCTGATAGGGAGTGCGGATGGCGGTTTTCCAGGCCGGAGAGGCCGAATTGCTCGATCATCTGCGCAGCCTTTTCCAGGGAGACGGCCCGGTAAGCCACTTCTTCCATCAGGGTTGGCATAAAGAGCTGGTAGGAGGGGTTCTGATAGACGAAGCCCACCCTCTGAAACCATTCGGCACGCGGCTTTTTATGCCGGTCGCCGGGCAGGATAAACTGCCTGAGCGTGCCGGAGGTGGGCCTTGTGAGCCTTGCGAGCAGGCGCAGAAGCGTCGTTTTGCCGCAGCCGTTCTCGCCAAGCAGGACAATGCGTTCCCCAAAGCGGATTTGGGCGCTGAGCTGCTTGAGAATCTCTCTCCCGCCTGCGAAATAACTGATTTCATCTGCCTCCAGGCACGGCCGGTTTTTCTGGATTTTCCCGTTTGTACAGGGGGGAATTCGCTCGCGGTTTTGCGCAAGATACTGGTGCGGAGAGTCGCTGGTCAAAACAGCGCCTTCCTTCAGCCAGACCACCCGGTCCGCATAGGGTAGGACAATATCGAGCCGGTGCTCCGCCAGCAGGATGGCAACCCCCTCGTTCGACAGCCGCTGCAGGGTATCCAGCAAAAGCTTTGCGCCGTCCTTGTCGAGGTTGGCCAGTGGTTCGTCAAGGATGAGGATGCGCTGATCCATCGCGAGCGTCGCGGCGGTAATCAGCCGCTGCTTCTGGCCGCCGGAGAGCGTTTTGGTGGCCCACTCCGGTTTCAGGCTCATCCAGTCAAGGCTTTTCTGCACGGCATTTTGAATCTCCGGCACGGGTATCTTGAAATTTTCGCAGCCAAAGGCAGCTTCATCCTCCACGCGGTCATGGACGATCTGCTCGTCCGCGTTCTGCAAAACGCTGCCAACCAGGCGGGAGCGCTCGCTGGTCCGCATTTTGGATGCATCCCGCCCATTGAGATAAACTTCGCCGGTCAGCTTGCCGCCGTTGATGTAGGGGATCACGCCGTTGATGATGGAGAGCAGCGTCGTCTTTCCCTCGCCGGACACGCCGGAGAGCACGGTGAAGGAGCCATAATCGAGGCGCAGATTCGCATCCTTTAAAATCAGCTTCTCCGTGCCGCTGTAGGCAAAGGAGACGTTCCGAAGTTCCACCGCGGCGCTCATGCGATCACCACCAATCCCACGATCGAGCAGGCTACCAATAGGGAGAACAGGCCGTCCCTCAGATGGAACGCAACCGGATGGTAAACGGTCGCTTCTTTATCGTCCAGCACAAAGCCGCGCGTTTCGAGCGAAAGGGAAAGCGTGTCCGAGATATTGATGATGCGCATCGTCAGTGGAATGAAGAAGGCCCGATACAGGCAGTCGAAGCGGTACCATGCCACGCGGGCGCCTCTGGTTTTCATCGCTTCCCAAATCTGACGGATTTCTCCCGCCAGAACCGGGATAAAGCGGATCGTGACCAGCATCCCTAACGTGATGACGCGTGGGCATTTGAGCTGCACCAGGCAGCGCGTCAGGTCCGCAGGGGGGATCGAGATGATCGGCACAGAGCAGATGCCGAGCAGCAGCGTGCGGCCAACCGTCTGCCAGAAGGAGTCGAAACTGCGGCTTGTTGCGGCGGAAAGCAGGCCGATCAGCAGCCCAAGGCACAGCATCATGGCACCTACCTTCAGCTCCACCTTGCCGAAGCCGAACGATGCATACAGCACGGCCAGAACAGCAATGAAAAGAAAAACAGAGAGATATTTGGAAAACAGCATCCCTGCAATCAGCGTCGCAACAGATGCGATCAAGCCGACCAGCGGGTAAAGCGGCTTTTTTGCCCGCAGCGAATCAAACATCGGTATCCTCCCCATAGGGCTTGAGTTTCCCTGCTTTTTGCAGCTCCTTTGCAATTTTCATCCCCAGCCATGCGCCCAGGAAGCCGAGCACGATCGTGCCGATCGAAGTGAAAATAGCGGGGATCGGGCGCGCGATCAGATCGTTGTAGCTGCTGCCGTTGAGCCAGATGCTGAAGAGCAGCGTAACCGGAAGGGAAAGCGGCATATAAATGCCCGCAGTGAAGAGCACCGCGCTCTTTTTTGCATATCCCCGGAAGATCAGAAGCATCAACAGCTCTGCCACGACCGCTGCTACCAGGTTATTAAAGAACATAACCGTGGACATCATCACAAGCGGCGCGCCGGAAAAAAGGCCGATTACCGTCAGCGCGCCGGGCTTGCGCACCTTCATGAGGCCGATCGCGCAGAACAGGGCGTAGAGCGGCGCAGCGGCCATGTTGCGCAGCCCGAAGAGCGTGGTGTGCATCACAAGCGGCATCGTGATCCCGCCGGCAAGCGTCATAGCGGCGGAAAGAATCGCCAGGAACACGAAATCCTTGATGGTAAACTTTTTAAACACTTTTTCTTTCTCTACTGTGCTCACTTTTTTTGCTCCTTTTCTGTTTGATCACGCCGCGCATCGTGGAAAACGCATGCAGGGTTCCCGCCAGCGGGTGGGAAAAAATCGTGCGCGGCCCGGCATAACGCATCACGTTGCGGATTTTCTCGCGCATATTTTTTTGATAGCAGTGGATTGGGCACTGGCTGCAAAAGGTTTTTTTGTTGCCGAATTTGCAGTGATCCAGCCGGTTCAGCGCATAGGCACAGAGCTCCGTGCATTCCGGGCAGAGCTCATTTTTGGGCGTTTTATGTACGCCGTGGCAATAAATCCTGATCATTTCAGGAAGCATTTCCTTTTCCCGTTCAATTCTGCTTTTACTCATGATATTCTCCCATGATAGACTGTATACACTTTGTCTGCAATCCGCATCGTCGATGCTCTGTGGGACACAAGCACGATCGTTTTATCGCCCTGATACTGATGCAGGGATTTGAGGATCCGCCCTTCATTGAGGCTGTCGAGATTGCTCGTGGGTTCGTCTAGCAGGATCATGGGCGCGTCGCTGAGGAAGGCCCTTGCAAGGCCGATGCGCTGGCGCTCTCCATCGGAAAGCAGGTCGCCCAACTCGCCGACGTTCGTGTCGTACCCTTGCGGCAGGGTCATGATAAAGTCATGGATCGAAGCTTTCCTTGCAGCTTCCATCACCTGCTCCCGGGTGGCGTGCTCGCCGGCAATTTTAATGTTGGCCTCGATCGTATCGTGAAACAGCTGCGTCTCCTGCGTAACGAAGCTCTGGCAACCGCGCAGGCATTTGGTATTGACGGAGCGGACATCCTGCCCCGAGAGCTGTATGCTGCCGCTTTTGACATCCCAGAAGCGCATCATCAGCTTCAGGGCTGTTGATTTGCCCGATCCGCTCGGCCCGGTGATCCCCCAAATGCCGTGGGCGGGAACCTCCATATCATAATGCGTCAGAATTGCTTCGTCGCCGTAAGAAAAACCGACGTCTTCACATGCCATACCGTCGAAGGCAATATCTATGCCGTTGTCAATCTCCTCAACGGCGGGCGTTTCATCCAGAATATCCAGCACCCGCTCGCCGCTGGCAAGGGTATGCGTCAGGTTGCCGGAGAGGCCGCTGAGCGCTACAACAGGGCCAAAGGAGCTCATCATGGCGACCGTCGGGATCAAAACGCCGTCAAAGCCGACCACGCCTTTCCGATAGAGGAGCACACCGGAAATCAGCATCACAAAGGAGAAGAAGAGAACGGCGGCATCCGTTATGGAGCCGGTATGCCCTTCGCTGGTTTTCAGCTTCATCTGCAGGGCGTTCAGCTCGTCTGTGCGCCGGTCCATCTCCGTCTGCCTGTCAGCAGTTTTACCGTACCGGATCGTCTCCAGCAAGCCGCGCATGCTGTCAAGCAGGTAGCCGGAAAGGGCTCCTGCCTGGCTGCGGTAGGTCATGCCGAGATCCTTGCTGAAATGGGAGGAGATCAGCGGGATGACTACGCCTACGGTGAGATAGGCCGCGGCGGCGATCAGGCAGAACAGCCAGTGATACTGGCTGAAAAGAACGAGCATCACCATACAGGTCAGCGCCGCGATGCAGATGGGGGAGATCGTGTGCGCGTAAAAGACCTCCAGCAGCTCGATGTCGCTGGTGATGATAGAAATCAGGTTTCCTTTTTCACGGCCTTCCAGCTTTGCGGGGGCGAGCCTCCGCATGGCCTTAAAAATTTTATCGCGGATCAGTGCGAGGAGCTTAAAGGCGATGTAGTGGTTGCACGCCTGCTCGCCATAGTGCAGCAGGCCTCTCAGAATGGCGCATACTGCGATCAGCGTAAAGGCGGCGGCAAGGGGAATGCCATTTGGAAGCCCCGCCGCCTCCAGAAGTGCGAGCGCGCCTACTGCCGTAATCGAGATGGCGCACAAAAATCCGATCACGCCCAGGGTTACGGCGAGCACCATATAGCCTGCCAGCGGCTTTACCAGCCCGATCAATCGGCTCATGATGCGGATTCCGCTTTGCCTGCGTTTCATTTCGCCACCAGATCCTTTCCTGCAAACTGCTCCAGCGCAAACTGTGCGTCGTACATTTCGCGGTAAATTCCGTTTTGCTCCATGAGCTGCGTATGAGTTCCCACCTCAATGACTCGGCCCTGGTCGAGCACATAGATGCAATCCGATGGGACGACATTCTCAAGCCGGTGGGAGATCAATAATATGGTTTTCCGGCCGCTTATTTCCCTTATGATTTCCATAATATCATTTTCACTCTCCACGTCGATGTTGGAGGTTGCTTCATCGAAAATATAAATCGGCGTATCGTGCAGGATCGCCCGTGCAAGGGCAAGGCGCTGGCGCTGGCCGCCGGAGAAATTGGCGGCCTGTTCGCTCAAATGCGTGTCAAGCCCTTCCTGCTGGCAGAGGAAATCCCAGAGCTTTACCTTTTTCAGTGCGGAGACGAGCTCCACATCCGATGCGGCGGGTTTCGCCATGCGCAGATTTTCCGCGACCGTGCCGGTGAACAGGTAGCTGTTAAAGGTTACGGTTGTAATATTGGCCATCAGGTCCTTTTCCCGGATGGAGCTGATTTCCGCGCCGCCGATCGTGATGTGGCCCTGATACCCTTTGCTGACGCCGGCCAGCAGGGAGGCGAGGGTGCTCTTCCCACAGCCGGATTTGCCCACAACGGAAATCATGCCGCCCGCGGGGAGATCAAGGCTGACGTGGTCGAGAATTTGCCGCGCTCTGTCATAGGAGAAGCAAATATCTTTGATTTGAATATCATATTTGCCCGCTGGGATGATTCGCGTGCCGTCCGGCGTTTCCTCCACGTCGAGCAGGCGGAAAAGCTTGTCGCTCGCCGCCATACCGTTCATGGCCACATGGAAAAAGGAGCCGAGCGTCCGCAGGGGGAGGAAGAAATCGGCCGCGAGCATGATGATCAGGAAAGCCTGCGGGAGTGTGATCACGCCGGAAGAGGCCTGGGTCACAGCGATGATCACGCCGACGGCACTCCCACCATAGGCGATGAGATCCATAATCGTTACGGAATTGAGCTGCATCGTGAGAACCTTCATCGTAATCCGGCGGAACTCCTCCGCTTTCTCGTTCATCTCCCGATTTTTGCGCTCGTCAGCCTGATAGATTTTCAGTGTGGTGAGGCCCTGGATATTTTCAAGAAACGTGTCGCCCAGATCCACATAGACGCCCCAGTATCTGCCCAACAATTTCTTAGCAAATTTCTGCACCGCTACGATTGAAAGCGGGATCAGTGGCACGCAGACCAGCAGCACGAGCGATGCCTGCCAGCTGACGAAGGACAGGATCACAAACAGCGTGAGCGGGGCAAGCAGGCTGTAGAAGAATTGCGGCAGATATTTTCCGAAATACAGCTCCAGCTGATCCACACCCTCTACGAATACCTGCACGATCTCAGAGGTCGATGCCTTTTCATGATAAGCGACGCCCAGGCGTGTGAGCTTTTCATACATCTTCGCACGCAGCGTCTTTTTGACCTGTGCCGAGGCGAGGAACGACGTTTTCGCCGCGCAGACGCCGCATACATAGCGCACGGCGATTGCTGTGATCCCAACAGCAGCCAGGATCAGGATCTGTCCCCCGTCCACGGCGCTTCTGCCGTTCGGCAGCAGCCCGATCAGCCATGCGATGCAGAACATCATGCAAACATTCGCCAAGAGCTTCACCCACTGTGCCAGGACCGTGAAGGCTATGTAGCGTTTTGACTCCCTGACCTGATTAATCAGCCTTGTTTTAATCAAATCCAATAACCTCTTTTCATAACGCTTTCTATATGATTCAAAGCGTTATTTCTTCTTTCTGACAACCACAACCGCAGCGAACGCGCCAGCGATGACAATCAGCACGACGATCGGGATGGCAATCCACCGCATCGATCCATCTTCGCCATTCTGGCTGAGCGCATCCTTGGCGTTTTCCGTCACGGTGCTTTCCGCGGAGCCGGTCTCTGGTGCCGATACCAGTTCCGCTCCTTCCACAGAAGCCGCTTCGCTTACAGCCGCCATCAGGCTGGAGGCTTCTCCTGTAACAGGGGATGCTGTTTCCGCAGGGGCCAGCGCCTTTGTTGCGGCATCTGTTTTTGCAGGCTGTGCCTTTTTGGTCGCATCGGGTGATTTGACAATGGTGGTTGGCGCGGCGTTGGATTTGGAGATGAGCTTTGCGTTTGCATAGTCCAGCTTGATCCGTGCGGAGGGCGTAACCGGCATAATCGAGGCCTTAAACTTTACCCCGACATATTCGCTGTCCGTAGGCAGCGTAAAAGTATATCCGGCTGCGTAGGTGGCACCGCCGATTTTTACATTGCTCACCTTTGTGGCCTCAGCGGTATTGCCCTCCACCGACCCATCGGTATAGTACCAGAATTTCAGATCAGAAACGTCCTGTCCGGCAGCGACGGTAATGGTCTTTTTTCCGTCCTTTACTGCAAGGCGGGCGGTCTTGACGACGTATTTGTTCCCCATGGATTCCTTGTCCTTACTGGCGTGCCACAATTGGATCGGGACCTCGTAAATACCGTCTGCTGAAGGCGCGCCTGATGCGGCCAATACGTTGGATGTCAGTTGAAGTGCAAGCATAACAGCAACAGCAAAAAATGCGAGGAGTCGTTTCATTTTTTTCGTCCTTTCTGAGAGTGCTTTTTAAGGGGAAATGGTTAGCTATAGCTAACTTAGGCGTGAACATGTTAGCGCCAACTAACTCTAGAGTATACAAGGAGAAAATCTGTTTGTCAATAGCTGGATTCAGACAATTTGCAGTTTGTATCGCTGGTGTTTCGAAATGCTGGCTGGGTGCATGTGAATGTGTTATTCATTTGAGCGTTGGTAAATATAGAGGGATTAATGCCTATAAAAACAGCATAACCAAAGGCCAGCGACCTCAGCCGCCGGCCTTTGGTTGGGTCGGAGAATGATAGGAATTGGGAAATAAAAAATGGAGAGTCCTATGAGGACTCTCCAACTGGTCGGAGTGACGGGACTTGAACCCATGGCCTCTTGGTCCCGAACCAAGCGCGATACCAAACTTCGCCACACCCCGGTGTCATAAGCGACTTTATAGATTATATACGAAGCTTTTTGAAAAATCAAGGCCTTTTTCAAAAAAATCCGGGGTGGTTTGCAGAAGCTTTTATTCCATATCGAAAACAATCGCCTCGATGGCCTGGACGATTTCCTCTGTTGTTAGCCGGGCTACGCCTAGGGAATCGAGCATTTGATCGGTCTGTGTTTCGGTCGTATCCAAGTAGCGAAAATTGAGATTCTTCATCGCATGATCCAGCACGGCGGCCTCTTCCGGCGTGGTTTCCGGCTGCCGGCGCTCCAGTTCGAGCAGCTGCATCGTCACAGCAAGGGCCTGCGCCTTCGTAAAGAGCGCGTTCGACGCTTCCTGCCGGAATTCAATGACCTTGTTAAGTGTCCTCATAATCAAAAAATCCTCCTGTTTATATCTTTTTTCAATAGCTTGCCGGATGCAAATTGCAATAGAATCGGGGGACGGAGCGGCAGGTATATTTTGATCCTGCCCGGCGTAGAAATGGAAGAAGCCGTACGTCAATTTTTTCCACATAGAAATCGAAAAATAGAGGCCGATATTTGTGTTATCCTTGTAAAACAAGGCAAAAAAGAGCGAAAAAGGAAGAGCGGCGTGACTTAGCGCAGCCGGGCGAAATAGACGGCAATACAGACCAGCGCCGCCTGCAGGGCCATTTCCGCGGGGAGGCCCCACATGAATTTCCGGTGCAGCGTCTTATGACGGATTGCCCGCATGGTCAGGTACATTGCAGGCGCGCCGCCGAAAAGGCCGACCAGCATCAGCGTCCGTTCCGGCACGCGCCGTTCGTGCTGTTTGGCGCGGCGTTTATCATGGATGGTCAGCAAAACGGCCAGGGGGGAAATGCTTATCGTATAGGCGGATAGCAGGATCAGTGCCGCCCTCATAGCGCTTTTCTATCCTGCGCACCGGCCTTCCCTTTTTTCAGGAGGGTAAGCCGCTCTGCCGTCAGGAAACCGGCATTGCCGTTTTCAAAGGCCTTTGCGGCGTTTTCCGCAAGCTCAAAAACACTGGCGCACTGCGGACAAACTGAGAAATAGCGGCCATTGAAGGAATGTACCGGGATTTCCATGATTTTAAAAAGCTCGTAGCTGTTGAAAAACGGCATTTGCACCGTCTGCCTGCAGGTGGGACAGGCAATTGCAGGGGTGCATCCGGCCGGTTTGATCTTGCTGTGAAAACGGGCTGGTGAAAACATAAGGCTTTCCTCCGTACAGATCATTTTTGGAAGCTTTCTCTTATCGTATTCGGATTTTGGAATTCTGTCAAGGCGGAGGGTGGAATTATGGCGGAGAAAAGGGGAGAAGACAGATGAAACGTTTGGCCGCATCACTGCTTGTCTGTTTGATATTATGCTGCTGCCTGGCTTCATGCGGGGCCCCGCTGGGGGAAAATGAGACGACGAGCGAGGTGCCGACCTCCCTCAAGGAGCAGAAACCGGATCAGATGCAGGAACTGCAGCAGGAGATGCGAGCGGTCTGGGTTACGTATTATGAGATCTCTATGAAGGCACAAAAGGGCGGGGATGAGGCGCTTTTTTACAAAAAGGTGGATGAAATGTTCAGTCGTGTCCAGAAGGCGGGCTTTCATACGGTCATTGTGCAGGTCCGCCCGTATTCGGACGCCTTCTATCCATCCAAGATTTTTCCCTGGAGCGCTTATCTGACCGGGACGCAGGGGCAGGATCCCGGCTACGACCCGCTTGCGGTCCTGGTCGAGCGGGCGCATGCACATCAGCTTTCCATCCATGCATGGTTCAATCCGTACCGCGTTTCGTACAACACGGATTTTTCCTTATTGTCCAAGGATAATCCGGCGCGGCAATGGAAGGAGGACGCTGATAAAACCAATGACGACTGGCTTTTCGTTTTGGACAACGGGATTTATTACAACCCCGCCGTGCCGGAGGTACAGCGCATGATTATCGACGGCGTGCGGGAAATCGTCGAAAACTATGAAGTGGACGGCGTCCATATGGACGACTATTTTTATCCCTCCACCGACGAAAAAATCGATCAGGCGCAGTACGACGTTTATGTGAAAGGCGGCGGCCAGTATTCCCGCGCGGCGTGGCGGCGCGAAAACGTGAATACGTTCGTCAGCGGCCTGTATGCGGCGGTCAAGGCGATCAGACCTGAGGTTCTGGTTGGGATCAGCCCTGCCGGGGATATCGAGAAAAACAAGGAGGAGCTGTATGCGGATGCCGCCCGGTGGGGCGGGGAGGAAGGCTATGTCGATTATCTGATGCCGCAGCTGTATTACGGCTTTGACAACAGCACGAGCCCGTTTGAAAAAACGGCCCGCCAATGGGCGGAGCTGGTCCGGTGCAAGAGCGTCAGGCTCTACGCAGGGCTGGCGATCTATAAAAGCGGGGAGGAGGATCACTATGCGGGCCCGGAGTCCGCGGATCGGAAGGGCCCCCGGTATGAGTGGATCAACAATTGCGATATCATCTCCCGCCAGGTATCTTGGGCAAGGGAAACGCAACCCTATGCCGGATTTGCCCTTTACTCCTATCAATATGCATTTGGGGATTCCCGTTCCGAGAGCCTGCAGAAGGAATGGGATACATTGAGCAGTCTTTTACAGAGTGCAGAAAGTGCAGAAAAATAAGAAAGCCTACGGAACGCACACGTGAGAATCCGACGGCAAAAAATGTTGCCAAAAAGCTGCAAAAGCAGGCTCTGGACTTGACAAGGACGATCAGATCGCCATATGATTAGGGAGAAAACATTGACAGCACGCGTATGACATAAGATTTTCGGATGGCAGAATTGGGGGAAACATATGAAGAAGCTGCGGAAAGAACAGTGGATTTCGTTCGGACTGATCATATGCGTGCTCGGTATCGTCGCGGGCTGTACGGCTTTACGACATTTTATCGGATCGGAAAAGCCGCCGGATGGCAACGATTTGAACGTATTGCAGGAGCGCGCGGGGGAAACCCAGCAGGTTTCTCCGCAGGTGAAAAAAAACCTGCCGCGGGGAGCGGGCGTCTGGCTGACGGCAGGAACGGATTTTCCCGTGAAATCGTCGGCGGAAAAGGCGCGCAGCGGGATCGACAGCGCGCTGGACCGCGCGGCAGAATACGGGACGGCTGTCGTTTTCCTCGACGCTGTGCGAAGCGGCAAGGCGGTGGCGGTTGATTCCTCCGGCGATTCGCTGGACACACTGCGTTATGCAATCGACAGCGCCGCAGCAAAAGGGTTTCAGCCCGTGGTATGCATTCCTGCCGCGGATGTCATTCAAATCAGCGGGGATGGAATTTCTGCGGATAGAAAGCTCCTTTCCGCGCTGTGTAAAAACTACCGGCCGGAGGTTGTGCTTCTCTCCGGCTTGAAAGACCTGTCTTTTGAGCCGTGGGAAGCCTCCGCTTCCGAGAAGCAGGAAGCGCTGACCAAAGCAGTGCGGCAGCTGCGCAGCACCGCGGAGGAAGCAGCTCCAAGCCTCGTTTTCGGCGTGGAATCGGCGCTTGTCTGGTCCAATGAGGCAAGCGGGACCAAGGCTTCCTATGAGAGCCTGACGGACGGCTTTGCCGATGTGAAGGGCTGGATGGAGGAGAAGCTGGCCGACTTTGTCTATTTGTCTTCCGCATCCCTCACGACGGATCAGAATGTCCCCCTGAAAACGGTTGCCGCATGGTGGAACCAGGTGGCTGTCGATGCGGAAGCCGCGCTCTACATGGGGCACCGGGTGTCCGCCAGCCTGTCCAGCGATGAAAACGGGCTGCTGCCGGACGAGCTTGCCGTTCAGATGAGCATGGTGGCGCCAAACGGGGCGTTTTTCGGCAGCGTCCTGGATTCCGTATCCGCGCTGGAGGAAGCGCAATATGGGGATAACGCCTTTGTGAAAAATTATCTGACAGGCGGCACAAGCAAAGTAAAAAAAGAGGCAAAGCTGTCTGTTTTGAATTATCCCGATCTCCAGTTTACGGCAAAAAAAGATAATCTGACGTTTGTAGGCACGAGCGTTCCGGGCGCGGAAATCACCTGCAACGGGAAGAAAGTGACGCAGTCGCCGTTTGGTTGCTTTTCCTATCCGTTCAGCCTGAAGAAGGGGGAGAATACCATTCTCTTCCGTCAGGGGGATCAGCAACTAAAGTATACGGTCGTCTTTGACGAAACATTGATCCGCTCCGTGGCGCCTACAGCGGCGACTTATGCGAGTGGTGGCTCCAGGCTGGAGATTACGGCGATCGCAGTGCGGGGTGCCAGCGTGTATGCGAAGATCAACGGCACAACTGTGCAGATGAAGCCGGGCGGCGGGGATGAGGAGGAGCCGAAGGAAGAGGATTCCAACTTTATCTCCTATATCGGCACCTATACGCTGCCAAAAAGCCAGGCGAATGTGCGCAATATCGGCAGCTTTACTGTATATGTGACCTATGACGGGCGCACGGCCCAGATGAAGGGCGGAAGCGTTACGATCAACGCAAAGCCGCCTGAGATCGATATTCCCATCGTTTCGCCGGACCAACCTTCTGCTCCCACGACTAACCAGGGCTCCGGCGATACGACCTCGCAGGGCGGTTCCGATACGAAGCCGGACACTACGGCCGGCGGCTCGCCCGATGACTACTTTGCAAAGCAGCTTACACCCTATCAATCCAATGGCGTGCCAGGCTTTGCACGCATGTGTGAGGTGACCGCGGACGATGCGGAAACGCTGCCGGGGAACACTTCCAACGATGCCTGCGGCCCGACCTATGTGCCGATCCTCAAGGGCACCTTCGATTATATCATTGAGGAAACAAGCTATAACGGCAATCTGTATTACAAGCTCAAATCCGGTCGCCGCGTCTACCGGGAAGATGTCAAGGAAATCAAAAAGGGCTATCTGATGCCGAGCAATTCCGTCAAGGTCAAATCCTCCTCCACAAAAGGAGATACCAATATCACCCTCTATACCAAATGGAAAGTGCCGGTCGATGTTGCCTTTACGCCGCAGAAATATGTCAACAGCTCCGACAACCGGCCCTATGCCGTCAACAGCTTCACCGCGCAAAGCGTGGATTTTATCTTCAACTATACCGCGTCGGCGAGCGGGAGCGTAAGCCTTTCCGGCAGCAACGCGTTCAGCAAGGCGGAATGGATCGTTGACAAGGCGAACCTGAAAACGACCCTGCGGCTGCATTTGAAGCGCACCGGCTCCTTCTACGGCTATTCCATGAAATACAATGCGGATGGCTCTTTGACGATCTCCCTGAAAAACAGCGGAGGGACTTCTCTGAGCGGCTATACGATCATGCTTGACGCGGGCCACGGCGGCTCCGATCCGGGGGCGGGCAGCTCCGCCGGCTGGGAAGCGCCCACGACGCTTGCAATTGCCAAAAAGATGCAGCAAAAGCTGCAGTCCGCCGGCGCGACCGTCATCATGACCCGCTCCGGCGACAGCCACGTGTCCCTTGAGGCGCGCCTCAATGCGATCCGCGATAAAAAGCCGGATCTGTTCATCAGCATCCACTGCGACGCGTCGGAATCCAGCAGCGCCATGGGGACGACTGGCTATTATTACACGCCCTATTCCTACGCGCTGGCTTCGTCGATCCACGACCGCCTGGTCAGCACCTGGCGGGATCAGATTTATAAGGGCACAAGCATAACGGTGTCGAAGATTGACCGTGGCACACGGTTCTATCCGTTCCGCGTCACGCGCGTGCAGGAGTGCCCGGCAGTGCTCATTGAATATGGCTTTATCACCAATGCAAACGACCGCGCTGCGCTGACGAACAGCGCAAAGCAGGATCTGCTTGTACAGGCTACGGTCAATGGGATCCAGGATTACCTCAAGGCAAGGGGATAAGCACGCGGCAGGGCTGCTGCATTCGCCATCAGCCCTGTTTTGCGAGGTGAAATTCAATTTAAGCATCCGGTAAGTGCAAAATGGAGGGAATCACATGATGATTCGAAAAGCAAACCAGCAGGATCTCGCCTTCCTGCTCCGCCATGACAGGCATATTGCTGCGGATGAAATCCGCTCTGTCGTTGCGCTGGGGAGAATGCTTATTCTCTAAGAGAATCATTTCGTCATCGGATGGCTGCGTTGGAATTTGTTTTGGGACAACACGCCATTTATGAAAAGGAAATACAGTGAAATCATAGTCGCTTATTTTCTGGGGAACAGCCCTTTGGGTGCGTTGCAGATCGATTCCGTCTGCAGCGCGCCTTTTTTGACGATTCGGCCCCTCTTTGCCGCTTTATTGCACAAAACCGACAGCTTTTCCCGCTCCCTTTTCTCTATATTTGGAAGCGGACGCGATATTGTATCGGCAGGAAAAAGGTGTTATAATTTTTAATCATTATTCATCAACAGGGGGTGGTAAGGATCGAAAACCGCATTCATATCATTTGCGGGCACTACGGCTGCGGCAAGACCAACCTTGCGCTGAATCTGGCGCTTTCCCTGCGCGGGCGGGGAGAAACGGTCACAGTAGCGGATCTCGATATCGTCAACCCCTACTTCCGCACGGCTGATTATAAAGAAGTGCTCGAAAAGCAGGGCATCCGAGTTATCTGCCCGCACAGTGCGGGCACAACCATCGACGCTCCGCAGATCAATGCGGAGATTTTTTCCATCTTCGATCGGCCGGAGGGCCATGTGGTCATCGATGTCGGCGGGGATGACGCGGGCGCGGCGGCGCTGGGCCGGTTTGCGCGGCAGATCGAGGCCGCCGGCGGGTGTGAGATGCTCTATGTCGTCAACCACTACCGCAAGCTGGTCGAAACGCCTGAGGAGGCGGTTTCCCTTCTGCGGGAGGTGGAAGCGGCGTCCCGTTTGAGGGCAACGGGGCTCGTCAACAATTCTCATCTGTCGTCCCTTACCACGCCGGACGATATTCTGGCGTCGCTGCCCTATGCAAATCAGGCGGCGCGGGAGGCAGGCCTGCCGCTCGTAATGACCACGGCGCCGCGGGCCCTGTTTGAGGAGCTGGAGGGAAAGGTTGCAAACCTTTACCCGGTGGATCTTCTGGTACAGCCCCCGTGGGCCAAAACCACATGACCGATTTCTTAGATATGTGAGATAGAGTGTGATTGGAGGAAAAAGATCATGGCGAAAGTAACCATTGACGCGAACGTCTGCAAGGGCTGCGAGCTGTGTGTCGCCGCCTGCCCGAAGCATATTATTGCACTTTCTGCCGACAAGCTCAACGCCAAGGGATACCATCCCGCTTGTGTGATCGATATCGAGCAGTGCATCGGATGCGCGGCCTGCTATACGATGTGCCCGGATTGTGCAATTACAGTGGAAAGGTGAGTGAATTTCATTGGCGCAGAAAGTATTGATGAAGGGCAATGAAGCCCTCGCGGAAGCCGCCATCCAGGCAGGCTGCCGGCATTTCTTCGGTTACCCGATTACCCCGCAGACAGAGGTCGCTGCCTATATGGCCAAGCGTATGCCCAAGATCGGCGGAACCTATCTGCAGGCGGAGAGCGAGCTTGCAGCCATCAACATGGTGCAGGGCGCGGCCGCGGCCGGCGTGCGTGCGATGACTTCTTCCTCCTCTCCCGGAATCAGCCTGAAATCCGAGGCGATTTCCTATATGTGCGGCTCCGACCTACCGGGGCTGATTATCAACGTCCAGCGCGGCGGCCCGGGCCTGGGCGGCATTCAGCCCTCCCAGTCGGATTACTGGCAGGCGACGAAGGCGCCCGGCCACGGCGATCTGCACGTGCTCGTCTTTGCACCCAACTCCGTGCAGGAGATGGTGGATCTCGTCTCCCACGCCTTTGATAAGGCGGATGAATACCGGATGCCCGCGATGATCCTTGCGGACGGCATGCTCGGCCAGATGATGGAGCCGGTGGAAATGGAGATCTCCGATGAGCAGAAACCCCTGCCCAAAAAGCCGTGGGCTGTCTGCGGCCACAACAATGAGCGCAAGCACAATATCATCAACTCCCTTTATCTGCAGGCCAAGGATCTGGAGGAGCTCGTGGTGGCCCGTTTTGAGCGCTACAAGGTCATTGAGGAGAAGGAACCGATGGTGGAAGAATACCTCGTCGACGATGCGGAGTATGCCGTCGTGGCATACGGCGCCTCCGCCCGGATCGCCAAGGCCGCGGTTCGACAGGCCCGCGAGGAGGGCCTTAACGTTGGCCTGATCCGCCCGATCACGCTCTGGCCGTTCCCGATAAAGACGCTCCAGAAGGCTGCCGCCCATACGAAGGGCTTCCTCTGCGTGGAGATGAGCATGGGCCAGATGCTGGACGACGTCCGCCTTGCGGTCGAATGCAAGGTCCCCGTTTCCTTCTTCGGCCGGACCGGCGGCATCATCCCGACGCCCGCCGAGGTCATGGACCAGATTCATAAGCTCACAGGAGGTAATCAGTGATGGCTGTTACATATCAAAGGCCCCATGCATTGCTGGACGTCCCGACGCATTACTGCCCGGGTTGCACGCACGGCATCATCCACCGCCTTGTGGCAGAGTGCCTGGATGAGCTGGGCGTAGAGGGGAAGACTGTCGGCGTTGCGCCAGTGGGCTGCGCTGTTATGGCATATGATTATTTTGGCTGCGATGTGATCGAGGCCCCGCACGGCCGCGCCCCGGCCGTAGCCACGGGTATCAAGCGCGCACTGCCGGAAAACGTCGTCTTCACCTATCAGGGCGACGGCGACCTGGCCGCCATCGGCACAGCGGAAACCGTACATTCCGCCACCCGCGGCGAGAATATCACCGTAATCTTTGTCAATAACGCGATTTACGGCATGACGGGCGGCCAGATGGCACCGACCTCTTTGCCGGGTCAGGTCACACAGACCACCCCTTATGGCCGCGACGTTCATACGGCAGGCTATCCCGTGCATGTCTGCGAAATGCTTTCTACCCTTGACGGCGTCGCCTATGCAGAGCGTGTAAGCGTCGACTGCGTCAAGAATGTCAATCGCGCGAAGAAGGCGATCAAAAAGGCTTTTGAGACGCAGATTGCGGGCAAGGGCTTCACGATCGTCGAAGTTGTTTCCTCCTGCCCCACCAACTGGGGCCTTGCTCCCAACGAGGCGCTCGATTGGCTGCGCGAAAATCTGCTTCCGTATTATCCCTTAGGTGTATATAAAGATAAGACCGCAGACGAGGAGGTAGCGGATCATGCGTGATATGAATGCGATTCTCGCAGGCTTCGGCGGGCAGGGCATCCTCTTCATGGGCAAGGTGATCGCCTATGCGGGCCTTTATGATGATAAGCAGGTTTCGTGGCTTCCGTCCTACGGCCCGGAAATGCGCGGCGGCACGGCGAACTGCAGCGTCTGCATCTCCGATGAGCAGATCTGTTCCCCGCTGGTCAACACGCCCAACGCATTGATCGTGATGAACCTGCCGTCCTTCGATAAGTTCATCGATAAGGTCGTCCCCGGTGGCACGGTGATCGTCGACAGCTCCCTGATCGAGAAAAAGACGGACCGCACGGATATTGACGTCCACTATGTCCCCGCCACCGCGATCGCGGAGGAGAATGGGCTCAAAGGCCTTGCCAACATCGTCCTGATGGGTAAGCTTATGGCGCTGACCGATTTCTGCACGATGGAGACGATGGAAAAAACGCTCCAGAAGATCGTCCCGCCGAAGAAGCAGCATCTGGTGGCGAAGAATATGGAAGCGGTCCGCCTCGGCGCGGAATATGCGGAATAAAATTTCTAACCGGCATAAAACAAAAGCATGCAGGCTGTTTTTCAGCCGGCATGCTTTTTGTTTTCAGCGAACGGAGGGATTCTCCAGGGGGAAAATAACGGTCAGCAGCATTTTCAAGGCTTCCGGCGCATAGCCTGTTGGCTTATTCTATCCGCTTTTAATCGATCCGGCGACCGTCAGTAGAGATCGTAACGACCTGCCACGGAATAAACTTTCCGCTGTTTTTCAGCGCCGTAACCGCCGCATGCTCGATTCCACCGCAGCAGGGGACCTCCATCTGTACCACGGTGAGGCTCTTAATCTCATTTTGCCGGATGATTTCCGTCAGCTTTTCGCTGTAATCGCAGTGATCCAGCTTTGGGCAGCCGATCAGCGTGATTTTGCCCCGGATAAATTCCTGGTGGAAGCTGCCGTAAGCATAGGCGGCACAGTCTGCCGCGATCAGCAGGTGCGCGCCGTTAAAATAGGGAGCGTTGATTGGCGCCAGCTTGATCTGCACAGGCCACTGGCGCAGCTGGGAGCTATGATCTGCTGCGGAATCGGCTGGATGTGAAGCGGCCGCCCGTTCAATCGCCCGGGCCTGCTTGCCGGGGCAGCCATGGAAAAGTTTCGCCCCTGTCTCCTGCAGGTTTTTCTTCTTTTGCTCCAACACAGCGGCTTCATCATATGCGGCGGCTTCCCGCTCGACAAATGTGATGGCTCCGGTGGGGCAGGCGGGCAGGCAATCACCCAGGCCGTCGCAGTAATCGTCCCGCAGAAGCTTTGCTTTGCCGTCTACCATGCCGATCGCTCCTTCATGGCAGGCTTTTGCGCAGAGCCCGCAGCCGTTGCATCTTTCTTCATCAATTTCAATGATTTTGCGAATCATAATCCCATTCCTCCTGAATAGAGTGCTGATTGACTTTCTGGATTCAATATACTACAATAAGCCCAATTCGTATGTTGTTATAACAACAGTGAGGTGGATATGGAAGTTCAATTTTTAACAAAAACAAGCTTGTTTCACAATGTGGCGGCGGAAGACCTCGGGCCGATGCTCGATTGCCTGGGCGCGGAGCAAAAATACTTTCAAAAGTCCGCGGTCATCTATCATACGGGGGATGCCGTTCGTTCCATCGGTATGGTGCTCTCCGGGAGAGTCCAGATTGAAAACGATGATTTCTGGGGCAATAAAAGCGTACTGGCCAGCATTGGGCCGGGGGAGGTCTTTGCCGAAACTTATGCGTTTCTTCCCCAGGAGCCGATGATGGTCAGCGTTGTGGCGGCAGAAGCCTCTGAAGTGCTGTTTTTGAATGCGGGCAAAATTATCCGGTCTTGCCCCGGGAGCTGTCCGTACCACAGTATGCTGATCCGCAATCTGCTCACGGTTTCCGCTCAAAAAAATCTGGATCTATCCCGCAGGATCTTTCACACGTCCTCCAAATCGATCCGTGGGCGCGTGCTGTCTTATTTGTCCTTTCAGGCGGCACACTGCGGCAGCCGGGAATTTTCGATTCCATTTAACCGCCAGCAGTTGGCGGATTATCTAAGCGTGGACCGCAGCGCCCTCTCAAATGAATTGAGCAAAATGCAGCGGGACGGCCTCCTGACGGTAAGCCGTAATTATTTTTGCCTGAAGGAGGATAACGACGGGAATGATTGGTAAAGAAATCGAAAAGGTGCGAAATTATAAAATGAAAACACACACAAACAACCGTTTGTGTGTGTTGATTGGTTGCGGAGGAAGGATTTGAACCAACGACCTTCGGGTTATGAGCCCGACGAGCTACCAGACTGCTCCACTCCGCGTTATTCAATTGGCTCTCGTTTGAGTGCTTATTTATTATAAATGACTCTGCTCAAAAAATCAAGTCTTTTTTCATCCAATCCATCACAACATTCCCGGACAATACCTTTTGAAATTTAGGCAAAATTACGAGATTTGCAAATTTTCTTCCTTTTTTTGCTTGATTTTCCGGTATGCTATTTTTACAATAAAGCCAGAGAGAAAAAGCATTGTGAGGCTTCCTTTTGGTTCCAGATCGTTTCCGCGGTGAAAGGAAGAGCAGAACACCGTTTTATTCGGATGTCTAGCGTTGTTCACAATGTACGGGAGGAAATAAGGCCATGAAATACATCGTCCGGGCTTTGAGCTTTTTCGGCGTCCTGATTTTCCTGTTGCCTGTTGGAGGCTGCAAACAACAGGAGACGGAGCCCGTCAACCCGGAGAGTGTTGCCGCAGTCCTCTCTCCCTCCGAAACCGAGAGAGCGTCAGACGAAATAGTAGCGGAAACAAAATCGGGGGAAGAGTCGGTACCAGCCGCCGTTGCTCCTGTGGCCGGCACCGCCGCTAACCATGATGCCGGCTCTGAAACGGCTAGGAGCGCGGCCTCTGCCGGTGAGGCCGCGCTCCTCCGAAAAGTGAAGGCAGCTCTTGCAAAGGAAAAGAGCACCCTGAAAGAGGGAGAAGCGGTTTTGACCTTTGCCGGAGACTGTACCATCGGCTCCTATCCGGAATGTGGGCCCCAAAAGCGCTTCGAAACCTATTTGGATGCGGCCGGAAGTCCAACCTATCCCTTCGATCTGGTCAAGGATTGGTTTCAGGCTGACGACCAGACCATCATTAATTTTGAAGGGACGTTGACGACTGCAACAAAAATGGCCAACAAGTCCTGGCGATTCAAGGGAAGGCCCGCATTTGCCGGAATCTTGACCAAAAGCGGGGTCGAAATCGCAACGCTCGCCAATAATCACAGCAGAGATTATCTGGAGACCGGCTATCAGGATACGATTCAGCATCTGACTTCGGAAAATATTCTGGTAGGAGACCGCGGGCGACCCGTGCGGTTTTCTGTCAGAGGAATGAACTTTGTGATCCTCTCCTATAATCTCTGGCCGGTTGTGGACATAGCAAAGACCAATGCGGACGTGACAAAAATTTGTGAGGAAATCTCTCAGTCTGCAAAAGGGGAGGCTGCCGTCATCGTCTGCCTGCATTGGGGGAAGGAATACGAACCGGTAACCGCCTCTCAAAAGCGGTATGCAAGGCAGATGATTGATGCCGGCGCGGAGCTGATCATTGGTCATCATCCCCATATTTTACAGGGGGTCGAACGGTATAAAGGCAAATATATCTGTTACTCGCTTGGAAATTTTGCTTTTGGGGGAAACGCTACAGTAAGGGCCGAATCACTCGATACGGTGCTTGTATGGCCCCGCTTTCTCCCCCAAGGGGATCATGCCATATGTACCGGGCTTACGGTGGTGCCCTGCCATATGACGTCCCATTCCAATCTGAAAATCAATAATTATCGGCCGCGTCCTCTGTTCGGCAAGGATGCTCGGCGGGTGGTGGACAAGCTGCTGCGGCTTTCTTCTGCTTTGCCAGACGGGATCAGCCAGCTGGATTCCTACTCCATCGGGTAATTGGAGATAAGTGCCGTTCGCTCAGAACTCCTGCCGGGATTCAGTAAAAAGGGATTGGGTACGTTATGCTTAACCCACAACGCCGCAGAGAACGCGCATGGCTCCCTGCGGCGCTGTGGGCGACGGTGATTTCCACTATTGTAAATCGCCAAGGCTCTGCACATATGCATGCATTTCACTGCGGGAGCGGATCGAATGCGTATGCGCGAGGATTTCCTCCTGCTTTTGTTTCGATTGCTTTGAAAAATACTCCATTGCGCGTTGATTCTGCGCGAGCGCCATTCCAAACCCCAAAGGCAGCTCTTCCATGTGGTTTCCTCCTTTTTATTTCGTTTGTTCCAATCGCCTGATGCAATCGTGGAGATCCTGCGGCGTCCGGATGCTTTCCTGCAGGAGCTTCTGCTGCATCTCGTCCGGAAGCGCTTCAAACAGTGCGCGCTCCCGGCTGTTTTCGTGAAAAATAGTTGCTAGGGCAAGCGGCAGCCCGGAATAATTGGCATATTCCATATGCGACCTCCTTTTAAATCCGAATATAGCTGTGTGAAGGCGGCGATGCGTTTCTATTGATAGTATGCAGTTCTCTCGCCGCATTTATCCGCCGCATCAGTATTCTGGGCATTGGCAGATTCCGGGTTTCAGCAAATTTTCGGTGGAACGTTTCGGTAGCACCTCTGGTCAATCCATGTATGAAATTTTTTCAAGGAAATGTCTTGACTTTCTACCTGAAATCGGATATCATATTCAAGTGCCTGAGCGCTGTAGACCGTCAGGCAGTAAGGTAAAATGATCCATTAGCTCAGCTGGCAGAGCACTTGACTTTTAATCAAGGTGTCCGGAGTTCGAATCTCCGATGGATCACCAGAAAATGGCCCTGAAATGACGTGATTGCGTTGTTTCAGGGCTTTTTCTTATTGAGTGGAAGCATGGTGAGAAATTTAAGAAAAGGTGAGACCTTTTACCCGAAAAACGGGTGTCAAATGCGATCCTTTGAAGATAAAGCTTACACTTTTCCCCAAAAGCGTTGGCTTTGTAAAATTTATAGTAATTTTTTTGTCAATTAGGATAATTGAATATTACAGCCAAGCAATTTATAATATAGCTAGGAATTGAAGTGTGCACATACCATGGCTCTTGCTCTTCAACCATGTGCTGGTCCTTTGGTTTGTAATTATTCTTTAAACACAATTAAAATTCGAGCCCATTAAGATCAGCGTTAAGAACTTCAATGAATTGTACGACTGAAGAGAAATGGAACATACAGAATAACAGAATATTGTAGTAATGCCAATGTGTAAACTTTATGGATGCGGTGATTTTATGAAAAGGGGTTTATATATGTTGGAGATGGAATGATCCATATGGATTATCGAGGGTTTGATTTGCCTAATTTAAAAGAAGCTTTGCAAAAAATAGAAGGAAAGTGGTTGCCTCTTCGTAACAAGGTGCAGACTTTGGCGTTTCTTTCTTTTCTCTGTAAAAAACTCCCCCTGGATTTCCGACGAATTCCGGGGGTTTCTTGCTTTTTATTACCCATATTTTACATAATGACACTGAACTAAGGTCAAAATTACGAACTTACCCCATATACTAATTTTTATGGAAAATTTACGACACCAAAATGGGGGGAAGTTTACGATGAAAAAGACCAGAACGCCGGATGGAAAGCTGAATTTTGCAGGTAGGCGCATTGCAGAACTCCGCAAATCAATGGGAATGTCGCAAAATTGGCTCGCAGGTCAACTTCAGCTTCAGGGAGTCAATTTGCATAAGAATGCGGTGTCAAAAGCCGAGAAGGGGGAGCGGTTTATATCGGACATTGAGTTGATGGCTTTTGCAAAGGCATTGAATGTCACTGTGGAAGATTTACTGCCAGATGTACCGATGGATGGAGGCTGGTAAAGATGCGAAAGCCGACCGGTCAAGCCGCCTTTCGATAGGAGGTTGTGCAAACACATTGCTGACAAAACACCTCTGAAACGGCACACCTGCGTTTACAAGTCATGCCTTTTCACCAAGGCATCCGGAGTTTGAATCGCCAATGGATTACCAAAAGAGCGCGGATATCAGATTACCGCCAGCTTCCGGGAAAGCAAACTCCAGGCTTTATAAATGCTGCAGATAAAGGCCTTTGAATATTTGATTGCTTTGCTTGACGTAACTGAAAAAAAGGAATACAATGTCTACACGTGAAACATATAGGGGAATAGAGCTTTGGCTAATAAAGTTGGACAGGGCTGCGTGGATTTCCGGCACGTTCATTCAGCAGGCGGAAGGGAAGAACCCATTTTGTGATACATGGGTTCTTTTGTTTTGTAGCCTGTTGCATGATGCGAAAGATTTTTATCCGGTCGTAGGAAGGAAGAGCGTGTATGCATATTTTTCTGGTTGTCCTATTATTTGCGGTTGGAATCGTCCTGATCGTAAAAGGCGGGGATTATTTTGTGGATGCGGCATCCTGGATCGCGGAGGTTTCCGGAATCCCCAAATTGATTGTTGGCGCAACGGTAGTGAGCTTCGCCACGACGTTGCCGGAGCTGCTGGTTTCCGCTTTTGCCGCCGCACAGGGCAAGGTCGACATGTCGATCGGCAATGCGGTGGGCAGTGTAACGGCGAATCTCGGCCTGATTATGGCGATCGCCCTGATCTGCATGCCGACCGTCATCAAGCGTAAGGATTATATGCTCAAATCCTGCCTGATGCTGGGGGCGGCCCTGTTCCTGGTTGTTTTTGGAGCGGGCGGCGAGCTTGCGCTGATCCCTGGTATTCTGCTGTTGGTGATCTTTATCGTTGCGATGGCTGAGAATATTCACGAAGCCCGGCTCGGTATGCGGGAAGAGGAGCAGGAGGTAGAAGAGGGCATCAGGCAGAAACCGGCCAAAAAGGAGATTGTCATCAATATTATCAAATTTATTGGCGGTACGGTCGGAATCGTTTTGGGTGCACAGCTCCTCATTGATAACGGCAGCGAGCTGGCGCGCTTTATCGGTGTGCCGGAGCGGATCATCGGCGTTACGATTATTGCGATCGGCACTTCGCTCCCGGAGCTTGTGACGACCATCTCCGCAATCGCGAAGAAACAGGCGTCCCTCTCTGTCGGCAATATCATCGGCGCTAATATCATCGACTTGACCTTGATCTTGCCGATTTCCTCTATGATTTTTGGCGGGGGGCTTCCGGTTTCGCGCCAGGTTGCCATGATCGATTTGCCCGCCTGCCTGCTGGTGGGCTGCATTGCCGTGATTCCGGCTCTCATTTCCCAAAAGTTCCGCCGTTCACAGGGCGTTGTGCTGCTGTTTACATATGCCGCATATGTTGTGATTACCTGCTCCGGCCTGATTTGAGGATTTGATATGGAGAAAAAAGCGTTCTTTTACGATTCTCCGATCGGAGAAATTGGCATTGCAGAAAACGGCCGGGCGGTCACCAACCTGTTTTTCGGCCATACGGTCACACCGGCCGTTTTCCGCGTGGAGGAAACGGCTCTTTTAAGGGTCGCGGGCGAACAGCTTTCAGAATATTTCGCAGGGGAGCGGGCTTCTTTTTCCCTGCCGCTGGAGCCGGAGGGCACAGCGTTTGAGCGCTCTGTCTGGAAGGCGCTTCAGACGATTCCCTATGGGCAAACCACTACTTACCGGAGAATGGCCCGTTTAATAGGGAAAGAGAATGCGTGCCGGGCCGTAGGCCGGGCCAACGGTAAAAATCCGATTTCTATTTTCATTCCGTGCCACCGCGTGATCGGTTCGGACGGACATCTGACCGGCTATGCAGGCGGATTGGATACCAAGCGGTATTTGCTTCAGTTGGAACAGGCATATAACAAAACGGACGGCCATTCTTTTTGACGTGGCCGTCCGTTTTTGGTTGCTCAGTCTTTGATGCCAACAATTTCTTCACGTGATTTGAAAATATACCCGTTATCCGCCAAAACGTTCATATCCTTCAATGCAACGCCGGTTCCCTTTACCACGCAGTAGAGGGGGTCGTCCGCCACGCGGGCACGGATTCCCGTGCGCTTTTGCATCATGGTATCCATTCCGTAGAGCAGTGCGCCGCCGCCCGTCAGGATGATCCCCTGCGTTGCGATATCGCTCACAAGCTCCGGCGGCGTAACCTCCAGAATGCTGCGGACCGCCTCGAACAAATCGTCCAGCAGATCGCTGATCGCTTCATACACCTCCGTGGAGGAGATTTCAAAGCTCTCCGGCATCCCGGTAATATAATTTTTGCCCTTGACGATCATCGCCACCTCTTCCTCCCGGATGTAGGCGCAGCCGATCTGCTTTTTGATTTCCTCCGCCGTCCGTTCGCCGATGGTCACATTTTTATAGGTTTTTACATAGCGCATAATCGCTTCGTCAAATTCATTGCCCGCAATCCGGACGGAGCCGGAAATCGCAATGCTCCCCATCGTGATGACTGCGATATCCGTCGTGCCGCCGCCCATATCGACAATCATCGTGCCGTAAGGATGATGGATATCGATGCCGGCCCCGATGGCCGCGGCGAGAGGCTCTTCAATCAGGCAGGCCATACCGGCGCCCGATGCCGTGACCACATCGAGAATTGTCCTTTTTTCCAGATTGGTCACGGAACTTGGCATGCAAACGATGACGTGCGGCTTGAAAATCCGGTTTCCGCAGATCTTCTGGATATAATGCTGCAGCATTTTTTCCGTCATGGGGAAGTCTGAAACGACACCGTCTTTCAAGGGCCGGATGACGGAAATGGATTCCGGATTGCGCCCGATCATCCGGTAGGCAGGCTCGCCTACAGCGATCATTCCGCCGCCCCTGGTATCACAGGCGATTACGGAAGGTTCCGTCAGGACGATGCCCTGGCCCTCCACATAGATCATAACAGAGCTTGTACCCAGATCGATCCCAACGCCTAATCCGAACATGTCCTCACCTCCGTGATGTCCTATTTTGCAAGGATGGTATCTTTACTAGAGTATACGAATTATCGGCATTTGTCAAATGAGATCTGTCGAACGGCTCAAACATCAAAAGCCCTTCAATCATCCTGTGACTGAAGGGCACGTCTGCTATAGAATCCCCGCCATGCCGGGAACGGCGATTAATAACCTGCCTCGATAAGCAGGTGAGTGCCTGCCCGCCGGGTTCTCGCTCCCTTCTTCCGGCCGTAGGCCGGGAGGTCTGCAGTCCGCCGGCGGAGCAAAGCTCTCTATAAGAATGTGTTGGGTTATAATAGCCGTAGTGATCGAACAGGGCAGGGAAGCTTCATAAGCCATGAGGCAGACAGTTAGTTTCCATCCTCTACATCGATTTCAAACAGATCCTGCAGGCGCTCTTCAAATACGTGCGCGATCTCGGAGAATTCCTCATCGTCCTCGATCGGGTAGAGAAACGTTTCGCCGCCTTCCTCACGCACCTTGACGATGATCAGCTCGCCGTCATCCTCAAGCAGTTCCTCAGAATCGCCATAGGAGGGGATCAATGCGATGTAGCGGTCCGTATCGGTTTCAACCCGGTCAAGCTCCTCAAAAACATGCTCCGTACCGTCGTCATCGGTCACGGTTAAAAGATTGGGGCTGTATGCGTCTTCCATCAATTGGTCCACGCCTTTCTCTTGTTTTGTATTTACCATTGTAACGTTTTGTATACGGTTCGTCAACAGGTTTTTCTGATGCCGCCCACAGGAAATCTTTTGCGCAAGCACGAGCGGCGGATTGATTTGTCAATCGACGTCGAAGGCAGAACGCTTGTCATTCAATAATAAAAAAATGAAATAATTGCCCAAAAAAGTATTGACATTCCCGAAAGCTATGCTATAATAAAGATGCAGAAAGGATATCAGAGAGATTGAGGAAAGATCGATGAGATTTCGATCTGCAGGCGCTGGGCGAAGAGAGCCGGCGCTAATCTAAAAGGGGAGGCGGTTCCAATGTACAGTGAAGATCAACCGGGTTCGTTCGTTGCCCGCCGCCGGGTTCTCGCGCGTTAAATCTAAGAGCAGGGAAATAAGAGCAGGCCTTTTCAGCACATGCGTTTCAGGGAAAGGCGGAGATCACTTTCACAAAAAGCAAAAATAGCCGATCCGGCAAGGCTATCATTCCGGCCGGGATCGGGAGCGTGAAAGAATATCAGCCTCAGAAGGCGGATTTCCGGTTACCCGAGGGGTATGGCGTTTTGGTTCAGCAATTGGTCTGTGAGATTCCGAAACAGATCGTTTTACGGTAATAAATTGAAATAATAAAGCGACGGCGGCGGGTAATCGTCAATTCGGTGAGAAACGGCAGAGTTCATGAAGCGTTAACTTTGGTGTTTTTCAATCCAAACCGAAAAGTAAATAAGGAATTGTGTGGTGCAAAAGGGGTGTGATCCCTTTTGCACCACATTTTTTATTACGAAGCGAAGCGAGTAACAAAGCAGACCCTATGGCTGACTGCCTTGTCTAAGAGATCCTTGCTGTTCCAATGTACAGCCATCTTGCGGCTATTTTTTTATTACGAAGCGAAGCGAGTAAC
>URQB01000013.1 GCA_900549825.1 uncultured Oscillospiraceae bacterium | reverse complement strand
GGGCGAAAGGCCGAGAACGCGGCAAACGTGGCTTTGCAGCTGCCGGGCGGCGCTGTTTCCCCTTGTTTACCGATGCTAGCGTCCGCTCAGTGCCGCCCGAATCGCCACAATGGCGGAAAGCTCCAATTCCATATATATTGTAAGATATTATATTATAACATATTCCCCGCATAATCACAATAGATAACATTGTTTCCATCCCACACGGAGGGGCTTATCCGTCCAGCGACCGGTCCCGCGTATCCATACGGTCTAGCTCACCCATCGAGAGGACATAAGTGCTCTTGCCGGACACAAGAACGCGCAGGGCGTCACTGCGAACAGCAAAATTACCGATCCGCCTGCCCTTTGCGTCAAAGGTCTGCACGCTGCCCGCGAGCAGGACGGCGGTGTTGCTGCCATCGCAGGATACCCGGCGGACCTTCTGGCTGAAGGACTGGCGGAATTTTTCCTGCCCGTCCTCATCGTACACGATCAGATCGTTCGCATTCATGCTGCCGTATTCCGCGAGCACCACGGCGCTGAGACCATCCTCTGAAGCGGAAAAACTCCGCAGCTCATTCGTTCCAAAGGAGACGGGTTCCGCCTTCTGTGTCCTGTTCTGAATGACACCGCGCAGCGTATCGCCCGTGACCTGGATCGTGGTCCTTCCGGAAAAAGATACGTCAAAAAGCGCTGTCTCCGCATACTCCAGCTCAGAGAGCGGCTGCGTTTTAGAAAATTCGAATACATAAGTTTTGGAATACAGCTTTCCGGAGGCGGAACCCGTCACCACTGCCGCAGCGTATTTTCCATCATCCGATAAAGCTATGTCCATGATATAGTCGTTCGATGAACGCCATTTGAATACTTCATTAACATTTTTATCATAAACCGTCAACAGGCTTGCGGCGTTATTTTCCCGCGTTGCCACGGCAAAATTCCCGCTGCGCCCGATGGCACAGGTGATGATATCTGCCTCCAGCTCCTTTTCCAGCAGGATTTTATTGCGGTTTTGCAGCCGCAGCTTCCTGCCGCCGCGGTCGTATACGATCAAACGACCCGCGCGCAGATCCATCACCGGCCGTTTGTAGGCATGCGGCAGGCGGCTGACCTCCCTGCCGGAGGAATCGAGCACCGTGACCGACTCATCCGTCAGGAGCAGGATATCCGGCCCGAGCATCCGCATGTCGCGCACCAGATTGGAATTGATGGAATACGGAAAGCCCTCGTTCTGCTGCTCCTGGCCAGACTGCTCCTGCGAACTGCCGGGCAGGACTTTGACGCACACCAGCACAGCCGCGGCAAAGATCACAACCGCCGCGGCAGCCGCAGCAATGATCCACTTTTTCTGCCTTGCCCGCAGCCGTCCGGCGGGCGTTTGCGCAGCCTGATCCTTCTTCATGGCGCAATTCCTCCCTTATTGTTTCCGCCGGACATGGGCCCGTTCCCAGTTTCCTCCGGCCATCCTGCTGCTTCATAAAATACGCGGTTGAGATAGAGCCCCTGCGAGGGGGCGGTGATCCCCGCACCGCTCCGGTCGAGCCCCCCGAGCAGCTCAGGAATCGCGCCGGAGCACAATTTCCCCTGCTCAAGGCTCAAAAGCGTCCCCGCCATGATGCGCACCATGTGGTAGAGGAATCCGTCCGCCTCCACATGGAAGGAAACAATCTCCCCCCTGCGCTCCACGCGGGCCGCGCGGACGGTGCGCACATGATCCTCCACGCTCCCGCCCGCGGCGCAGAAGGCGGAAAAATCGTGCCTTCCCACAAAATCCTGCGCCTGCCGGTTTAAATATGCAACGTCAATCGCATAGGGGTAATGCAGCGCGCGCCCCTCCCAGAAGGGATTGCGTACACGGCTGTTCCAGATGCGGTAGACATATTCCTTGCCCTTGCAGTCGTAGCGCGCATGGAACTCCAGCGGAACCTCCTGGCAGCCGTATACCGCGATATCGCGCGGCAGATGGGCGTTAAGCGCATGTGTGAGGCGCTCAGCGGGGATCGTATGCTCCGTGCGGAAATTGCAGCAGTACATCATCGCATGGACGCCCGCGTCCGTGCGGCTGCAGCCGGTCACGGCGGAGCGCACGCCCGTCACCGCCTCCACGGCATCCTGCACGCGCTGCTGCACGGTGACGCCGTTGGGCTGGACCTGCCAGCCGTGATAAGCCTGCCCGTCAAAGCGCAGGGTAATGAGCAGATTGCGCATAGCTGCCACCTTTCCCAGATTTCAGACTCCAGACATCAGGTATCTGTCGCCTGTTTAAATCAGCGACGGGATGAAATGATGGATTACGATCACGCCCGCCAGCACGGCGGCCATGACGAAAAAGGCGGCGAAATCCCGGAGGGCCAGCTTCATCTGCTTCATCCGGGTGCGCCCCTCCCCGCCGCGGTAGCAGCGGCAGTCCATGGCAAAAGCGAGATCGTATGCCCGGCGGAAGGCGGAGATGAAAAGCGGGATAAAAATGGGCACCAGCGCTTTCGCCCGCTGGAAGAGATTGCCCGTTTCCAGCTCCGCGCCGCGCGCCTTCTGCGCATTCATAATCCGGCCGACCTCGTCGATGAGCGTGGGAATGAAACGCAGGGCAATCGTCATCATCATGGCAATATCGTGCACCGGCACGCGGAGGTACCGAAGCGGCGAAAGCAGCCGCTCAAGCCCGTCGGTAAGGTTGGTCGGCGTGGTCGTATAGGTCAGCAGCGAGCTGCTGATAATGAGTGCCATGATGCGGATCGCCATAAAGAGCGCGGTATAGACGCCCTTCGTCGTGATGTGGATGATCCAGAAATCGACCAGAGGCTCCCCGCCCTTGACGTAGAACAAATTGAGCACCGCAGTGAACAGGACGATGATAACAACCGCCCTGAGCCCCCGCAGGATCATCTTCAGCGGCACACGGGACAGTGCGACCGTAACGCCCAGAAAAAGGAGCACGAGCGCCATAGAGGCAAAATGATTCGCAAGGAAAATCAGCACAATGAAAACAGTAGTCAGAACGACCTTCATGCGCGGATCCAGCCGGTGCAGGATCGATTTGGCCGGGTAATACTGCCCGATGGTGACATTGCTCAGCATCCCGCCGCCCCCTTTCCGCCTTTCAGGCGCAGGAGCTCCTCTTTCCCCTGCTCGACGGTATAGACGCTGTCGCTTACGGGGAAGCCGCGCTGTTTCAGCTCCATAAAGATGCGGGTCACTTGCGGGACATTGAGCCCCATTTTAACAAGCTCATCCCCGCGCGAATAGACCTCGGGCACCGGGCCGTACATGGCGAGATGTGCCCGGTTCATCACAAGCACCTTGGTGGCGAGCTTCGCCACATCCTCCATGCTGTGCGAAACGAGCAAAACGGTGCTGCCCGTTTCCCGCTGGTAGGCCTTCACAAGCTCCAGGATCGTATCGCGCCCGCGCGGGTCGAGGCCGGCGGTGGGCTCGTCCAGAATGAGTACCTCCGGCTCCATCGCCATCACGCCCGCGATCGCGGTGCGGCGCTTCTCTCCACCGGAGAGGTCGAAGGGGGATTTTCCCAGATATTCCTCCTTCAGCCCGACGAACTGCGCCGCGCGGCGCACACGCTTGTCGATCTCCCCTTCGCTCAGGCCCATGTTTTTCGGGCCGAAGGCGATATCGGCGTAGACCGTCGATTCAAAGAGCTGGTATTCCGGATATTGGAAGCAGAGCCCCACACGGAAGCGCACGCTCCTCAGCTTCGATTTATCCGCCCAGATATCCTCCCCGTCGAGCAGAACCTGCCCGGAGGTAGGCTGCAAAAGGCCGTTGAAATGCTGGATCAGCGTTGATTTGCCGGAGCCGGTATGGCCGATGACGCCGACGAGCTCCCCCCGCTCAATGGCAAAGGAGACATCCTCCACGGCGGCAACCTCGAACGGGGTGCCCTCCCCATAGCGGTATGTTACGTTATTTGCCTCTAACACGACGGACAATTATGATTCCCCCAAAACAGACTTCAGATATCAGGCGACAGACGGCAGAATATTAAAGACGGAGCACAGACGTGAGCGCGTCCACGCATTCCTCAACGGTCAGGATATCCGCCGGAAGCCCAAAACCGTCCTGGTTAAGCAGATCGGCCAATTCCGCCGCCTGCGGGACATCCAGCCCCACGCGCTTTAATTCCTCCACTTGGGAGAAAACCCGGTGCGGCACACCGTCCATCAGGATTTTGCCGTCGTCCATCACGACGACTCGGCCCGCCTGCGCCGCCTCATCCATGAAATGTGTGATGAGCACGATGGTAATACCCTGCTCGCGGTTCAGGCGCCGGATGGTCTTCATCACCTCCGCGCGGCCGCGCGGGTCGAGCATGGCGGTCGGCTCGTCGAGCACGATGCAGTCCGGCCGCATGGCAATGATCCCGGCGATGGCAACGCGCTGCTTCTGCCCGCCGGAGAGGCGGTGCGGCTCCTTCTCGCGGAAATCGTACATTTCTACGGCTTGCAGCGCATCGTCCACCCGCCTGCGGATTTCCTGCGGCTCCACACCCAGATTTTCCGGCCCGAAGGCCACATCCTCCTCTACGATCGTGGCGACGATCTGGTTGTCCGGATTTTGAAAAACCATGCCTACCGTCTGGCGGATGTCGTATTTCAGAGCTTCGTCTGCCGTATCCATTCCGTCCACGAGGACATGCCCTTCCTCCGGAAGGAGGATTGCGTTGCAGAGCTTTGCAAGGGTCGATTTGCCGGAGCCGTTGTGCCCGAGCACCGCGACGAACTCCCCCCTCTGCACGGAAAAATCCAGATGCTCGATGATGCACGGGAGGGGCGTTTCCGTATCGCTGTCGTACCGGAAGCTCACATTTTGAAACTCAATGATATTCTTCATGCTTTATAATCCTTTGATTTGGTCGTTCCAGCCCGGCAGGCCCGCGCCAGACCGCCGTCGCCCCGCAGGGCAGCGCCATATGGGAAGCGGATGCCGGGAGGCCGATCTCATCGGACGAGACGGCCCCGCCGAAGCGCGGCTGCACCACCGCGCCCAAGATGTACTGCATCACGGCCGGAGACAGGCCGGCCGTGTAGGAATTGATCAGCACCATGAGGGCGTCTTCCGATAACACGCCCGCGCACAGCTCAACGAAGGAATAGATTTTATCCTCCAGCTTCCAGATCTCCCCGGACGGCCCGCGCCCATAGGAGGGCGGATCCATGATGATGAGATCGTAGCGGTGCCCGCGGCGGATCTCCCGCTCGACGAATTTAACACAGTCGTCGACGATCCAGCGCACCGGCCGGTCTGCAAGGCCGGAGGCCGCTGCGTTCTCCTTCGCCCAGGCGACCATGCCCTTTGATGCGTCCACATGCACGACCTCGGCGCCGGCCTCCAGGCAGGCAAGCGTCGCGCCGCCCGTATAGGCAAAAAGGTTGAGAACCTTCACAGGCCTGCCCGCAGAGCGGATCACCTGCCGCACAAGCGCCCAGTTGACCGCCTGCTCCGGGAAGAGCCCGGTATGTTTAAACCCCATGGTTTTGATGTTAAATCGAAGCGTATCATAGCCGATCTGCCACACGTCGGGCAGCCCGCCGTACACCTCCCACCGCCCGCCGCCCGTCGAGGAGCGCAGGTAGCGGGCGTTCGCCTTCTTCCAGAGGGGATGCGCCTGTTTGGTCTGCCAGATGACCTGCGGATCGGGGCGGATAAGGGTGATCTCCCCCCACCGCTCCAGCCGCTCGCCGGACGAGCAATCGATCAGTTCATAATCCTTCCAGCCGTCTGATAAACGCATAGATCAAATTAACCTTTCCCGCACCACCTCGGCGATCGACTCGCCGAGCCGCTGAATTTGCTTTTCATCGCGCCCCTCCAGCATGACCCTTACGAGCGGCTCTGTGCCGGAAATACGCACCAGTACGCGCCCATTCTCGCCAAGCTCTTCCTCAGCGGCGGCAATGGCAATCTTGATCTCCTCATCGCTGTCGAAGCGCACCTTGCCAAAGTTGGAAACGCGCACATTGATCAGCACCTGCGGGAAGACCTCCATGCAGCAGGCGAGCTCGGAAATCTTTTTTCCGCTGCGTTTCATCACGCCGAGCAGCTGGACAGCTGTGAGCTGCCCGTCGCCCGTGGTCGCAAAGTCGAGGAAGATCACATGGCCGGACTGCTCGCCGCCGATGGAATAGCGGTGCCGAAGCATATGTTCGAGCACATAGCGGTCCCCCACCTTCGTGGTTTTGCACCGGATGCCGTTTTTCTCGCAGAATTGGAAAAAGCCCATATTGCTCATCACGGTGACGACGGCCGCATCCTTAGAGAGCTGGCCACGCTGCTTCATATCAAGCGCGCAGATGGCGATGATCTTATCCCCGTCGATCACCCCGCCCTTCTCGTCGATGACGAGCAGCCGGTCCGCGTCGCCGTCAAAGGCAAGGCCGATATCACAGCCCTGCTCCACGGTGTAGGCCCTGAGCTGCTCAAGGTGCGTCGAGCCGCAGCGATCGTTGATATTGATGCCGTTGGGCTCTGCGCTGACAATATGGCATTCGGCGCCGAGGGTGGCGAACAGCTCCTTTGCCGTAACGGAGGCCGAGCCATTGGCACAGTCGAGCGCCACCTTCAGCCCGTCGAAGCGCAGGTTCGTCGTGGAGATGATGTGGCCGATATAGTCGGAGAGCGCATACTGCGCGCGGGTAACCTTGCCGACTTCGCCGCCCACCTTGACAGGGGGAACACGCGCTTCATCGAGGATGATCGCCTCAATCTCCTCCTCAAGTTCGTCCGGGAGCTTGTAGCCGTCGGACTTAAAAATCTTGATGCCGTTATATTCGCAGGGATTGTGGGATGCGGAGATCATGACGCCCGCGTCGTAGCCGTATTTCGTCACAAGATAGGCAACCGCGGGTGTGGGGACGACGCCCAGCAGCAGCACATCTGCGCCCACGGAGCAGAAACCCGCCGTGAGGGCGGCCTCCAGCATTTCCGAGGAAATACGCGTATCCATGCCGATGAGGACGCGGGGGCGGGAATGGGTATCGTCCGTGAGGACCATTGCGGCGGCCCGACCGATCTGCATGGCAAGCTCGCAAGTCAATTCACTGTTGGCGACGCCGCGCGCGCCGTCTGTCCCAAAAAGTCTTCCCATTAGGTAAAGCACCTCCAAATTAGATGTCGGACTTTGGGCAGAAGCAGGCCTCCACCCCGTCCTAAAAATACGCTCTTTTTTTACCCCTTATAAATCCAGCTTCTGCTGCCCCGGCAAATCGATGCCGAGGTGCCGGTAGCCCGCCGGCGTGACGATCCTGCCGCGCGGCGTCCGGCTCAAAAAGCCGATCTGCATCAGATAAGGCTCGTAAACATCCTCAATCGTGACCGCTTCCTCCCCGATTGCAGCGGCAATTGTCTCCAGCCCCACCGGCCCGCCGTTGTAGTTGCGGATCATGGCGGTGAGCAGCAGCCGGTCGACGGAATCGAGCCCCAGAGGGTCAATCTCCATGCGGTCGAGCGCCGCCTGCGCATGCTTCGCGTCGATCACGCCGTTGCCGATCACCTGCGCAAAATCCCGCGCGCGCTTGAGCAGCCGATTTGCGATGCGGGGCGTGCCGCGCGAACGGGAAGCGATCTCCCGCGCGCCCTGGATATCCACTTCGATATGAAGGATGCCCGCGCTGCGGTTGACGATTTTGCCCAACTCCTCCGGCGTGTAGAGCTCCAGGCGCAGAATCACACCGAAGCGGTCGCGCAAAGGCGCCGTGAGCTGCCCGGCGCGGGTGGTCGCGCCCACGAGGGTAAAACGCGGCAGATCCAGCCGGATCGACCGGGCGGACGGCCCCTTTCCGATGATGATATCGAGGGCGTTATCCTCCATCGCCGGATAGAGCACCTCCTCCACGCTGCGGGAGAGGCGGTGAATCTCGTCGATGAAGAGCACGTCGCCTTCGCTGAGATTCGTCAGCAGCGCGGCCAGGTCGCCGGGCTTTTCGATCGCCGGGCCGGAGGTGACGCGCAAATTGACCCCCATCTCATTGGCGATGATGCCCGCAAGCGTTGTTTTGCCGAGGCCGGGCGGGCCGTAGAGCAGCACATGGTCGAGCGCCTCCCCGCGCTCGCGCGCCGCCTCTATATAAATACGCAGGTTCTCCTTGACCTTTTCCTGCCCGATATAATCTGTGAGCACCCGCGGACGCAGGGAGGTTTCCAGGTCCGCATCCTCCGGTGCATATTCCGGGGCGACGATGCGGTTTTCAAAATCCGTATCCATAATAGTATGACCGCCTTTTTCAAAAGTCCATATCATCAGCGCCCTGCCCGTCAAAAAGAGGCTTTACCAGATAAAGGCAGGGATTGCCCTCATCCCAGAGCGTTTCAAAAATTTCCAGCGGCTCGAAGCCCTCTGCCAGATAAAACGCACGCGTTTTCACATAGGCGGCGCTGTCCGCCGTGTCCGCGAGCGTTTTGACGGTGAGATAGCGGTAGCCGCGCGCGCGAAAACTGCGTGCGCAAAGCTCAAGCAAGGTGTGGCCGATTCCGCGGCGGTGGTAATCCGGCAGGATCCCCATCACAGCGATTTCACATGCCACCTCGTTATGCTCCTGCGCAGCGAGGAACCCAACTGGCTCCTCGCCGAGGAACCCAACTGGCTCCTCGCCATCCAAAACGCACAGGAAGAACTGCTCCCGCGTGCCCCGCGCATACTGCCTGACTGCTCTCAGGTTGCCAAACCACGCAGGCAATGCCAGCAAAATGCGGCGGCAGATTTCCTCCTTGCGGTCCGGGTCCAAAACATGCCGGTATTCCACCAAACTCCTCCTAATTGTTACAGTGGGCGCGCCAGCACCTTGAGCGCCTGCTTGATCAGCTCCTCCACGGATAGAGAGCTATCAAGCTTTCCGACCGCTACGCTCGCCTCCGACTGCGCGTAGCCGAGCATGACAAGGGCGCTGACCGCTTCCGCAGCCGGGCCCGCCGCGTTGGCCGCGCCTGCCGCCTCCAGCTCAGGGGAGGAAAGCTGATCAGGCAGGCCCTTTGCCAGCTTATCCTTGAGCTCCAGCACCACGCGCTGCGCGAGCTTCGGCCCCACGCCCTGCGCGCGGGTGATGGATTTGCTGTCCCCCGTTGCAATGCACAGGGCCAGCTTTTCCGGCGGGAGCTCCGAAAGGATCGAAAGCGCCGCCTTCGGCCCCACGCCGGAGACGGAGATGAGCAGCTTAAAGCAGTCGAGCTCCGTCTGGCCAAAGAAGCCGAACAGGTCGAGCGCGTCCTCACGGACATTGAGATAGGTGTAAAGCGTTACCCTGCCGCCCATGGGGCCCAATTGCTTGAGGGTATTGAGCGTTGTCAGGCATTTAAAGCCAACGCCACCACATTCGACGACCGCTGTGGTTGTATCCGTATGGATGAGTGTGCCGGTCACACTGTAAATCATCGCACCTTCAGCCCCTTTTCCTTTAATTTTCCCATCAGCGAACCGCTCGCATGCGCATGGCAGATGGCCATGGCGAGCGCGTCGGCAGTGTCGTCCGGCTTGGGAATCTCCGCAAGGTGGAGGATGAGCCGCGTCATCTCCTGCACCTGCTTTTTTTCGGCGCGGCCATAGCCGACCACACTCTGCTTGACCTGCAGGGGCGTGTATTCATACACCTCCAGGCCGCACTTCTGCGCCGCGAGCATCAGCACGCCGCGCGCCTGGCCCACGTCAATGACGGTTTTCGCATTGCTGTTATAAAAGAGCTTTTCGATCGACATCGCCTGCGGGGCATAGCGCTTCATCAGGAGCGTCGCCTCATCGTAAATGCGCGCAAGGCGCTCCCCGAAGGGCATACCAGCGGGCGTGGTAATCGCGCCGTATTCCAAAACTTTAAAGTGATTGTTTGCATAATCGATCACGCCGCAGCCGACGATCGCATAGCCGGGATCGATGCCCAGGATGACCATTCCAAGCCCCTTTCCAAAAAATTGGATATATACATTAGGTTATTCTACCACAAAAGCGCCGGCTGTTCAATTTTTAATTTTAAAATACGCCGCATTTCATATTCATCACAAATGCGAGGGGCAGCCGTAAGGCCTGATCTGCTAGAAAGTAAGTGCCCGGTTTCGCTTTACGCGAGTCACAGCACTGCGGCCAAACGCAGCCGGGTGACTGCCAGAATGGATGTCGATACAAAAAATACTTGATCAATACTGTAAAAAATACAATATCAATCAAGTAGTTGGGCCGGTGTGAATGAGGCTGTCACTCCCCTCATCCATAAGTACGGAACGCAAATACAGATTTTGGGGTCTCCTTTTGCACTGACAGCCGAAAAAAAGATCCTGATAAAACGGCGGGCTCCGATCTCCGGACCCTGTTGTTCTTTTCTTCTCTATCCGTATCGCAGGATTACCGTGTATCCTTCAGCACCATCTCCGCGCAGCGGATTCCGTCCACCGCCGCAGACACGATGCCGCCCGCATAGCCTGCGCCCTCGCCGCAGGGGTAAAGCCCCCGGATATTCGACTGGAAGAACTCATCCCGTAAAATCCGCACCGGCGAAGAGGAGCGCGTTTCCGGCGCTGTAAGCACAGCGTCCGGCAGGGCGAATCCTTTCAGCTTTTGATCCATCTGCACGAGCGCGCCGCGCATGACCTCGATCACGCGCGCGGGCAGCACCTGCGCGATATCGCCGAGTGCAACGCCCGTCGGGCAGGTCGGGCGCACCGCGCCGAGCGTTTTGGAAGGCCTGTCCGCGAGAAAATCGCCCACGAGCTGGGCAGGCGCGGTATAATCCCCGCCGCCCAGGCGGAAGGCCGCCTGCTCGATCCTGCGCTGATCGTACATCCCGGCCAGCGGATGTGTGCTGGAAAAATGCTCCGGCTCGATGCCGACGAGGATCGCGGAATTCGCGTTTTTCCCATCCCGCGCCCATTCGCTCATCCCGTTGACGACCACGCCGCCCTGCTCGCTCGCCGCGCACACGACCGTGCCGCCCGGGCACATGCAGAAGGTGTACATCCCCCTGCCGTGCGGCGGATGGCAGGCCAGCTTATAATCCGCCGCGCCGAGCGCCGGGTGGCCCGCAAAGCGCCCGTACTGCGCGCGGTTGATCAGCTCCTGCGGGTGCTCGATACGCGCGCCGACAGAAAAGGGCTTCTGCATCATGTTCACACCCTGCCCATAGAGTGATTCCACCGTATCGCGCGCGGAATGGCCGATGGCGAGGATCACTGCGTCCGTCTCAAGATCCTCCTCATGGCCCTGCGCATCCTGATAGGTAACGCCGTGCACCGCGCCGTTGGCAGCGATGACGCGCAGAAGCCGGCTTGAAAACAGGACGGTTCCGCCAAGTGAAACGATCTCCTCCCGCATCGATTTGACGACTGCGCCGAGCCGGTCCGTGCCAATATGAGGCTTTGCGTCATAGAGAATCTCCTGCGGCGCGCCGTGGGATACGAATTCCAGAAAGACCTTACGGCAGCGCACATCCTTGATGCCTGTGGTGAGCTTGCCGTCGGAGAACGTGCCCGCGCCGCCTTCGCCGAACTGGACGTTGGAGCCTTCGTCGAGCACACGGGTGCGCCAGAAATCTTTCACATTCTGCGTGCGGGTATCCACATCCCGCCCGCGCTCGAGCACGAGAGGCCGGTATCCGGCACGCGCAAGCGTGAGCGCCGCAAACAGGCCCGCCGGGCCGAGGCCGACCACAACAGGGCGCAGAACGGAATCGCGTGCAGCCTGAGGCAACTCATAGTGATAAGGCTCGCAGCGCTGTACACGCGGCCCCTTCTGGCGCGATACAATCTCCTCCTCGCCATCGTTGAGCGTCACATCGACTGAATAGACGAAATAGATGCCCTCCTCCTTTTTACGGGAATCGATCGATTTCTTTACCAGCTCCAGCGACTGAATCCGCTTTGGGTCTATTCTCAAAGCCTTCGCCGCAGCCGGATAAAGCGCCTGCGGAACGGCCGCGTCCAGCGGAAGTTTTATTTCATTGACTCTCAGCATGCGATGAACCATCATCCTCTCAAAATCCGGATTGGATGCCTCAAAATCAAAAGCGAAATTTCCATTCTACCCCTGATCTGAAGTCTGTAATCTGTAATCTGAAATCTGCTTTTCTGCCGCGCTCAGCCCTGCAAGCCTGCCGGACGACCATGCCCATTGCAGGTTGAAGCCGCCGCAGCCCGCGTCCACATCAAGCACCTCGCCCGCCGCATAAAATCCCGGCGCGGACAGCGCTTCCATGCTCTCCGGGTCGAAGGCGGAGCGCTGTGCGCCGCCCATGGTCACCTGCGCCGCGGAAAAGCCGCGGGTACCCGTGACGGGGAAGCGCCAAGCCTGGAGGAGATCCGCGACCGCTGCGATCTCAGCTCCATGCAAAGAGCCAATGGGCCGGGAAAGCGGCTCAACGCCCGCCTGTTTCAGCAAAACCTGGCCCACGCGCTTCGGGAGGATCCCGGTGAGCAAGTGCTCCGCGGCAAGAGCTGGGTTCTGTCGGACGCGAGCGGCAAGATAATCTGCCGCCTCCCCGCTCGAAAAAGCGGGCAGCAGGTCGAGCAACGCTTCCATCTGCCGCTCCTTTTCCCGGGAAACGAGCCGGGAAAGCTGCATTGCCGCAATGCCTGATAGTCCGAATTCCGTAAACTGGATTTCGCCTTGCTGGAAAGCAATCCGTTTTTTTCCTTCATATAGCGAAATTACCGCATGCACGCGCATCCCCCTGAGGGGTTTGACCCGCTTCGGGTCCGCCGTGATCTGCACAAGCGAGGGGGACACCTCTGTCACAGGGAGCTGAAGGGCGCGCAGCAGGGCGTAGCCGGAGCCGTCGGACCCATGCTGGGGCGACGCCTTGCCGCCGCAGGCGAGGATCACCGCGTCTGCACAGATCGACCCGTTGATCAAAAACCGGGGCTTGTCCCTTGTTTTTTGGACGGATTCCACGCGCGAATCGCAATGAAAAACAACGCCCAGCCGTTCCGCTTCAAAACGCAGCACGTCGAGCACGCTCGCCGCCTGGCGGCTCATGGGATAGATGCGGCCTTCCTCCTCTTCCTCACACAAAAGGCCCATAGAGGCGAAAAAAGCCAGTGTATCGTCCACCGAAAAGCGATTCAGGGCAGGGCGCACAAAATCCGCCGCCTCGAAATAATCGGACGGAGAAGCAAACCGGTTGGTCAGATTGCAGCGGCCATTGCCCGTGGCAAGCAGCTTTTTCCCCACGCGGGGAAGCCGCTCCAATACGGTCACCTGCCCGGAAATGCCAGCCTGCCGGAACGTACGCGCCGCTTCGATGGCTGCTGCAAGGCCCGCCGCGCCCCCGCCGATCACACAGAGCTCCGGCGACCGGCCTTTTGCTTCATTCTGCATAGCCATCCTCCTGTTGGGCGAGATAATCATATAGATGCTGGATGGTCTGCGCACTGACGACGTGCTCCATCCGGCAGGCATCCTCCTCCGCGATCTCGGCCGGCACGCCCAGCGTATGGTGGAGAAAATGGCGGATCATCCGGTGCCTGCGCAGCACCTGTGCGGCCCGCGTCTCCCCCTCCGGCGTGAGGGTGATCGTGCCGTAAAACTCATGCTCCAGCAGCCCGGCCTCCTTGAGTGTGCCGACCGCGCGGTGAACGCTGGGCTTCGACACCTTCAGTGCCGACGCGAGATCGGTCACACGCACCTCGCCGCCTTTTTGATACAGGACGAAAATCATCTCAAGATAGTCTTCCAATGAAGCGGAAATATCAGCCATGATCCTACTCCTTCCCCTTCTGCTCCCACGAGCGTTTGCCGCAGGAAGCGCAATCGGCCCCTGTACAGCCTGAGCACCCGGAGCAGCCGCAGCGGTCTTTTCCGCGCGCCTGACGCACTTTTTTATCAATCATCAGGCCTACGGCGCAGGCGGCCAGAGCCCCAATCAGCAAATCGACAATCCATCCCATATGGAACACATCCTTACCTGTTCAAAATACCAGCATCACCAACCGCCCGAGCTGATACACCACAAAGGTGACGAGATAGGCGACCACGGCCTGAAAGCCCAGGGCGATCAGGGTCCACCTGCGCGAATTCATCTCCCGACGAATTGTCGTCACGGCGGCGATGCACGGGATGAAAAGCAGCGCAAAGGTCATGAAAGCATATGCGCCCGCCGGGGAATAGACCGCCTGTAACGCAGCCGTCAGCCCGGCGCCGCTCGTCCCGTAGAGAATCCCCAGGGAGCTTACCACCTGCTCGCGTGCGATCAAGCCGCTCAAAAGCGAAACGCTCGAGCGCCAGTCTCCGAAGCCCAACGGCCGAAACAGGGGCGCGATCGCCGTGCCGATCACGCCGAGAATGCTCTGGGAGCTGTCCTGCACATGCTGGAAGGAAAAATTAAAATATTGCAGCGCCCAGACGACAACGCTCGCGCCAAGGAGCACGGTGCCCGCCTTCGTCAGAAAATCCTTGAGCTTTTCCCATACATGCAGGGAGAGCGTTTTCGCGGTGGGGAGGCGGTAGGGCGGCAGCTCCATCACAAATGGCGCATGCCCGCCCTTAAGCACGGTCTTTTGCAGAAGGAACGCGCACAAAATGGCCACCACAACGCCGAGCAGATAGATCGAGCAAACGGCAAGACCTCGCGACGCGCTGAAAAAGGCCGCGATAAACAAAGAATAGATCGGCATCTTCGCACTGCACGACATAAAGGGGATGAGCATGATCGTCAGCCGGCGGTCTTTTTCATTCTCCAGCGTGCGCGAGCTCATCACGGCGGGTACGGAGCAGCCAAAGCCCATCAGCATCGGGACGAAAGACTTGCCGGAAAGGCCGATCACATGCAGCGCGCGGTCCATGATAAAGGCGGCGCGCGCCATATAGCCGCTGTCCTCCAAAATCGAAAGGAAGAAAAACAGCAGCAGAATCTGCGGCAAAAAGGCGAGCACCGCGCCAAGGCCCGCGATGATCCCGTCGCAGACAAGGCCCGTGGCCCAATCCGCTGCGCCAATCCCAGTGAGCAGGCTTCTCACCGAATCCGCCAGCGTCCCGTTGATAAAACCGCCGACCAGATCGCTCAGCCGGGGGCCGAGTGCGCCGAAGGTGATATAGAACACAACCCCCATGATCACAAAAAACAGCGGGATCGCGAGATATCGATTGGTGACGATTTGATCCACCCGGTCGGATACCGTCAGGTGCCCGTCTTCATGACCTTTTTTGACGGCCTTCTGTGTGACGGAACAGATGAATTGATATTTCTGGTCGGCAATGACCATTTCGCGGTCGATATGATCCGTTTCCAGCTCCCGCACGATCGATTCCAGACAGCTGAGCTGCGTATCGCTCAAATTCAGCTTCTCGAGCGTGGGCGCGTCCCCTTCGATGAGCTTGACAGCGGACCAGCGCAGCGGCAAATCGTGCTGATTACAGTTTTCCCGGATCAAGTCTTCAATGAGCTTCACCGCCTGGCGAACTGCGCCGGTATAGAGATCCGGCGGCTCGCCCAGATTGCAGTGTCGGTCAAGATGCGTATCGCTCGTCGCATGGATGACCTCATGCTCCGCCACGTGGATGAGCTTATGTACCCCCGTGCCCCGGCTGGCGGAAATCGGCACAATCGTAATTCCCAGAAGCGCGCTGAGCAGCGGGTAGTCAATGATATCGCCCTGTTTTTCGAGCATGTCGACCATATTCAGCGCGATCACCATCGGGCGGCCGAGCTCCGCGATCTGAAGGGAAAGATAAAGATTGCGCTCCAGATTGGTTGCGTCTACGATATCGATGATCAAATCGGGTTTCTCATCGATGAGATAATTTCTGGTTACAATTTCCTCCATGGAATAGGGAGAGAGGGAATAAATGCCGGGCAGGTCAACGATGGAAGCGTCTGTTTCGCTGCCGATGACCTTGCCCTCCTTCTTTTCAACCGTCACGCCGGGCCAGTTGCCGACATACTGGTTGCTGCCGGTAACCGCGTTGAAAAGCGTCGTCTTGCCGCAGTTGGGGTTTCCCGCGAGCGCATAGCGATAGCTCATTTCTAAAACCATCCTCTTTGCAGAATCAATTGGATCTTCTATTTCTCAGAAACCTCAACGCGGATATCCTGCGCTTCTGATTTGCGGATGCTCAGCTCATACCCTCTGACGTTGATCTCAATCGGATCCCCCATTGGGGCTGTTTTTCGCATGATGATGACCGCGCCGGGCGTGATCCCCATATCGATGATGTGGCGGCGTACCGCGCCCGTGCTGCCAAGGCCTGTAACGACGCCCTTCTCCCCAGGGCGCAGCCGGTCAACCGTTTTGATCATGAAAATCAGTCATCCTTTCGAAGACATTTGGAAAGAAAGGCGATATGCTATCTTTACAAATGCAAGCTTGCCTTTCCCAACTATTATAAAATTGTTAGCTATGACTAAATTATAATATAGCCAGTCTTTCTTTGTCAATTTAATTTATATTTTATTAAAGCAAAATACACGCGGTCGCGAACTGGACAATCTGTAAAAAAGAGTCGAAAAACGTCGTCTGATCCTTGTTTACACGTTTCCTATCCGAAAACGCGGTTGACGGGAAAACGATTTCGTATTATTATATGAACGTTAGATTGCGTTTATGGATTGCTGTTTTTGTGCAATTTGTTTGTTTTCAGCAGATATGAGGAGTGTGTGCCTTGAAGGGAATCATTCTGGCCGGAGGATCCGGCACCCGGCTTTACCCTCTGACGATGGTTACCAGTAAACAGCTTCTTCCGGTTTATGACAAACCGATGATCTATTACCCCCTGTCGATCCTGATGCTCGCCGGAATTCGTGAAATTTTAATTATCTCCACTCCAGAGGATACGCCGAAATTTGAAGCGCTCATGGGGACGGGGAAACAATTCGGGCTAAAGCTTTCCTACGCCGTGCAGGAAAAACCCAACGGCCTTGCGCAGGCCTTCATCATCGGCGAGGATTTCATCGGGGACGACAGCGTCGCCATGATCCTTGGAGACAACATCTTTTATGGCAACGGCCTGGGGCACCTGCTCCGTCAGGCCGCCGTCAATCCGGGGCGCGCCACGATTTTCGGCTATTATGTGGACGACCCCAGCGCCTTCGGCGTGGTGGAATTCAATAAAAAGGGCGAGCCGATCTCCATTGAGGAAAAGCCGGAGGAACCAAAGTCAAACTATGCTGTCACCGGGCTTTATTTTTACGACAATCGTGTGGTGGAATTTGCAAAGGCCCTGAAGCCCAGCGCACGCGGGGAATACGAAATCACGGACATTAACCGGAAATACCTGGAACTGGGCGACCTGGACGTCCGCTTTCTTGGCCGCGGCTTTGCCTGGCTGGATACCGGCACGGTGGATGCGCTCATGGACGCCGCCAACTTCATCCGCACGGTGGAAAAGCTGCAGGGCATCAAAATCTGCTCGCCGGAGGAGATCGCCTATAACAAGCGGTGGATCACCAAAAAGGCGCTGATCGCTTCCGCCGAGAAATACGGGAAGTCCACCTACGGGCATCATCTGCGCCGCGTGGCGGAAGGAAAAATCCTGTATGAAAACGCGCCGGGCAAGCGGGCGCGCCGCTGGGGCGCGGATGACGACGATCCGATGACCCATGCCCTTGATTGAAGTGCAGAATATGATACTTGTTTGAAGCCAATCATGAAAGATGGAAAGACGAGGCCAGGCATGAACGTTACAAAGACCAAGATCGAAGGCGCTTTTTTGATCGAGCCTGACGTATTCGGGGACAACCGCGGCTGGTTCATGGAATCCTATTCTTATGAAAAATACGCTGCCTGCGGTATTCAGACCCGCTTTTTGCAGGACAACCGTTCCCGCACACAGCACAAGGGAACCATCCGCGGGCTGCACTGCCAGACTGATCCAAAGGCGCAGAGCAAGCTTTTGACCTGTACGCGCGGGGCGATTTTTGACGTTGCCGTCGATATCCGGCGGGGCTCCCCATCCCATCTCAAATGGATCGGCGTTGAGCTGACAGAGGAAAACAAAAAGCAATTCTTTATTCCAAAAGGCTGCCTGCACGGGTTCCTGACATTGACCGACGATGTGGAGGTCGAGTACAAGGTAGATGAATATTACGCGCCGGAGAATGACCGGAGCATCCGCTTTGACGATCCGGCCCTCGGCGTACTGTGGGGATTGCAGCATCCGATCCTCTCCGCAAAGGATCAAAACGCACCGCTTCTGGCTGACAGCGACGTCCGTTTTGTCTACTAACTGTGAGGCAGGGCTCCAAAAATAGAAATATGATATGGAGCAGCGATTTCGCCGCTCCTTTTCTCCCGATTGAAAATGGGTCAAATTGTCATTTTTATTATAAGTAAACATCGCATCGGTGAACAGGGGCAACAACGGTTTTGAGGACGATGCCGAGGCCCGCAGGGGCAGGTTTGCAAGGCCGAGAACGTGGCAAATGTGGCTTTGCGGCTGCCGGGCGGCGCTGTTTTCCCCTGTTTACCGATGCTGGCAAATAAAGAAGAAAGTTTCCTGTCCGACTGATCTATCAGAGCGTTACCGCTGCATACGGTCGTGGATAGTTTGCATATGTTTTATATTTCAATAATGGGGAGGATCAGATCTATGAAGATTCTGGTAACCGGCGCCAACGGTCAGTTGGGTTATGATGTGCTCAAGGAATTGCACCGGCGTAAAATCCCCTGCCGCGGGATCGACCGGGAAGAATGCGACATCACCAATATGCCGCAGGTGATGCATTGTATCGAAACGTACCAGCCGGACGCGGTGATCCACTGCGCAGCTTATACCGACGTCAACCGCGCCGAGACGGAACAGGCGCTCTGCATGGATATCAATTATCGCGGCAGCGCCAACGTTGCTGCCGCGGCCAATAAAATGGGCGCAAAGCTCGTATATATCAGCACGGATTATGTATTCGGCGCTTCCGGAGAACGTCCGCTCGGCATTTACGACGCCAAGAACCCATTGAACGTCTACGGGGAAACCAAATTGAGCGGTGAAAACAGCACACGAATCCTTTGCCCACGCTCGTTTATCGTCCGGACCTCCTGGGTATTCGGAATTAACGGCTCCAATTTTGTAAAGACGATGCTGCGGCTCGGCCGGGAAAAAGAGGAAATCTCCGTGGTGAGGGACCAGATTGGTTCCCCCACCTACACGGCAGACCTCGCCCCTCTGCTGTGCGATATGGCGATGACGGAGCGCTTCGGTACCTATCACGTGACCAATGAGGGCTATTGCAGCTGGTACGAATTTGCGAGCGAAATCATACGCATGGAGCACCTGCCCGCCAAAGTGCGCCCCGTTTCCACAGCGGAATATCCCAGCGCGGCCGTCCGGCCGCTCAATTCACGCCTTTCCAAGGAGAGCATGGACGAAGCTGGCTTCCAGCGGCTGCCGCACTGGCGCGACGCGCTGCAGCGGTATCTTTCCGAGCTGGCGATTGCGGAGGAAGAAGGAATCATCAAGGCTTTTTAAACGGAATAGAATAAAGCGCCGCATCGTGTGTGTTGCACGATGCGGCGCTTTTTCAACATTTTCTCTGCATTTATGGCTTAGGCTTCCTCTTCTGATGACTCATCCTTGATCCCAATCCGCATCCGGTAGCAGACCTCCATGCGGAAAATTTCATCCTCAAAAATCTCATGCACCTTTTTCTCAAACCGGGTCACGCAGAGCTTCACGATCTCCGGCTCCAGGCGAAGCATCGTCTGCAGACTGCCCTGGCTGAGCGCCAGATTGATGAAGCGATGTGCGTCGCACTCCTCGGTATTGGAAAACACGATTTCGCGGGTATAGCCGAAATAACCGCTCTCCTGAATACGGGCGAGGTGTTCATTCTTCTCCCATCGCAAAAAGCTATCCGCATAATCTCTGGTGGCGCTCGCCAGCTCCGCGATTCTGCGCTGCAGGTCGTTGTATGCCTCCTCGGCCCTGCGGTCACAGACAGGCGGCCAGTCGCAGTCGTAAGTGGCAAAAATCCCGCCGGGCTTAAGGAGCCGATTTACCTCAAGCAGCGTTGCCTCCGGCTCCATCCAGTGAAAAGACTGCGAGCAGGTGACCAGATCGGCGCATTCCGTTGCAAGCCCGGTCTCATGTGCAAAGGCATTGACAAAGCGGATATTCTGCTTTGGCCCACAGTGCTCCTGCGCATAGGTAAGCATATCCAGGCTCGGCTCCACGCCGATCACCTCGGCCGCCGCGGTTCCCCAAAGCCGGGTGGAAAGCCCCGTCCCGCAGCCCAAATCCACGACCGTCTGCGGAAAATACCCCAGATAATTGACAAGGCAGTCTACAACAAAGCGCGGGCAGCGCGGCCGCGCCATGTGGTAGACATCCGCATAGCCCATAAATCGCTCTGCGTTTTTTGTAACGTCCATCGTTTTAAGTCCCCTTTACATCCTCTTTTTCAATGAAAACAATATTTCAACAGCGCAAACACATATACAAGGCTATTTTCGGCCTGCACAGTAACGGTTATGCACGCCGGACCTTCCATATGAGTTTTCCTGCTGCATCGAGCAAAATAAATTGGAACCGACGCCCACCCGATATCGGCTTTTGCCAGACGGCGCCCACGCCTCTGCCTCCTCTGCCACAAGCATTCAAATGTGTCAGTTTTAATATGCGGTTTAAAAACCAGCTACGGTGATATTATAGTATAAGAAATCCTTGTGCGCAAGAGAATCCATAAATTCTTTCTTCCCTTCGGCAAAGCACCGCAGAACCCAGTTTCCTTAGCATCGGTGAACAGGGGCAACCACGGTTTCAAGGGCGATGCCGAGGGCCTGTGAGGGCGTTATCCTCCTCGCCTTCCGGCAAGGAAGGCGTCGTCTGCCATGCATCATTACGAACCTCCTGCCCAAAAAAGGCGGAGCCTCGGTCAGACGGTTCGCCGGCGGCACGAAACATCGGACGGGACAGGACAATGACGCTGGTCTTATCAAGATAAACGCTATTGTTCAGAAATCCTGCCCGTTACGTCTTTCCGCTGGCAGGCGGCGAAGTCACCAACAGAAACATTTTCATGATATAACCCCTCGTATCAAATTGGGTACAGGCTTATGATACAATCGTAGAAGCGAATCGAAACTGCGCCGCAGAAAAAACGCCCGCAGGCAGAAATATGCCTGCGGACATGGCATAATTTCCCGGTTCTGCCGGATTTTCAGGGATGCATGGCGCGGTATTTTTTCTGGGTGGCGATCCCTCCCCGGATATGGCGCTGTGCTTTGTTGACATCGAGCACCTCCCGCACCTCCTGGTAGAGCTGTGGATTGACCCGGCGCAGGCGTTCGGACACGTCCATATGTACGGTAGATTTGCTGATGCCGAACTCCTTCGCCGCCGCCCGGACCGTCGCCTTGTGCTCAATGATATATTCGCCGAGCTCTACGGCTCTTTCTTCCACAATACCTTTCAAGATGAGCCCCTCCGTTTTCCGTTAAAGTGAAGCGTGCCTTTGCATTTCCCTAATCTATATGCGCAGGTCCTGCGGATTATGTTTTCCATAAGCGCAATTGACAGCGCCCTGAAAAGATGCTACATTGAAGCAAACCTCTGATCGGAAAGGGGGCTTTCCACGCGCTCTTCCATGCGGTGTTCAACGGGCTTCTCCCCGCCTTACTGCCGCCCGGACAAGTTCACCGGGCGCTCACCTTGTGCTCCAAAAATGCTTTCCTCCCAGAATTTGTTCGACAAGGACGGATTCCTGCAAAAAGACCTTTACGGCTGCCAGCCGTAGCTTGCCGATTCGTATATCAATACTGGGAGCCTCTATTTTTGTCCAACCGTTTTCCTCCCACTCGGCCTTTCACCGGACGACGCATTCTGGACGGATGAGGAACAGCCGACGACCTGGGAAACGGCCTGGTCCGGCAACCACGCGATTGGGTGAGTACAACCGAAAAATGAGCGGAATTTCTGATTTATTGAGAAAAAGCCATGACTTTTCTATCAGATTCGTGTATAATACAGATATCTATATTTTGAGCAGAGGGAGTCGATTCGAATGGCGATCATTCACAAAGAAGCATATTTCAACTCTTCCACCGGCAAAAATAAAATTCACTGCATGATCTGGCAGGACGACGAGGTGAAACCCGTTGCACTATTCCAGATCGCACACGGCATGTCCGAACATATCGAGCGTTATGATGATTTTGCCTGTTTCCTGGCCGGGCACGGTTTCATCGTGTGCGGAAACGACCACCTTGGGCATGGCAAATCCGTCAATTCCCTGGACGATCTTGGGTATATGGACGATAAAAACGGACATATCCGCATGGTGGACGATATGCACATCCTGCACAACATCATGCATAAGCGCTACCCGGACCTGCCCTATTTCCTCTTCGGTCACAGCATGGGTTCCTTCCTTTCCCGCTCTTATGCCGCGCATTTTGGCAATGAGCTGGCCGGCGCGATCTTCTGCGGCACGGGCGAGCTGCCCGCCTCCCTGGAGGGCATCGTATCCGCCTTCGACAAGATCGTCGACAAAATCGGCCCGCACGCCAACGCCGATCTGCTCTTCAAAATCGGCAACGGCGTATTCAACGCGCAGTTTAAAAACCCGCGCACCAATATCGACTGGATCAGCACCAGCGAAGAGAATCTCGACCGCTATATCGATGACCCGCTGTGCGGCTTCAACTTTAAGCTTGGCGGCACGCGCGACGTCGTCCGCATCCTGATGGAGGTCAGCCGCAAGGACTGGGCACAGAAGGTGCCGCAGGATTTGCCGATCCTGCTCATCTCCGGCGCGAAGGATTCCGTCGGCTTCAATGGCAGGGGCGTCCTGGCGGTATCCGACAATCTTGAGCTTGCGGGCAATGAGCCCACCGTGATTCTCTATCCGAATGACCGGCATGAGATCCTCAATGAAAACGATCATGAAAAGATTTATAACGACATCATGAAGTGGCTCGACGGTGTGCTCGCGGCGCAGGAAGAGCAGAGCGCCTGAGAAATCAATAAACAGGAACGCAAAAACGGACGTATGCAGAAGACGAAATTGCATGCGCCCGTTTTTTGGATGCCCAGTGCGAATCTGAAGCGAACAGAAAATATCGGGAGATTCGCACCGGAAGTTAACGAAGCGTTCTGAACAAGGGCTTGAAATAGAAAATATCTATCGAGGCTGCTTGCTTTTTTCTATAGAATATGTTGTAATAGAGATAGATAAAAGAGCAGAAAACTGGTGCCTTTTGCTGTCTCCGCCCACACGGGCGGAGTGGATTGAAATTGGGTACAGATCATCATTGCCATAATTAGCCCGATCGTCTCCGCCCACACGGGCGGAGTGGATTGAAATGTCACTGTACTCACTCCTTTCTCTCCGGAAGTGTGTCTCCGCCCACACGGGCGGAGTGGATTGAAATACGATTTAGTATTTGAAATAGCGGCGGACATAATCCCGTCTCCGCCCACACGGGCGGAGTGGATTGAAATGCCCTCAGAATCAATTTTTAAAGCCTTTCTGATGTCTCCGCCCACACGGGCGGAGTGGATTGAAATCGCGAAATTTAATGCTTTTATAGATGAACATTTTGTCTCCGCCCACACGGGCGGAGTGGATTGAAATGTTATCCGTATCAATGTCCTCCACGTCCTGCGTGGGTCTCCGCCCACACGGGCGGAGTGGATTGAAATCAGCGCACCAAAGTGGTGCCTGAGATCGACGCTTAGTCTCCGCCCACACGGGCGGAGTGGATTGAAATCAAATACAGTGTCAATTGCAGACGCAAGTGTCTCGAGTCTCCGCCCACACGGGCGGAGTGGATTGAAATAAGATTTCCTTTTCGCTGTGGATTTAGGCAAAGGGTTTATTGCCTTGTAGGAACAGAGCGATTAAAAACAGCCTGACAGTACCTCTGGAAATACAGGGGTGCGGTTCTTTTAAAACTGACAGACAGGTGTCATATTTACTGTGCTATCCTCTTTTATAAAAGAGGATAGAGGAGAACAGTCATGGGAAACAGGGCGCAGCGAATCGCAGATGAAATCAGGCTACAGATGGGCGCATCCGTTTATGAATCGGTCATCCATGCAGCAGGCGTACTGAAACCAGCCCCCTCCCCGCCCGGCAAAAACGTTTTGTACGGGATGCGCTGACAGAACTCATTGCCCTGTGGGAGCAGCAATGTGCCGGCAACGCTGATGATCATCGCGCTGCAGGTACTGCTGCACAAGCGGCTCCTGTTTCTGGAGGGGCCGCAGAGCGAGCAGATCTCCATCACCATGGAAAGCGGGCCGGAGCCCTTTCAAATGCTGCGGGATAACCTGGAAAGCATCAACATCCAGATCCTGGAGGTCAAAACGCAAAAAGCAAGGGTGATACGGTCTCACTGGAGCTCGTCGTGCGTCTGGATCAGTCTTTATCCTTACGTGTTTTCAGGATGACCCGTATATCCGTGCGCTTGATATTTAAATTGCTTACCATGCAAGCTCAATATTCCTTTAAAGGGGCCGTGCACGACAAAAGGTGCGCGGTTTTTTTTATTGCAGCCTCGCAGGAGGAAATCGCTGCCCTCGCTTGTATTTTTGGCCCGTTTCGATTATACTGAAAGCTGCTTGAATCTGAAACAGAAATGAGAGACATCCCCTATGAAAGCCGCATTTTACACCCTTGGCTGCAAGGTCAATCAATATGAAACACAGGCCCTGTCCGAGCAGTTCCGGGCGAAGGGCTTTCAGATCGTCCCCCCGGAAGAAGACGCGGACGTTTATTTGGTCAACTCCTGCACGGTAACCGGCACGGGCGATCAGAAATCGCGGCAGACAGTGCGCCGCTTCAAGCGGCTGCATCCGCAGAGCATCGTCGTGCTGACGGGCTGCATGCCGCAGGCCTATCCGGAACAGGCAACTATGCTTGCCCAGGCGGATATCGTGATCGGCAACCGCGACAGCGAAAAAATATTGGATGCGATCGACGAATACCAGCTCAGCGGCAAACGTATTTTTCAGGTAGCCCCTCATGAAACGGGAGAAACCTTTCACGGCGGCAGTATTTCAGGCTTTCAGGAGCACACGCGCGCCTTCGTCAAGATTCAGGACGGCTGCGACCGTTTCTGCTCCTATTGTATCATCCCCACCTCGCGCGGGAGAGTACGTTCCAAGCCGCTCGATGAGCTGGAGGCGGAGCTTTACCGGCTGCGGGGGGCAGGCTTCCTGGAGATCGTGCTCGTGGGGATCAATCTCTCCTCCTATGGAAAAGACCTCTCCGTTTCCTTCTGCGACGCGGTCGAACGCGCCTGCTCGGTGAACGGCATTTTGCGCGTCCGTCTTGGTTCCCTGGAGCCGGACCATCTGACGCCGCAGGTCGTGGAGCGGTTGGCAAATTGCGGGAAGCTCTGCCCGCAATTTCACCTCTCACTGCAGAGCGGCTGTGACGAGACGCTCAGACGCATGAACCGGCACTACACCTGCACGGAATATGAAGCGCTCTGTGAAACTCTGCGCGCAAGCTTTTCGGACGCTGCGATCACCACGGATGTCATGACTGGTTTTCCCGGGGAAACGGAAGAAGAATTTGCCGAAACGCTCTCCTTCGTCCGGAAAATCGGGTTTGAAAAAATCCATGTCTTCCCCTATTCCCCCCGCCCCGGCACGAGAGCGGCCGCCATGCCGCAGCTTCCCAAGGCGGTGAAGGAGGAGCGCGCCCGCCGGATGCGGGAAGCAGCGGACGAAATGAGAAAGCGCTTTCTGACGGAAGAGATTGGCAAACGGTTCCCCGTCCTGTTTGAAACAATGGGGACAAACGGCTTTCTTGAGGGTTATACGTCTAACTACACCCCGGTCCGCGTACGTGCCTCGCAGGAACTCTGCGGTGCCATTTGTGACGTCAGGCTGACCGAAGTGTCTGGCGACGGCTGTATCGGAGAATTGACCGGCTTTTGATATCGTAGAAAACACGCCGTATCTGGAAACGGCGGGAATCGAGGTTTCCATGGAACTGCCATCCACGCTGCTTGCGCATCTCGAACAGGTTCAAGAACCGCTCGCACCCATCCCCGGCCTTTTTGATTTATACCGCACCTGCTTTGCAAGCACGTACGAAACGACAGCGAAGCTGCTCCCGGAGGGGGAGGCTTTCGTTGTCACGGGAGATATTCCCGCCATGTGGCTGCGCGATTCCAGCGCGCAGGTGCGCCATTACCTGCCGTTTGCAAAAGAGGACGCGCAATTGCAGGCCCTGCTGGAGGGGCTGATCGCGCGCCAGGCCAAATATATCTGCATCGACCCATATGCCAACGCCTTCAATGAGGAGCCGAACGGCAACCGGTGGGATGAGGATGAAACCTTCCTTACGCCGTGGACCTGGGAGCGGAAATATGAAACGGATTCCCTGTGCTACCCCGTGTGGCTTGCGTGGTCCTACTGGAGGGCTGCCGGCCGCGCGCAGGTGTTCACGCCGCAATGGCGCGAGGCTGCGCGCAAGATCTTCGAAACGCTGCGCACCGAGCAGAACCACCGCGAGCAATCGCCCTACCGGTTTATCCGGCCGTGGGCCGTGGAGCAGGGAAACACGCGGGAAACGCTGCAAAACGATGGCCTTGGCACATCCGTAGGCTATACGGGCATGACCTGGTGCGGCTTTCGGCCCTCGGACGACGCCTGCGCATACCACTATTTGATCCCCGCAAACTGCTTTGCCGCCGTCATTCTCGGCTATCTTGCCGAGATCGCGCAGGCAGTATGGCAGGATACAGGCTTTGCGTCCGATGCGCTGCGCACGCGGCGTGAAATCGTGCGCGGAATCGAGGAATACGGGATCGTCCATCACCCGCGCTTCGGCCGGATTTATGCCTATGAGGCGGACGGGCTCGGGCATTTCCGCCTGATGGACGACGCCAACGTGCCCAGCCTGCTTTCCCTCCCCTATCTCGGCTATCTTGCGCCGGACGACCCCGTCTATCAAAATACAAGGAAATGGATCCTCAGCGAGGAGAATCCCTGCTATTTCAGCGGGGAAGCGGCCTGCGGCGTGGGAAGCGAACACACCGCAAAGGGCAATGTCTGGCCGATCAGCCTCGCGATGCAGGGATTGACCTCCTCCTCTCACACGGAAAAAGAGCGGATGATCCGCTTATTGCTGGACACAACCGCCGGATGCGGCCGGATGCATGAGAGCTTCAGCGCAGACGACCCCGCACAGTTCACACGGCCCTGGTTCGCCTGGGCGGACAGCCTCTGCGCGGAGCTGATTCACGACACTTATCTGAAAGAAGCACTATAAAGGAGGCAGTGGAAATGGGCTATTTCGAAGAGCAATTCGGGCTGCATGTGCAGAGCAAAACGAGAGAAAGCCAGACGGCGATTTTCGACGATGTGCGCGTCAGCGTTTTGACCAGCCGCCTGCTGCGGGTGGAGACGATGGACACGGACAAAGCCTTCTGCGATCAACCCACCCAGAAGGTCTGGTACCGCGATTTTGAGCAGACGCGCTTCGATGCGTCACGTGACGGGCAGATGCTCACCGTGCGCACGGAGCAGGCAATTTTTCACTATCATCTGCGCAAAAAGAAGATGGAGAGCATCACCCTGCGCGGCGGCAGGACGGTGACGGACTTTGAGAGCGGCAACCTGCGCGGCACGGCGCGCACGCTCGACCAGTCTACCGGGGCTGTCCCTCTGACGAAGGGCGTCATTTCCAAAGACGGCGTTGCAACGCTCGATGACAGCGCCTCCCTCCTGCTGCTGGAGGATGGGACCATTATCCCGCGCCAGAAGGGCAGCTCAGACCTCTACTTCTTCGCCTATGGGCACGATTACCGCGGCTGCATCCGCGACCTGTTCCGCCTGACGGGGCCTGCCCCGCTCGTCCCGCGCTGGTGCCTGGGGAACTGGTGGAGCCGGTATAAGGCGTATTCCCAGGCGGAATACACCGCACTGATGCAGCGCTTTCTCGATGAAAAAATACCGATTACCGTTGCAACCATCGACATGGACTGGCATTGGACGGACGTCAAAGCCCGCTTCGGACGCGATGCCTCCCGCCAGGCCTTCCATGCCTCTCCAAGGGACGCATGGTTCGATTCCATGTCCAACGGTGGCTGGACGGGATATAGCTGGAACACGGAGCTGTTCCCGGATTACCATGCCTTCCTGCGCTGGCTGAAGGAGCAGAATTTCCATACGACGGTCAACGTTCATCCTGCGGGCGGTGTGCGCCGGTTTGAAGACTGCTATGAAGCGATGGCGAAGGCGATGGGCATCGACCCCTCATCCGGCCAGCCGGTCGCCTTCGATATTACGGACCCCAAATTCATCGAGGCCTATTTCCAGATCCTGCATCATCCCTATGAGCAGGAGGGTGTGGACTTCTGGTGGATCGACTGGCAGCAGGGCAGCCACTCCAAAATCAAGGGCCTCGATCCCCTCTGGGCGCTGAACCATTACCATTATCTTGATAATCGCCACGGCAATAAACGCCCACTGATCCTTTCCCGCTATGCGGAAATCGGCAGCCACCGCTATCCGCTCGGCTTTTCCGGCGATTCCAAGATCAGTTGGGAGGTGCTCGATTTCCAGCCGTATTTCACCGCCAACGCTTCCAACGCGGGCTATACCTGGTGGAGCCACGACATCGGCGGCCACCATCAGGGCGAAAAGGACGATGAGCTCTATCTGAGGTGGGTACAGCTTGGCGTATTCAGCCCGATCATGCGGCTGCACTCCACGAGCAATCCCTTCATGGGCAAGGAGCCGTGGAATTACCGCTGGGATGTATACACCCTCTCCAAAGAATACCTGCGCCTGCGCCACCGGCTGATTCCCTATCTCTACACGATGAACTGGCGCACGCACAGCGAGGGGCGTGCATTGTGCGAGCCGATGTACTATGCTTATCCGGAAAACGGCGAAGCCTATACCGTTGCCAACGAATATCTCTTCGGCAGCGAGCTGATCGTTGCCCCCATCACGCAGCCGGTCGATTCCAGGACCAATCTCGCGGGCGTGCGCGTCTGGCTGCCGCGCGGCCGCTGGACGGATATTTTTACGAACCGCATCTACGAGGGCGGACGGTTTGTCACGATGTACCGCGGCGTGGAGAGTATCCCCGTCCTCGCCAGGGAGGGCGCGATCATCCCCTTGAGCGCACAGGGTGAGACGAACGACTGGAAAAACCCCGAACAGCTCGATCTGCTTCTCTTCCGGGGCAACAACAGCTTCTCCCTCTATGAGGACGACGGCGAAACGAACGATTTTGAACAGGGCAAATACGCGACGACCACCTTCCGCATGCAAGAAGGCGGCGGTGACCTTCATTTTACCGCTCTGCCCGCGCAGGGAGAAACCGCACTCCTGCCAGCCAGACGGACTCTGCGCCTGATCTTTGCCGATCTTTCCGGCTGCGGGAGCATTCAGGCGCAGCTCAACGGCGCCGCAATCGAGTGCGAGCCGCTTTGGGAAAATGGGGAAATGCGTTTCCTGATCAAAGATTTTCAGCCCTTGGACCGGCTGGACATCACCTTGAAGCAAATCGTCCGGCGCGGCAATACAGACCGGAACCAGGAGCTGATTACCCTGATCTCGAAATTCCAGGCAAGCTTTTCCTGGAAGACAAACACTTTCTCCGCCTTCCTCAAGGACCCCTATCGAAAAATCCCGGCAGGCGCTCCCTTTGAAGGCCCTATCCGGGAAATTCTCGAATTAAAGTGATTTTTTTATTACGAAGCGAAGCGAGTAACAAAGCAAACTTTTTGGCTGACTGCCTTGTCTAAGAGACCCCTGCTGCTCCAATGTACAGCCATCTTGCGGCTATTTTTTTATTACGAAGCGAAGCGAGTAACAAAGCAGACCCTATGGCTGACTGATCGATCAAAGAGTTGCCGCGGCCCTTAAGGCACAAGGCGTGAGCGGCTATTTTTTGCGAAGATGCATCCGCTCCATACAGTCCTCGCAGACGTAGCGTCTGCCAATTCGCTTCAATTTCTCCTTGCTGTAGCAATATGCGCAGCGCGGAGAATCTGATGTGAGCACGATCTCGCCGGAATTATTGATCCGTACGGTCAGTTGATCGCCCGGCTTCAGGTTCAAAACGTCCCTCAGCTCTTGCGGAAGCGTGATCCTTCCCATTTCGTCAATCGGCCTTTTCGTCGCGGTAAAAACGTACAACCGCATGCACCTCTCAATTCTGTGATAAACTTTTCCGGGCATTTCACACCGCTGGTGCAAAATGCCCGGTTCTTGTGAAAAGCGGCCACACTCTTTGAAGAATAAGCCTCGCGTAACGGTAAAACGGCGGCTTTCGTTCCGCATTTTCACAGTTGCGCCTTTGATAGGCGGTCAGGGATTGTAAGAATTGGTATATTATTCCCCCCGATCTTAATTATACTCCTTTTCTGTGAAAAATTTGTCGAAATATAGAATATAAAATCGTATCCCATCAAAAAAATTACACCAATTTTTTAGAGCCTGAATCCGGCGGATTTACCCGCCTGCTTTCTGGCAGTTAGGATGTGAAAGCTTGAAAATCGGTTCCGTACCACTTGAATCCGCAGCCGCCCTCGCGCCGATGGCCGGGGTGGCGGATCGCGCCTTCCGTGAGCTCTGCGTCCGTTTCGGCGCTGCATATGTCGTTGGCGAAATGGTCAGTGCAAAAGGTATTACGATGGGAGACCGCAAGAGCGCCGAGCTCCTCTATCTTTCAGAGGCGGAGCGCCCCGCCGCCATCCAGCTCTTTGGCGACGATCCCCAGATCATAGCTGGGGCCGCCCAAAAAGCGCTTTTCTACCGCCCGCAGGCGATCGATCTCAATATGGGATGCCCTGCGCCAAAGGTGGTGCGCAGCGGAGGCGGTTCCTCCCTGATGCGCCGCCCCGAGACGGCGCAGGCGGTCGTAGAAGCTGCCGTCCGAGCCGTGGAGATCCCGGTAACGGTAAAGATCCGAGCCGGCTGGGATGAGAGCGAGAAAAACGCCGTGGAGCTCGCCAAACGCTGCGAGGAGGCTGGGGCCGCTGCCATCACAGTCCACGGGCGCACCCGTGAGCAGATGTATGCCCCGCCCGTCGATCTCGAGATCATCCGGCAGGTAAAGCAGGCCGTCTCCATCCCGGTCATCGGCAATGGGGACATCAGCGACGCCAAAAGCGCGGCGCGGATGCTGGAGGAAACAGGCTGCGACCTTGTCATGGTCGGGCGCGGTGCGCTGGGCCGGCCATGGGTTTTTTCTCAAATCAACGCCTATCTCAAAACAGGGACGCTCCTCCCTGATCCACCGGTCGCAGAGCGGATGCGCATCATGATCGGGCATATCCATACGCTTTGCGAATATAAAGGCACGCATACCGGCATGCTGCAGGCGCGCACGCATGCGGCCTGGTATATGAAGGGCCTGCGCGGAGCGGCGGGCTACCGCCGTGAGATCGGCGCGCTGGAAAGCTTAGAGCAGCTCGAAGAGCTCGCCTGCAAGGTGATCCGCAACCAGGAGGCTTTGACTGAATAACGTTTCTATGGTATAATAACCTCTCAAAACACACACGAAATCAGAGATTTCTGGTGTTTTGGAGAACATTGAATCATCCATTTAGGGCTTCGCCCTTTGCGGTGCATTGCCGCACGCCGACCTTTCTATAACACAACAGAATGGATCAAAATGTTGAAAAACAGGTGAAAGGATTGAACCCATGTCAAAAAAAGTGAAGATCACGGTGGACAGCACCTGTGACATGACGCCGGAGCTGTGCAGGCAATACGGCGTTACTGTTATCCCTCTGAATATCCTACTCGGCGCGCAGTCGTACGACGACGGAATCGACATTACACCGGACGATATCTTTGCGTATTACGAGCGCACTGGGACGACGGCGAAAACGGCCGCTGTCGCGCCGAATACTTATCTTTCCTTATTTGAGCAGTACACAAAGGATGGATATGAGGTTGTTCACCTGGGTTTCAGCTCAAAGCTTTCTTCCTCCTTTCAGAATGCGATGATTGCCGCAGGCGAATTTGAAGGCGTTTATCCAGTGGATACGAAAAGCCTGTGCACCGGCATGGCGCTGCTCGTCATCAAGGCCTGTGAGATGCGAGATGCCGGGCTTCCGGCAAAAGAGATCGCCGGACGCATCGCTCCCCTGCGTGAAAAGGTACATACCACCTTTATCCTCAACACGCTCGACTATCTCAGCAGGGGCGGTCGCTGCTCTGCCGTGACGGCCTTCGGCGCCAATCTGCTGAGCATCAAGCCGAGCATCGAGATGATAGATGGCGCGCTGGAGGTTTGCAAAAAATATCGCGGAAAGATTGAGACGGTCTACGGCCAGTATATCCGCGACCAGCTTTCCAATCCGGACAAGCTCGATCTGGACCGGGTGTTCCTCTCGCACTCCGGCGGTGGGATCTCCGCGGATACGATCCAGGCAATGAAAGAGACGATTTTGGAATGCGCCCCCTTCAAAGAGGTGATCGTCACCCGCGCGGGCTGTACGATTTCCGCGCACTGCGGGCCGAAAACCGCAACAGTAATGTACATGACGAAATGATAGCATATCACAGAAAATCATAAATGAACCATATCAAAAGCGCTTGCGGCCCCAAATCAACGGGCTGCAGGCGCTTTTACAAAATTTTAATCTTTTTTATTATGGCGGGAATACTTGAAATCGGGCACGTTTCGCGTTAACATGGACAGGGTTGCGATTATAAAAGGAGGCTGATTCTCGCCTATGGCATCTCAAAGGAAATTATCCGTCCGGCCGGACGGGAGCTTCAAGATCATGCAGATCGCGGATTTGCAGGAGATCCCCGCTATTTCGCCGGATACGCTCAAGCTCATGAACGCATCGCTCGACCGGGAAAAGCCGGATCTCGTCGTCTTCACCGGGGACCAGATCAAAGGCTACGGCATCACCTTCCGGGGCGGCGACCGGAAACAGAAGGTAGAGGATACGCTCCACCGGCTTCTGGAGCCCGTCGTCAGCCGCAATATTCCCTTTGCCCCCCTTTTCGGCAATCATGACGGCCAGGTCGGCTGCACCAATCAGGAGCAGATGCAGATTTACCAGCGCTATGAGCAGTGCGTCGGCATGGATGACCCGGCCTTGCCCGGCTGCGCCACCTACGATCTGCCCATTTATTCCAGGGACGGTCAGAAAATCCTCTTTAACCTTTATCTCATCGATTCGCACGGCAGCGCCAGGGGCGGCGGGTATGAGCCGGTCGATCCAAAGCAGATCGAATGGTACCGCGAAACGCGTGACCGTCTCATACAGGAAAACGGCGGCGAGCCGGTGCCCTCCCTCGTCTTCCAGCACATCCCCGTGCCGGAGTACTACAACGTCCTCAAGCGGGTACCGCACAAAACGCCCGGCGCGGTGCGCGCTTACCGCACGCATAAAAATGAGTCTTATATCCTGAATCCGGACATGGTGGACGAAGGCGGTTTCATGCGCGAACACCCTGCCATTCCAGACGTCAACACCGGCGAATTTGACGCGATCGCGGAAAAGGGCGATGTACTGGGCATGTTTGTCGGGCACGACCATATCAATAGCTTTGTGGGCCATTACAAAAATGTTGATCTCGTCTACACACCCGGCAGCGGCTTTAACGTCTACGGCCCCGGTGCGGAGCGCGCGGTGCGTATCATCGAGCTCCATCAGGACAGGCCCCGCTCCTATGATACCCATACGCTCAGCTTTCAGGAGCTCTTCGGAAAAAAGGTTTCCAATCCCATCAAGGACTTTTTCTACGTCCATTCCCCAACAACGCCGGAGGCCGCAGTTCCGCTGATTGTGAAAACATTGGGTGCAATCGCCGCAATCGTCGCGCTGATCATTCTGTTGACCAAAATCCTATAGAACGATTCCGACAGGGATCAAATCCCCCATAGAAAGGACTGGATTTATGAGCGATACTCAAACGAACAGCACTGGAACCAGCTTTACCTCCAAGCACGCCGAACTGTGGAAATTCATCAAATTTTCCTTTGCGGGAGGCCTGTCCACGATCATTGAGCTGATCATCCATTATATTTTGCAGGCGTGGGTCTTCCAGCCGCTCAACGACGGCCCGTTTCAATTCTGGATCTTCCCCTTTGAGGGCAAGGGCTACATGTGGGCCTTCATCGTTTCCACCTCCATCGGCTACGCAATTGCCTTTGTGCTCAACCGCAAAGTCACCTTCCAGGCGGACGCGAACCCGACACTGAGCATCATCCTTTACATTTTGATGGTTCTCTTTACGATCTGCGCGACTACACTCATCGGCAATGCTGTGATCGCTTTCTTTACCCAGCGCGGCATGGCGACTTTCGGCGATATCATCGGCAAGCCCTTTGCCGCCCTCGTTGCAACGGCGTGGACTTACCCGTGCAACCGTTTCCTGATCCATCGCAAGAAAAAGGCAAACTGAAAACGGCGTAAAAATGCCCGCCAGGACATAAACAAACAAAGAGGCCTCCTCGCTACCGGAACGGAATGGTATAGTGAGGAGGCTCTTTTTAGCGGCGCATATTTCGTGATGCTTTCCCGCGCAGGCTTGCCGTCAGGCGTTTCCCAACCGGAGCCGGAAGAAGCCTACAGCGTAAGCGCCGCATACGAAGCGGCGGTCAGCTCTCGGAGCCGCTCGGGCTCTACAAGCACCATTTCGCCCCGTGTACCCGCGCTGACGGAAATCCGGTCCCATTTTTGTGCCGAAGTGTCGAGGAAGGTCGGGAATTTCTTTTTCATGCCCACCGGCGAACAACCGCCGCGGATATAGCCCGTCACGGGCAAAAGCTCCTTCATCGGGAGCATTTCCGCCTTTTTATCACCTGCCGCCTTCGCGGCCTTTTTGAGATCAACCTCCTGATCCACCGGGATGCAGCAAACGAAATAGCCGGTTTTTGCCCCGCGCAGAACCAGCGTCTTGAACACCTGCCCCGCCGGGATTCCCAATACTGCCGCGGCATGGGTACCGGAAAGGTCGCTCTCATTCACGGGATACGTCCGCGCCTCATATGCAACGCCCGCCTGCTCCAACAGGCGGATCGCATTCGTCTTTTTCATCGTTTCAATTCAATCCTTTCCGACGGGGATTACAAATGTCAAACCAGCTCCAAAATTTCTCCGATCTTTCCATGCAGCACCAGACCGGCACGCCCGTCGAGCGGCGTTTCATCCCGGTTGATCAGCACCAGCCGGTTCCCGGTGTAATCATTCACCAGCCCGGCAGCTGGATAGACCGCCAGGGAGGTTCCGCCCACAATGAGCATATCGGCGTTCGCAATCGCATCGGCAGCGCCCCGCACCGTCCGCTGGTCCAGCCCCTCTTCATAGAGCACGACATCCGGCTTGACGATCCCGCCGCATTCACAGCGCGGCACGCCCTCGCTTCTCAGGATCGACTGCGCGTCATAAAATCTTCCGCAGCGCATGCAGGTATTGCGCAGCACGCTCCCATGCAGCTCAAAAACCCGCTTGCTGCCTGCCGCCTGGTGCAGCCCGTCGATATTCTGGGTAACAACGGCCTTCAGCTTCCCCTCCCGTTCCCACTGCGCAAGCTTCCGGTGCGCTGCGTTGGGCTTTGCGTTCAGGCAGAGCATCTTTGCGCGATAAAAGCGGAAGAATTCCTCCGGGTTGCACATAAAAAAGGTATGGCTCAAAATCTCCTCCGGCGGGTAATCGTACTGCTGGCGGTACAGCCCGTCCGTACTGCGAAAATCCGGAATCCCGCTCTCCGTGGATACCCCTGCGCCGCCAAAGAAGACGATATTGCCGCTTCCCCGTACCCAATCCTTCAGAAGCCTGATTTTCTGATCCATTGAGAAACCTCCTTCATAGAAAAAGCCGCCCATCCCGGGCGGCCGTTTTGATGTTCCATCAGCGGTCAAAGAGATTCCCGCCCACGCAGTCGATCGCGACCGTCAGCGGAAACTCTTTGAGATGCAGCTTTTTCACGGATTCACAGCCCAGATCCTCATAGGCGATCACCTCACAGGAATCGATGCACTTTGCCGCCAGCGCGCCGGCGCCGCCGACCGCGCAGAGATACACAGCCTTGTTCCGGCAGATCGCCTCGCAGACTTCGGAGCTTCGTTCGCCCTTGCCGATCATCGCGGCAAGGCCCCGGTCAAGCAGGGCGGGGGTATAAACATCCATCCGCCCGGAGGTGGTCGGACCGCAGCTCCCGATGGGCAGGTGCGCGGGCGCGGGCGTAGGGCCCGCATAATAGATGACAGCTCCATCCAATGGAAACGGGAGCGGCTCCCCCTGCTCCAGCGCCTGCGCCATACGCCTGTGCGCCGCATCCCTTGCGGTATAGGCCGTGCCGGAGAGCAAAACCCGATCGCCTGCGCGCAGGGTGCGCGCTTTCTCTTTGAACTCCGCGCAATCCAGATGATAGACCGCCATCCCGTTACACCTCTATGTATCAATTGTTCTTATTCTTCCGAAAACATGCCGTCATGGGAAATCACATCGACAAACCGGCTGTAATCAATCCCGCCATTTGTAAAAGGCTGATCCTGCGGAGAGGTGACGGGCTTGTCCACAGAGGGGGCCGGCGGAATCTCCCGCGGCTCGGCGTCTTCTCCGGCAGATGCTTCTGCCGGCATACCGGCCGGCATGTCTTTCCCGGAGGGCCGATCCGGCTCCGACCCGGCCGCCGGCGCATCGGATGCCTGAACCGCCTGCGGCACAGGGCTGTCCGCCGAAGAAGCTTCTCCGGGCAGGGGCATTTCCGCCCGCAGCGCCTGCTCCGCCTCCGCCACATTGCGGCGGATCTTCGCCTGCAGCTGCTCGCCCGCCTCCTGCAGGGAGGAGGACAGCGCCTGAATTTTGGCGGAAACCTCGTTAAACAGGTTTTGATATCGCCCCTGCGCAGATTCCGCATCCACGGAGAGGATATTGATATGATTGGTGGCCTGGTCGATCGCCATGGAGGCCTGCTGCGTGATGCGCTCTGCCTCCTGCCTGGCCTGGGAGATGATTCGGTTGGAATACATATGCGCGCTGACCATGAGCGAGCCGATCTGCATTTCCACCGCCTGGAGCTTGGACTTGTCCGCATCGTAGCTGGCAAGGCGGGCGCTCATCTGCTGCGCCTGCTCCTCCACCTGATGCAGACGCGTTTGAAGGGACTGGCCATCCGCCGCCAAGCGGGAAGCTTCCTCCTGCTTTTGCTTGAGCTGCGCTTCCAGCACCTGAACACGCCGCTGCGCATCCTGAAGCTGCCGGGTGGTCTGATCGAGCTTCATGTTGCTCTCCAGCGCGGCCTGCTTCATCATCTCAATATAACGCAGGACATCCTCTTTATTAAAACCGCCCACTGCGGCATTGCGGAATTGGGCTTCCTCTCCCATGGCGCACGCCTCCCGTTTGCATATCTTTCTTTCATTATACCAGCAGATGGGGATAAAAACAACTGCGGTTTCTCCGAAATTCAAACTTTTTATCCCATCATATCCATAAACTGTTCTTCTGTGATCACCGGAATCCCAAGGTCATTCGCCTTTTTCAGCTTGCTGCCCGCTTCCTCACCCGCAAGGACGAAGGAGGTTTTTTTCGAAACGGAGGAGGATACCTTTCCTCCGCTTTTTTCGATCATTGCAGAGGCCTGCGCGCGCGTCAGGCTCGGCAGTGTTCCGGTCAGGACGAATGTCTTCCCGGCAAGCGCATCGCTCTGCGGCTTTTCAAGAGACTCCATGTTGACGCCATATCCGCGCAGCTCATCGAGCAGGTTGGCTGTCTGTGGCAGGGCGAAAAAGCTCTCCGTGCTCTGGGCCATGATTGCGCCGAAGCCGTCGATCGCCTCCATCTCCTCCGCCGTCGCCTTTGCAAGCGCTTCCATCGTGCCGAACCGCAGGGCAAGTAGCTTTGCAGCCTTCTGGCCGATATGGCGGATGCCCAAAGCGAAAATCAGGCGGGAAAGATCGTTTTGTTTGGAGCGTTCGATCGCGGCGGTCAGGTTTTCCGCCGATTTTTTGCCCATCCGCTCGAGCGGTTCCAGCTCCTCCACACGCAGCCGGTATAGGTCCGCGGGCGTTTGGACAAGGCCCTGCCCGACGAGCAGCTCGACTACCGCAGGGCCAAAGCCCTCGATATCCATCGCGTCGCGCGAGCAGAAATGGATGAGAATCCGCATCAGCTGCGCCGGGCATTCCGCGTTGTTGCAGCGCAGGGCGGATTCACCCTCCTCTCTGTGCACGGGCGCGCCGCAGGAGGGGCAGACCTTCGGCATCTCATAGGGCAGTGCATCCGGCCGGTGTGACACAACGGAGAGCACCTCCGGAATGATATCACCCGCCTTGCGGACGATCACCGTGTCGCCCAGGCGGATATCCTTTTCCCGGATCATATCCTCATTGTGCAGCGTTGCACGGCTGACGGTCGAGCCTGCCAGCAGCACCGGCTCCAGCACCGCTGTCGGCGTGAGCACCCCGGTGCGGCCGACGTTAATCTCGATATCAATGAGCTTCGTCTTTTTTTCCTCCGGCGGATATTTATAGGCCAGCGCCCATTTGGGGAATTTGGAGGTGCTGCCGAGCGCTTCCCGCTGGGTAAAGCGATCCACCTTGACCACCGCGCCATCGATATCGAATGGCAGCGTGCCACGGATTTCGCCAATGCGCCGAATTTCGCCGAGCACAGCTTCAATATCGCCATACCGGCTATAAAACGGGACGGTCTGAAAGCCGAGCTCCTTCAAATAATCCAGCGATTCCTGATGGCCGGAGAGCGTTTTTCCCTCGATCTGCTGGATGTTGAAGACAAAAATCGAAAGCCTGCGGGAGGCCGTCACGCGCGGATCCTTCTGCCGGAGCGACCCCGCCGCAGCGTTACGCGGATTTTTAAAGGGCTTTTCCTCCCTGAGCTCCTGTTGCTCCGTCAGCCGCAGGAAGGACTCCCGCGGCATATAGACCTCACCGCGCACCTCAAGCGACGGCAGCGCCTCTTTGATGCGCAGCGGGATCGCGCGGATCGTGCGCAGGTTGACCGTGATATCCTCGCCGACCTGCCCGTCGCCGCGCGTGGAGCCACGCACAAACAGACCGTTTTCATATTCCAGGGAGACGGACAGTCCGTCGATCTTCGGCTCTACGACATATTGCGGATGCTCCGCCGTTTCCCGCACGCGGTGGTCAAAATCACGCACCTCGTCCTCGCTGAATCCGTCCTGCAGGCTCTCCATCACGACCGTATGCGTTACCGGCGCAAACTGGGAATCCGCCCGGCCACCGACGCGCAGTGTCGGCGAATCCGGCGTGATGAGCTCCGGATGTGCATGCTCCAGCTTCTCCAGCTCACGCAGCATTTGATCATATTCATAATCCTCGATCTCCGGCGCGTCATCCTCATAATAGCGCTTGCTATGGTAATGGAGCAGCCCGCGCAGCTCTTCCGCCCTTTTTTGCGCCGTTTCAAACTCGGTCATACCAAACATCCTTCCTGCCAAATGTCATGAGCGCTCCCGCAGCGTAACATGCACGGTGTCGCCCGGCGTTTTTCCAAGCTGTGCCCGGATATCCTTTCGCACGCCGAGGATATGGCCCGGCGTACCCATGCGGACAAGGCTGCCGTCATAAGGCACGCCGTCAAAGGTAGCGTGCACCTTGACGCGGCCTTTCCCAAATTCCGCCTTCACATCGAAGGGGATTTGAACATACGCACCATCGAGATCCGGCACCTTTTGAATCACTGCGTCAAATGCGTATTCCTTTTCGTTCATGCCGGACTCCTTTCTTCCACTATTATGTGTGGGAAAGAAGCGGAAAGCGCATCTGCTTCTTTTTGAAAATATTTTCCTGCGGATCAAGGACAAATAATGTCGTATCCGGTTCCTCCAGCAGAATTTTCTCGGAAGCCTGATTCCCTTTCAGAGAAAAGCCAAACCGGACCTGATGGATTTGGGGCTCCGGCAGCGCGCTTTCCTTCCGTATGCAGCGGCCGGATATCCTGATATTCCGCTGCCTGCCGAAAGTCGCTGTGATATTCCAGGCCAAAGCCATTGATAGTGCATCGCATGATCATTTCCTCTTAAGATTGCTGAAAAATGGCGTCCTTCCGGCGAAACAGCAGGAAAAAGATCACCGCCGCGAACGCGCCCGCCGCTTCCGCCACCGGGAAGGACAGCCAGATGCCTTCAAGCCCCATCGTCCGCGAGAGCAGGAAGGCCAGCGGGACGACGACGATCAGCTGGCGCATCAGGAACACCGTCAGGCTGTATGCACCCTTTCCGACCGCCTGAAAAAGGTTTGAAAAAATCAACCCTACCGCCGCGAAAATATAGCTGCAGCTGATGATGCGCAACGCTGGCACGCCGATCCGGAGCATCTCCGGAGATGCATCGAAGAGCAGGAGCAGCTTGTCCGGAATCAGGGCGAACAGCAGATTCCCCGCCGCCATCATCCCGACGGCTACCAGCACGGCGCAGCGCAGGGTCGAGAGAAGCCGTTTCCGGTTCTCCGCGCCGTAATTGTAACCCATGATTGGCAGCGCACCCTGCGTCAGGCCGCTGACAGGCATGAAGACAAAGGTCTGCAATTTAAAATACACGCCGAATACGGATACCGCAAGCTCCGAAAAGCGGATCAGGATCGAATTGAGCAGCGTTACCAGCAGAGAACCAAGCGCGTTCATCAGCATCGTCGGCACGCCTACGGCATAAATCTGGGCAATGGCCCGCAGATCCGGCTTAAATTTTTTCAAATCAACGCGCACATCCTGATCCCGCAGGAAAAACACAAGCAGGGAAAGCGTCATCGACAGCACCTGCCCCAGCAGCGTTGCAATGGCAGCGCCGCGCACCCCCATGCGGGGCGCGCCGAACAGGCCGAAAATCAGGATCGGATCGAGGATGATATTGGCCACCGCGCCGATTGCCTGCAACAACATTGGCGCAAGCATCCGGCCGGTTGATTGCAGCAGCTTTTCCACCATGATATGAAACAGCTGCGCGAACGCGCCGAGCACAACGATATAGCTGTAATCGCATGCAAGGCTGAAAATCTCCGGGGAGTCCGTAAACATCCGGAAAAACGGCTTAATGGCAACCAGGCCGAATATTACAAAGAAAACCGCATGTGCAAAGGATAGAAGAAAACCATGCGTGACCGCCGCGTTCGCACCATCCTGATCCTGCGCGCCGAGCTTGCGCGAGATATAGGAATTGACGCCCACCCCTGCGCCAACCGCCACAGCCAGCACCAAGTTCTGCAGCGGGAAGGCAAGAGATACGGCCGTCAGTGCGCCCTGGCTGAAGCGCGCGACAAACATGCTGTCCACAATATTGTACATCGACTGGACCAGCATGGAAATCATCGGCGGGAACGCCATGGTCATCAAAAGGGGAAAAACGGGCTTTGTGCCCATTTTATTACGCTGTTCGATCTGCTCCAAAGGGGATAAACTTCCTTTCTCGTCATAGGATGGGGCGATGCCCCAATGACATCCAAAAGGGGCGGATCATCTCCGCCCCTTTGCATTTTTATTGATTTTTTAATTGAGAGGAAGATGCACTTCCCCTACCGCTTAACAGCCTGTCCGGCTGAAAAGGCTTTTATGTAACCGGTAATGGAGGCTTCTCAGCGATTGGAGCCATTGCCGCGCCGGGAAAATCCGCCGCCGTGCTTACTCTCAGAGGATCGCTTGAGATCGGTGATCTTCTCATCGCTCACCTGCTTAAAACGCGCCATCATATCCTCAAAGGAGAGGTTTTCTGTCTGCACCGGCTTGGAGCCCTGCCACACCGGCGGCGCAGAACGCCGCTGTTGCCCGCCGCCTGGCCGCTGCTGCCGTTGAGGGGCCCGCTGCTGCTCAGGCTCCATGGCGCGTTTGATGGACAGACTGACGCGCCCGTCGTCGCCAACGCTCAAAATCTTAACCTTGACCTCCTGATTTTCCGTCAGGTAATCGCGGATCTCCTTGACATAGGTCGGCGCGACCTCTGAAATGTGCACCATGCCCGTTTTGCCGTCCGGCAGGCTGACAAAGGCGCCGAAGTTCGTCAAGCCCGTCACTTTTCCCTCAACAATTGCTCCAACCTCTACTTGCATAAAAAAAACACAAGCCTCCTTCAATCTCTTTCAACCCAAATAGCTCAATCGCCCGGAGATGCGTCCACATAGACCTTTTCGCCGGGCTTGATCAGGCCCAGGCTGTCCCGCGCAACCCGCTCGATATACTGCGCTTCATCCGCATTGTTCAGCTTCTTGCGTAGCGCGTTGTTATCCTCCTGCTGCTGCTCATAGGCAACCTGCAGGTTGTTTAGCGCCTGCTCCTGCTCATGAATTCCAATCTGCAGCTGAACCAGGCGAACCGCAAAAGTTCCCGCAACCACTAAAAGCAACAGGACGAGAATCACACTGTTCCTGCGCTTCTTTTTTTTCTTCACGATGAATCCTCGCCCCCCTTTCGCTTTTGCTGCTTTTTTTGCTGCCTGTTCGATCCGGCGTTCTTTATAAGATTATACAATAAAGTTTTATGATGTTTCAAGTTAAATTTTGATTTCTTTGCAAATTTTTTTGAGGTTTTCTTTACAGAAATTCCAATTTTTCCGAAAAGCTTTTTCAGCAGACGAAAAAGAGCCCGAAAGGGCACGGAAATCAGATAGAACAGCCGGTGTACCGCATGCACCAGAAAGCTGCTCACGCGCACAGCAAGCAGGCCGAAGGAGAAATAATAGATCAGGAACCCCAGGCCCTCGCCCGCGATGATAAAGCCGCGGATCTCCCCCTGATTGACGGCGAGCAGGAAGACAAAGGTCACAGCGGCGCAGGTCAGAAAAAAAAGGACATCCTGAATAAAAACCCCCACGCGCCGCATGGTAAACGCCATGCGGATAACGCGGAACAGGTCATATACAATACCCAGCAGAAAACCGAGCCCGAGCGCAAGCAGGAACAGCCGCGTCTGGTCGGCGATCGTTAACATATACATATCAGCGGAATACCTTGCTGAAGAATCCGCCGCCCTTCTGCGGCTCATCCGTATAAGTCAGGGAGCTGATATGGCCCTCCATGAGCAGCTCGCCCACCTCCACGCTCAGGCGGTTGATATGCAGGTCCGTGCCGCGCACGGTAAGCTCCCCCATATCAGTGAAAACAACTACCGTCTGTTCATCAAAGCTGTCCACATCCGACACGCCGGAAACCGTCAGCGTTCGCCGGTCCTCCAGGATCAGGTTGTGCGGCATGGCCGGCGCCTTTTTTTCTTCTGCCATGATAGATACCTCCTTTTACATTGCGGAGCGTCTTTTCCGCCCCTCGCACCATAGATATGCATGTACAAACGGGACGTAGAACAAAATCTGCAAGCCCCCGCATGAAAATCAAAACCACTGGTAATAATTTTAAGGAAGCGCCGGAAGCAGCCACGGGCCGCCGTAAAAATGGTGTGCAGAAGAGGGTGGCAAGGGCGCCCGGTTTCATTCTGCGCTTCCTTTCAGAATAAAACCAGATCAGGCGAGGGGGAAAACAACATGCAATTCAACAAGGTTGAAATCTGCGGGGTCAACACCGCAAAGCTGAAGGTTTTAAAGGAATCGGAAAAAATGGAGCTTCTGTACCGCATCAAGCAGGGCGACATGAAAGCGCGCGACGAGCTCATCAGCGGCAACCTGCGCCTGGTGCTGAGCGTGATCCAGCGTTTTATCAACCGCGGGGAAAATCTTGACGACCTGTTCCAGGTTGGCTGCATCGGCCTGATCAAATCCATCGATAATTTCGACGTGGATCAGGGCGTGCGGTTCAGCACCTATGCCGTCCCCATGATCATCGGGGAAATTCGACGCTACCTGCGTGACAATAACTCTGTGCGCGTGAGCCGCTCCATGCGCGACACGGCTTACCATGCCATGCAGGCCAAGGAGCGCCTTGTCAACGAATTGCAGCGCGACCCCACCATTGAAGAAATCGCAAAGGAGCTGGATCTGCCCAAGGAGACCGTCGTGCTCGCCATGGAGTCCATTGTGGAGCCGGTGTCCCTCTATGAGCCCGTTTATTCCGACGGCGGCGACACGATCTACGTGATGGATCAGATCGGCGATCAGAACAGCGACGACAGCTGGGTTGATGAAATTCTCCTGCGCCAATCCATCAACGACCTGAACCCCAGGGAGAAAAAAATCCTCCGCCTGCGCTTTATGGAGGGCAAAACGCAGATGGAGGTTGCAAAGGAAATCGGCATTTCGCAGGCGCAGGTCTCCCGGCTGGAAAAGGGCGCGCTGAGCCAGATCAAAAACCAGGAGGGTTGACGCGTGGCGGAAGGCATGCGAAACTAAAATTCAGATTGACGCAAAGGAGAATGAAACACCTTATGTGGTTTTTCGTTCGAATCGCTAAAGACGGTACGGTAAAAATACCCTACAATAAGTAGGGTTTGTTTTGCTGTATCTCTTGGACCATTCTGAACGAAATTGCAAGAGGTGTTTTTTCATGCCCAAAAATAGAAAATCGTCGCCGCCAGCTTCCACGGGCATTCCGCGCGGCGGGGCTTATGCACGACACGACACCTGCGTCGATCCGCTACATACAGTGGCTTTGCCTGTCTCGATGCTATGTAGAACAGGTCCTGCGCATTCACTCTGAGCCGCCCTCTGCCAGCTGAGCCAGCGCATGTAACGGGTTGATCCGATGCGCGGAATGATCCAAAACAATCGTTCTATTTGGTTCGTTTCGATTGATTTAAATAAAAAACTATGCTAGAATGTAGAATATTTTTATTCAACGTTGCACGTTATCAATTCCCAGACAAATAGCAATCCTATAGAAACCACCCAGCTGCTCCTGAAAGCCATGAAAAATATCAAACGAAACGGGGGGAAGAAAAAATCGCCATCCCGCTCTGGCCCGCAATGGCAATGCCCACGTGTGACATTGCGCTCTCAGCCGCAATCAAAAAAACAAAAAGAAGGGGTACATATCGTGAAAGGTTCCAATGCATCGATGATAACAAAAGCAAAAGAGCTGATTAAAAATGTCAGGCTTCACTGGAACGAGCCTGCCGAAGGCCGCTATATGCCGTTCAAAGAAATTCTTGCGTATGCGGGAGGCGGAATCGGCGTTAAGTTTCTTGCCGTCATGGCAGTCAATATGATCTTATCCACCACCAACGTGCTCATCGGCAATACGATCGGCATCGCTCCGATGGATATGTATGTTCTTTATGTGCTCTCTGTTTTATCCAACATTCCCCTGTCCGGGATTCGCGCCAATATCATCGACAATACAAGAAGCAAAGAGGGCAAATACCGCCCCTATATCATAAAAGCAGGCATCCCTAGCGCGCTGATCACGATTTTATTCGTCTGGTTCCCGTACGACCGGCTCGAAAGCATCGTCGGGGCGGGCAGCATCTTCGGCAAAACAAAGGCTTATGTTGCAACCTGCGTTGTTGTGCTGCTGCTGAATTTCGCGCAGCAGTTTTTTTACAATTTCTTTTACGAGGCCTATGATAACCTGCTCCACGTCCTTTCGCCCAACTCGCAGGAGCGCACGGACGTCGCTTCCGTCAAGGGCGTTGTTTATTCTCTCGCGCCCTCGATTCTCGGGCTCGTCATGCCGCTGTTCGCACAATGGTTTACGAATAACAACATGTATGATATCCGCCTCTACCGGTATATTTATCCGCCGCTTTGCATTTTATCGATTGGGCTTTGCATCGTCATTTATGCAAATACGAAAGAAAAAATCGTACAGGCAAAAACGCATATCATCCAGATCAAATTCATGGACTCGCTGCGTGAAGTGGTTCGGAACAAATATTTCTGGATCATTGCGCTGGCAGGCTGGCTGGGATTTCTGGAATCGGCGGTCAGCACCCTGCTGCAATGGCTGTATAACTACGGGGGCGTGTGCACGGGCACGGAATACTCCATCATCATGCTATTCTGCCAGAACGCAGGGCTGGTGGGGATGCTTTTGGCGCCGTTTTGCATCAGGAAATGGGGCAAAAGAGGCGTTCTGATCATGACGAACGTACTCAACGTCGTTTTTATCCTGCTGATGTATCCCTTTATCAACAGCCTTGTATTGCTGGTAATCTGCTTCTGGATGAACGCCCTGGCGAACGCCTTTGCCCAAATTTTGACGCCCACCATCCAGGCGGACATCAGGGATTATCAGCAATATGTCAGCGGAGAACGGATCGACGGCATGTTTTCGACGATCACCGCCCTCGGCGGGATTGTAACGCTGGCGACAAGCGGCGTTTTGCCGGTGATTTATAAAACGTTCGGCATCAACGAAACCATTGCCCGCCAGGTAATGAACAATTCCGCGATCATGAACCGCGTGATGGATAACGGCACCGTTGTGGGCGAGGTGATCCAGAAAGCAATAGAGAACGGAAGCGCAAATATTTCCTACTTTGCCCTCTACGATCCGGAGATCCTCTCCTCTATGCTGAAAGTTCTGATTCTGGTTTCCGTCGCGGGCGCGGTGATCAATGTCATCCCATATTTCTTCTACGATCTGACCGAACTCAAACAGCAAGGGATCATCAAGGTGCTTAAAATCCGCGCTTTTTTTGAGGATTATGGAAACGGCACATTAAGCGACCGCGATCTGGTTGAGGTAGTCGATCTGGTCGAAACGGCCAACCGGCTGGCCGGCGAGGAGCTTCCCGTCCTTTCCCGCGCAGAGATAAAGAAAGCTCGCGCCAGTAAGGACCGGGCGGCATTGGACAGGGCAAAGCATGACTACCGGGAAGCGGAAATCCGGAAAACGGAGATTCAGCTTGCGCCTTTTGTCATCAAAGAATTGCATCGATTTGACAGCCCGCTCGGCCAGGCCGAGGTGGAAAATGCCCAAAAAATTGTGCAAGCCGGGCTCGAAGGGCTCGAAAAGGTTCGTATCGATGCGCTGAAAAGCGAACTGAAGGCTGCAAAAAAGCTCCCGAAAAAGACGGAGGAAGAGAAGGAAATCCGTCAATATGCCATCCATTTCAGCAGAACGAGACTCACCGCGCGGAAGTACCAGAAAAAATATTTCGACGGGAAGGAGGCGATCCGTCAGCCGGACGACTCCAATCTCAATGAGCTGTTCCGAATAGAAGCCCTATATAACGAACAGGAAGAAACGCTTTACAAGAAGCTTTACGAATCGAAGGAAAGAAAAGATTCCAAATCCGTGAAGGAGACGAAAGCGGAAATTAAGCAGTTGATGAAGAGGATTAAGGAACTGAATCAGAAAATACGCGACGAGCAAAACAAGAGAACCTTTTACAACCGCGCCGCAAAGCCGTGGCTCGACGCGGCCAGGCTGCTCAGGCAGGCAGAGAATTATACGCATTTTTCTGAGATCAGGGATCGCTATGAGGATGCCAAGCAGAAAATTGCCGCTGCCAGCACCGTATGACCGCGCTGTCGCTTGGCCCGTGCTCCTCCACTGCATCATAACCGAAAGCCGGGTTCGTGCAGGGCAAGACAATCTTCACATCCGCAAGGCGGGCGTTCCTTCTGAGAATGCTTGCCTTGCGTTTTGATTTCGTGTGTTCTGCCTGCCGCAAGCCCGGCGGGCCCCCTTTGACAAAAAAGCTGGACATCCCGGCCAAAAAAAGGTATGATATAAGCGTATATATTTTCAAAAAGAGAGAGCAAGGTTTTTATGCTTCCGGACGGAAAGGAGCTTCGGAAGCTGGATTCGTTGAATCCCCCAAACCTTTCAGTCTCCACGGAAAGGATGGTTATACGCATGATGAATTCCAACAACATCGACTTCTCGGAGATCACGCCACAAATCCATGAACTGGCTCAGAGGTGTATCAACAAAAATGCAATCGATCCCACGCTTTATACGAAATATCAGGTCAACCGCGGCCTGCGAGACTTAAACGGCAAAGGCGTTCTGACGGGACTTACCGAGATTTCTGAAATCCAGTCCTCCATCGAGGTAGATGGGCAGTCCGTCCCCTGCGAGGGGAAGCTGTTTTACCGCGGGGTCAATGTTGAGGATATCGTATCAGGCTTTCTCAGGGAAAAGAGGTTTGGCTTTGAGGAAACAGTCTATCTGCTGCTGTTTGGTGATCTGCCGAATAAGGAGCAGCTCGATGAGTTTACCCAGCTGCTTGCGCGCTACCGCTCGCTTCCGCCGAGCTTTGTGCGCGATGTCATCCTGAAGGCGCCGAGCTCCGATATGATGAATACGCTGGCGCGCAGCGTCCTGACGCTTTACTCCTATGACAACAACGCAAACGATATCAGCATCGACAACGTCCTGCGCCAGTGCCTGCAGCTGATCGCCTCCTTCCCCCTGCTGTCCGTTTACGGCTATCACGCCTATAATTATTATCACAACGGCGAGAGCCTCTTCATCCACAACCCGCTGCCGGAGCTCTCCACAGCGGAAAACATCTTGCGCATCCTGCGCCCGGACAGCAGCTACACGGAGCTGGAAGCGAAAATCCTCGACCTCGCGCTCGTGCTCCACGCCGAGCACGGCGGCGGCAACAACTCCACCTTCACGACGCACGTGGTCTCCTCCTCCGGCACGGACACCTATTCCACCGTCGCCGCTTCCCTCGGCTCGCTCAAGGGGCCGAAGCACGGCGGCGCGAATATCAAGGTCGTCCAGATGTTTGAGGATATGAAGCGCAATATTGCCAACTGGAAGGATGAGGACGAGGTAGCCGCCTATCTCAAAAAGCTCCTGCATAAGGAGGCCTTTGACCGCGCCGGCCTGATCTATGGCATGGGCCATGCCGTCTATTCCCTGTCCGACCCGCGCGCCAACATCTTCAAGAGCTTCGTGGAACGGCTCTCTGAGGAAAAGGGTCGTACGGACGAATACGGGCTCTATTCCACGGTTGCCAAGCTTGCGCCGCGGATCATCGCCGAGGAACGGAAGATCTACAAGGGCGTCAGCGCCAATATCGACTTCTACAGCGGCTTCGTCTACAGCATGCTTGACCTGCCCATGGAGCTGTATACGCCAATTTTCGCAATCTCCCGCATCGCGGGCTGGAGCGCGCACCGCATTGAGGAGCTGATCAATGCCGGCAAGATCATTCGCCCGGCTTACCGCAATGTGGCGCTGCGCAGGCCCTATATTAAGCTTTCAGAACGTTAACCGCTAACTGTTTTGCCTGAAAATCATACGGACCGTTTGCATGTGGAGTCGTTCGCATGCGAAGCCATCCGCAGGGTTTTCAGGCTGTTTTTCTGTATGACTATCTGCCTGACGGATGCAATTCGCCGCACAATCGACGACCGGGTGGAGTAAGAAAGGAACATAGCCCCATATGCCGCCGATGGTTTTTTAATCTGAATGCCTTAAAAAGGGAATTCCAATATGAAATGGAGAAAAAATATGCATGTTGAAATACGGCATGATATCCCTGCTTATCTGGCGGACTTGAAAACCTGGCTGGCGGAAACGCGGGATGTACCGCTGGAAGCGATGGACACGTTTTTTACGGCCCGGGTTGTTCTGTATGAAGAACATATGGCACGCTGGAGCAAGGCGTATCAGAAAATGGCGGAGCTGATCCCGGAGGACTGCGGCCGCTTGCTGGACCTTGGCTGCGGTACGGGGCTGGAGCTGGATCAGATTTTAGAGCGGTTCCCCATCCTGCGGGTGACCGGAATAGACCTGTGCGAGCCCATGCTGGCGGTTCTCAGGCAGAAGCATTCTGATAAACAGCTCATCCTTCGCTGCGAGGATTATTTTGAGGCGAAGCTTGGCACGGAGGATTACGACGCTGCGGTTTCGTTTGAAACCCTGCACCATTTCCGGCCCGGGAAGAAGGAGGAGCTGTTCCGGAAGCTGTTTAAAGCCCTGAAGCCGGGTGGAATCTATCTGGAATGCGATTATATCGCCTGCTGCGAGGAGGAGGAGACGCTGCTGATGGACGAATGCGCGCGCAAACGGAAGCTTGCGGGAATCCCATCGGAACAGTTTGTGCATTTCGACACGCCGCTGACACTGGAGCACGAGACGGCACTGCTGAAAAGCTCAGGATTTCAGGAGGTGGAGGCTTTGGAGTGCATCGACGGAGCGACCTTCATTCGGGCGCTGAAGAAAGCATCGCATCAGTAAACAGGGGCAACAACGGTTTTGAGGGCGATGCCGGGACCGCGGCAAACATGGTTTTGCGGCTGCCGGGCGGCGGTGTGTCCCCTTGTTTGTCGGTGCTAATCAGCAGGCAATCCTTTTCCCATTTCCAGAAGGCAATTGCGCCGTAAAATGCAGCATGCTGCATTTTACGGCGCGTTATTTTTACATCCATATAAATCCTCTTGCGGCTTATGAAGTAAAAACAGAGAAATCTCCGTTTGTCTCACTTTCACAACCGATTCATCGGAAAGAACGATGTAAGCAATTGATTGGAAGCAGGAAAGCTTATCTCTAAAACGAAGGATATCGACATACAAATGCAATAAAGACGACACAAAGTTTCAACGGATGTAAACGAAGACGCGTACGGCAAAACAGGACAACCATTGCCCAACTGCTTCCCCCGTCCCGCAGATATTCTGGAAATCAGTCAATCAAACCTCCGCCCGAAATGCCAACAGCCCGGCAGCCATCGCCGCCGGGCCGTTCTTTTAATCCATCCGCACCGGGACGCCCCTCCCGGCCAGATATTCCTTCAGCTCCATGATCGGGATCTCATTGAAATGAAACAGCGACGCCGCCAACACCGCGTCCGCCTTCCCTTCTTTGAAGGCATCATAGAAATGCTCCTTCGCTCCCGCACCGCCGGAAGCGATCACCGGTATGCCGACGCGTTCCGAAACCGCGCGTGTCAATGCGAGATCGTAGCCCTGCTTCTGACCGTCGCAGTCCATACTGGTGAGAAGGATTTCGCCCGCACCGCGGTGCTCGGCCTCCACGGCCCACTCCACCGCGTCAATCCCCGTGGGAATACGTCCGCCGTTTAGATAGACCTCCCAGCCGCCCTCTTTGCGCCGCTTTGCGTCGATCGCGCAGACGACGCACTGGCTTCCGCATTTGTAGGCCGCGTCGCTGATGAGCTTTGGATTGCGCACCGCCTCGGAATTGACGCTGATCTTATCCGCCCCTGCGCGCAGGAGCTGCGTGAAATCCTCCACGCTCGAAATGCCGCCGCCGACCGTGAATGGAATAAAAATCGAATTCGCCACACGTGTAACGATCTCGACCATGGTTCCCCGCCCCTCGTGGGTGGCAGTGATATCGAGCAGCACCAGCTCGTCCGCGCCCTTCTGATCGTATGCGACGGCGCACTCGACCGGGTCGCCCGCGTCGCGGAGATTGACGAAGCTCACGCCCTTGACGACGCGCCCGTTTTTCACATCCAGGCAGGGAATCACCCGTTTTGCATACATGAGTCTCTCTCCTTCCCGCTCATGGCGGCAAAGTTGCGCAGGATTTGAAGGCCGATTCGGCCGCTCTTCTCCGGGTGGAACTGGGTGGCGCACAGATTGCCCTTCTGGATGGCGGCGTCAATCAAAACGCCGTATTCCGTGTGCGCCGCGACCTGTGCTTCGTTCGCCGCTTTCAGGTAATAGGAATGGACGAAATAGACGTATGCATCCTGCGGGATTCCCTGAAAGATCCCGTCCGGCTGGGTGATCGCAAGGGAATTCCAGCCGATATGCGGCACCTTCAGCCCGCTTTCCTGAGGGATGCGCAGGATTTCGCCCTGCAGGACGCCGAGGCCGGTTGCCCCCGGGGATTCCTCAGAGGTTTCAAAAAGCAATTGAAGCCCTAAGCAAATGCCCAGAAAAGGCTTTCCGCTGCGCGCCGATTCGATGACTGTATCCGTCAGGCCGCTCGCGCGCATCGAATCCATCGCATCCGCAAACGAACCAACGCCCGGCAGGATGACTGCATCTGCCGCGCGGATTACCCCTGCGTCCCTGGTGATCACCGAAGGTGAGCCGATAAAATCCAGCGCCTTCTTAACACTCTGCAGATTGCCCGCACCGTAATCGATGATTGCAATCGTTTTTTCCAATAATCCCACCCCTTTGCTCATATGCGTAATATTTTAACACGATAACAGAGAAAAGTGAAGGGTGAATTGCGGGCTTTGCAATGAAATGATGTAGTCCTTCCCGATAGGCTGGCTCTTTTTGTAAGCAAGATAAATCATGAAACAGTTATCCCAGCCCGATATCCAGCACCATCATCATCGCAAACCCGATCATTGCGCCCGCCGTTCCGGCGTGGCTATGCTTCCCCACATGCATTTCCGGCACCAGCTCCTCCACAACCACGTAAATCATGGCTCCGGCCGCAAATGAAAGCGTAAACGGCATAACCGGTGCGATAAAGATGGCGAGCAGCGCACCAAACACGCCCGCTACCGGCTCTACGGCGCCGGACAAGCCGCCATACAGGAACGCCTTGCCCTTGGAAATGCCTTCCTTGCGCAGCGGCAGGGAGATTGCAGCGCCTTCCGGCACATTTTGCAGCGCCATGCCGATCGACAGCGCCATCGCGCCCGCGAGCGTGGCGTGCCCGCCCTCTGCCGCCGCGGCAAAGGACAGGCCGACCGCAAGGCCCTCCGGGATATTGTGAAGCGTTACGGCAAGCACAAGCATCGTCGTGCGTTTGAGCGAGCTGTGCACGCCCTCCGGTTTTTCCGCTCCAACATGCAGATGCGGCAGCAGCCGGTCGAGCAGGTAGAGAAACACGCCGCCCGCTAAAAATCCGGTTACGGCGGGCAGCCATTCGTTTTTTCCCTGATCGCGCGCCATCTCGGTCGCCGGAATTAAAAGCGACCAGACCGACGCGGCAATCATCACGCCCGCCGCAAAACCAAGAAACGCCTTATGGGTGTTGACGGACGCCTCTTTTCTTACAAAAAACACCATCGCGGCGCCTGCAACCGTGGCCAAAAAAGTAAAGCCGGTTCCCAAAAGCGCGAGTAAAACGGGATGATCCATTCAACAGCCTCCCTCATAATAACCGTCTGCACGATTCTTTACGTAAAAAAGCATACCATACTTTTCAATGCGCTTCAATCCCAAGCGGAAAATAAAACAGGGTGCCGCTGGTGAGACGGCACCCTGTAAAGGGAAGTGAAATGAAGATGAAAAAATCAGGAAACTTTCATGCGAAGGCGCAGCTTATCGCTGATCATGGCGATAAATTCACTGTTGGTGGGCTTGCCGCGCGTATTCTGGATCGTATAGCCAAAATACGAGCTCAGCACGTCCACATCGCCGCGGTCCCATGCCACCTCGATGGCATGGCGGATCGCACGCTCCACGCGGGAAGGCGTGGTTTTAAAGGTTTTGGCGACTGTCGGATATAAAAGCTTTGTAACGGAATTCATCATTTCGCTGTCGTTAATCGAAAGAATGATAGCCTCGCGCAGGTATTGATACCCCTTGATATGCGCGGGCACGCCGATTTGATGCATAATTTCCGACACGACAACCTCCAGATTGCCGTGCGCATCGTTCGAAACCTTGCGTATGTTCTCCTGACCGGCTGTGTTCCAGCCGGTCAGCTGGGAAATCCGTTCTGCAAGAATGTCAAGATCAAAGGGCTTAAGAAAATAATAATCCGCTCCGGCCGCCAGGACCTCCTGCTCAAAACGCGTATTATCTACACTGGACATCAGCATGATCAACGGCCGCTTACTCAGCTTCAGCTCCGGGAGCGCCTTCATAACGCCCAGCGCATCCACACGCGGCATAAACATATCCATCAGCAACACGTCCGGTGTATTTGCGGGCAAACGGGAAATGACCTCTGAACCGTCTTTCGGGACAAGCGTTACTTCATAGCCATAGGAACGCAGCACGTTTGCGCAAGTCTGTCCATATTCTGTTCCCTCTTCTGCGAGCATTACCTTCATTGATTTTTCCATGTTTTATCTACCTTCCTTTCATCTTTTACCATATATTAACAAGTTTGTGTTTTAAAGTCAAGAGAAAAGGCAAAAATAATTGGTAAAACATGGAAAATATTTTTTGCTCGCGCCTTTTGCTGTTTTAAAGGGTCAGGAGGCCTTCTTTTCCTGCGCTGCTGCAACGTTTTCCGCGGTGTGCAGCATGTTCTCCGCAAAAATACCGTAGCCCTGCAGCGGGTTGTTGACAAACACATGCGTCACTGCGCCGACCAGCATTCCGTTCTGGATAATTGGGCTTCCGCTCATTCCCTGAACGATGCCGCCGGTTTTTTCGATCAGCGCCTGATCCGTCACTTCCACAATCATATTCTTAACCTGCGTATCTGGCCCGGAATAAATTTTTGTAATTTCGACATCATAATACTGCGGCGCCTTTCCATCGACAGTGGCAATGATTTGTGCCGGGCCGGTTTTGACCTCCTGGCGCAGCGCCACGGGAACCGCTTTCCCGGTCAAAGCGCTTCCGGCATTCATAATCCCATACACGCCGGTGTTGCCATTGACCGTAAGCACCCCCATCACGCGGCTGCCAAATACGCCACACAGTTCTCCGGCCGCACCCTTTGTGCCTTTATAGCACCCGTTGATATGCGCATCCACGATATCGCCTGCGAGCAAAGGCATCTCCTCACCCGTATCCACATCGCAGATCGCATGCCCAAGCCCGGCGAATACGCGGCTTTCCGGCTCATAAAAGGTGAGCGTTCCAACGCCGGCGGAGCTGTCGCGGATCCAGAGCCCCGCGCGGAACTTTCCATCTGAGACGGAACAGGCCGGCTGAAATTCCACATCCAGTTCCTGCGTTCCGCGCCGGATACGCAACTGAAGCGCGTGACCTCCGCATCCTTTGAAAATCCGGGAGACATCTTCATTCCGGCTGACGGCCTGGCCGTCCATCGATACGATCACGTCGCCTTCCTTCAGCCCGGCCTCCTTTGCTGGATTAACGCTGCCCTCGCTGGTTTCCACCGGATCCATGCCGACGATCACGACGCCGTTGGTATACAGCCGCAGGCCGAATGCAGTCCCGCCGGGGATCACATAGCTGCGCTGCGTCACCGTCACATGAGAATTTTTTACCGGAAACAGGTTGAGAAGCTTTACCTCCACATCATAGCCCTGCGCTTGTACGGCCGTATTGCCCTGCAAATGCAGCTGTGCCTGAGAAGCCTCATCCTCCGGCATGGCGACACACAACTCTCCAACCCATGGAGAACGGTCCTGTGCAACATAGATTTCATTTGGCACCGTCCGCTCGGCAAAGCCGAGCAGGCCAAAAATCAATGCAGCACAGACAATGCCCAGAAGAGTCAATGCTTTCAAAAATTTTCGCATTTTCCACCTCCATAGCGCGGCAAAATTTCAAACTGCCGCTCTATTAATTTGCCTTGTTTGCCACCGTTTATTTGCGGTAATTTGATGACTTTTCGGGCGGAATTGGGGTGGAAAATATAAAAAACGTATGTTAAAATCCGGATCTTTTGCTGATATGCCAAAACTGCATGGCAAATGTAAAGGCTTCTAAATGCTGGAAAAAAATATTTATTTCTTAAAATCCTTCGATTAATCGGATTTTGATATCGAGTTTTTGAATTTGAAAAAATTTTCCCACTATTGACACATCTAACATGTCAAATTAAGTCGAATTATACCATATACTTGTTTTATTGGCAAGCTATAAATGTCAAAAGTAAAAAGAATGGAGTGAGTATGCAATGTTCAAAAACAAGTATATCGACGGAAAGTGTAACCGGTGTGGAAAACGGATTGCAGAGCTGCGCAAACAGCTGCCCGACAAAACATCCCAGAGGCTCCTGGCTGAGCGGATGCAAGAAAAAGGGATCGACCTGGATAAAAACGCGATCCAGAGGATCGCGCAGGGGGACCGGTTCGTTACAGATATCGTACTGGCGGCCTTTGCAGATTTTTTCAATGTCCCCTCAGATACGCTGTTATCTGAAAGGGAACACAAAAAATAGACGTAGTTTTCCCAAATCTTACACATTAAAAATGTCACCTAATACTTAACTATATAATATACTTGTGATATCTTTAGCAACACTAATTTGAAAAATGCGGTGTCTTCAGCTATGGCGCAAGAAAAATTGCCATCCGAAAGCCGCAATCTCTGCGGTAAAAATGTCGCTAAATTAAGAAATCTTCTTCCTGATCATCCTTCTCAGGAAAAACTGGCCGCCAAAATGCAGCTCAGAGGGCTTAATATCAATAAAAATACAATTCAGCGCATTGAGTGCGGCAAGCGGATGGTCAAAGATATTGAATTGGATGTCCTCGCGCAGATTTTCGATGTGACGGTTGACGAATTGATGTATGGCCCCAAAGAGGATACATAAAAATGGACCCGGTCGCGTTATTGCACTGCACCCCAATCGTTAGATATACTGATAACACAAGAGATGATGTACAAAGGGGATACCAGACAAGCGATATACCGTGAAGTTCAAGAAGCATGTTATCAAAGCGATGCGAGAAGAAGGGTTCCATTACAGGGAGACAGCGCGGCGATTTGAGGGCAATGACCATCACCGGATTCAGGATTGGGAACGCATCTATCTGACAGAAGAGGCGGAAGAGTAAGTGAAAGGGCTTGCCGCCTGCTATTCACAGACTGCAAGCCCTTAGGGCTACTTCATTTGAAACATATTGGTCTGACTTTTTGCGGTCACTTCACAACCGCAGGGGGGCTTTTCTGTGTGCCTATTTTACGAAGGGAAACGGCAGTTATTTCTGCCAATCCCATTTGACAAAGCGAACTTTCACAGTATCTGTGAAGACGTTTCCGTCGTAATCCGTTACTTTTACCGTAACCCAGCCGGAGCGGCCGCCGATGCCGTTGCCGGTCGGCGTGCACTTTCCATTCTGGTCAATGGCGATTTCATTGCCTGTAATGGACCACTCGACGCTCTTGTAATCCGCATTCTCCGGATCGACGATCACGCCGAGCTGGACGGAATTTTTCTTATACTGCGTATGCCACGGGATCTTCACGCGGAGGACTTCGCCTTCGATATCCGAGCCCTGATAGCTGATGGCAACGCCGTTCGGGCGGACGGAGATGCCCAGCGCGTCATATGCCGCCAGTAGCGCCTTGCAGGCTGCGTCTACCTCAGCCTGCGTGACATAAGGTTCGTCATCGACTGCCTTTGCGTTGTCCATCGCCTTGACGAGCGCCGCCCACAGGTCCGCATCGAAATCGGCCTCCTGCAGGTTGGCATCCGTAATCAGCTGGATGGTATCGTGCAGCCCCGTCTTATCCGCACGGACATGGACGAGGCAATCCGCCGTGAAGCCGCCGTCAAGCGTCGTTACCGTGATGCGCGCATCGCCGGGGGCCACCGCTGTGATGCGGCCGCCGTCCACCGTCACGATGGAAGGATCAGAGGACGCCCAGGTGAGCGTCTTAATATTTGCCTTGCTCGGCGATACCGTTGCGGACAGCGTCGCAAAAGCGCCTTCATAGACGTCAAGCTCGGAGCTGTTCAGCATAACGCCAGTTACCGGATTGTTTGCAAAGGTGACGTGGCAGGATGCGGTATAGCCGCCGTCCTCCGCAACAGCGGTGATCACACCGCTGACAGCCGTCAGGGATTTGCAGGTGACCTTGCCATTGGCATCGACGGAGATCTTGCTGTTGTCGCTGCTCCAGGTGACGTTCTTATTCGTCGTGTTCTCAGGTACGAAAACCGGCGTCAGCTGCGCCGAATAGCCATAATAAGGCTTGCTCATCGGCACCTGGACGGTGAGATAATCCCCCTCTGCCAGCGTCATGCCCTCAGCAGGCTGGCGGACGGTTACCTTCCACTCGCGCACCATGCTATGGTTGCGGTCGGAACGCACCAGAATCGTGCTCTCGCCGGCGGCAAGAGCGGTGACCTTGCCATCCTTTGTGATGGAGCAGGTGCCGTCGGACGCGTTGCCGAAGACCTGCTTGCCGTCAACGGCCATGCCGAAGGTAACGTTATCGGCAAGAATATCGAGGGAACCGGGATAGATCTTGTAATTGTACTGGACCGTTTCGCCCTTGTCGATCATTTCAGGGCCCCAGATTTCCAGATCGGTCGGGGTTACAGTGTTGCCGCCGAGGACGTTGCCGTTGATGCTCCGGGATACGCCGTTGAGTGTTGCGGTGATCGTGAAGTCACGGCCCCAGTTGCCGCCCGAGCGGATCGTCAGAAGGCCGTTTTGATCGATTTTGACGACATCCGTATTGCTGGACTCCCACTGGATGTTTTTCAGCGCACAGCCCGCGGGGACGACATTCGTCAGGCTCAGCTGGCTGGTGCCGCCAAAGGCGCTCAGATTCTTGACCTTGCCGGCAATTTCAAAGGACTCCACTTCGAGCTGATCGACGACCTTGATCGTAACGGTATCGTTCGTGGTCACGGTCAGAAGCCAGTTGCTGATCTGTGCGATGACCTTCATCGTCAGATCCGCGCCCTCGCTGGTGCCGAGGCCGGACAGATCGCCCAGCGCATTGAAGAAACCCGCAATGATCTTTTTGTCGATCTTCACGCCGAGGCCGTCCACAAGGATATCCGCGATCAGGTCGCCGTCGATCTTTTCACCGATCTGCTCGGCATACTTGAACATTCTTCTCAGGTTGTCCATAAAGCCGTTGACATCCGGCGAAGCAATCAGCGTCACCGTGCCTGTTTTCAGGAAATGCATGGTGCCGTCGTCATCGACGGTGGCAACGCCCGGCAGGCAGAGCATCTTCCATTCCACGCCCATATGAAGGCGCAGCGGAGTGGTGATGCCGATCGCCTTCATTTCAAATCCGGTTTCCACGGTCGCGGGGATGCTCTCTTTATTCGTGATATAGGTGCCGTTCGGAAGGAAATCCGCATACCATTTGCTGGATTTCTTGACAAGCACGCGCACAGAATCCGTAGCCAGGACATTCCCGTCCGCATCCACGAGGGAAGCGACGATCTCCGTGTTGATATTGTCGAGCGTGTTGCGCAGGGAAGCGACCAGCTTTGCTGACAGGCTGCCTTCGCCCAGCATCTCCTCGACGATCGGCTGCACGACGTTCATGATGCCGTCCGTATCGAGCTGATCGATTTCATACTCGTCAAGCTTCGCATAAAGTGCTTCCGCGATCGGCGGGCCGATCAGCCAGATCGAAGCGATGTTCGTATCAATCCAAACGCGCAGGATCGCACCCTTGGAACTGTCGCGCCCACGCACAAGGCCGTTCTCATCCACGCTCGCAAGATACGGTGTTTTTGTAGACCAGACGATGGAAGCGCCTTCCGGCATTTCGCCCTTGGTCAGCACAGCGCTCAGCTGGACGTTCTCACTCTCCTCAATGTCGATGCGCTCCGTAACCTCGACGCCATCCCGCTGGATTTGCAGGATATAGTCAGGCTCTGCTGCCGCAAGAGAGGACATGGGAAGAATCGTGGTACACAGCAGCACGAGACTAAGCAGTATGCTGAGGTACCGTTTGGTTTTGCTCATTGACATCACCTTTTTTCTCTCAGGAGCCGTCTGAAAGCAGAGTTCGCAACGCCCTTCATGCGACGGGCGGAAAGGAGCCGGACACCGGCCCTGCTCGTCCGCTTATTGGTAGATTAGGCACACAATGAAGTAAGGAAAATATTGGAAAAAACGGCTCCAAAAATTTGTCCCGAAAGACAATTTTATCTTATCATCTGAAAAGTATCTCGTCAACATTTTTTATTACGAAGTGAAGCGAGTAACAAAGCAAACTGTCTGGCTGACTGATCCATCAAAGGGTTGCCGCAGCCCTCAAGCCACAAGACGTGAGCGGCTGTTTTTTATTACGAAGCGAAGCGAGTAACAAAGCAAACTGTCTGGCTGACTGATCCATCAAAGGGTTGCCGC
>URQB01000012.1 GCA_900549825.1 uncultured Oscillospiraceae bacterium | reverse complement strand
AACGTGGCTTTGCGGCTGCCGGGCGGCGCTGTTTCCCCTTGTTTACCGATGCTATCCGTCCCAAAGGATAGAGCGGGGTGTGATTGAACTTTAAAGCGTAACGTTACGGAAAGGGACAAAACATGATGATCCAGATCACCAGCCGGCAGGAGTTTCATTTATCCACTGAAAAGACAAGCTATCTTTTTCGCGCGCTGCCCTGCGGTAAGCTTGAGCAGCTTTATTACGGGCGGCGCATCCCGGCATGCGGGGACTATCCATTCCTCTACGACAAGCATGCTGTGGGCTACAGCAACTCCACCGTCTATGATAAGAAGGATCATCTGTCGCTCGATCATATCCGGCTCGACTATTCGGAATTCGGCAAGGGCGATTATCGTCTGCCCGCCATGCAGGTGCAGGCGGAAAACGGGAATTTCAACTGCGATTTCAAATTCCTGGATGCAAAGGTCACTGATACCAAGCCGGAGCTTGCCGGCCTTCCCTCCAGCTATGGGAGGAGCAAAACGCTCACAGTGATTCTGGAGGACGCGGCGCTTTGTGCGCAGCTGCATTTGTTCTACACCGTGTTTGAGGAGTGCAATGTGATCACCCGCAGCGCGCGGCTGATCAATCAGGGAGAAAAGGAGATCAAAATCCATTCCCTGATGAGCATGCAGATCGATCTGCCCGCCGGGGAGTATACCATGCTCTCTTTTGACGGCGCGTGGATCCGCGAGCGGTATCAGCATGAGCGCAAGCTCACGGCGGGGGAGTGCTCCATCGGCTCCATCTGCGGCACAAGCTCCAACCGCCACAATCCCTTCTTTGCCATCCGGAAAAAGGGTTGCAACGAGCAGGCAGGGGAGTGCTGGGGCTTCAACCTCGTCTATTCCGGCAACCACATCGGCCGCGCGGAGGTGGCGCCGCACGGGATGGTGCGCGTGCAGAACGGCATCAACCCGTTCGAATTTGAATGGGCGCTTGCACCGGGCCAATCCTTCGACGCGCCGGAGGCCGTGCTCACCTTCAGCCATGAGGGCCTCAACGGCATGAGCCGCAACATGCACGCCTTTGTCAAGGAGCATATCGTGCGCGGTGAATGGAAGAACAGGGAGCGCCCGATTGTCGTCAACAATTGGGAGGCGACGTATTTCACCTTTACGGAGAAGAAAATCCTCGCGATCGCCAAGGAGGGCGCGCGGTTGGGCGCAGAGCTCTTCGTCCTAGACGACGGCTGGTTCGGCAAGCGCAACAATGACCACTGCTCCCTGGGCGACTGGACGGTCAACAAAAAGAAGCTTCCCTCCGGCATCGGCGGCCTTGCAAAGAAGATCAATGACATGGGCCTCAAGTTTGGCCTCTGGGTGGAGCCGGAGATGGTCAATCCGGACAGCGACCTCTACCGCGCGCACCCGGATTGGGCGATGACCACAGACGAATACGAGCCGACGGAGGGCCGCAACCAGCTGGTGCTGGACCTGACGAATCCGGACGTGCAGCAATACCTGATCGACACGATCACGGATGTGATCAAGCTGGGCAACATCGAATACATCAAGTGGGATATGAACCGCCAGTTTTCCGATGTGTTCGGGCGGACACTCGGAACAAGACAGGGCGAGTATTTCCACCGCTATTACATCGGCCTTTCCAATATTCTGCAGGCGCTGTGCGACCGCTTCCCGCACGTGCTGTTTGAATCCTGCTCCAGCGGGGGCAACCGCTTCGATCTCGGCATGTTCTGCTACATGCCCCAATGCTGGACGAGCGACAATACGGACCCGCTCGACCGCGTGAAAATCCAATCCGGCACGTCCTACGGCTATCCGCAGTCCGTCATGACGATGCACGTCAGCGCGTCGCCGAGCTTCGCCTCCCTGCGTGCCTCCTCCATTGAGGAGCGGTTCAATGTGGCGAGCTTCGGGCTGACGGGCTATGAGCTGGATGTGACGAACCTCTCCTCCTTTGACCGGGCGGCGGTCAAAAAGCAGATCGCGTTTTACAAGGCGCACCGCAGGCTGCTGCAGTTCGGCGAATTTTACCGCATCGGCGACCCCTTCAAAGACAATACCTGTGCCTGGCAGGTCGTTTCCCCGGATCAGAAGGAATCCATGCTCGGCTGCTTTCTCAACCGGCTCACGCCCAACAGCGGGCCGGACCGGCTCTCCTTCGTGGGCCTCGACCCGGCAAAGACGTATCGCTTTACCGCGCGGCAGCAGCTTTTGAACCTGCGTACCTTTGGCGAGATCATCAATACGCCGCTCCCCAAGAAGTTTGACATGGAGGACGGCAAGGTTTATAATTTTCTCACAGATCATATCCGCCTGCATTCAGAGAGGGAGGATTACACGCTTCCCGGCGCATCGCTGCTTTATGCAGGGCTTGTGCCGTGCCAGCTCTTTGTGCTGAGCGGATATAACGGCAAAACGCGCGTGATGACGGATACGGATTCCCGCGTTTATCACCTGAAGGAAGCCGCAGAGGAAGAGCTCATCGGCGGCGCGGATGAACCTGCGTCCATTGCCCTGCATCGGCCTGAACCCAATGATCACTGAGAGAAGAAAAGAATTGAGAAAGGATTTGATTGGATCATGAGAACCACCCTGCCCCTGAATTTTGGCTGGCGCTACACGCCCGCCTTTGACCCGGCGATGGTTACGCCCGCCTTCGACGCGAGCGCTTTTGCGCTCGTGGATATCCCGCATACCTGCAAGGAGCTTCCGCTGCATTATTTCGACGAGCGGGATTACCAGTTCGTCAGCGGCTACCGCAAGGAGTTTTCCCTGCCAAGGGGAATGAAGATGAAGGGCAACCGTTTCCTGCTGCATTTTGAGGGCGTGGCCAACGCCGCAAAAGTGTATTTAAACGGCACCCTCCTCGGCGAGCATAAGGGCGGTTACACAGCCTTTGTTTTTGATGTGACCGACACGGTCAAAACGCGCGGCAATGTTCTCACCGTGGAGGTCGATTCCACGGAGCGCCCGGAGATTCCGCCGTTCGGCAGGGTGGTCGATTATCTCTGCTACGGCGGCATTTACCGCGAGGTATGGCTCGAATGCGTCAATGAGGTGTATATTGAAGATACCTTTATCCGCACGAAGGATCTGCTGCTCGGCAAAAAGAAGCTGCTTGATATCGACGTGACCTTCTCAGAGAAGACACAGGGCGATTTAAAGCTTGAGCTGTACGACGGCGAAAAGCTGATCGCTTCCCAGGCCTGCCCGTTTGAGGCGAAGGTGCTCAAGCTCAAATGGCGCGTCTCCGGCGTGACGCTCTGGTCTACGGAGCATCCAAAGCTCTACACCCTGAAGGTGGTTTATAACGGAGGCGCAGATGAAAAATCCTATCGCTTCGGCTTCCGCGAGTGCGAATTCCGCAAGGACGGCTTCTATCTCAATGGAAAGAAGATGAAGATTCGCGGCCTGAACCGCCACCAGAGCTATCCGTACGTCGGCTATGCGATGCCGGCCTCCGCGCAGAAGGCGGATGCCGACCTGCTCAAATTTGAGCTCGGCTGCAATCTGGTGCGCACCTCGCACTATCCGGATTCCATACACTTCCTCGACCGCTGCGATGAGATCGGCCTGCTTGTCTTCACCGAGATCCCGAGCTGGCAGTTCACCGGCGAGGGCGAATGGCGGGAGAACTTCCTGAAGAATGTGGCTGATATGGTCAAACGCGACCGCAACCACCCCTGCGTCATCCTCTGGGGCGTGCGCGTCAACGAGGGGCAGGACTGCGACGAGCTGTATGAAAAGACGAACGCCATCGCGCATTCGCTGGATGATACCCGCCAGACGGGCGGCGTGCGCAATTTCCCGCAGAGCCATCTGCTGGAGGATGTTTATACCTACAACGACTTTATCCATTCCGGCGGGAAGATCACGCTGAACCTGCCCATGATCGTGGCCGGGCCGAAGGCGCCCTATCTCGTCACGGAGCACAATGGGCACATGTATCCCACCAAGAGCTTCGACCGCGAGGAGATCCGCGTGGAGCATGCGCTGCGCCACGCCCGCGTGCTGAACGCGGCCTACGGCAGCAGCCGCACCAGCGGCGCGATCGGCTGGTGCATGGCGGATTATAATACGCACAAGGATTTCGGCAGCGGCGACCGCATCTGCTATCACGGCGTGACGGATATGTTCCGCGTGCCGAAGCTTGCCGCTGCGCTATATGCCTCCCAGCAGGATGAGACGCCTGTGATGGAGATTTCCTCCTCCATGGATATCGGCGAGCATCCGGCGAACCAGATCGGCCAGGTCTACGCCTTTACCAACTGCGATTACGTGAAGCTCTATAAAAACGGGGTGTATGTCAGCACGGCATACCCGAATAAAAAGGCCTTCCCGCACCTGCCGCACCCGCCGATCTTCACGGATGATTTCATCGGCGACGCGCTCACCGAGAAGGAGCATCTCAACGAAACGGCGGCGAAGTTTTTGAAGCCCGCGCTGGTGGCAGGCTCGAAATACGCTTTCTCCATGCCGAAGAGATATTTCCTCCTGGCGGGCCTTGGGATCGTCACGAGCGGCATGAAGATCGGCGATATGGTCTCCCTGGTCGAAAAGTATATCGGCGGTTGGGGCGACGAGCAGATTTCCTATCGCTTCGAGGGCTATAAGGATGGGCAGCTCGTCAAGACGGTCGTCAAAACAGCTGTGACAGAGAGGGCGCTGGATGTCCGCGTGGATCACCCGCAGCTCGTGGAGGCGGATACCTATGATGTGACCCGCGTCGCACTGACTGCCATTGATCAGAACGGCAACCGCCTGCCCTTTGCGAACAATGCCGTGACGGTTACTGTGGATGGCCCTGTGGAAGTGATCGGCCCGAAGACCTTCGCGCTCATCGGCGGCGACCGCGCCTTCTGGCTGCGCACAAAGGGCGAAAGCGGCGAGGCGACTGTTACGATCACGGTTGAGAATATGGGAACCTACACCTGCAAGGTCAATGTCATCAAGCAGGCGTAAACAGGAACAGAAGAAAAGCGTCCGCAGCCTTTCTAACTGAGGGGCTGCGGATATTTTTATTGAGGGCCTGCTCTTTTCGACTTTCTCTGTGAACAGCATGCAAAATTTTGAAAGACTTGAAGAAGTGCTCTTGACAAATACCCACGGGAGGTATATGATAAATATACCCCATCAGGGTATTTTGAAAAAGGAGGAACGGCGATGGCTTTTGAAGAAAATGGGCTCACAGCAGCCGGGGCATGTGAAACATGCTGCCCGCACCATAAACATACGCCCCGCGATGAACAGGCGATTCGCCTGCTTCAGAATCGGCTGAACCGGATGATCGGGCAGCTCAACGGAATCAAAAACATGGTGGAGGATAACCGCTACTGCGGCGATATTCTGACGCAGGTGGCGGCTGTGGAAAGCGCCCTGCAGAGTTTCGGATATATTATTTTGCAGGATCATTTGGAAACCTGTGTTGTGGAAGAAATTCGGAAGGGGAACACGCAGATCGTTGACGAAGCAGTGGAGCTGATGAAAAAATTGAAATAGAAAACAGGGGCATATTTATGATGACAGTAAAATTTAATGTTACCGGCATGACCTGCGCTGCGTGCAGCGCGCATGTGGAAAAAGCGGTGGCGGCAGTGCCTGGTGTGGAAGAAGTGACGGTCAGCCTGCTGACGAATTCCATGAACGTGACCTTTGACCTGCCGGCTGCGCCGCAGAATATTTGCGATGCGGTCGCTTCCGCCGGGTATGGGGCAGAGCCAGAAAACAGCGCCGAGGCCGCGGGAAAGAGCCGCTCTGCCGCGCGGGAGGCGCTGGAGGATCATGAAACGCCGAAGCTCGCACGCAGGCTGATTGCTTCGCTGTGTTTGCTTTTGCCGCTGATGTATGTATCCATGGGGCATCTCATGTGGGGTTGGCCTGTTCCGGCTGTTCTGGCGGAAAACCCATTGGCAATCGGTCTTTATGAGTTGTTGCTGACGAGCCTGATTATGGTCATCAACCAGCGGTTTTTTATCAGCGGTTTTCAAAGCCTTCTGCATGGAGGGCCCAACATGGATACGCTGGTAGCCATGGGAAGCGGAGCTGCTTTTGTCTACAGCACGGCGGTGCTGTTTTCCATGAGCGGCGCGATGCTCTCGGGGAACGTGGAGATGGCGTTCCACCACGCGCACGAGCTTTATTTCGAATCGGCCGCGATGATCCTGACGCTCATTACGGTCGGGAAAATGCTGGAGGCATACAGCAAAGGAAAAACGACCAACGCCATCAAAAGCCTGATGGACTTGGCTCCGAAAACGGCGCATGTTTTGCGGGATGCGGGGGAGACGACGATCCCGGCGGAAGGGGTGCGCGTTGGCGATACCTTTCTTGTGCGCCCGGGTGAGAGCATCCCGGTTGACGGGCGGGTGCTGGAAGGGGAGAGCGCGGTCAACGAGGCGGCGCTGACCGGCGAAAGCCTGCCGGTGGATAAAGCGCCCGGCAGTTTGGTCAGCGCGGCAACCCTGAACCAGAACGGTTCCCTCACCTGCACCGCCACCCGCGTCGGCGGCGATACGACCCTGAGCCAGATCATTGAAATGGTGAAGAACGCCGCGGCGACGAAAGCGCCGATCGCTAAGGTGGCGGATCGGGTATCCGGCGTATTCGTGCCGGTGGTGATCGGGATTGCTCTGGTAGCCGGAGCAGCTTGGCTGATCGCAGGAAAAAGCTTCGGCTTTGCGCTGGCGCGCGCGATCAGCGTGCTCGTTATCAGCTGCCCGTGCGCGCTGGGGCTCGCAACGCCCGTTGCGATTATGGTCGGCAGCGGGCTGGGCGCGAAGAAGGGCGTGCTGTTCAAAACGGCCGCGGCGCTGGAAGCGGCCGGCAAGACCAATTTTGTTGTGCTGGATAAAACCGGGACGGTCACGCAGGGAAAGCCCCAGGTGACCGATCTGCACCCAGCGCCCGGTGTGTCAGAGGCGGAGCTACTACAAACTGCCGCCGCGCTGGAGGAGAAGAGCGAGCACCCGCTGGCGCATGCCATTCGGGCAAGGGCGGTCGAAACCGGCCTGCAATATGATCCTGCCCGTACGTTTGCCGCATTGCCCGGCCACGGCGTGCAGGGCGAGATTGGCGGCGAGGCCGCTTTCGGCGGCAACGCCGCCCTGATGCAGGAGAAAAACCTTTTGACCGGCCAGATGAAGCAGGCAGGCGAGGCGCTAGCCAACGAAGGGAAAACGCCGCTCTATTTTGCACGGGACGGGCGGCTGCTCGGGATTGTTGCAGTCGCGGACGTGGTAAAGCCGGACAGCGCAGAGGCAATCCGGATGCTGAAGCATATGGGCGTGCAGACCGTGATGCTCACCGGCGACAATCGCCGCACGGCCGAGGCGATTGCAAGGCAGGTCGGTATGGACGCGGTGGTTGCCGACGTGCTGCCGAATGATAAGGAAGCCGTTGTGCGCAGGCTTTCTGAATATGGGAAGGTCGCAATGGTCGGCGACGGCATCAACGACGCCCCGGCGCTGACCCGCGCGGATGTCGGGATTGCCATCGGCGCGGGGGCGGACGTTGCCCTGGATGCGGCGGACGTTGTGCTGATGAAATCAAGCCTTTTGGATGTGCCGGCCGCAATTCGCCTGTCCCGCCAGGTGCTGCGCAATATCCATGAAAACCTGTTTTGGGCGTTTCTTTACAACTGCATCGGGATTCCGATTGCAGCGGGCGCGCTGATCCCCATTTTCGGCCTGCAGCTCAATCCAATGTTTGGCGCTGCTGCGATGAGCCTTTCGAGCTTCTGCGTTGTGATGAACGCGCTGCGGCTGAACCTGTTCCACATGCATTCCGCGAAGCGGGATGCAAAGCGAAAAAAGATCCCCATGCCGGAGTTCCTATCCGGCTTTCAGGAGAAACAAATCCCGGCCCCGGCGCCGGAAAAAACGGAGGTAACATCAATGAAAAAAACGATTTTGATCGAAGGCATGATGTGCGCACACTGCCAGATGCACGTTCAGCAAGCGCTCGCCGCAGTCGACGGCGTGAGCGCAGCGGATGTGAATCTGGAGGAAAAGAAGGCGACCGTGACGCTTGCAAAGGATGTGCCGGACCAGGCGCTGATGGACGCAGTGACGCAGGCCGGTTATACGCCGGTTAGCTGCGCGGCGGAGTAAAAAGCAAGCAGGGTTACCGCCAGCCGAAAAGCCGCTCCGGGGAAACAAAGCTTTTCTTTCCCCGGAGCGGCTTTTTGCATCTGGTTGAAGCCGGAAGGATGCGCTGCGGCCGCAACGTGCGCTTGACACAGAAAAGAATATGATATAAAATGGAATTATACAATATAAAAGTAAATTCATCTTAATTTTACAATAAATGTCTATTGCCCTGAGGCCACTTGTAAACTTTCTGTGAACCCCGGCATTTGTTGCATCATGCGGGGCAACAAATATCGCGTTTTTGCCTATTGGTAGAGAGTTTTTCTCAAATTCAATACCGATAGGAAGTGCAAAGATGACAGAAGAAAATTACCGCTACCGCACAAGCCAGCTTCTGCTCTGGAATCAATTTGAGGGCAGCGGCGCATGGAAGATTCCCGTCATTCCCAAAGCGGAATTTGATGAGGAGGAATTCCGGGGCCTGCGCCTGATCGGCTTTGACAAAACAAAGCTGGAGGATGAGCGGCATCTGGGGCGGATCGTTCATTTTTTCCTCTACGACTACAAGTTTGAGCGCGTGTGGAAGGATCCCGATCATGATCTCGAAAAGCTCAGGCGGTACCGGGCGGTGCTCTCACCGGATTTCAGCATGTATCTGGAGATGCATCCGCTCATGCAGCTTTATAACACCTTTCGCAACCGCTGGTGCGGGGCGTATTTCGCTTCAAAGGGGATGCGCGTGATCCCCACCGTGAGCTGGGGGGATGAGCGCAGCTTTGCCTTTTGCTTCGAGGGGATTCCAAAGGGGAGCACCGTGGCGGTTTCGACCTATATGGTATCGGAGCACGGGAACCGTGCGGATCAGAAACCGTTTTTCATGAAGGGCTATGAGGAGCTGCGGCGGCGGGTGGAGCCGGAGCGGATTCTCTGCTATCACGAGCCGTTCCCGGAGATGCGGGGCAACATTGTCCCGATTGATTACGAGCTCAGCTCCTGGCGGCATATGGAGGACGATTACACACCGTCTAAATATGCGAAATATATCTGCGGGCTGGAGCCGGTGCCGCCGGGCTGTGATTTGGTGATCAAGCGTGGCTATGTCATGCGGGACGATGGCTGCCGGATGGGAATGGGCAGCGCCTACGGCGGTAAATGGAAGCCGAAGAAGGAAGAGGACAAGCGGTTTTTGGGGCAGCCGGGGGAGATAAAAATTACTTATGTAAGCGGATATAAAGTAGCAACTAAAATTGGAGAAGATGGGCGTGCAATCAGAGAGAGGCATTATACGGATCACAGGAGACCCGATAAGCATTCTGATCCTCATGATCATGAGATACATTGGGATAATCCAAATGAGCACCCCGATCCGCAAGGCCATATCAACTATCCGAATGGCGTACCGGAATTTAAATATTTTGGAGGATTTACAATGGAGCATACAGACATATTAACTGGTAACACAGGGGAAAATCATTTTGAAACAATCAATGATTTCAAAGAATGTATGCGCTACCATGGAGAGGTAGAGTTTGAATGGAAAGGAGTTCTCTATACCATCACTCATCCGGAAGGTATGATAAATATTAGCGAAGCCTGGAAGCCGGAAACGGAAAAATGGTGCGCGACGGCGGACGAAGCCCTTGAATATAGAATAGACGGTGTCCGGCTCCGGGAGATCATTACGCAGGTAGAGGTAAAAGCCAGGACAATATAATGGAGATATCTCAGATATGCATACATTAGGATAATCCCGATGAGCACCCCGAACTGCAAGGTCAGCGCAACTATCTGAATAGCATGCCGGAATTTAAACTTGTTGGAGGATTGGAAATGGAGAATATTACTGTAATTACGAGCAGCGCAGAGGAACGTCGTTTTGAATCCATCAGCGAGTTTAAAGAATGTATGCATTACCATGGAGAAGTAGAGTTTAAGTGGAAGGGGAGAAAATATGATATTGTACACGATCCTGACGCGATTGTGATTTATGAAGCGCATAAAGGCGAGACAGAGCGATCCTACAAAACAGCGGATGAGGTACTTGAATATTTGATTGACGGCGTCCGGCTTCGAGACATTATTACACAGGTAGAAATAACATGTCGGACAATATAATGAAGGATCATAAAAATGAATACAATTGTACACGCGAACACACCGGAAGAGAACCGCTTTGAAACAATCAGTGAGTTTAAGTGGTGTGTTGAATGTGGCGGGGAGATAGAATTCATATGGAATGGCAAAATATATGATATCGTACACGACCCTGACGCGATTGTGATTTATGAAGCGTATAGTGACAAAGAGAGCTATTATAAGACGGCGGATGAATTGCTGGAGCATTTAATTGACGGCGATCGGCTACGCGATATGGTAACGCATATGGAAGTAACAGATAGAACTATTTAAAAATATTTTTGTTGTAACATCGGGATAATCCCAATGGGCATCCTGATCCTCAGGGGCCGATTAACGATCCGAATGGTGCGCCGGAATTTAAAAACTTTGGGGGATTCAAAATGAAAAACACAGTTATATTACCCGGTAATACAGAGGAAGATCGCTTTCAAACAATCAGCGAGTTTAAAGAATGCATGCATTACCATGGAGAAGTTGAGTTTGAATGGAACGGAAAAACGTATGATATTGTACACGACCCTGACGCGATTGTGATTTATGAAGCGCACAGTGAAACAGAGTGCTATTACAAGACAGCTGACGCTTTACTGGAATATACGATTGATGATGTCCGACTCCGGGATATTATCACACGCGTCCAGGTGCATTACAGAACCGTATGATATCAATTCTTTTATCTTAGAAAATAGATTAATTATCCGGGAGGTGCGCCGGAATTCAAGTTATATGGAGGGGATTATCGAATGTATACGTATGTAAAGTCGAATACACCGGAAGAGAACCGCTTTGAAACAATCAGCGAGTTTAAATGGTGTGTCGATTGTGGGGGAGAGGTAGAGTTTGAGTGGAAGGGAACGCTTTATACGATCACTCATCCGGAAGGTATGATAAATATTAGCGAAGCCTGGAAGCCGGAAACGGAAAAATGGTGCGCGACGGCGGACGAAGCCCTTGAATATAGAATAGACGGTGTCCGGCTCCGGGAGATCATTACGCAGGTAGAGGTAAAAGCCAGGACAATATAATGGAGATATCAATAATATATTAGGAGGGAGGAACTCTGCATGGAAAACCGATCAATTGCCCAGAAGGCGCGCCAGAATTTAAACTGTTTGGAGGGCGTCAACAAGTGTATACCTATGTAAAGTCAAACACACCGGAAGAGAATCGCTTTGAAACAATCAGTGAGTTCAAGTGGTGTGTTGAATGTGGCGGAGAGATAGAATTCATATGGAATGGCAAAATATATGATATTGTACATGACCCTGACGCGATTGTGATTTATGAAGCCCACAGTGAAATAGAGAGTTATTACAAGACGGCCGACGCTTTATTAGACTATGCGATTGATAACGTTCGCCTTCGGGATATTGTTACACGGATGGAGGTAACAGGAAGAACGATTTGATTTCGCCCTATTACAAAAATTCGAGTGCATGACAGACCTGTTTAGGACCTTGCCCAATATCTGAAAACTGCATCTGCCGTCGGCCGCGCGGAGAGAAGCTTTTTCTTCCTCTTCACGCGGCCTTTTCATTTATTATAGGGGAAGTATAGATGCGCAGTTTCCTTACGTTTTCCGCTTTTGCACGCCGCTTTGTGGGCAGTACCTACAAATCTCGAAAAATCGTGATTCCGCCGAAATTTTTATGAAATAATTGTTGCTTTTTCCAAATCGGTGTGGTATCATATTCAAGCATGCTGTGTAGGTGTGCAGATATGCGATGATGCAGAAGGTGGCCGCCCTTTGAGGCGGGGAATTTCTGCGGAGTATGTCCGATTTACAAACCGGGCGAAAGAATACTGGCTTGCTCCGGCCGGCCGCAGTTTATGCTGCGGCGGGTTTTCTGCGGCCAGGCGCGAACAATCGGAACCCGGATCATGTTCTCAGCATATCCGGCTTTTTCAATGCAGCAAGGTGAAACACCCGGCTCAGTGTTCAGATTTTCGCGTTGCCCGCCAACAATGAAGGAGGCGTTCCCCATGGCAGTTAAGGAAAAGATCCGCATCAGGCTCAAGGGCTACGACCACAATCTCGTCGACAAGTCGGCGGAAAAGATTGTTGAGACGGCCAGAAACACAGGCGCGCAGGTCTCCGGTCCCGTGCCGCTTCCAACTGAGAAGGAAGTCGTCACCGTGCTTCGTGCCGTGCACAAGTACAAGGATTCCAGAGAGCAGTTCGAGCAGCGCACCCACAAACGGCTTATCGACATTCTCAGGCCTTCGAACAAAACGGTCGAGGCTCTGACAGGTCTTGAGCTTCCCGCCGGCGTGGAAATCGAAATCAAGCTGTAAAGCAGATTTCCATTACATGCCGCAGGTCAAGTTGGCGTAAGCCAACCAATAACCGAAGGAGGAAAGGTAAATGCAAAAAGGTTTGATCGGCAAGAAAATCGGCATGACGCAGCTTTTTGACGAGCAGGGCAACGTTGTCCCCGTTACCGTCATCGAAGCTGGCCCGTGCCCGGTCGTCCAGAAGAAGACGATCGAAAACGACGGCTATGAAGCCGTGCAGCTCGGTTTTCAGGATGTCAAGGCTCAGCGCGTCAACAAGCCCATGAAGGGCCATTTCGCGAAGGGCAATGTCGCCCCGAAAAAGGTGCTGCGTGAATTCCGTCTCGCGGATATCAGTGCGATGAATGTCGGCGATATCCTGAAGGCCGACGTCTTTGCGGCGGGCGATCACGTTGACGTGGTCGGCACCAGCAAAGGGAAGGGTACGGCCGGCGCGATCAAGAGATGGAATTTCTCCCGCCTCAAAGAGTCCCACGGTACCGGCCCGGTCGCAAGGCATGCCGGCTCGCTCGGCGCGTGCAGCGATCCCTCCCGCGTATTCAAAGGCAAGAAGCTTGCGGGCCATCTGGGCGCGGAACGTGTCACAATCCAGAATTTAGACGTTGTCAGGGTGGATGTGGAAAACAACCTCATCGCGGTCAAGGGCGCTGTCCCGGGCCCGAAGAATGGGATTGTCCTCCTCGCCGACAGCGTCAAGAACGCGTAAGGAAGGAGTGGAACAAATGCCTAACGTATCAGTTTTCGACGAAACCGGCAAGAAGGTGGAAGAGCTCACGCTGAGCGAGGGAATCTTCGGCATCACGCCTAACGTTCCGGCGATGCACCTCATGGTGGTAAGTTATCTGGCAAACCAGCGCCAGGGCACGCAGTCTACCCTTACGCGCTCTGAAGTCAGCGGCGGCGGCAAGAAGCCGTGGCGCCAGAAGGGCTCCGGCCGCGCAAGGCAGGGCTCGACCCGCGCTCCCCAGTGGACGCACGGCGGTATCGCACATGGCCCGAAGCCGCGTGAATACGGTATTTCCGTCAACAAGAAGGTAAAGCGCCTTGCCATGAAGAGCGCGCTTTCCAGCAAGGTTGCGGGCAATGAGCTTGTCGTGCTCGACAAGCTGGCGCTCAGCGAAATCAAGACCAAAGAGGTCGTCAAGGTGCTCGGCGCCCTTCAGACCGGCAAAAAGACGCTCATCGTCCTGCCGGAGAAGGATGATACGGTCTACCGCAGCGCACGCAACATCGCAGGTGTGAAGACGACGCTTGTCAGCACCCTGAACGTTTACGACATCCTTAACTGCGACACGCTCCTTGTCCTCAAGGACGCTGTTGCGAAGATTGAGGAGGTATATGCATGAGCAAGTTAGCACAGGATATCGTCCTGCGCCCGGTCATCACCGAAGAGAGCATGCAGGGCATCGCTTTAAACAAATATACGTTTCAGGTAGCCAAGGATGCCAACAAGGTGGAGATCGCTCAGGCGGTTGAAAAGCTTTTCGGCGTAGAGGTCGAAAAGGTCAATACGATCAATGTCCGCGGCAAGCTCCGCAGGCAGGGCCGCTTTGAGGGCCGCACCGCGTCCTGGAAAAAGGCGATCGTAACGCTTACGGAAAAGTCCAAGAAGATCGATTTCTTCGACGGCATGATGTAAGGGAGTCTTCCCGTAAAAGAATACCCGGCGGCGACGTATGGAGCCCGGCATGCTCCGCAAAGCCGCTATGAGGAGAGTGAACCAAATGTCGATTAAAGTCTATAATCCGACCACCAACGCACGGCGTAATATGTCGGTAACGGATTACACGGAGCTGTCGAAGAACGGCCCGGAGAGAAGCCTGCTGGCGCCTCTGAACAAAAACTCCGGCCGCAACAGCTACGGCAGGATCACCGTCCGCCATCGCGGCGGCGGCAACCGCAAAAAATACCGTATTATCGATTTCAAGCGCGACAAGTTCGACATGAGCGCGAAGGTGCTCGGCATCGAATATGACCCGAACCGTTCCGCTCACATCGCCCTTCTTCAGTATGAAGACGGCGAGAAGCGCTACATCCTCGCTCCCGCAGGCCTGAAGGCCGGCGATACCGTTGAGGCTGGCGCTAACGCGGATATCAAGCCCGGCAACGCACTGCCGCTTGTCAATATCCCGACCGGTACGTTCATCCACAATGTGGAGCTTTATCCCGGCCGCGGCGGGCAGCTTGCCCGCGCAGCGGGCAACGCCGCTCAGCTCATGGCAAAGGAAGGCGCCTACGCGCTGCTCCGCCTGCCCTCCGGCGAGCTGCGCAACGTATCCGTCAACTGCATGGCGACCATCGGCCAGGTGGGCAATGTCGATCATGAGAACGTCAAGATTGGTAAGGCCGGCCGCAAGCGCCACATGGGCTGGAGGCCGACGGTTCGCGGCTCTGTCATGAACCCGAACGACCACCCGCACGGCGGCGGCGAAGGCAAATCCCCGATCGGCCGTCCCGGACCGGTCACGCCGTGGGGCAAGCCTGCTCTTGGCTACAAGACACGCGCGAAGAAGAACCGCTCCGACAAGATGATTGTCAAGCGCCGTAACGGCAAGTAGTCGATGAAAGGAGCTTAAGAATTATGGGCAGAAGCGTGAAAAAGGGCCCTTTCGTACAGCCTAAGCTGCTCGAGAGAGTCGAAAAAATGAACGAAACGGGCGAGAAGATCGTCTTAAAAACCTGGAGCCGCAGCTCCACCATTTTCCCGGACTTCGTCGGCCACACCTTCGCCGTTCACGACGGGCGCAAGCATGTGCCGGTTTACGTGACGGAGGACATGGTTGGCCACAAGCTCGGCGAGTTTGCTCCCACGAGGACCTTCCGGGGCCACGCGGGTTCCAAAACCTCAAATTCCGGCAAATAACGGTCGAAAGGAGTGTGTTAAACTATGGAAGCAATGGCGAAGGTTACGCATGTGCGCATTGCGCCGCGCAAGGTGCAGATTGTACTGGATCTGATCCGTAATCAGCCCGCTGACAAGGCCATGGCAATTCTCAAGCACACGCCCAAGGCCGCGTGTGAAATTCTTGAAAAGCTGCTGAAATCAGCGATCGCAAACGCTGAAACAAACAACAACATGGATGTTTCGAGGCTGTATGTGGCGAAGTGCTATGTCTGCCAGGGCCCGACCCTCAAGCGTCTGAGGCCGAGAGCACAGGGGCGCGGATTCCGCATCAACAAGAAAACGTCGCACATCACCCTTGTACTCAAGGAAATGGAATAAGCGAAGAGGAGGTTAAACAATGGGCCAGAAGATTAATCCCACCGGCTTGCGGGTCGGTGTTATTAAGGATTGGGAATCCCGCTGGTATGCGAAGAACGCAGACTTCGGCGATACGCTTGTAGAAGACTACAACCTTCGCGAGTGGCTGCTGACGAAGCTTGCTCCCGCAGGCGTTCCCAAGATCGAGATTGAGCGCGACGCCAACCGCGTGCGCATCAATATCCACTGCGCAAAGCCCGGCATGGTCATCGGCCGCGGCGGTTCCGAGATCGACAAGCTCAAGGCGGAGTGCGAAAAGAAGCTCGGCAAGGATGTTTCCCTGAATATCGTCGAGATCAAGTCTCCCGATCTCAATGCGCAGCTTGTGGCGGAGAGCATCGCTTCCCAGCTCGAGCGCCGCATCTCCTTCCGCCGTGCACTCAAGCAGGCCATCGGCCGCACCATGAAGCTTGGCGCGAAGGGCATCAAAACGCAGGTTTCCGGCCGCCTGGGCGGGGCTGATATCGCCCGTACGGAGCATTATCACGAGGGAACCATTCCGCTGCAGACCATCCGTGCGGATATCGATTACGGCTTTGCCGAGGCAAAGACGACGTATGGCCGTGTCGGCGTGAAGGTCTGGATTTACCGCGGCGAGGTGCTGCATGACAATGCAAACCGCAGGCCGCGCAGGGAAGGAGGCGCTCGATAATGCTGTTACCGAAGCGTGTGAAATACCGCAGGGTGCAGAGAGGCCGTTTGAAAGGCAAGGCTACCCGCGGCAATCAGGTAAACTACGGCGATTTTGGCCTCGTTGCACTCGAGCCCGCCTGGATCACCTCCAATCAGATTGAGGCGGCCCGTATCGCCATGACGCGTTACATTAAGCGCGGCGGCCAGGTCTGGATCAAGATCTTCCCCGATAAGCCGATCACCGAGAAGCCGGCGGAAACCCGCATGGGTTCCGGTAAAGGTTCACCAGAGTATTGGGTGGCGGTCGTAAAGCCCGGCAGGGTCATGTTTGAGATCGCGGGCGTTGATGAGGAGCTTGCACGCGAGGCCATGCGCCTTGCGGCCAACAAGCTGCCGATCAAGTGCAAATTTGTAACGAAAGAAGAAACGGGTGGTGAGCAGTAATGAAAGCCAGTGAAATGAGAAAACTGTCCCCCGCGGAGCTTGATGCCAAGCTGATCGAATTAAAGGACGAGCTTTTTAATCTGCGCTTCCAGCAAGCCATAAACCAGCTCGATAACCCGATGCGAATCAATGCCGTCAAGAAGGATATCGCCCGCATCAAAACGATCCAGCGCGATATCGAACTGCACGGCGCGACTTCGTGAGGGAAGGGAGGCTAAAGCATGAGCGAAAGAAACCTCAGAAAAACGCAGGTGGGAATCGTCACCAGCGATAAGATGGATAAAACCGTGGTTGTTTCCGTTAAGGACAGGGTAAAGCATCCGCTTTACAAGAAAATTGTCAACCGCACTGTGAAGCTCAAGGCACACGATGCGAAGAATGAGTGCGGCATAGGCGACCGTGTTCTCGTCATGGAGACCCGCCCGTTGTCCAAGGACAAGAGATGGCGCGTGGTCGAGATCATTGAAAAAGCCAAATAAGTTTGGCGTAACACAAGGAGGAAAACACTGTGATACAGCAGCAGAGTTACCTCAAGGTTGCCGACAATACGGGCGCGAAGGAGCTTATGTGTATCCGCGTGCTCGGCGGTTCCGGCAGGAGGTATGCCAATATCGGCGACGTGGTGGTTGCTTCGGTCAAAAAAGCAGCACCCGGCGGCGTTGTAAAAAAAGGCGAAGTTGTCAAAGCGGTTGTCGTCCGAACCGCGAGCGGCGTACGCCGTGAGGACGGTACGTATATCCGGTTCGACGAGAACGCGGCCGTCATCATCAAGGACGATAAGAATCCCAGGGGCACACGTATTTTTGGGCCTGTGGCCAGAGAACTGCGCGAGAAAGATTATCTCAAGATTCTCTCCCTCGCTCCGGAAGTGCTTTAAGGGGAGGTAAGAATTTATGAACAATAAAGTGCATGTGAAGACCGGCGATGAAGTCATCGTCATCAACGGCAAGAACCGCGGCATGAAGGGCAAGGTCCTGCAGGTCAGCCCTTCCGAGGGCAAGGTCATCGTCGAGGGCGTCAACATTGTCACCAAGCATGTCAAGCCCCGCAAGATGGGTGAGCCCGGAGGCCTGATCAAGGCCGAAAGCGCGCTCTATGCCAGCAAGGTCCAGCTCATCTGCCCGAAGTGCGGCCGCCCGACCCGGACCGGCCACGCGATCAACAGCAAGGGCAAGAAGGTGCGCACCTGCAAGAAGAGCGACTGCCTCGCTCAGTTTGAATAAAGGGAGGGACATGACACATGGCAAGACTCAAGGAACTCTATGTCAATGAGGTAGCCCCTGCACTGATGAAAAAGTTCGCGTATAAAAGCGTCATGCAAATCCCGAAGCTTGACAAGATCGTCATCAATGTCGGCTGCGGCGAAGCGCGCGACAACCCGAAGGTGCTTGACGCCATCGTTGCCGACGTCTCCGCGATCACGGGCCAGAAGCCCGTTCTGTGCAAGGCGAAGAAATCCGTTGCAAACTTTAAGCTCCGCGAGGGCATGGTAATCGGCGTAAAGGTTACCCTGCGCGGCGAGAGGATGTATGAATTTCTCGACCGCTTCTTCAATCTCGCGCTGCCCCGCGTCAGGGACTTCCGGGGTATCAACCCCAACTCCTTCGACGGCCGCGGCAATTATTCCATGGGCATCAGGGAGCAGCTGATTTTCCCGGAAATTGATTATGACAAGATCGATAAAGTCCGCGGTATGGACATCTGCTTTGTCACGACCGCAAACACGGACGAAGAAGCCCGCGAGCTGCTCGCTCTGATGGGCGCTCCGTTCTCGAAGTAAGGAGGGATTATTGTGGCCAAAAAGTCGATGAAGGTCAAACAGGCGAGACCCGCGAAATATTCATCCAGAGCGTACAACAGGTGCAAAATCTGTGGCCGGCCGCACGCCTATCTTCGGAAATACGGAGTTTGCCGTATCTGCTTCAGGGAGCTTGCCCATGCGGGCCAGATTCCTGGCGTGAAGAAGGCCAGCTGGTAAAGAGCAATTGCAAAGGAGGTTGACGGCATGCAAATTACCGATTCGATAGCCGATATGCTCACAAGAATTCGCAATGCGAATTCGGCAAAGCATGACACGGTTCAGATTCCCGCATCCAACATGAAGAAAGCAATTGCTCAGATTCTTGTGGATGAGGGCTATGTAAAAAGCTTTAAAGTGATTGACGACGGCAAGCAGGGCATCATTGAGATTGCGCTCAAATACGGCCCGAATAAGTCCCAGGTCATCACCGGTCTGCGCAGGGTTTCCAAGCCCGGCCTGCGCATTTATACCAATTGTGAGGAGATGCCCAAGGTCATGAAGGGCCTCGGCGTTGCAATCCTCTCCACATCCAAGGGCGTTATGACGGACAAGGATGCCCGCAAGGCCAATGTTGGCGGCGAGGTCCTTGCATTTATCTGGTAAGGAGGTGCAGGAAGGAATGTCACGTATCGGCAGAAAGCCAATCGTTATTCCAGCAGGCGTCGATGTGAAAATCGACGGAAGCACTGTCACCGTTAAGGGCCCGAAGGGCACCCTTTCCAGAGCAGTGCATCAGAATATGAATGTCGCGGTGGACAACGGCGTTATCAACGTCACCCGCCCCAACGACGAAAAGCTCAACCGTTCGCTCCACGGCCTGACCCGCACCCTGGTGGCCAACATGGTCGAAGGTGTGGAAAAGGGCTTCAGCAAAGAGCTCGAGATCAACGGCGTCGGTTACCGTGCCGCGAAGCAGGGCAAGGATCTTGTTCTGAATATCGGCTACTCTCATCAGGTTGTTGTTTCCGAGGTAGACGGTATTACCATTGAGGTCCCTTCGCCGAATAAGATCGTCATTTCCGGTCCTGACAAGCAGAAGGTCGGCCAGTTTGCAGCGCAGGTGCGCGAGAAGCGTCCGCCGGAGCCCTATAAGGGCAAGGGCATCAAGTACGTCGACGAGCACATCCGCCGTAAGGAAGGCAAGGCCGGTAAGGGCGGCAAGTAATCTGAATCGAAGGAGTGAAACGAAATGGTGAACAGACCTGACAGCAATAAGGCGCGTCAGACCCGCCACAAGAGAGTGCGCGGCAAGATTTCCGGCACCGCAGCGTGCCCGCGTCTTAACGTATTCCGCTCCCTGCAGAATATCTACGCTCAGTTAATCGACGACGACAAGGGCGTTACCCTTGTATCCGCTTCGACTGTGGAAAAGGATTTTGAGGAATACGGCGGAAATATGAGCGCGGCCCGCAAGGTGGGCGAACTGCTCGCGAAGCGCGCCGCTGAAAAGGATATCACGAAGGTCGTTTTTGACCGCGGCGGCTATATCTACCACGGCCGTGTGAAAGAACTGGCCGAAGGCGCCCGTGAGGGCGGCCTCAAGTTCTAAACGAAGGAGGAATACTTTTGGCTAAGATTGACGCATCGGCTACGGAACTCCAGGAGCGCGTAGTTGCCATCAACCGCGTATCCAAAACCGTTAAGGGCGGTCGGATCTTCAAGTTCGCGGCGCTCGTCGTCGTCGGCGACGGCAACGGCTCTGTCGGCTTCGGCCTTGGGAAATCGGGCGAAGTCCCGGACGCGATCCGCAAGGGCATTGAGGATGCGAAAAAGAACATGATCAAGGTAGCGCTCAAGGGAACGACGATTCCCCATGAGATCACCGGTAAATTCGGCGCAGGCGTCGTGCTGCTCAAGCCTGCCGCTCCCGGTACCGGCGTTATCGCCGGCGGCCCCGTGCGTGCGGTCGTTGAGACGGTCGGCATCAAGGACATCCGCTCCAAGGCCCTCCGTTCCAATAACCCCTGCAATGTAGTCAGAGCGACCATCGACGGTCTCTCGAAGCTGCGTAATGTCGACGAAGTTGCGGCGATCCGCGGTAAGTCGGCCAGACAAATTCTAGGTTAAGGAGGGTGGATAAAATGGCAGACGTCAAGGTAAAGCTTGTCAAGAGCCTGATCGGCAGCAAGAAGGATCAGATTGCCACCGCCCATGCACTTGGTCTTCGTAAGATCGGGGACGTATCCGTTCAGCCGGATAATCCCCAGACGCAGGGTAAGGTGAAAAAGATCATCCACCTTATCGAGGTAACCGAAGCGTAAGCAAGGAGGTGCGAATAAATGAAGTTGCACGAACTTTCACCGGCCGCGGGCTCCAAAAAGGAGGTCAAGCGGATCGGCAGAGGTGCAGGATCGGGTCAGGGCAAAACGGCTGGTAAGGGCCACAAGGGCCAGAAGGCCCGTGCGGGCCGCGGGATGCGCCCCGGTTTTGAAGGCGGCCAGATGCCGCTGCAGAGGCGTGTGCCGAAGAGGGGCTTTGTCAATATTTTTGGCAAAGAGTTCTCTATTGTAAATGTTTCCGCGCTTGATCAGTCTTTTGAAGACGGTGCGGTGGTTGACATTGACGCGCTGATCGAAAAGGGCCTTGTCAAGAAGGTGCTCGACGGCGTGAAAATCTTAGGAAACGGCGAGATCAGCAAAAAACTTACCGTCCAGGTAAATGCTTACTCAGAGGCCGCGAAACAGAAGATCGAGGCGGCCGGCGGAAAGGCCGAGGTGATCTGACATGTTTCAAACCTTTATCAACGCGTGGAAGATTGCTGATCTGAGGAAGAAAATGCTGTTTACAGCGCTGATTCTCCTCGTATTCCGGATCGGCGCCGCGATCCCGGTTCCCTTTGTGGATATCGGGGCCACGGGTATCATCGCCGATCCCAATGCCGGTAACTTCATGAACTATCTGAGCATGATGACCGGCGACGCGTTCAACTACGGCACGATCTTCGCAATGTCGATCACGCCGTATATCAACAGCTCCATTATCATGCAGCTGCTGACCGTGGCCATCCCGGCTTTGGAGAGGCTCTCCAAGGATGGCGAGGAGGGCCGCAAGAAGATTGCTTCAATCACCCGTTATGTGGCGGTTGCGCTCGGCCTTCTGCAAAGCACCGCTTACTACTTCTATCTTCGCAATACGAAGACCAACGGCGTGAACTTCCTGCTCAAGAATGCCAGCGGCGCCGATTTTACCGGCGGCTGGGCAGTGTTCCAGGCAATCATCATCATCCTTGTGCTGACCGCCGGTACAGCCCTGATCATGTGGCTTGGCGAGCAGATCAACGAAAAGGGCATCGGCAACGGTATCTCCCTGATCCTGTTTGCCGGTATCGTTTCCCGCATCCCGACGATGGTCACCCAGCTGTTCCACCCGGAGCGCGGCTATATTTCGAAGGGCGGCGCTTACTATGCGCTGGTGCCGATCGTCGTGGTGTGTGTGCTGCTGATGATTGCATTCATCGTGTGGATGGATAATTCGGAGCGACGAATCCCCGTGCAGTACGCAAAGCGCGTGGTCGGGCGCAAAATGTACGGCGGCCAGTCCACGCATATCCCGATCAAAGTCAACATGAGCGGCGTTATGCCGATCATCTTCGCCAGCTCCATCCTTTCCCTGCCTCCCACCATTGAACTGTTTATGACGGTGAAAACAGGCAGCGGCTGGGAAACGTTCTTCAATCTCTTCAAGGCACAGAGCCCGTTCTATGCGGTGATCTATTTCGTACTCATCATCTGCTTCGCCTATTTCTATGCGACGATCCAGTACAATCCGGTCGAGATGGCGAATAACATCCGCAAGAACAGCGGCGCGATCCCCGGCATTCGTCCCGGCAAGCCCACGTCTGATTATATCAGCCGGATTCTGTCAAGAATTACATTGCTCGGCGCCCTGCTGCTGAGCGTTGTGGCGCTGTTCCCGATTCTGTTCTCTCAGATCACATCGCTTGCGAAACATCCGATGAACATTTCTCTGGGCGGCACGTCTATCATCATTCTGGTCGGCGTTGCGCTTGAGACGGTCAAACAGCTTGAGTCGCAGATGATGATGCGCCACTACAAGGGCTTCCTTGACTAAGATTCGCGAAGGGAGAAAGAAATGAAACTCATTCTTCTTGGCGCGCCGGGCGCGGGAAAGGGAACGCAGGCGGAGATACTCTCCACGCATTATTCCATTCCCGCGGTCTCTACGGGCAATATCATCCGCGATGCCCTGAAAAAGGGCACGGAGATGGGCCTGAAGGCAAAGTCGTTTATTGACGCGGGGCAGCTTGTCCCGGATCATATCGTCATCGGTATCATCCAGGAGCGCCTCGCGCAGAGCGATTGTAAAAACGGTTTTATTCTGGATGGCTTTCCGCGCACGATCCCGCAGGCTGAGGCGCTCGACGCAATGGGCATTGAGATCGATAAAGTGATCGATATCGAGGTGCCTGACGAGATGATTGCCGACCGTATTGCCGGCCGCCGGGTCTGCGAGAAGTGCGGCGCATCCTACCATTTGGAGCATAAACAGCCCGGCCAGGAGGGCGTCTGCGACCAGTGCGGCGGCAAGCTCGTGCAGCGCAAGGACGACCATCCGGATACGGTGCTTGACCGCCTGCGCGTCTATCATGAGCAGACGGAGCCGCTCAAGGATTACTATGCGAAGACCGGAAAGCTTCGCATCGTAGAGGGGCAGGACGAGGTGGAACACACCTCCGCGCTGACCCTCAAAGCAGTGGAGGATTAAGCATGGTGGTGCTCAAAACCAGGCGGGAACTGACGCTCATGCGCGATGCATGCCGCATTTCCGCCGAAGCGTTGCAGCTCGCGGGGGAGGCGGTCAAACCCGGTGTCACAACCGGGGAGATCGACCGGATTGCGTATTCGTATATCATAAAGCAGGGGGCGACGCCCAATTTCCTGCATCTTTACGGCTTCCCCGCCACCGCGTGCATATCCATAAATGACGAAGTGATTCATGGCATTCCGAGCAAAGAACGCGTCATCCATGAGGGTGATATCGTCAGCATCGACCTGGGAGCCGCCATTAACGGCTTCAACGGCGACAACGCCGCCACTTTCGCAGCGGGGCAGATCAGCCCCGAGGCGCAGCGGCTGATCGACACGACACGCGAGAGCCTGTACGAAGGCATCCGCGCAGCGGTCGCGGGCGGCAGAATCGGCGATATTGGCAGCGCGGTGCAGCGCTATTGCGAGGAACGCGGCTACGGCATCGTCCGGGAATACACCGGGCATGGCGTGGGCGCTAAGCTTCATGAGGATCCGTCGGTCCCCAATTTCGGCACACCGGGCCGTGGTGTGCGCCTGTTACCAGGTATGACCCTAGCCATCGAGCCCATGATCAATCAGGGCACTGCACAGATCAAAACGATGCCAGACGGCTGGACGGTCAAAACCGCCGATGGAAAGCTTTCCGCTCACTTTGAGCACACCGTGGCAATCACGGCGGACGGCCCCCAGATCCTGACGCAATTGTAGGGAGGGGCCGCATGGAGTTTCAAGTGGGAGACATCGTGCGCTCGAAAGCCGGGCGCGATGGGGGAACTTTTTTGGCGGTAGTCGGCATCGAAGACGGTTATCCCTTGCTGTGCGACGGGAAGCACCGGCCGCTAACGCGGCCGAAGCGGAAAAATCCGCTGCATCTGGCCGGGACCAATCGCCGCCTCGATATGCAATCGATGGAAACCAATCGTGCATTACGCAGGGCGCTGCGCGACCTCGAGGAAGCGGGCGCAGTTCGTGTCACAAAGGGAGGTTAAGCTGTGTCGAAACAGGATATGATCGAGATTGAGGGTACCGTGACAGAAGCTCTTCCGAATGCGACCTTTAAGGTGGCGCTGGAGGGCGGTCACGAGATTTTAGCCCATATTTCCGGTAAGCTGCGCATGAATTTCATCCGCATCCTGCCGGGCGATAAGGTGACAGTTGAGATGTCACCATATGATTTGACCCGCGGGCGCATCACATGGCGCTCCAAATAAGGAGGTAATCGAATGAAAGTCAGGCCTTCTGTTAAGAAAATTTGCGAAAAGTGCAAGATCATCAAGCGCAAGGGGAAAGTCATGGTGATCTGTGAGAACCCCAAGCATAAGCAGCGTCAGGGCTGAGCCCTGGCCGATCTGGAAAAACCACTTATGGAGGTGCAAGTGACAAATGGCGCGTATTTCAGGTGTTGACCTGCCGAGAGACAAGCGTATTGAAATCGGCTTGACCTATATTTACGGCATCGGCCGCAAGACCGCCAGCGACATCATCAAAGCCACAGGCGTGAACCCGGATATCCGGGTTAAGGACCTGAGCGAAGACGATGTTTCCAAGCTTCGTGAGTATATCGACCATAACGTCAAGGTAGAGGGCGACCTGCGCCGTGAGACGGCCTTCGATATCAAGAGGCTCATCGAAATCGGCTGCTACCGCGGCGTGCGGCATCGCAAGGGCTTGCCCGTCAGGGGCCAGCGCTCCAAGACGAACGCCCGTACCCGCAAGGGCCCGAAGAAGACGATCGCGAACAAGAAGAAGTAAGCTAGGAGGGATAGAATGGCTACAAAAGCTTCCGGGAAAAAGACCGTTGCCACGCGCAGACGCCGTGAGCGCAAAAATATCGAACGCGGCGCGGCGCATATCCAGTCCACATTCAACAATACCATTGTGACCATTACGGATACACAGGGCAATGCGGTATCCTGGGCAAGCGCGGGCGAAATGGGTTTCCGCGGTTCCAGAAAATCCACCCCCTTTGCCGCACAGACCGCTGCTGAGACGGCCGCCAAGGCTGCCATGGAGCACGGAATGAAGACGGTTGAGGTTTATGTAAAGGGCCCGGGCTCCGGGCGTGAGGCTGCTATCCGTGCGCTGCAGACTGCCGGGCTGGATGTCAGCATGATCAAGGACGTCACCCCGATCCCGCACAACGGCTGCCGCCCGCCGAAGAGAAGGCGCGTATAACCAATTCAGGAGGTGTAACGAACTTATGTCAAGATATACCGATCCGGTTTGCAAGCTGTGCCGCCGCGAGGGCAAGAAGCTCTTCCTCAAGGGCGAGCGCTGCTATACGAACAAGTGCTCTGTGGAGCGCCGTTCCTATGCGCCGGGCCAGCACGGCCAGAGCCGGAAGAAGACTTCCGAATATGGCCTTCAGCTGCGCGCAAAGCAGCAGGCCCGCCGTTACTACGGCATCCAGGAGAGCCAGTTCCGTAAATATTTCGAGATGGCGGAGCGCCGCCAGGGCGTAACGGGCGAAAACCTGCTGCGCATCTGCGAGAGCAGGCTCGATAATGTTGTTTACCTGCTGGGCTGGGCCTCTTCCCGTGCGGAAGGCCGTCAGCTCGTCAACCATGGCCACTATCAGGTCAATGGCAAAAAGGTCAACATCCCGTCTTATCTCCTGCGCGCGGGCGACGTGATCACGATCAAACAGACCAGCCGCGATAGTGAGAAGATCAAGGCGACCGTCGAAGCGAATGCCTCCCGCCCCGTCCCGCAGTGGCTCGACCTTGATCGTGAAGCCCTGCAGGCGAAAGTTGTCAACCTTCCGGAGCGCGATCAGATTGCTGTTCCCGTGGAAGAGCATCTCATCGTCGAGTTCTACTCCAAATAATGCAGCCTGACGAGGTTGTTTTTTGGAGGAACGCAATACCGCAGGCCGGCCGCCTGAGTTTAACAAGGAGGGTTTTGAATGATTGAAATTGAAAAGCCCAGAATCGAAACGACCGATTTGAAGCCGGACGGGACCTATGGCAAATTCATCGTGGAGCCGCTGGAGCGCGGCTATGGCACGACGCTTGGCAACAGCCTGCGCCGCGTCCTGCTCTCCTCACTTCCGGGATATGCCATTACCTCCGTTAAAATTGACAACGTTCTGCATGAATTCTCCACGCTCCCCGGTGTGAAGGAGGACGTTACCGAGATCGTCCTGAATCTGAAGAATGTGATTCTGAAGATCCACGGCGACGGTCCGAAGACCGTTTATATCGAGGGCAGCGGTGAGTGCGAGATTACCGCGGGCAACATCAAAACAGACTCCGAGGTAGAAATTCTCAATCCCGAGCTTCACATTGCTTCGCTGGATCAGGACGCTCATTTGAATATGGAGCTCACAGTTGACCGCGGCCGCGGTTACGTTCCGGCGGAAAGAAACAAGCAGCAGATGCAGCCGGTCATCGGCGTCATCGCTGTGGACTCTATCTATACCCCCGTGCTGAAAGTGAACTACACAGTCGAGAATACGCGTGTCGGCCAGATTACCGACTACGACAAGCTGACGCTTGAGGTGTGGACAAACGGGACCATCTCCGCAAAGGAGGCGGTATCCCTGGGAGCCAAGATCCTCAACGAGCATCTCAATCTCTTCGTAGACCTCTCCGACGAGGCTTACGATGCGGAGATTATGGTCGTCAAGGATGACAACGGCAAAGAAAAGGTTCTGGAGATGACCATTGAGGAACTTGACTTGTCTGTGCGTTCCTTCAACTGCCTGAAACGGGCGGGGATCAACACGGTAGAGGATTTGATCAACAAGTCCGAAGAGGATATGATGAAGGTGAGAAACCTGGGCCGCAAGTCGCTCGACGAGGTTGTGGCCAAGCTGGAGTCTCTCGGATTCGACCTCCGCAAGGACGAAGAGTAGTACACCGACGAGGTAAAGGAGTGATTTTGAATGCCCGGTACCAGGAAACTTGGCAGGACCACGGATCATCGCAGGGCGATGCTTCGGGCGATGGTGACCTATCTCTTGGAGAACGGCAAAATCGAGACCACTGTCACGAGGGCCAAAGAGGTCCGCTCCATGGCGGAGAAGATGATTACGCTCGCCAAGGAGCCCTCCCTGCATGCCAAGCGCATGGCGCTTGCGTATGTCACGAAGGAAGACGTGGTCAAGAAGCTGTTCGACGAGATTGCCCCGAAATATAACGACGTCAACGGCGGCTACTGCCGCATCATCAAGACCGGCCCGCGCCGCGGCGACGCAGCGGAGATGTGCATCATCGAACTGGTCTGAGACGAGCGAAAACAGCATAGCAGAAAGAGATGCCGCAGGCGGAATTTATTCGTCTGCGGTATTTTATATTTATGGACATATAGTTAATATATATGGTTGACATCAGCAAAATTTCATTACAAATATTGGTTAATATTTATCTTTACAATTTTATATTATATACATATAATAAAAATAAAGATGAAGATACTTATCTGATCAATACTTTCTATCTTGTCAACAGGAGACACTCCAAATCTAGAATACTTCTGATGCTTTGCATCGGAAAGGGGGAGAATCGTTTTGAAAAAGAAACTTGTTGTAATAATATTGTCGCTATCGGCTTTATCCATGTTTCTGTTTGCATCGTGTTCCCCAAAACCTTCGATCGTGCCCACGGATTCCTCTTCTGCTGAGCCAACGCAACAGGCTGTTGTGCAATCGTTTCCGATCCGGATGGAGCCCCTGTCCAGCGAGGAGTATGACCGGCTGAAGCATTTTGACTCTCCCACGCCGGAGGACCGGGATGCGGACAAATATCTTTGGAGGTATCATTGTGAAGCGCCGCCCAAGTTCGTGGATGTATGGCTTGAAATTTATGAAAAGGGGCAGCTGGTGGAGAAACGGGAGACGATGGATACCAACATTGAGAGCACAACTGGCCTTATTGCTTTGCTCTCTTATGGCAAGGAGAACCCGCATTGGACGATCGAATTAAACAGTGGAGGGAAATATGGGGAACATAAAGGCTCTTACCGGTTTGTGAAGGCGGTTCAATCGCCAAACAGTTTTCAAATATATGGGGAGCGGGAGGCGACCCTGATCGCGCTATTATACAGCAATGAGGAACAATCACCCCAGATATCTTTCTCAGATATCCAAAAGGGCAACGATTTTCTTCAGGATGTTGATTTGTGCGTGCTATTAAAGGCAATGGTTATGCCTGAAACATAAAGAAGTGGAGCAAAACAAAGAGAAGGAAGAGGATTCCTATGTTTTCGATAGATTATCAAAAATAGATGGAAAAGCGTGACGTTTAGGCGCCTTATCTTTAAACCGAGTTATCATAAATCAAAAGTAAAAAAGTCAATTAAAATGAAAATGAAAAAGCTGATTGCACTGCTGATAGTAACCATTATGGTTTTCAGTATTTCTTCCATGGCATTTGCCGCAACGCCCGTTTCAGAAGGCGGTGAATTTGATATATCGGATTTGGATAACGCAGAACTTCTCCGTGTCAATGATGATGGATCGGTTGATCTGCGCGTTGTGCGGACACAAGCGCTAAGCCACAGCGGGAACCAGGCCGTCAGTGAAACCATTGCAAAGATTGTTCCGTTGACTGATGAAGCAAAGGAGGATCTCGCAGCTGCAACGAGAGCCGCCAATTCAAACTATCGTGAAATCTCGGACAGAAGCTACCAGATTACGCTGTATTCTACGACGTATTTCGAAACAAAGTCCACTTCATATGGTACTTATAAACGTCTGACTGGCTTTTCCGGTGGTATCAGAGCTGGAGGAAGTGGACCTAACGTAGGAAGCCTTGTTAAAATCATTTCTAGTAAAATTGAATATGGCGCGGTGGGAAAAAAAGAAGAAGGCGGCACGGCGTCTGGTGCAACAACAATAAATTTGAGCACAGGAACGCGTTCTTATTCCTATCAGAGAACGACACCTTGGATTCTCGATGCTTCAGAAAGTAGTGTTGGTCATAACTTTACTGTTGTGCTTCAGCGTGGGACGACAGGAACTCCATGGTCTGCAACATTAATCAACCAAGCCTGAGGTGATTTGATGCACGATAAAAAATTGGTATGTAGCACATAGAATGTAGATGATCCATTAGCAAGAAAGAAGCGTCTGTTCACCACAGGCGCTTCTTTTTAAATGATTTTGGTATAAGTTATAAAATAATAAAGTTTCGTTGGATGATTTACTAATTTACAGCCAAATTATTATTGAGTATAATATAAATGGATATTTAATTCCATATATGTAAGCCTATAAGTTGTATATTGAGAGAGGAAGTGATTTCATATGGTTTCAATATCTCGGATTGTAAACGTATTTATTAAAGCTTATACGTAGACAGGAGACCATCATGAAAAAGAAGATTATAGCGCTATTCATGCTCATATTTATTTTGCTTCAAATACCGTTTGGAGCATCTGCGTTGGTTTTAGAGGATCCTTTGACTACCCAGACACGTGGGATTCACACGATTTCAAATTACGAACGAATGGATTTGGGAAGAGCCGGGGAACTGCGTTTAAATGAGTATAATCAGGAATTGCTTTTGGCAAGGGATGAACTGTCTCTGGCCGGAGGTAATCTTCCTGTACAGTTACAAAGGATCTATCATTCGTATCCAATCAATCAAAATCTTGATGCATCTTATGGAACCCGGTGGAGTATTAATTACCAAGTTCGTCTTCGTTATAATGCTGAAAGCAATTCTTTTCTTTATGATCGGGATGATGGGAGCCGGACTGTTTTTCAAAAAACGAAATGGGTAAGCGGTGATTGGGTGTGCTGGAGGGAGACTTCTGAACTTAGCCTCCTCTACCAATTATGGCTCCCAAAAGGTTCCACAGATGTTTCACAGGCAAAAATGAAAACGATTTATGGTACATACCAAAGCTTTGATTCAATGGGTCGTATGATTAAAATTACCGAAACAGCCCAGCCGAAAAATTGCATCCAGATTTCTTATCTAGAGGATCGAAATTGTATCCAGACGATCACAGATGCCACTGGACGTGTTTATAATTTTTCCTACAATCAAAAAGGGCAACTCATATCAATTGCCTGCCAGGAACAGGATGGCAGTCCGATTCAATTTTCCACAGAGGATGGCACAAAAATTCCACTTGTATTGGAATATATCTACGATAATTGGGGAAATTTGATTCAAGCAAGCTATCCGGATGGCGAGTGTGTGATATACCATTACACACGAACGGGAAAATTAAGTCAGATTCAAACCATTGACGGGAAACAGTTTGCGATCTCCTACGATGGAAAACGTGTAAATCGGATTGAACAAATTGCGAACGATGGAACGGAAGACCATAGAAAAACACTTGTAGAGCTAAAAAATGATTCAACTGGTATCATTCAAAGTACGGACGAAAATGGAATCACGATTACCAATCGCTACAATGAGTTGGGCATGCTGATTCCTGATGAAAAAGAAGCTGCGATTTTAGAAAAAAAGCAGCTGACCAACGAGAAAGCTTCAGATTCAGGTAATTTATCTCGCGTTGTTCAGGCCTTGATGGGAGACTTTGCAGTGTTGGACACCGGCGCACCGGAGCCTCAGTTGAAGATGGTTTTGCCTCCAATAGGGCAAAATCAATCAAAGGGGATGGAATTGCCGGAATGGATGATCGTTCATCCTGCTTCCATCGCAGAAGAAACGGCTTCGATGGAATGTTGTGAGGTGGATCAACACACAGGGCTTCTGCTGCGTGAATGGAACGAAGATGGAAATGCAACGCAATACCAATATGACGATGCCCAAAATCTGACGCGCATGTCACTCGAACTTTCCGGGATCAATCGATTGGTGATGGAGAACCGATATGCGTATGAGGATGACCGCTTACAGTCGATCTCCCGCAATGATATTACCTATAAGATTCTTTATGACATTTGGGGCAACGAGGCGGGCGCTGAAATTAACGGAGAGCCCTTTATTTCTTACACCTATCAGGATGGCAATCCAAACCTTTTGCGTACGGAGGACTATGGAAACGGACAAAGCATCACCTACCGTTATACGGACGGAAACCGTTTAGCGGGAATCAGCTTGGACGGAGGCGAGAGTGAAGCGTTTTCGTATGCGTATGGAGAAAAGCAGGGAAAGCGCTTTGCAATCGTTCAAAGTGCTTTGGATGAAACGCGGACGGAAATTTATGAGGATCAACTCCTTGTGGCAGACCAGGAAAGCGGAGAACCCCTTTACGAAATGAAAATACTGGAAGATAATTCTGTTGGCCTGACGATTGGAAATCAGACATATCGTCTGGAATGGGCTTATCCGGAAAGCGGCAAAAATTCCGGATCTGAAACGCGGTTTACGTTTACCGGAGAGGAAACAGGGGTGAGTATTCAAACGATTCAGGATTTGCAGGAAAGAATCAACTCTGTTCTTGTGTCCAACACAGCGGGTGAATCATTGGGTACCAAAATCACTTATCAGGCAGACGCGAACGCAATAATAACGCAATATATTTCTGAATATACAAATGGTGTAAATGGTATCATATCTAATTGGGATTATACCTATGATACCCAGGGACGTATCCGTACGATTTTCAGAGACGGAAGTTTGGCGGCTTCTTTTCAATATGATGAAGCCGGGCAGCTCAACCGTGTGAACGATGCAGCAACACAGACGACAACGATCTACTCGTATGATGTTGGCGGAAATATGACGCAGAAGCGGGAATATCCGTATACTATTTCAGAAAATCCGGAAAATGTGCGTAATACTGTGACCTATGGTTATGAGGATGCCGGATGGAAGGATAAGTTGACTTCCTATGGTGGAAAGCAGATTGTATACGATGAAATTGGAAATCCAGTTCAATATGAAGGGAAGCAATATCAGTGGACAGCCGGCCGGATGCTGGAGGGGTATACGGATGGATCGTATAAGATTGCCTATACTTACGATCAGAGTGGCCTGCGCCAACGCAAAATGATCATGGATCGGGACACCTCCGCGCCGGTTATGGAATATCATTATTGTTGGAACGGCAATTTGCCCGCCGGTTTCGAAGTGACGGAATACACACAGTCAGGCCCGGTAACGGATACGGTTTGCTATTGCTTTGGCGACGATGGAACGATTTACGGTTTTCTTGTCAACGGGACGGACGCCTATCTCTACGAGCGCAATGCACAGGGCGATGTCGTGGGGATTTACCATGGCGGCGAACGGGTCGCGTCTTATACATATGACGCTTACGGCCGGATGCTCTCTGCCGACGAGACGGAAGCGGAACTGTCCAAGCTGAATCTGCTCTACTACCGTGGATATTGTATGGATCGGGAGACGGAACTCTATTATCTGCAATCGAGATATTATGTCCCGGAATGGGGGCGCTTTCTCAACGCGGATGTCTATGTGGACACGGGAACCGGGCTCAACGGAACGAATCTGTTTGCCTATTGCGATAATGACCCAGTGAATCAGATTGATCCGGATGGGTATTGGGGATTGGATGTACATAAGGAGTTGACGCAGGCTTATTTGCAGGATTTCAATTCCGCACAGGCACAAAGAGTAATTGATGGAAACTGGTCTTTAGATAAAATTTATACTGCAATAGTGGCAATTTATCGGAATCAAAAATTCCATTTCGACAGAAGAAATGATTTGGTTTTTCAGTCTAATGAGGATACAAGACTAGAACAGGCAGCCTTAAATCTTCAAACTTCTATCAATGCCGCTAAGAGCAATTCGAATGATATGGATATTTATTATTATCTGGGAAGGGCTACGCACAGCATGCAGGATTATTCGGCGCATGGGAATATTGGATTGGATAATCGTGTAGCAGCAAGTCATGCAACAAATTCTGATGTAGATAATCCATATTGTAACTGGGTAAATAATACAGATCGAGGGCGCTCTGGTGTGAAAGGTTGTGTCACGGAGCCTACCAACAAAAAAGGAGCCCGCTATAACGAAGCTCTGGAGCAAACGGCAATGTGTTTAGCTGCATGGATGCTGGGCATGATCTATCGTTAATCTGCAATAGTATCATGGAAGGAGGGTAAGGACAGATGAAGTATTTTCTGACCTGGGTTTATGTATTGCGGAGCTGCATTTTTATATCGGCCGCCTTGTTGAGCTTGATTGTCTTTTTGTGCGGGCGGAAAAAGCATGGTAAGGTATTCCGGGCAGTCACACTGGGGCTTGTTGGGATCAATCTATTGTTTATCGCAATTGGCAGTTATAACGCTTTTCTGCGCCCGCATTACCAGCAGCAGCCAATCACGAAAGGCGATTTGGAGTCCCTTTGCATAAAGCTAGCGGACGGAAGCTATGATCCTGAGCAGTTCCTGCCAAACTGCGAAAGGGAGGAATCTGAGCCATATGGGGATGGAGCAGATTGGGAGGATGAAAAGGGAATTGTAAATTATATACCCCAAATTATACAGTTTCAGAATCATTGGTTTTTTCATTTGACAGATTTAAAAAACGCCGTTTGCTTCTATTTTTATGAGTTTGATACAGAGAAACAGGCGCAAGTGTTTTATCAGGAAAATATGATAGAATATTGGAATAGCTCAATTGTATTTGTAGGGAGAGAACGATCAAAAGATAGGGATGCGATTATAAAAAACGGATATTTGGAGATAGAAAACGAGAAATATCAGGCGTATCTATCGCCAATAGAACATCAGGCGGATTATTTTAATCCAGAAAGAGGCGATCATATTCGGAGGCAGATGAAAATTGTGGTTCAGTATGACCATTATGTTGCTTGTTTTATGGAGGATTCATATACAAACAAACTCCTACTTCCCGATTTGGTGAAAAATCAGCTTCTGTTTGATCCATCATATGATCCGAAAGAAGGGTGAGGCTTTTCATTGTAAATCGGTAGAGAGGGTGTATCTTAAATGAGAGATACTACTGTAATCGGTAATACCATTCAATCCTGTATTGGCATCCTTTATCTTTATAGAAACTTTATTGCACTAGCGGTTATCTTAATCTGCCTGATCGTGTTTTTAGCCGGAAGAAAGAGGCATGGAACATTATTTGCAGGAATTACGCTTGGCGTCATGAGCCTCAGTATCGCTGTCGTATTGCTTGGCTGCTACAATGCTTTTTTGCGTCCTTCCTACCAAAAGCAACCTGTGACACAAGAACAGTTAGAAAACCTGTGCAAAAAATTAGAGAATGGAACTTATGATGCCTATCAATGCCTCAATGAAGGCACATCGCTCAATATTCCGAAGGACGGGTTAGATCCGATTCATTTTACCACTAAAGTGGTGACACTCAAAAAAGGACTTCCAAAGATCACGGGTCTTTACTCAATGCTTGATATTAGTATATGGGAATTCGAAGCAGAGGAAGATGCAATTGGAAAATATGAAAAATTTTTGTCAAATTATTGGAAGAATTCTTTTGAAAGCAAAGAGGAGAGCCGGCAAGAAATTATGGAAAAAGGATATCTGGAGATCGAAAACCAGCGCTACCGCGCTTTCATTGGGCCGATCGAGTTTTCTGCGAACTTTTTTGAACCAACAAAGGGAGACAGCGTACGGAGGTTATATCGTGTTACCATACAATATGGCTCCATGCTGTTACAGATCAGTGAACAGACAGAAATGGGAACGGTTAAACTGGTTTTGCCTGATCTCCTGATAAAGGATCTTATGTTTAACCCTGATTTTTCGATTCAATAAAAGAGAAGCGCTTGCTGAGCAGCAGGCGCTTCTTTTTCTGCTCCGGATGAACATGAACAGCCCCTCCCGCCGCATATATATGACCGAGCCCTTAGAGGCAATCTACGTTTGACCGTGCGCGTTTGCTTTCACACGGTCAGGAAAGGCATGGTCGTATCGATGAACTGGCACACCATGTCCCCCGGGGATACCATCCACGCCCTGCAGACGGATCCGCAGCGGGGGTTAAATGCGAAGCAGGTGAAGGAGCGGCAGGGAAAATACGGGAAAAACCAACTGGAAGAAGCAAAGGGGAAAAGCCTTCTGCGCCGCTTTTTATCGCAGTTTGCCGATTTTATGGTGATCATTCTGCTCATCGCAGCGGTCATCTCCTTTATAACCGCTTTCTTAGAGCCAGACGGCGATTTCGTGGACCCAGTGATCATCCTTCTGATTGTGATCGTCAATGCGATCATCGGCGTTGTGCAGGAGAGCCGCGCCCAGCGGGCGATCGAAGCGCTCAAAAAGCTGAGCGCGCCGCACGCTGAGGTGATCCGTGCGGGAAAGCAACAGAAGATCGACGCGGCGGACCTGGTGCCGGGCGATATTCTTCTGCTGAATACCGGCGACCTCGTCCCGGCGGACGCGCGGCTGCTCGAATGCAGCAGCCTGAAAATGGAGGAATCCTCCCTCACGGGCGAATCCCTGCCTGTGGAGAAGCAGGCTGATGCAAGGCTGCCAGAGAAGTGTGCGATGGGCGATCGGACGAACTGCGTCTTCTCTACCAGCACCGTCACCGCGGGACACGCGCGCGCCGTTGTCACGGAGACGGGAATGGATACGCAGGTCGGCCACATCGCCCATATGATCAACACGCAGGAGGCCCCGCAGACGCCGCTCCAGCAACGGCTCGCGCGCGTGGGCCGCATTTTGGGGCTGGGCGCTCTGGGCATCTGCTTCATCATCTTCGTGCTGGGGCTGTTCCAGCATGTGCCGCTGCTCGACAGCTTCATGCTCTCTGTCAGCCTCGCGGTGGCCGCCATTCCGGAGGGCCTGCCCGCGATCGTGACGATTGTGTTATCCATCGGTGTGCAGCGCATGGCGAAGAGCAATGCGATCATTCGCCGCCTGCCTGCTGTGGAAACGCTCGGCAGCGCTACGGTAATCTGCTCGGATAAGACCGGAACGCTCACACAGAATCAGATGACGGTCACGCGTCTTGCGGACATCGACGGCCCGATTTCCCCAAGCGGAGACAGGGGAAGGAATTTGCTCGCTTTGTCCGCATTGTGCAATAACGCCGTGTTGGAGGGAAAGCCCGGCAATTTCAGCGCATCCGGTGAGCCGACGGAAAACGCGCTCGTCACAGCCGCCGCCATGCAGGGGAGATTAAAGCCTACGCTCGAACGCAGCTGTCCGCGTGTTAAAGAATTACCCTTCGATTCCACCCGCAAGCGCATGACAACGATACACCGATGGGGCGGCGGCTATTTGGTCATCACCAAGGGCGCGCCGGACCTGCTTTTGCCACTGTGCAGCCGCATCCTGGTCGCCGGGCAGGAGCGGGAGATGAGTGCCGCGTATCGCATGCAGATTCTCAGGCGAAATGATGAAATGGCCAGAGATGCACTGCGCGTAATGGGCGTCGCCTACCGGCAGGCGAGCGCTGAGCCAGGCAATCCGGAGCGGGAGCTTGTTTTCTGCGGGCTGCTTGGGATGCTTGACCCACCGCGCAAAGAGGTCTGGCGCGCGGTGGCCACCTGTAAAACGGCGGGCATCAAGCCGGTGATGATTACCGGCGACCATGCCGTCACCGCCGCGGCAATCGCGAAAGAGATCGGCATCTCCAGGGATGGGAAGGTGATGACGGGCCACGAGATCGACCAGCTCTCCCAGGAAGCCCTGATCCGGAAAATCAACGATTACCGCGTTTTTGCCCGTGTTTCTCCGGAGCACAAGGTGCGTATCGTCAAAGCGTTTCAGGCCACTGGTGAGATCGTCGCCATGACGGGAGACGGCGTCAACGACGCGCCTGCCCTGAAGGCGGCGGATATCGGCTGCGCGATGGGCAAAAGCGGTACGGATGTGGCGAAAAGCGCGGCGGATATGATTCTGACGGATGACAACTTTGCAACCATCGTGCGCGCCGTGGAGCAGGGGAGAGGCATCTACGATAATATTCGCAAGGCCGTGCATTTCCTCCTCTCCTGCAATATCGGCGAGATCCTCGTCATTTTTATTGCGTCGCTTATGGGCCTACCTGCGCCGCTGCTGCCGATCCAGCTGCTGTGGGTCAACTTGGTCACGGATTCCCTGCCCGCCATGGCACTGGGCGTGGAGGCTGTGGACCGGGACATCATGCACCGAAAGCCGGTCCCGCCAAAACAGAGCCTGTTTGCAAGGGGCTTGGGTTTCGATATTGCCGTGGAGGGCATGATGGTGGGGGCGCTCGCCCTGCTTGCCTATATGCTGGGGCGCACTGTGTTTCCCAGTTCCGGTACGGTTTTGGGCCGCACGATGGCATTTGCCGTGCTCAGCCTTTCCCAGCTGGTGCATGCATTCAACACGAGAAGCGAGCATTCGCTCTTTTCCGTGGGCTTTTTGAGCAATCCGAAGATGGTGATTTCGTTCCTGATCTGCACGCTGATGCAGTTTTCCGTGATTGCAATCGGCCCGCTGGGCGCGCTGTTTAAAACAGTGCCGCTGGATGGAATGCAGTGGTTGACCGTTGCCGCGCTGTCTCTTGCGCCGCTGGTAACGGTGGAGATCGGCAAGCGGATGAAGCCGGCGGACAGATGACAGATTTCAGAGGCGGCGGAAAATCGACGGCGCGTAGTTCAGCCTCTCCCAAGCTTCTAAAGCCACCCTTCGAGAGCAGATCGGGCCATTGAAAAATGAGTTTCTGGCATCAGCTCACCATCTGAAATAGGAAAAACAGCGCTCTCTGTCGACTGGAATGGCCGTAGAGAGCGCTGTTTTGGATGCAAGCTTTAGGTGAATGGTCTCACAACGCCCATTTTTGACGGGTGCTTATTCCTCCGTCTCCCGCAGCCGCTGTGTTACACTGTCATGCGAGGAATAGCAATACATGACCGCCGCTGTCAACAGGCAGACGACAAGCAGGCCGGCTATGATAGAAAGGGCCGGAAGACAGGGAAGGGCAAACGAAGCATAGGGGATCATCTTTGAGACCGTTTTGGACAAAAGCGCATAGATGCCTGCGCTTGCGGCGAGGGAGATCACGCAGGTGACAAGCACATGTTGTTCTGGTGGATTGGTTTATCTTTCAATATCGCTGATGCTTTGCTCCTGCGCGTGCTTTTCCGTGATGAATGCTGTAACTTCTTCCATACGCTCCGCATTGAGCTTATACTTTTTGGAGAAGATGATCAGCGAGAGCAGCACAAAGACAGGCGGAATGACAAACATCATCATGCAGATTGCGTTTTTGGCGGGCGCTGCCTGATGGGCAAGGGCTCCCTCATAGTGGGAGAGCTGAAGGCCGAAATTCATGATCAATGCCTGGATGGAGTACGCCACCTTCAGAAGCAGGCTCTTCATGGAGAACACGATCGAATCCGTGCGGTAGCCGAGCTTAAATTCTCCGTAATCGACAATATCCGCAAGCATGATGGTTTCCGCCACGAACATGCAGCCGATCCCCATACAGCCGAGTACGCCGAAAACGGCGAAGAGAATAAATTGATTGAGCACCGGACCGAACAGGCCCATGCCGAGATAGCCGACGATCGAGAGTAGCATCGCGCCTTTAATCACGCGGTTGCGCGTGAATCGTTTGGAGAGGACAGGCAGAAGGATCAGCCCCAACGCCTGGCCGACGCCGCCAATCACGCCGAAAGCGGAAAATAGCTCCTCGTTTTCCAGAACAGACTTGAAATAATAAATGCCGAGTCCGTTGGTCAAATACCATCCCGTATTAAAGCAGATGGCAGTGAGGATGAAAATAAGCAGCTGGTCATTGTTTTTGATCGTGCGAAAGGCGCGGGCCAACGTAAAGCTTTCCTTGTTTCCCGGCTGTTCGTGTACCTTTTCTTTGGTTGTAAAAAAGGTCACCAGACAGCCCAGAATCAGCAATACGCCGCAGATGGCGGCCCAACGGCTGAATCCAACCGCACGACTGCCCCGACCGAGCACTTTATTGACCATCGGGACGGTCAGTACGACGATGATAATTTGTCCAAATCCGGAAAAGAAGCGCGGGAAGGTTGCGGCGAGATTACGCTCCTGCGGGTCGCTGGTCAGAGCGGGCACCATGGACCAGTAGGGGATATCGACGATCGTATAGGACATGCCCCAGAGAACATACATCACCGCCACATATATATACAGGCCGATGTTGACCTTCCCCTCCGTCACAGAGAAGCCGGGGTTGGTAAACAGGAATACGAGCACAACGGCATTCAGAATGGCGCCCGTCAAAATCCATGGGCGGAATTTTCCGGCCCGTGTGTGGGTGTTGTCAACGATTGTTCCCATCATGGGATCGTTGATGCCGTCCCAGATGCGCGCACAGAAGGCTACGATACCGACAAAAGCAGAATTGATGAGCAGGGTATCCGTAAAGTAGTTGTTCAGGAATGAATTGAACAGGCCGTAGCTCAAATCCATGCCGATGGCACCCACGCCATAGCCAAGGTATTTACACAGAATGTCCTTTTTGCTTTTCGTTTTCTCCATTCTCTTTCCTCCAAATTCAAGTTGTTCAGGACGATTATAATGGTATTGTAGCTTTTTCAGTAATCTGCGTCAACAGAAAAGTGTCTGGCTTGACAGAAATATGTTTTCCCCCTACAATAATTCAGATTGACTCTTGAACGGCGCAGGACAATACGCGAGGCCTGCAAACCGTATGGAGGCAGAGAACGGATGTTATATTCTGTATGCTTTTTCCTGATCAATCATTTTTCATGGAGGCTATATGATGGAGCTTCAAGTCAACGGTATTCCGATTTATTATGAAAAAAGAGGGAGAGGGTGCCCGGTGGTGTTGCTGCACGGCAACGGTGGCAGCCACCACACCTTCGACGGCCTGATCGAGAAGCTTGCCGGGTCCTATACGGTCTACGCGCCTGATAGCCGGGGGCACGGGAAGAGCGGCAAGGCCGGCCCGCTTTCCTATGAGCAGCTTGCCAGTGACACCGCGGCCCTGATTCAGGCACTTGGGCTAGAGAAGCCGATGCTTTATGGCTTCAGCGATGGCGGCATCGTCGGCCTGCTCGTTGCGTCCGGCTGGCCGGGGCTGCTCTCAAAGCTGGCGGTCAGCGGGGCAAATTCCAGCCCTGCGGGCCTCAAGCCCCGCAATCGCTTTACCTATCGCCTGCTTTACACAGTTGCAAAAAATGAGCGGATCGGCATGATGCTGCACGGCCCTGCACTCACGCAGGCGGAACTGAGCCGCATTGCGGTTCCCACGCTCGTGATGGCGGGAGAAAGGGATGTGATTCGCGAGGAGGATACGCGTTTCATCGCGGCGCAGATTCCAAATGCGGAGCTGAAAATATTACCCGGGGAGAGCCATGGAAGCTATGTGCATGACCCGGATAAGCTTGCGCCGCTTCTCATTTCTTTTTTTGAAAAGAGATATCATAAATGATTATGAAAACATTTCAATTGGTAACAGGTTTCTTACAATTTCGTTACTTTCCGAAAGGACGTATTGACGAAACCCGCGGCAGCCGATATACTTTTCAACAGAGGTTTTAACAGCCTCACGGACTGATAAAAACGAGGAGGGAACGCATATGATAAAGAATGTTCTCGAATTGCTGGAGCATTCCGCACAGAGGTTCCCGAAAAAAACGGCGTTTGCCGAAGGAAAGGATTCCATTACATATGCTTCCTTTTTAGATCTCTGCCAGTCGGCCGGTACGGGCCTGCTCGCGCTTCAGGCTTACGGCCGCCCGGTTGCCGTCTATCTGGAGAAAGGGATTTCCTGCCTGGCGGCGATGCTGGGCGTTGCATACAGCGGCGGTTTTTATACGGTTATCGATACGCATATGCCGGCGGCCCGGATTCAGAGTATTTTCAACACGCTATCCCCGGCGGCGGTGGTGACGGATGCCGCGCATGCACAGGCTGCGGCGGAGTTTCTGGGCGATGCCAAGCTGGTGCTGGTTGAGGAAATCTCTCAGACGCCCCGCAGCGCGGACGCGCTCAAGCGCATTCGTGACCGGGTGCTCGACACCGACCCGCTGTATGCGCTGTTTACCTCGGGCTCCACAGGCGTGCCGAAGGGGACGGTGGTGTGCCACCGCAGCGTGATCCATTACGCGCACTGGGTGACGCAGACATTCCAGATCACGCAAGATACCGTGTTTGCCAGCCAGACGCCGTTTTATTTCAGCATGTCTGTGCTCGATATTTTTGCGACGCTTCAGAGCGGTGCGACGCTTTGCATGCCGCCGAAATCCTATTTTTCGTTCCCGGTCCAGCTGCTTGAATATCTGGAAGAGCATCAGGTAAACACCATCTATTGGGTGCCGTCTGCGCTTGGTCTGATCGCTCGCATGAAGGCGCTGGATTATGTGAAGCCCTCCGCGCTTTCAACGATCCTTTTTGCAGGCGAGGTCATGCCGGTGAAATGGCTGAATGTATGGCGCTCACACTATCCGCAGGCGCTGTTTGCAAACCTCTATGGGCCAACGGAAGTGACTGACATCTGCGCGTATTACATTGTCGACCGCCCGTTTCGGAATGACGAATCGCTGCCAATCGGCCGTGCATGCGATAACTGCGGCCTGCTGGTGCTGGATGAAAACGGCTGTGAGCCCGCTCCCGGCGAGCTTGGGGAGCTGTGCGTGCGCGGCTCGTTCCTTGCGATGGGATATTACGGCGCGCCGGAAAAGACGGCGGCGAGCTTCGTTCAGAATCCGCTCAATCGGACCTATCCCGAGCTGATTTACAAAACGGGAGACCTTGTGTATTATAACGAGCGCGGCGAGCTCGTCTACATGGGCCGGAAGGATTTCCAGATCAAGCATATGGGCTACCGGATCGAGCTGGGCGAGATCGAGGCCGCCGTTTCCGCCTGTGAGGGCGTGGAGGTCTGCGTCTGCCTGTACGACGCAAAGCGCGATAAACTGATTCTCGTGTATGAGGGAATGGCCCCCAAAGAGGAAATCCTCCAGCTTGCGAAGGGAAGACTCCCGTCCTATATGGTGCCGAACCTTGTGGTCCAGACCCGTAAGATGCCTTATAATGCCAACGGCAAGCTGGACCGAAAGTGGCTGGGAGAGCATTACCGGGAGCTGGATGTTTCAAAAGAAAACAAGAAAAAATGATGATAGAAAGAAGCGCAATGAATATGGAAGAATTATTGGAAATCCTGCAGGAACTTAAGCCCGGTGTGGAATTCGAGGGGCAGACGCGCCTGTTTGACGATGGCATTCTGGACTCTCTGGATGTTGTATCTCTGGTGTCGGAAATCGACGATGCATTCGATGTGGAAATCTCCGTTGTCGATCTGCGCCCGGAAAACTTCAATTCCGTGGAAGCGATGATGGCGCTGATTGAGCGGCTGCAGGACGAATGAGCCGTTTGTTTTCCGACTGACTGAAACTGAGGATAGCAAATCACTGACATCTCCCCGTCTGCGAGGTGGGCAGGGAGATGCTCTTTTCTGAAAACCTTACAGGGATTGGCGCAAGGCCATTTCAATTGGGGGACAGCCGCAAATGAGCTATACTGCGTTTACCTTTATTATATTTATGCTTGTCACCGGACTGCTCTATTTTTTGATGCCCCAACGCGCGCGCTGGGGCGTTTTGCTGGCGGCGAGCTATGTTTTCTATTTCCTGTCAAGCAAGCTGTTACTGTTCAGCCTGCTGGCGACAACGGTTTCCGTGTATCTGTCCGGCCTGGCGCTCGGGCGGATCAATGCGCAATTCAATCTTGCAAAAAAGACGGTGCCCAAAGAGGAGAGGAAGGCGCTGCGGCAAAAGACGACCGGCAGGAAGAAGCTGGTTGTGCTTGTGGCGGTGCTGTTTAATTTCGGCCTGTTGCTTTTCTTTAAATATTTCAATTTTTTTGGGGATACGGTTAATTCCATCTTCGGCCTGTTTTCCGGGCTTTCCCCTGTGCCGCACCTGAAGCTGATTATGCCGCTGGGCATTTCGTACTATACCCTGCAGTCGGTCAGCTATGTGGTGGATGTTTACCGCGGAAAGGCGGAGCCGGACCGGCATTTCGGCAGGCTTGCCTTGTTTATCTCCTTTTTCCCGCAGATCGTCGAGGGCCCGATCGGGCGCTACGGCCAGCTGGCGCACCAGCTCTATGAGCCGCACCGCGCAAGCTGCGCCAATCTCCTGCACGGCATGGAGATGATTCTGTGGGGCCTGTTCAAAAAGATGGTGGTAGCGGACCGGGCGGGCATTTTCGTAGATGCCGTTTTCCATGACAGCGCAGCATATACGGGCCTTCCTGTCATATTGGCCGTATTGCTGTACACCATCCAGATTTACGCCGATTTTTCCGGCGTCATGGATATTGTGCGCGGCGTGGCGCGACTGTTCGGCATTCAGATGGCGCTGAATTTCCGCCGCCCGTTTTTCTCAACCTCCGTTCAGGAATTCTGGCGCCGCTGGCATATTACGCTCGGCGCATGGCTGCGCGATTATGTGTTTTATCCGGTCTCGCTCTCCAAACCGATTCTTGCGCTTGGGAAGAAGGCCAAAAAAATCTTTAAAGGGCATGCCGGCCGCCAGCTTCCCGCAATCTGCGCGCTGTTTTTCGTCTGGTTCGGCAACGGCCTGTGGCACGGGGCGGGATGGAAATTTATCGTTTATGGCCTCTATTATTATGTGATCATGACGATCGGCACGCTTTTTGAGCCGCTCTCCGTGAAGGCGCTCGCAGTGCTGCATATCGACCGGGAGGGGACGCCCTGGCGTGTTTTCCAGATCATTCGTACCTGCGTATTTGTCTATTTCGGTATGCTGATTTTCCGCGCGCCGGGTCTCGGTGCCGCCGGTTCCGTATTTGCCTCCATGTTCCGCGGGCCGTTTTTGGGTGGAAGCCTGCTGATGCCGAAGTTTGTGGCGGCCGATTGGCTGCTGCTCAGCATTGCTGTGCTGCTGATGCTGGTGGTAAGCGTGCTGCAGGAGCGAAATATCAGCGTTCGCGCGCTGATTGCAAAGCAGCCGTTGCCCATACGCTGGGTGATCTATTTTACAGCACTGTTCAGCGTGATCGTTTTCGGAATTTACGGAGACGGTTACCATGTGGGCACGTTCCTTTACGGGCAGTTTTAACGTACTCACGCTCATTTGATTAAGTAATCCGAAAGGCATGATGGAAGCGTGCGAAATGAACTGACGAAAACAATAATCCGAAGGGCAGCCAAATGCGTCTGCTTTTCCCTGATTTTCCTGCTGTTGCTTCAGCTGTGTTCCATGGTGCTCGTCCCCCGCAACGATAAGGCGGAGGATTCGACGCTGGGGACGGTAGTCACCGGGTATCTCGGCGAGCCGGACCATACGCTGGACGTCGTGATGGTCGGCAACAGCGATCTCAATAACGGGATCTCTCCGATTGATCTGTACAACCAATATGGGATCACGAGTTTTGCCAGCGGGCAGCCGCGCCAGAATCCCCTGACCGCATGGCTGCGTGTTAAGGAGGCGTTGTCCCGCCAGTCCCCCCGGGTGCTGGTGCTGGAAGTGGATGCGATGTACCGCAACCCCAATATGCATAAAAACCACTGGAAAATGTTGATAGATAAGGTGAAGGCGTTTCCACGGCAGGTATACGGTTATTCCGATACGTTTCTCAACAACGCGGTGGGCACGGGCGTCGGCTATCTGTTTGCGGGCGTCAAATATCATTCCCGCTGGAAGGAGCTGACGCGGGACGATTTTACGGATATCCGCCGTAAGTTTTACCATTATGTGGGCAAAGGATATTTGATTCATACGATGACGGTGCCCTATGAGGGCGGCTACGATTATATGGAGCCGGGCGGCAGGGATGAGCCGCTGAGCAAAGAGGCCCTGCGCTGCCTGACGAAGGTCATGGAGCTGTGCAAAGAGCGCGGCATCCAGCTCATGCTGCTGGAAATGCCCTCCGCAAGCTCCTGGAGCTATGAGAAGCATCAGGCGGTTTCCGAATTTGCAGCACAAAACGGCCTGCCCTTCCTGGATTTAAACGTAGAGGGGCAGGAGGGCCGTATGGAATTTGACTGGACAAAGCATTCCAAGGACGGGGGGGACCATCTGAACCTGTTCGGCGCGGAGCGAGCGACCGCTTATTTGGGCGCTTATCTCAAGGAACACTACGATCTGCCGGATCGCCGGCAGGATCCGGCCTATGCCTTCTGGAAGGAGGACGCCTCCTATTATGAGCGCAACCGGCAAAAGGAGCTGGAGAAGCGCAATCAATCGCCGAAGCCGCCGCTGCATTCCAAGAAAGCGCTGGCAACGTAACAATATTTGAGATAGAAAAGGGCGCGTTGCAATACATCTGCGACGCGCCCTGGTTTGATTGCGTGATATCTGCAAAAGGCGGTTACGCCTTGGCATCAGTCTGGCTTCTCCTCGGCTGCCCCATCCGTCTCCCGCTCGTGCAGCAGGTGACGGCGCTTTTTTTCATTGAAAGATTCAGCCTCTTCTTCCCGCGCTCCCCCGTGGGGCAGGATTTCCACACGAACCTTCCCGATGCGGCGCTCTTCCACGCTCAGCACGGTAAAGCGGACGTTTTCATATTCCACCACGTTCATCTCTCCATCGCCGGGCAGGAAGCCGAGCTGGCTCGTGATGAAGCCGCCGAGCGTGTCGTAATCGCCCTCCGGCAGGTCTGCCCCAATGAGCTCGTCAACCTCGTCGAGATCCGCGGTGCCGTCGATTGTGAAGGTGGTGTCGTTGATTTTGGAGATTTCTTCGTCTTCATTGTCGTATTCGTCCTGAATATTGCCGACGATGCTTTCCAGAACGTCTTCCAGCGTGACAAGGCCTGCCGTGCCGCCGTATTCGTCGACGACGATCGCCATCTGCACGTGGCTCTCGCTCATTTCCTTAAAAAGCTCGTCGCAGTGCTTGGTCTCCGGGACGTAATACGCCTTGCGCATGATATCGCGCAGGGTTTGATCCCTTGGAAGGTCGCGCCCGACGTATTTGAGCAGATCCTTCGCATAGGCGATGCCGATGATATTATCCGGATCGTCGTCATAGACGGGGATGCGGGAGTACCCTTCCTCCATCGAGATTTTGACGACCTCCTCGAGCGGGTCGTTGACCTCCACCGCAAACATCTCCGTGCGGTGCGTCATGATGTCGCCAACGTCCATATCGTCAAATTCGAAGATATTGTTGATCATTTCCTTCTGGGTGTTTTCGATGACGCCCTTTTCCTCACCCACGTCGACCATCATGCGGATTTCCTCCGCAGTGACATCCTCCTCATCCGCATTCGGGTCGAAGCCGAACAGCCGGACCACCAGATTGGTGGAGAAGGAGAGGAGCTTTACCACCGGCTTTGTGATCTTTGCGACAAAAAGCAGGGGACCGACCGCCATAAAGGAGACCTTTTCCGGCTTCTGCATCGCAATCTTTTTCGGCACAAGCTCGCCGAGCACGAGGGAGAAGTAGGACATGATCAGCGTGATGATCACCATCGCAAAGCCGCTGATGACGCTGTAGGGGATTACGGCCACCACCTTGGGCTGCGCGATCGCTGAGGCGAGCTTATCCGCAAAGGTCTGCGAAGCCGAGGCGGAGGTCAGAAAGCCTGCCAGCGTAACGCCGATCTGGATGGTGGAGAGAAAATTGCTGGAGTTTGCCGTCAGGCGTTGGATCTGCCTGGCCTTTTTATGGCCTTCCTCCGCCATCTTCTGGATTTTGTTGTCGTTGAGCGAGATCACCGCGATCTCGGACATGGCAAAAAAGGCGTTGACCAAAATGAGCACAAGCAGCAATAGAAGCTGCAGAATGATGTTTCCGGCAGGGTCCGGGTCATCCATAGGGGACTGGCTCCTTTCCTGATTGCTTTGCGAAGATTTTGTAAAAAGGCTTGCCTATGGCCGGCAGGGGCAACCCAGTTGGCACAGCAACGGCCGCGCCTGTGTGTATTCCCCTGTCAATTCAGGAGGCTTTCCCTTACATTACAAAGCAGTTTTGCATTATTATAGCCGTTTGACAGGAGCGTGTCAAACCGGTTGGAGAGGCCTGCGGGACCCTGCCGCGGCGTGCGGCGCGGCGGCGTGAATGCCCTTTCAAAAGCGGTTCAAAAGAGGCCTGAATGCGGCAAAAACGGCGATTTTCGGGTGGTTTCAAAATATTCACAAATTGTTAAATTTTCGCGCCCCGTTTTTTGCATACTTTTACCCCGTATTTTTGGTTTACACAAACGGACAAACGTGTTAGTATATTTGATGGCGATTTCTATCTTTATCTATTGTCCCCAAGGCCTGGGAAGCGGTTCGTTTGCGGCCAGTTTATTTGCCTCGGATTGATCTGCTTTTCCCGCCTGAATCAAAAGGAGGAAATATCGAGTATGGCAAGAAAAACCAAGACCATGGACGGTAATAGCGCCGCGGCATACGTATCCTATGCGTTTACCGAAGTTGCCGCTATTTACCCGATCACGCCGTCTTCCGTGATGGCGGAGGAGACCGACAAGATGGCTGCTGCCGGTCAGAAAAACCTGTTCGGCCAGAAGGTAAGGCTCGCTGAAATGCAGTCCGAGGGCGGCGCCGCGGGCGCTGTGCACGGCTCCCTTGCGGCCGGTGCGCTCACCACGACCTATACTGCGTCTCAGGGGCTTCTTCTGATGATCCCGAATATGTATAAGATCGCCGGCGAGCTGCTGCCGGGTGTGATCAATGTTTCCGCCCGCTGCGTTTCCACGCATGCGTTGAATATTTTCGGCGACCATTCCGATATTTATGCCTGCCGCCAGACCGGCTATGCGATGCTCTGCTCCAACAGCCCGCAGGAGGTCATGGATCTCGGCGCAGTGGCGCATCTTGCCACCGTCAAGAGCCGTGTGCCGTTCCTTCATTTCTTTGACGGCTTCCGCACCTCCCATGAAATCCAGAAAATCAAGATCTGGGATTACGAGACGCTGGGCGAAATGCTTGACTGGGATGCAGTCGATGCGTTCCGCCGCCGCTCCCTGAATCCGGAGCATCCGGTCCTGCGCGGCTCCGCTCAGAACCCGGACATCTTCTTCCAGGCGCGTGAGGCTTGCAACCCCTATTATGAAGACGTTGTCGATGCGACTGTAAGCTACATGAATGAGGTCAACAGCCGCCTTGGCACGGACTATAAGCCCTTCAATTACTATGGCGCACCGGACGCGGAGCATGTTGTTGTGGCAATGGGCTCTGTATGCGATACGATCGAAGAGACGGTCGATTACCTCAATGCGCATGGAGAGAAGGTCGGCCTTGTCAAGGTTCATCTGTACAGGCCCTTCTCCGTCAAGCACCTGGTTGAGGTTCTGCCGGCTTCCGTCAAGCGGATTTCCGTGCTCGACCGCACCAAGGAGCCCGGCTCCCTGGGCGAACCGCTCTATCTCGACGTTGTCGCCGCCCTGCACGACACGCCGTTTGCTAACATTCCTGTTTACGGCGGCCGCTATGGCCTTGGCTCCAAGGATACGAATCCAGGCCACATCATCTCCGTATACCGCAATATGGAGGCGGCCGAGCCGAAGAAGCGCTTTACGATCGCCATTGAGGACGATGTTACGCATCTGTCCCTGCCGGTTACCGAGAATCCGGATACAACCCCGAAGGGGACGCACTCCTGCAAATTCTGGGGCCTTGGCGCGGACGGCACCGTCGGCGCGAACAAAAACTCCATCAAGATCATCGGCGACAATACCGATATGTATGCGCAGGGTTATTTCGCCTATGATTCCAAAAAGTCCGGCGGCGTGACGACCTCCCACCTCCGCTTTGGAGAGAAGCCGATCAAATCCACCTATCTGATCAACAAGGCGGACTTTGTCGCCTGCCACAATCCGTCCTATGTGACGAAATACAAGATGGTTGAGGACCTCAAGAAGGGCGGCATTTTCCTGCTCAACTGCTTCTGGGATGCCGCGCAGCTCGACGAGCACCTGCCCGGCTCCATGAAGCGCTATATCGCGGAGAACGATATCCAGTTCTACACGATCGATGCGACCCACATCGCAAAGGAGCTCGGCCTTGGCGGGCGTGTTAACACGATCCTGCAGGCCGCCTTCTTCAAACTCTCCGGCATCATCCCGGAGGATAAGGCCGTCCAGCTCATGAAGGATGCCGCCACCCGTTCCTACGGCAAGAAGGGCGAAAAGATCGTCGCCATGAACCATGCCGCCATCGAGCGCGGCGTTGCGGGCACCGTGAAGGTCGAGATCCCGGCCTCCTGGGCAGCCGCCGAGGATACGATTGTGGAGACCGAGGTCGATACCGACCGTCCGGAGCTCAAGAAATTCGTCAAGGAAATCCTTGAGCCCGCGAGCGCCCAGCTGGGCGACACGCTTCCCGTATCCGCCTTTCAGGATACGGCGGACGGCACCTTCCCGCAGGGCTCCGCAGCCTTCGAGAAGCGCGGCATCGCGGTTGATACGCCCTGCTGGATTCCGGAAAACTGCATCCAGTGTAACTTCTGCTCCTATGTCTGCCCGCATGCGGTCATCCGCCCGTTTGCGCTGACGGAGGAGGAAGCGAAGAACGCCCCTGAGGGCATGAAGATGAAGGCGATGACCGGCGTGCCCGGCATGCAATTTGCCATTACCATTTCCGCACTCGACTGCACGGGCTGCGGCTCCTGCGCGAACGTCTGCCCCGGCATGAAGGGCGAGAAGGCGCTCGTCATGAAGCCGCTTGAGACGCAGGCGCACGAGCAGGAGAACTTTAACTACGCGCACAGCCTGCCGGAGAAGCCGGAGGTTGCCGCGAAGTTCAAGGAGACCACGGTCAAGGGCAGCCAGTTCAAGACCCCGCTGCTTGAGTACTCCGGCGCATGCGCCGGCTGCGGCGAAACGCCGTATGCAAAGCTCGTTACCCAGCTGTTCGGCGACCGGATGTATATCGCCAATGCGACGGGCTGCTCCTCCATCTGGGGCGGTTCCGCGCCGAGCACACCATACACGGTGAATAAGAAGGGCCAGGGCCCGGCATGGTCGAACTCCCTGTTTGAAGACAATGCGGAATTCGGCTATGGTATGTATCTTGCCAACGCGCAGATCCGCGAGCGCCTGGAAGAGAACGTCAATGTCCTTGCCGAGTGCGATAAGGCGGGCGTGGCGGAGGCTGCGAAGGCATGGATCGACACGAAGAACGACAGCGGCGCCAACATGGCCGCTTCCGAAGCGCTCATCAAGCTCCTTGAGAGCACGGCATTTGACAAGGATTGCTGCAAGGAAGCTGCGCAGGCGATCCTGACGGATCAGGATTATCTGAATAAGAAGTCCATCTGGATCTTCGGCGGCGACGGCTGGGCCTATGATATCGGCTTCGGCGGCCTGGATCACGTTCTTGCGCAGAACCAGAATGTCAATATCCTTGTCTTCGATACCGAGGTTTACTCCAATACGGGCGGGCAGGCCTCCAAAGCAACGCCCACCGGCGCTGTCGCGCAGTTCGCCGCGACCGGTAAGGTCGTCAGGAAGAAGGATCTCGCAGCGATCGCCATGAGCTACGGCTATGTCTATGTGGCCCAGGTGGCAATGGGCGCGGATTACAACCAGTGCCTGAAGGCCTTCCATGAGGCGGAGAGCTATGACGGACCGTCCATCGTCATCGCCTATGCGCCGTGTATCAATCACGGCATTAAGGGCGGCATGGGCATCAGCATGACCGAGGAGAAAGCTGCTGTGGCCGCCGGCTACTGGCACAACTTCCGCTTTGACCCGCGCCTTGCCGCTGAGGGCAAGAATCCCTTCTCTCTCGACAGCAAGGAGCCGAGCCAGAGCTACCGCGACTTCATCATGAACGAAGTCCGCTACAACTCCCTGCTTCGCGCCTTCCCGGATCGTGCAGAGTGCCTGTTCGAGAAGTCCGAGGCGTATTCCAAGGAAAAGTATCAGCATCTGGTCAGGCTCAAGGATCTCTACGCGCCGGCTGAATAAGCGCAAAAGAGCTTTTCCCAAAAAATCAGCGCGTGTGCTTCACAATTTATCTGTGAAGCACACGCGCTCCTGTTTATGAGCGCATGCATTGCGCCATAGCTGATCAAATAAAAACGCATTGCCACATACATGCTCTTTTGCATGTGGCAATGCGTTTCGATAGGGTTTACCGAAAATTTACTGATCCTCCATCAGGCCTCTGATGACCTCCGCGCTTTTGTCCATGACCATCTGGATGCCGCGGTTAACGTCGAAATAATCCTTTCGGATCTGCTCGAGATGCTCGCGCCCGGCCGGTTCAATGTGATAATAAACGCGCAGCTGACGGCGCCCGGAGGTGGACTGATGGTCTGTGATGTAGCCCTTGCTCATAAGGCGGTACAGCGTCGGGTACATGGATCCCTCCGGAATCGTGATTTCGCCCTTGCTGCGCTTCTTGACAAGCTGGGCCATCTGATAGCCGTACATATCTTCCTCGCACAGCATCGTCAGCAGAAGCATTTCCACCGCGCCTTTTTTAAAATTATCTTTTGCACTTCCCATAGGGCAGGTCTCCTTCTTTCTTCTCAAATTGATTCATTTTAGATCTGACTCCTTTTATGTTGAATATTTTCGCTGTTCCAGCCCACTTGTGCCATATTCGGAAATGCTCGCGCCCATGGCCGCAGAAGCCGAATACAGAACAAACACCGTTCCCTGCAAAAATAATCAAAAAATTTACTATATCATATCATGATCACCTTTAATAGTAAATACCTGATGCACAGTTTACTCCTTCTTATGAAACTATTTTGAAATAAGCATTGGAACCATGTATAACTAATTATACCATAAAATTTTGAAAATGCAATACATTTTGCAATATTTTATTACGAAAAATCGTATACTCAGTTTTCATAAGTGGATTTCGTAGAGGAGGACGCTCCAAATGGATGGCAGCAGGAAACGGAAGGAATTTCCCAATAAAGAGAACAAACTGCCGGGTGAAAATGCGGCGACTGCTTTTGCTCCGGCCATGCTGTCGTCAGGACGCATTGATGTTCCCTGATATTGTTTCAAAACGAAGCATACTCTACAAATTTTTCCATCTGATTTTTGGGTTTCCTCTTGCATCCCGTGTGCTTTTATGCTAGACTATTTAAGCATTTGTTTTCCGTCGTGCCATTGCGACGGGGTTCATGCCGGCTTTTATGCCAGACATTGAAACGGACGGTCCGCTTCCGCCGTAGGCGGTATGAACGCCTGTAAATCGAAGGAGGATATTTTAGAAATGGACGCTTTGAAAATCATTACCGAAGGCCAGATGAAGGGAGACGCGCCGGTAACCCACGTTGGCGACACCGTCAGGGTGCACGTGAAAATCCGTGAGGGTGAGCGCGAAAGGATCCAGGTCTTTGAGGGCACTGTCATCGCCAAGAAGGGCAGCGGCGTATCCGAAACCTTTACCGTCCGCCGCGTTTCCTATGGCGTTGGTGTGGAAAGGGTTTTCCCGGTACATTCCCCCAATGTTGCAAAGGTTGAGCTGGTCCGCTCCGGTAAGGTGCGCAGGAGCAAGCTGTACTATCTGCGCGACAGAGTCGGTAAGGCTGCAAAAGTTAAGGAACAGCTTCGCTGAGGGCAGAAGTACACAAGGGACAAGGGTGATGCCTGTGTCCCTTTTTTGTTAGGATGATTTGCATGCGCAGGTATGAAGAGTATACAATTGAATTTGATGAAACGCCGGCTCCCCGCACAAAGTGGAACGTCATCTATGAGATTCTGGATTCCTTTTCGCTGGCGGTCCTGCTTGTGATGGTGCTGTTCGCCTTTTTGTGCCGGCCGTTCTGGGTCAGCGGGAGTTCCATGGAGCCAACGCTGCAGGATCGCAACTGGGTGGCTGTAACGACGGCCGGCTTTTATGCGCAGCGCGGCGATATCGTCGTGGTCTCACAGCCGAACGCACGCCATGAGCCGCTCATCAAGCGTATCATCGCCGTGGCGGGCGATACGGTTGAGATTGACCCGCAGGCACACACGGTTTCCGTCAACGGCGATATTCTGGACGAGCCCTATATCAGCGAGCCGGTGGAGAAGAGCGGGGACTTGACTTATCCCATCCAGGTGCCGGAGGGACATGTGTTTGTCATGGGAGATAACCGCAACGATTCGCTTGACAGCCGGTCCTCCATGATCGGTTTTATCGACACGCGCTATCTTTCCGGCAAAGCCGTATTCCGTTTCTTCCCTGTAGGCCAGTGGAGGATTGGATAGGCTTCGGCGGATGTTGAACGGAACACAATATTTCGGAGCGGAGGTTTTACAGATGGATTCAGAAGAAAAAGTACCGCAGGCAGAGCAGCCGATTCAGCCGGAGGCGCCGAAGAGAAAGCGGATGTCGCCCGCCCGAAAAAAGCTGGTATCCGCCGTGTATGAGTTTGTGGATATCCTGGTATCTGCTTTGCTGGTAATCTTTTTGATTTTCACTTTTTTATTCCGCCTGGTGGGCGTGGAGGGTACCTCCATGGTGCCAACCCTGCAGGCAAACGACCGCCTGCTGGTATCAAGCAGGCAGTATCAGCCGCAGTATAAGGATATTGTGATCGTCACACAGCCTAATATTTTTCATGAACCGATTGTCAAACGCGTGATCGCCACAGAAGGCCAGAAGGTAGACATCGATTTTGAAAAAGGGATTGTGTATGTTGACGATAAAGCGCTCGATGAGCCCTATGTCAATGCGCCGACGCTGACGAAGGAGGGTGTGGAATTCCCCGTCACCGTCCCCGAAGGGCATATTTTTGTGATGGGTGACAATCGCAATATGTCAACGGACAGCCGCTCGCCCATGATCGGATTCATTGACGTTCGCTATGTGCTGGGTAAGGTAGAGGGCCGTATTACGCCGCTGGGGCACTGGTCGGTGTATTGATGCGGAAGGTAAGGTTTCAATGAGCGATTTTCAAAAGCAGACCGTTCAGTGGTTTCCCGGCCATATGGCTAAAACGCGCAGGCAGATTCAGGCAAGCCTCCCTCTTGTGGACGCGGTGACGGAGCTGCTGGATGCCCGTGTGCCCCTGAGCAGCCGCAATCCGGAGCTGAACGAGCTGATTGCCGGCAAGCCGCATATTGTGCTGCTCAATAAGTGCGATATGGCGGACGAGGCGGCTTCGCGCCGCTGGAAAGCGTGGTTCGAGAGGCAGAGGACGCCTGCCCTGGCGGTGGATTGCCGCTCCGGGCGCGGGCTGAACGCCTATGGTGAAACGGTGCGGGAGCTGCTGCAGGATAAGATTCAATCAAATATCGAAAAAGGGATGGCAGGCCGCTCGCTGCGCGTGATGGTAGTCGGCATCCCCAATACAGGCAAATCCTCCTTTATCAACCGAATGGCGGGCCGCAGCCGCGCAAAGGTGGCCGACCGGCCCGGTGTGACCCGGCAGAACCAGTGGTTTGCCATCGGCGGCGGGATCGAGCTGCTGGACACGCCCGGCGTGCTCTGGCCGAAGTTTGACGATCCGGAGGTCGGAAACCGGCTGGCCTTCATCGGCTCGGTCAAGGACGAGGTTTTGGACGTGGAAACGCTGGCGGTCAGGCTGCTGGCCGTATTGGCTGCCCAGTACCGCGACCGGCTGTGTGAGCGGTATAAGCTGGATGTGGATGAGGCTGCATCCTTAGCGCCATATGAGCTGCTGGAGCTGATCGGACGCAGGCGCGGCATGCTGATGCGCGGTGGCGAGATCGATACGGAGCGGGCGAGCGCCATGCTCCTCGACGAATACCGTGCGGGCCGGATGGGGCGTATTACGCTGGAGTTCCCGCCGGAGAAATAAAAAAAGAGCCGCTTATGTCTTGTGGCTTGAGGGCTGCGGCAACTCTTTGATCGATCAGTCAGCCAAATGGTTTGCTTTGTTACTCGCTGCGCTTCGTAATAAAAAAGAGCCAGTAACATTGTGTCACTTACGAGAAGCAGCAACTCCTGAACAGACCAGTCAGCAGCGAGGTCTGCTTTGTTACTCGCTGCGCTTCGTAATAAAAAAGAGCGGCCGGTCACGCCGGCCTTTTTTCATATGGAGAGGAACAGGATGGAAACAATCAACTGGTATCTTTATGAAGGGGAAGCGGCCTGCGAAGGCTTCCAATGCGTCTGCGGTATTGATGAAGCGGGAAGAGGGCCGCTTGCAGGCCCTGTTTTTGCCGCATGTGTTGTGCTGCGCCCTGGGGAGGAGATCACGGGGCTCAACGATTCCAAAAAGCTCAGCGAGAAGAAGCGTGAGCTGCTGTTTGAAGAGATCACCGCACGCGCGGCGGATTATTCGGTTGCCATGGCAACCGAGCGGGAAATCGATGAGATCAATATTTTGCAGGCAACCTTTCTCGCCATGCGCAGGGCTTTTGAGGGATTGCATACAAAGCCGGATCTCGCACTGATCGACGGCAACCGTGCGCCGGGCCTTCCGGTCGCGGAGCGCACGATCATCAAGGGGGATGCAAAATCCGCCTCTATCGCGGCGGCCTCTATCCTTGCAAAGGTCAGCCGTGACCGCTATCTGTATGAGCTGGACCGGGAGTATCCGCAATATCAGTTTGCAAAGCATAAGGGTTACGGTACGAAGCTGCATTATGAGATGCTTGCACAGTATGGGATCTCTCCGGTGCATCGAAAAACATTTTTGAAAAATCTTGACCGTCGCGGAAAGTAGCCGGCGCCCTGCTGCGCGTTTATAACGCTGCGGGGCCGAAAAACGGGCGATTGAAGGAGGACTTTTATGGACCGGAAGCAGTCGGGTCCGCTCGGGGAGCGTGCCTGCGCGCAATCTTTGCGAAAGAAGGGCTACCGGATTCTGGACGCCAACTATCGCACGCGCTTCGGCGAGATCGACATGATCGCGCAGCGGGGAACATATATTGTGTTTGTCGAGGTGAAAACGCGCGGCCCGTATGCGATCGCCGCGCCGGTAGAGGCGGTCACGCCCGCAAAGCAGCAAAGAGTGGTGCGCACGGCATCCCTCTACCTTTCTTCGCACCCTTGTACGCTGCAGCCGCGCTTCGATGTGATGGAGGTGGAGCTGGACGCACAGGGAACGGTGCGGGAAATCCGCCATCTGGAAAATGCCTTCGACGCGCAGGATTACGGATAAGCGAGGGGGATGCACATGCGGCTGTTTGACTTGCACTGCGATACGATCGGTGAATGCTGGAAGCAGAAGAAGGATCTTTTTGATAACGACCTGCACCTTTCCCTGCAAAGGGGCGGCGCCTATGCGCCGTGGCGGCAGGTCTTTGCCATTTTTATCCCTGATTCCTGCCGGGGGGATGAGGCGTGGGATTATTTTCAGCGGATCTATGCGTATTTTTTGGATCAGCTTGACAAGCATGGCGACACAGTCTCCTTTTGCCGCACTGCTGCCGATCTCGGCCGCGCGGAGCGGGAGGGAAAATGTGCGGCAATCCTCAGTGTAGAGGGCGGTGCAGTGCTCGGCGGAGAGCTTGCCCGCATTCAGGAGCTATATTCCCTGGGGGCCCGGCTGATCACATTGACCTGGAATGGCGCGAACGAACTCGGCTGTGGCTGTGGAAAACGGTGTGCCGGCGGGCTGACGCAGTGCGGTAAAGAGGCGGTGCGGGAGATGGAGCGCATAGGAATGGCTGTGGATGTGTCGCATCTGAGCCGGCGCGGTTTCTGGGACGTGGCCAAAATCGCAAAAAAGCCCTTCCTTGCGTCGCATTCCAACTGCAATGGGGTATACCGCCATCCCCGCAGCCTGACGGATCGGCAAATTGGCTGCATCAGATCGCGCGGCGGTCTGATCGGAATGAACCTCTATCGAGCGTTTCTGGGCAGGCCGGGCGACGGCGGCTTTGCGGCAGCCTACCGGCATATCGCGCATCTTCTGGAGCGCGGCGGGGAACCTGTGATCGCACTCGGCAGCGATTTTGACGGCTGCGAGGTGGAGCCCTGCTTTGCCGGGATCGAAAAGCTGGAATCGTTGCGTACCTATTTGTTGGAGCAGGGGCTTTCGGCAGAGCAGGCTGATGCGTTATTTTTCAAAAATGCTGAAAAATTTTTTCAAAACCTTTTACAGCAGCAAACAGATATGTTAGAATAAATGATCATGGGCCATCTATGAAATGCATCAACAATAAGTTACAAATAAAGGGGTTTGAAAGATGCTGTATACGAGCACGAGGGATCAAAACGTGCATGTTTCCTCTGCGCAGGCCATCGCACAGGGGATTTCCGCAGAAGGCGGCCTGTTTGTTCCAGAGGAGATTCCGAAGCTTTCCATGGATCAGATCGCCGCTCTGGCAGAGCTTGACTATATTGAGCGCGCGAAGGCGATTTTGTCCCTGTACCTAACGGATTTTGCCCCGGAGGAGCTGGACGGATGCGTCCGCGGCGCCTATGCGCCGGGCAAATTCAGCTCTCCCAAGGTTGCGCCGATTGCGCATCTGACCGAAAATATCCACGTGCTGGAGCTGTGGAGGGGGCCGACCTGCGCCTTCAAGGATATGGCGCTCCAGCTTCTGCCACACCTGCTGACCGTGGCCGCTTCCAAAACCGCGGAGGGGAAGACGATCGTTATCCTGGTCGCAACCTCAGGCGATACGGGCAAGGCGGCGTTGGAGGGCTTTAAGGATGTGCCCAATACGAAAATTCTCGTTTTCTATCCGGAGGAGGGCGTGAGCCCCATGCAGAAACTCCAGATGACGACGCAGGAGGGCGAAAATGTCGGCGTTTGCGCGATCCGCGGCAATTTTGACGACGCGCAGACCGGCGTCAAGGCGATCTTTACCGATCCGGAGATTGCCGCGCGGCTTGCGCAGCAGAATATGATGTTCTCCTCCGCCAACTCAATCAACTGGGGCCGCCTTGTTCCGCAGATCGTCTATTATATTTCTGCCTACTGTGATTTGCTCAAAGAAGGCTCCATTGAATTGGGCGATAAGATCAACGTCGTCGTCCCGACAGGCAATTTCGGCAATATCCTGGCCGCATATTATGCGCGCAGGATGGGGCTTCCCATCCATAAGCTGGTGTGCGCCTCCAACGCGAACAATGTGCTGACGGATTTTCTCCAGACGGGGAGGTACGACCGCAACCGCGGCTTTTACACCACGATGTCGCCCTCCATGGACATCCTGATCTCCAGCAATCTGGAGCGGCTGCTCTTTGACCTGTGCGGCCGGGATGATGCGCAGGTATGCGCATGGATGGACAGCCTGAAGAGGGACGGCTGCTATAACGTGGGCAAGCCGATGCTCAACAAGCTCAAAACGCTTTTCGACGCCGGGTGCTGCAATGACAGCCGAACGAAGATGACCATCCGCGAAACCTATCATAATACACAGTACCTCTGCGATACGCATACGGCAGTGGCTGTGGATGTATGCAAGCAGTATCTGCTGCGCACGGGGGACAATACGCCGATGCTCATTGCTTCCACGGCGAGTCCCTTCAAATTCTCTGCGAGCGTACTCTCTGCTGTGAAAAACGGGCGTGCTGCGAGCACGGATGAATTCGGCATGGTGCAGGAGCTTTCCGAGCTGACGGGAGAGAACGTTCCGCCGCAGCTTGCGGATCTCGCGCAGAAAAAACCGCGCTTTACAAAGGTTTGCGATCGGGATGAGATGAAAGACGTGGTCTTTCAAATGCTTGGCATCCAGGAATAACAGGTGCATGGTTTGAAATAAGGCTGCTGCAAAGTTTTGCAGCAGCCTCGCGCGCTTATTTTCCGAATTTTACTGCATGCCATTGTCCGGCTCGTAGGTCGCGCACTCCGTCTCAGACGAACAGCACGCGTTGCGCGGCCCGACTTCGATCTTTCCGGCCATGCACTTCGTATGGCCGTCGTGGTATACGCAGCTCGTGACGCTGCAGGCGATATCGCTGATTTCCTTGATGTGTTCTTTGCCCATCGTAACGCCTCCTTTCCCGGCGCTTTCCGCGCCCGGAATTAGCATTTGCAGCATTCTCTTTTCTATGCGGGGCGAAACAACAGGAAAATAATGAATCGCCGGTTATTTCGCGTGCGAAAATGAAGAAAAATGATTCAAACGCAAGCGCATGTTTTTGAATCAAAATGGATGTCGTTTATTTCCGGGAGGGAAGAGAGAATGTCGATTTTTGCCATCGCGGATCCGCATTTATCCCTGGCTGCCGATAAATCGATGGAGATTTTCCGCGGCTGGCAGGATTATGTGGCGCGCCTGGAGGCGAACTGGCGCGCCGTGGTGGGCGAAGGGGATACGGTCGTGATCGCAGGGGATATTTCCTGGGGCATGTCCCTCCCCGGCGCGCTCAGGGATATGCAATTTCTGCATGCCCTGCCCGGGAAAAAGCTTTTGCTCAAGGGCAACCACGATTACTGGTGGTCGACGCGCCGCAAAATGGATCTCTTTTTCGAAGAGCATGAGCTAACTTCGCTTCGTATCGTCCATAACGACGCAGTCTTAGTGGAGGGCGTCGCCGTATGCGGCACGCGCGGCTGGTTTTTTGACGCAGAGGAGGATGCGGATAAAAAGGTCGTCCTGCGCGAGGCCGGCAGGTTGCGGACCTCCATTCAGGCGGCAAAGGCGCTCGGCGGCGAGCCGGTCGTATTCCTTCACTATCCGCCGCTGACGCAGGCGGCGCGCTGCGAGGAGATGATGCAGGTGCTGGAGGAGGAGAAAATCCGGTGCTGCTATTATGGCCATCTGCATGGCCCGGCCACACGCGCCGCCGTGACAGGCGAGCGGGAAGGCATTGAGTTTTCCCTGATTTCGGCCGATTATTTGAATTTTTGTCCGAGGCTGATATCCCTTTCGACGGCTGGACAAAGAGCAGAGGATCTTTCGCAAGGATCGCTTTGAACCGGATTCCGGAAAAAATCAAAAATGGGATTGGTACTGATGACGGGAGAGTCATCCGGAGATAGCACGGACGATTCGTGAAGAATCTGTAAAGAATCTCAGAATTTCAAAAAAAACTGGAAATCACAGCATGTATCTGCTATAATAACTTAGTTAAACCGCAACAGATGTACAGGAGGAAAATGAAGATGAGTTTAAAAGCAGCGACCAAATTGGAAGAGGCCGGTGTATACGAGCTGGAAATAACGGTTGACGCCGCAACGTTTGAGGACGCTGTCAACAAAGCGTATCTCAAGCAGAAGAAGAATATTACCGTCCATGGCTTCCGCAAGGGCAAGGCTCCCCGCGCTTTCATCGAGCGCGTCTACGGCCCCGAGGTCTTTTATGAGGACGCGATCGAGGCGGTCTATCCGCAGGCAGTCAGGGAGGCTGTGGAGGAATCCGGCCTGCAGACGGTTTACGAGCCCTATGATCCCAAGGTGGAGGAGATGGGCAGGGACGGCGCCCTGATCAAGGTGAAGGTTGCCGTGAAGCCCGAAGTGGAGCTGGGTGAATATAAAGGCCTGGAGGCTGAGAAAACAGCCGTTGAGGTCAAGGATGAAGAGGTTGACGGGGAAATCGGGAAGATGCGCGAACGCAACGCGCGTTACATCAGCGTGGAAGACCGTGCCGCGCAGGACGGCGACCTGGCCGTGATCGATTTTGAAGGGTTTGTAGACGGTGTCGCTTTTGAGGGCGGCAAGGGTGAGAATTACGACCTGACGCTCGGCTCCCATCAGTTCATCCCGGGCTTTGAGGAGCAGGTGACTGGCCACAAGGCGGGCGAGGAGTTTGAAATCAACGTCACCTTTCCGGAGGAATATGCCGAGGAGCTTAAGGGCAAGGACGCCACCTTCAAAATCAAGCTCCACGAGATCAAGCAGAAGGAGCTGCCGGAGCTCGACGACGAGTTCGTCAAGGATGTCAGCGAGTTCGACACGCTTGACGAGCTGAAAGCGGATACCAAAAAGAAGATGCTTGAGCACAAGCAGGAGCATGCGGAGGAGGACTTTGAGCATACCCTCCTCGACCAGCTCCCCGCACTGGTGACGGCGGAAATTCCGCAGCTGATGTTTGACCGTGCCGCGCAGGAGGAGTTCGACGAGTTCAATTACCGCCTGCAGTCCCAGGGCATCGATTTCGACACCTACCTCAATTACACCGGCATGGAGCGCGACGCGATGATGGCCATGTACCGCGAGCAGGCTGAGACCAATGTCAAGACCCGCCTTGCGCTGGAAAAGATCGTGGAGCTGGAGCAGATTAAACCCGCTGAGGACGAGATCGAGGCGGAGTATGCAAAGCTTGCCGAGAATTATAAGATGGATGTCGACAAGATCAAGGGCGTTATCCCTGCCGCGGACATCACGGCCAACCTTGCCGTGCGCAAGGCGATTGAATTCCTCAAAAAGAATGCCGTTGCCAAGAAAAAGAAGACGGCCCGTAAGAAGAAGGCTGCCGCTGAGGAAATGCCCGTAGAGGAGCCGAAGGCGGAAGAGAAGGACGCGGAATAATTTTAGGCCGGCGTTTAAAGGGCTCGCCGCCTGTGCAATACTAAAGGCATATCCCACAGGATGCAAAGGGCGCGGCGCACCCATTTGAAAAAGCAATTGCGAGCCATCGGCTGTGGCCCGCAATTGCTTTTCCGGTACATGTGCTCTCTGAACACAATCCATGACACTTTTAAAGGGGGATCTTCCAAATGAGCTTAGTACCAATGGTAATCGAGCAGACCAGCAGGGGAGAGAGGCAGTTCGATATTTTCTCCCGCTTGCTCAATGACCGCATCATCGTGCTCTGCGATGAGGTCAATCAGACGACTGCAAGCCTGGTTGTTGCGCAGATGCTGTTTCTGGAAGGGCAGGATTCCGAGAAGGATATCAGCTTTTATATCAACAGCCCCGGCGGTTCTGTGACAGATGGCCTCGCGATTTACGATACGATGCAGTATATCAAATGCGACGTTTCCACCATCTGCATGGGGATAGCGGCGAGCATGGGCGCCTTCCTGCTCGCGGCCGGTGCGAAGGGCAAGCGCCTCGCGCTGCCCAACAGCGAGGTGATGATCCATCAGCCTTCCGGCGGCATGCAGGGGCAGGCGACGGATATGGAGATCACGACCCGCCATATCATCAAGACGAAGGAGCGCCTGAATAAGATCCTGGCGGCCAATACAGGCAAGCCCTACGATGTGATCTGCCAGGATACGGAGCGCGATAACTTTATGAGCGCACAGGAGGCGCTCGAATACGGTCTGGTCGACCGTATCATTGAGCATAGGTAAGGCTTTTACCGGGGAGGTATATTGCACATGCCAAGAGATGATGACAACAATCAGAAGGGCGTACGCTGCTCTTTTTGCAATAAAACGCAGGATCAGGTGGATACGCTGGTCGCAGGGCCGGGTGTTTTCATCTGCAATGAATGCGTGGAGCTTTGCCGTGAGGTGATCGAGGATGAGGACCGCCCCCACCGCCACGGCGGGCGGGACGACGCGAATTTCACCCTGCCCACGCCGGAGGAGATCAAGGATCAGCTCGACGAATATGTCATCGGGCAGGAGCAGGCGAAGATTGCGCTGAGCGTGGCGGTTTACAACCACTATAAGCGCATCTATTTCGGCAAGGGCGCGGATGTGGAGATCCAGAAGAGCAACGTTTTGCTCCTGGGCCCCACCGGCGTCGGCAAAACGATGCTTGCACAGACGCTCGCGCGGATTCTCAACGTACCGTTTGCCATCGCGGACGCAACCACACTGACGGAAGCGGGCTATGTTGGCGAGGATGTGGAAAATATCCTTCTGCGGCTGATCCAGGCGGCGGATTATGATATCGAGCGCGCCGAGCACGGCATCATTTACGTCGATGAGATCGATAAGATTTCCCGCAAGAGCGAGAATGCGTCCATCACGCGCGATGTCAGCGGCGAAGGTGTGCAGCAGGCGCTGCTGAAAATCCTGGAGGGCACCGTCTCCAACGTTCCGCCGCAGGGCGGGCGCAAGCATCCGCAGCAGGAGTTTATCCAGATCGACACAACGAACATCCTTTTTATCTGCGGGGGCGCGTTCGACGGGATCGAAAAGATCGTAGAGAACCGGATGGGGAACTCCTCCCTCGGCTTTGAAGCGGCGATCCGCAGCAAGAAGGATGTGGCGCTCTCCACCATCATGGAGAAGGTCATCCATCAGGATCTGGTCAAATTCGGCCTGATTCCAGAGCTGGTCGGCCGCCTGCCTGTGATCACGGCACTGCATGCTTTGGATCGGGAGGCGCTCGTGCGCATTCTGACGGAGCCGAAAAATGCGGTGATCAAGCAATATAAGAAGCTGTTTGAGATGGATCAGGTGGAGCTCGATTTCGATAAGGATGCGCTGGATGCGATTGCGGACCAGACGCTTGAAAAGGAAACCGGAGCCCGCGGGCTGCGCTCCATCATGGAAAAGCTGCTCACGCCGATCATGTACACCATTCCCTCAGATTATACCATCGAGCGGATCCAGATCACGGCGGCCTATGTCAAGGACAATCAGCCGCCCCTGATTGAAAAGAATCCAAACCGCAAGCCCACACGGCTGAAGGCCGCCACACTTGTGGAGAAACCGCGGCCGCGTTCTTCCGCGGTTTGAGAGACGGTTCAATAGATGGCGGCGCTATATCTGCGCCGCCATTGGCGCTGTTTTGAGATTTTTCCGTTTAGAGGGAAAATAAGGCTTGACGGAAGCTGTGGATTGTGGTAAAATAATTCCCGTCGCTTGAAGGCTCCATCTGCTTTCTGTGTTTATATGCGGGCGTAGTTCAGTGCCAGAACGCCGGCCTTCCCGGCCGGAGAGGCGGGTTCAATTCCTGCCACCCGCTCCACTTTTTTTCAGCGGATTCCCGGCGCACGGTGCGAAGGCTTTTATGCGGGTGTAGTTCAATGGCAGAATCCCAGCCTTCCAAGCTGGTTGTGTGGGTTCGATTCCCATCACCCGCTCCAGTTTTTCTTTTTTTATGCGCTTGTAGCTCAGGTGGATAGAGCAACTGCCTTCTAAGCAGTGGGCCAGGGGTTCGAGTCCCTTCAAGCGCGCCAATATGGTGGGTATAGCTCAGCTGGTTAGAGTGCCAGGTTGTGGCCCTGGAGGTCGTCGGTTCGAACCCGATTACCCACCCCATTTGACTTTTCCGTACGCAAGGCGAAAGCTTTGCGTATTTTGGTATCAGGCAGTAAAATAAAATTATTGGGGTGTAGCCAAGGGGTAAGGCAACGGACTTTGACTCCGTCATCCGCTGGTTCGAATCCAGCCATCCCAGCCACGTCGGAATGGACTGCGCTCCATTCAAAAAGCCCGGCTCTGGCCGGGCTTTTCTCATATCGCTCCGTCATGCCTCCTCCCCGCAAAAAGGCACGCTCGGCTCACCTGCTCGGTTGTAAACGCCCTCGCGACGCCTCGCTTTCGCTCCCACTTTTTTGCGGGCGCCTGCGGCGCGGAGCTCTTTTTTATCTTACCTGTCCAGCAGATTGGCCCTGCGCGGCCTGAGCGCGGTTCATTTCTTCCCTTATCAAGGTAATCAAATCCCTTTTTCGACAGGCCGAGGGCCGGCGATCATCGCCGGCCCTTTTCTAAATGATTTGATATGCCAATTCGAA
>URQB01000011.1 GCA_900549825.1 uncultured Oscillospiraceae bacterium | reverse complement strand
GATTTCTGCGTTTCGGAGAACATTGAAGCATTGATTCGGGCTTTCGCCCTGCGGCCTTGCCGCCCATTGCGCGTGGGCGCAATGGAATCATGTTAGAATGATAAAAACAAGAGTTGCCCCAGTCGCCCCGCTTCATGAAGTAGAATGGAAAGGCGGCCCACCCGCCGGAAAGGAACGCTGTAGAATGGATTGGACGGAAATCGTCATTGAAACAGATGCAGACGACATCGACCGCGCCGGCGATATCGCGCAGATGGTTGTCCCCTATGGTATTTATATGGAGGATTACCGGAATTTAGAAATGGAAGCCCGGGAAATCGCGCACATTGACCTGATCGATGAGGAGCTATTGAAAAAAGACCGTACAAAGGGCTTCATCCACGTCTATTTGCCTCCGGAGGAAAATCCTGCGGAAGCGCTCGCCTTTTTGAGCGAGCGCTACCATGCCGCCGGAATCCGCCACCAGATCTCGACGGAAGTTTGCCGGACGCAGGATTGGGAAAACAACTGGAAGCAGTATTTCAAGCCCCTGCCCATCGGCCGGAAGCTGCTGATCCGACCGCTCTGGGAGCAGGAATATGACGCCGGAGACCGAAAGGTTCTCCACCTGGAGCCCGGGCTTGCTTTCGGCACGGGCGGGCACAATACAACGCGCCTGTGCCTTGAAACGCTTGAACACTATGTAACGCCGGAAACCGAATTGCTCGACATTGGCTGCGGCAGCGGCATCCTCTCCCTCTGCGCCCTTCTGCTCGGCGCAAAAAGCGCCACTGGCGTAGATATTGATGCGTTGGCGGTCAAAACTGCGATAGAGAATGGGCGGGAAAACGGCTTTTCCGCACCGCGCTTCACGGTTTTGCAGGGCGATTTGACCGAGCAGGTGAAAGGCCGGTTCGACATTGTCGTGGCCAATATCGTTGCGGATGTCATCATCCGCTTCTGCAGGAATGTCCGTCAGTTCATGAAGCCGGGCGCTGTGTTCATCACTTCAGGCATCATCGACACCCGCGAGGAAGATATTCTCTCCGCCTTCGCGCAATACGGCTTCACCGTAAACGAGCGCCACGAGGATGGCGGCTGGGTCTGCTTCGTCTGCACGGCATAAAAGAAACCTAAGTTTTACGGAATATCCTTTTTATTCCTCCCGCTTTATTCTCCATGCTCCCTTGTGCGGAGGCTTTGGATATGGTACACTGAGTGCAATGCATGCAACGGAAGTTCCAGGCTTGCAAGCTGGTCGCTTCAGGCGTTGGCGGATGCTGTTTCCCTGGTCAACCAGTGATTGCAATCCGGCTTCCGCGGAAAGGATGATCTGACCGATGTTTTGTAGAAACTGCGGCGCCATGCTCCAGGAGGGCGCGAACGTCTGCACCCAGTGCGGCGCTCCGGTAGGCGCCGGCAATCAATATTGCTTCAATTGCGGGCAGTGCTCGGATGGCGCGCCCTTTTGCGCGAACTGCGGCGCACCGCAAAATGCCTCCGCGCAGCCGGGCGGCGCCCCTTACGGCCAGCAGAAATCGAAGCTGGCCGCTGTGATTCTGGCTTTCCTGCTCGGCACGCTGGGGATTCACAACTTCTATCTCGGCTATACCAATAAAGGCATTGCACAGCTTCTTCTAACCCTGATCGGCGGATGGCTGTGCGGCGCGGGAGCGATCGCGGCGGGCATCTGGGCGCTGGTGGAAGCGATCCAGCTTTTGACCGGCTCGATCGACAGGGATGCGAACGGCGTGCCGCTGAAAAACGAATTTTAAGCCCCGAGGTTCTCAAACGCCTTCCAATCGCGAAAGAAGCAAAAATGGCGCAACATGTAGCAACTACATGTTGCGCCGTTTTTTTATTACGAAGCGCAGCGAGCAACAAAGCAAACCCTATGGCTGACTGCCCTGTTCAAGAGATCCCTGCTTTTCCAATGTACAGCCGTCTTGCGGCTATTTTTTATCGTAACGGGTAGTGAAAGCGCTTCAAGACCGGCTGTAAAAAATCTGCGATGGCCCGCCAACGGTACCTTTAGATGAGGCACAGGAAACAAATACAACGGCTTGCAATCTCGTTGGCGAAATTCGCATCCTTTCTCCAAAGTTTTTGATCGCGGGGGACAGCAGGCCGCATGGGGGGCGATGAAAAATACCGCGCCTCCAGTATTTTGAAAATAGAAAAGGCCGCGCAGGCCGTAAAGGCTGGCAAAATCAGATAAAAAAGCATAGAGAAAGCGGCCTCTGCCGCTTTCTCTATGCTCACCATGGGCCTGCAATGGCCTCTACTTTCCATCCAGCCGTTCCGGACTCCGACAAAAAGATATTATCCCGGTTTTACCGCCTTCACGGCCTCCTCATAGGCCGCAAGCCGCGCCGGCTGCTTTTTCAGCGCTTCGCAGTCATCCTCCGCCCGCAGCATCAGGAGATCGTAGGCGGTACGGCCATTGTTGTCCCGCAGGGATCGATCCGAGCCGCTCTTCACAAGGAGCTGGATGCCCTCCGGATCCGGCAGACGCCCCGCAGGCGGGCTGCACGCCAGCATCAGCGCGCTGTAGCCGCTGTCATCCCGCCGGTTGACATCCGCCCCCGCCTTGATGAGCAGCTCCATGACCCCGGTTCCCTGCCGGAAGGAGGCCGCCATAAGCGGTGTATAGCCGCTCTGGGTCCCCTCGTCGGGATCCATGCCGCCGTCGAGTAAATTCCGCACCGTTTCCACATCGGAAGGGTCCTTCTCGATCGCCGTCACCAGCGCGCCGCGCGCGTGTTCCCGCTCGCCCTTCGCACGGGAAACAACAGCAAAATATCCGCCCGGGATTCCTGCACAGATCAACCCCACGATCAGCAGAAGAATAGGGATTGCAAGCAGCCCCTTTTTGGCCCTGCGCGATTTGCACAATACAACCAGCAAAATGACGCCGCCAACCGCAAGCACGGCACCCAGCGCACAGAGCAGGATCATGCCCAATACAAAGCCTGTCACGGCCATCGAAAAGCCTCCTTTTCCATCAAATCCGACTCCGCTGTGTCATTTCTTCAACGGGATATTCTCATGCTCTGCAATCCAGTCCACCATGTCGTCAAAGGATTCACGCGCGCTCATCGGGTGATAATCGAGCTCGCGCTGCGCCTTCTCGATGCTGAAATTGCAGTTGGAATTGAGCTTGCGCAGGGAATAGCGCGTAAACAGCGGCGTTTTATGCGCCGCCTTGTAATAGACCTCCATCAGCGGCGCGGCGGCCTGTGCAAGCCACAGCGGCAGCTTGAAATGGGAGGCCGGGATCCCTGTTTTATCCGCGAGAATGTGCAGGAGCTGGTCGACCGTGATTGCCTCTGAGGTGAGAATATAGCACGCGCCCGGCCGGCCCTTCTCCGCTGCGCTGTGCATGCCCTTTGCCACATCGCGCACATCGACAAAATTATACATGCCGAAGGCGAGCGACACCGGGAATTTCCCGCGCATATACATGCGCACCATCTCGCCCACGCTCGACACCTTGAAATCATACGGCCCGCAGCATGCGCCCGGGTGTGTAACGACTACGTCGAGCGCGTCGCTCTGGCTGTCGAGAACATACTGGGTTGCCGTCGCCTTGGTTTTGGCATAGGTACCGTCGAGGATGTCTGGATCGAAATGGTCAAGCTCCCGCATCACCTGATTGCCCGGCAGCGGCGGGATGGCATCCACCGAGGATGCATAGACGAGCCTTTTTACCCCGCACTTTTTACAGGCCTCGACCACATTCTTCGTCCCTTGCACATTGACATTCCAGATCAGGCTCTCATCACCCGCGTTGATATCGATCACGCCCGCAAGATGATAAACGACGTCTGCCCCTTCAAACGCTTTTTCAAGCGATTTGGGGTCGGTCACGTCGCCGAAGGCCTTTTCACAATCCAGCCCGTCAAACAGCGGAATATCCTTGCGGATCAGGATGCGCACCCGTTCGCCGCTGTCAAGCAGTTCCTTTAAAAGGGCGTAGCCGATATGGCCGGTCGCGCCCGTCAGGACACAAAGCTTATTCATAACCAGTTTCTCCTCTCTTGACTATAAAATATCATAGAGCGCAGTGGCGCCCAGAAACACCGATTGCCTTTTCATAGCCGCCAACGAGCCGCTTGCCCGTCGTTTTTATCCCCCTGCACAGCACACGATTCCGTATCATGAATGACGCACGCTTCCTTGCATCCCCTTTCTTTCCCAAAAAAGTGTAGCATAAATGCGGCGTGAAATCAAACGGTTTCCACATCTCCCATCGCACACGTTTTCTCTATTTAACTCAACTTTAATCTCTGCGGACTACATAAAATTGTAAACAGGATTGTATTTTCTCTGTTAATAGTATACAATAGCAATCATAACCGAATGCAGATTATGCTGTGTGAATGACAGGAGTGCGCTTCATGGCAGACGAGAAAAAGTATATCCCCAAAAAGGAATTCTTATCCTTTGCGGCAGGTGCGCTTGGTCAGGGCATGGTCCATAGCATCATATCCTCCTACATATCGGATTTTTATCTGAATAGCCTGCGCGTCACGCCGCTGTTCGTATTGTTCCTCATGCTTTCGGCACGCGTGTGGGATGCGATCAATGATCCCATCATGGGCATGATTGCCGACCGGCTCAATCCCAAGCACGGCAAATTCGCACTTACTTGATCTTAACGCCGGTGCCCATCGCGATTCTGACCTTTCTGCTCTTCTTCGCGCCGGATAGCTCCGATACGGCGAAGATGGTCTATGCAGCGGTTACCTATGTCGCTTGGGGCATGATCTATACAATGTCCGACGTCCCCTTCTGGGGCCTGCCCAATGCGATGACGCCCAACCCCGCCGAGCGCGCCAATTTAATCTTCATCAGCCGCACGACCAACGGCGTCGGCTCCGCCCTGCCTATGGCCATCTTCATGTTGCTGGGATTTATCTTGCCTTCCCTTGGGCTGAGCGGGCTGGAGCTTGAAAAGACGAAATATATGATGATCGCAATCATTGCCTCAGTCCTTGGCAACCTTCTCTTCGTCAATGTCTATTTCCACACCAAGGAGCGCGTGCCGATCCCGCGTCCCCCGGCGCGCGACAAGAAGCAGCCTGGCGCGCTAAAGCTTCTCTTTACCTGTAAACCGATGATGCTCGTCGTCGCCATGGGCGTGCTGTCCTCTGGGCGGTACATGTATCAGGCGGGCGCGATCCATGCAGCGCGCTACGCTTTTTATACCGGCCCGGCGCTTGCAGGCTTAACCGCGGCGGCAAAGGAAGTCGCCATCCAGCAGAGCATTTCGCTCATCAGCACCGTCTTCGCCGTGGCTACGGCGGCAGGCATGTTCGGCACCATGCTGCTCATGCCGAAGCTGATGAAGCGCTTCAGCGATAAGTCAATCCTCATCTCCACCTGCCTGATCGGCTTTGTCTCGAGTATGCTCATATTCTTTATCGGCTATGATCACTTCTGGGCGTGTGTGCCCTTCCTCGTGCTCTCCTGCATTCCCTGTGGCTCGATCAACGTCCTCACCTATGCGATGGTGGGCGATTGCCTCGACTATATGGAATGGTCTACCGGCCGGCGCGAAACAGGGCTCGGCTCCGCATGCCAGTCATTTGTCGCAAAGCTCGGCAGTGCGGCGGCGACCTCGTTTATCGTATTGATGTATATGATCGTCAAGCCCGACCTGAATACCATCGGCGTTTCCTACACGCCGAACCCGCTGGAAATGGCCGCCAATGTGCGCGGCGGTATCTTCATGATCGTCTCGCTGATCCCGGCAATTTCCCTGCTTCTATGCACGATTCCGATGCTCTTCTACGATCTGACGGCAAAGAAGAAGGCGAAGATCACACAAGAGCTGCAAAAGCGGCGGGAAGAACCGGGAATGGTCATTTCGGAGTAAAAAACGTCTCATTCCTGTAATGCAGAAAGCTGGGAAAAAAGGCATGTCCATGAGCTGCTGGGCAGCACGTGCACCGCAGAAGCCGACGTCAGCTCACAGCCAGTTAAGGGCGTTTCCAAAGCGACCATGTTTCCCGTTTCCAATCCGTTTTATTCCTGGATTCTGCATGGGATTAAAAATATGTACCATTCATCTTTGATCCCTTTATATCAGCTCAATGTATATAAAAATACATTTTTTTGTTAATATTTTTTTCTTTTTTCTAACAAGTCCTTTTCTAAGCTCAAATAGGTTGTTATAATCAAAGTTGTCCAATTTAAGGGGACAGTAATGTTTTAGGAGGTAAAACGATATGGCAAAAGGTAAAAAGCTGCTCTCTGTCTTTCTTGCAGCGCTGATGGTCATGACGACTCTTGGCAGCGTAATGATGGCGAGCGCGGCGACAAACGAGGCGGCTACAGCGGCGGCAGAGGCTTTCAATGAGAAGGCTGCCAAAACGGATCACTCCGCAGTGTATGCGACCATGAGTGAGAAAGCCGCCAAGACGACGAGGGATACCCTTAATGGGCTTCTCGCTCCGATTTTGAAGGCCGTTAAGGTGCAGGAGAAGCTCTATACGGATGCAACCGTCACGACTCTCATGAGGAAGTTTGCAGACCTGCTGAACACGAACACCGTGACGATCGCCAGCAACATTTCCGACGAGTATGCGGAGGCAAAGGCCTACATCGACTCCCTCAAGAGCTGGGATGAATTTGACGCCAGCAAGGTGGTCTGGGGCGTAACCCCCGGCGACCGTGAGGCTTTTGTCAATGCAGTCAATGGCAGCAATGGCAATATTAACAGTACGCTGGGCTTTGTCCTTGCTCTGATTGCTCCCAACCTTTATGAGCCGCTCGCTTCCCTCCTGGAGGCTTTCCATGTGGGCACGATGCCTGCCAGCGTTTTTGAACTCTATCAGGCTGGCTCTCTCAACTATATTGCCGATATCCTGACCAAGGCGATCGACGCGCTGGTTGCCGATCCGTTCGGCTATCTCGGCGAGGTTCTCCCGGATCTTGCTTATACTTATGGCGAAGTCGCCAGCAGTCTACAAGCTCTTCTTGAGCAGTTGGGCGGCTTAGTCAGCATTGAGCTGCCCTCTGACTTCAGCGGTGTTGTCTCCATGGTCGGCGGCCTGATCGGCTTTGAGCTCCCGGCGTTCGACGTGGACTATCTCGCCACCATGGGCGCCGCTTCCGCTGTTGAGAGCGGCCTTTCCGGCGGCTACCGCATGGCGATCAACGGTGACCAGACCATGGTCTTCGCGGCGCTCACGAACTATGTCGGCAAGGCCTTGAAGATCCCGGCCAACCAGGTCGCCCTCTCCAAGCTCATCGGCGACCAGATCGGCATGGGCTATGGCGATGAGATCGGCGCTATCGTTGCAGCTGCTCAGGGCGGCAACGCGCTCTCGATCGCGGACGCTTCCGTTTCCCTCTGCGAATCCATCGCGGAGAACCTCGGCATTAAGTCGAACAACGAAGGCATCGGCGGCTTCTTCGCGAAAGTGATGCAGTTCTTCAACCGCATTGCCCGCGCGATCGTCGACCTCTTCAAAACCTTCGGCGGCAAGGTGGCCGCGTAACGCCAGCGTAATCTGGCACAAGTTGGCCGGGGTGGATTCCCGCCCGGGAGACCGCTCCGGCTGATGCCTTGGCTCCTTTCACCAAACAAAACCAAAAAGCAAGCGCATCGGGCCAATGCCTGATGCGCTTTTTATCTGCTGGATCCGCTTATTCTGTTTTGTCTCCGTCTCCAGTTACCTCATCCTTTTCCCGGTTTTGCTCCGCCTCGCGATCCTCCCGGAGATTTTCCAGCGCGACGCGCACCGCCTCGATCACGAATTGAGAGAAGTTGCAGTTGGTGCCCCGCAGCTCCAATTCCACCTGATCTACAATCGCCTGTGGGAATCGGATGGTCTTATTCACCGTGGACGGCATCTTTGGAATTTTAAACCGGCTCATCAAGCACCCATCCTTTCCCTATCTTCTAAATCCGGACTGGCCCGCCGTACCTGCAAGGCACTGTTTTTCAGAAAAGCTTCGTAGTACGTTTTGTAAGATATAGTGTAATGCAAAACTCTAGAAATTTATGCATTGCAATTTGCCATGCTTCGTGATATAATAAAAATATCTTGAGAGAAACAGACTTTTTTTCATATTTTTTCTGATTATCTACATTCTATCAATTCATTCCTGAGCGGTTTCGTTGATCACATTTTTAATGTGTGAATTATAATCACATTTTCCGCTCTCCAGGCGAAGCTGTGTTAACGCAAAAAAATCCCTATTTCAGAAGCGTGGCCGGAGCAATGTCCCCCGGCCGCCCGTCTCCGCCTGGTTTGTCTCCGTTCTCCCGCAGCGCTGCTCACACGACTGCGGGAGAACGTTTTTTCTTGACAAGCGGCCTCAACCGTGCTAGGATATCCAAAAAGCAAAAAGCTACGATGGGGATCAGTATCCAGAATCCGCACGCGCAGAGAGCCGCCGGTCGCTGTAAGGCGGCGGTGCCGACCTGGTGAACTCGCCCCGGAGCCGCAAACTGAAAGCGCAGAAGTGCGTGCTAGGGGAGACGGAGGCCCGCCGTTACACGGGCAGGGATTCGGCCTGCAGGCCTGATGCCGTAAGTGGCCCTTCGGGGCAATTGAAGTGGTACCGCGGATGCTGTTGAAACGCCTTCGTCTTCTGAAAGCAGGAGAGGAGGGCGTTTTTTGATCTCTTTCCGCAGGGGCCCGGTTCCTAAAAAACACAGCGGAGGTGACCGTGCATGGAACAGACAGGCGCGCAGATCATTATGGAAGTATTGCTGGAGCAGGGAGTGGATACGATATTCGGCTACCCCGGCGCGACCGTCCTCGCGGTCTACGATGCGCTCTATGCCTATCGCGGTAAAATCCGCCATATCCTCACCGCCCATGAGCAGGGCGCTGCGCACGCTGCCGAAGGCTATGCGCGTGCAAGCGGAAAAACGGGCGTCTGCCTTGCCACCTCCGGCCCCGGCTCCACCAATCTCGTCACGGGCATCGCCTCCGCCTTTATGGATTCGATCCCTGTCGTTTTCATCACGGGCAACGTAGACGCCTCCCTCCTCGGGCGCGACAGCTTCCAGGAGGTCGATACCACCGGCATCACGATGCCGGTCACAAAGCACAGCTTCATTGTGAAAAAAATTGAGGATCTCGCCCTCTGCCTGCGGGAGGCGTTCCGGATCGCAGGTTCCGGGCGGAAAGGGCCGGTCCTGGTCGATATCCCAAAGAATATCACACTGGCAAGCACGGATTACACGCGGCAGCCCGCAATTCCCATGGTGCCCGCAAAGCCGCCGCGGGAGGAATGCCTCGCGCGCACGATTCAGGCGATCCGTCAGGCACAAAGGCCGCTTCTCTATATCGGCGGCGGCGTCATCTCCTCGGGCGCGTCTCCGGAGCTTTTGCAGCTGGCAGAGCGCATGGATATCCCTGTCGCCTCCTCCATGATGGGGCTGGGAGGATTCCCTGCCGGCCACCCGCTCTACCGCGGCATGATCGGGATGCACGGCGCTTATGCAGCCAACCGGGCCGCACAGGAATGCGACCTTCTGATCGCGGCGGGCGCGCGCTTTTCCGACCGCGTGGCCTGCAACCGCGCGCAGTTCGCCCCCAGGGCAAAAATCGTCCACATCGATATCGATCCGGCGGAGATGGATAAAAACCTTTTCTCCGAATACCATCTGCGCGGCGATCTCAAGGAGGTTTTCCGGCGGCTGAACGAGGCGCTTCCTTCGATGGAGCATACCGCCTGGCACGCACAGACCGCCGCCTTCCGCCAGCCGCAGCCCTCCGCCCCCGCAGGCGGCTTCCCCACGCCGCAGCAGGTGATCGAAACGCTGGATCGCCTTACGCCGGACGAAACGCAGATCGTCACGGATGTAGGCCAGCATCAGATGTGGACGGCGCAATACTATACCTTTGAGAAGCCCCGCACCTTTATCACCTCCGGCGGGCTCGGCGCAATGGGCTTTGGTCTTGGTGCCGCCATTGGCGCATACCTTGCGCACCCGGAGCGAACAACCGTCCTCGTCAGTGGAGACGGCAGCTTCCATATGAATTTAAACGAGCTCGCAACGCTCGTCTCCTACCGATTGCCCATCGTGGACCTTGTCATGAACAACACGGTGCTCGGCATGGTGCGCCAGTGGCAAACGGTCTTCTACGATCACCGCTACGCGCAGACCGCGCCCAACCGGCAGACGGATCTCGTCAAGCTTGCCCAAGCCTTTGGCGCGCAGGGCTTCCGCATCGAGCGGCCAGAGCAGGTCGAGCCCATCCTGCAGAGGGCGCTGTCCTGCGGCGGGCCGTGCGTGGTGGATTGCAGGATATCTCCCGACGCAATGGTGCTGCCGATGATCCCGCCGGGCGGAACCGTGCAGGATACCATCAATGTCTTTGTGGAATAAACGAAACCGTTTGAAAGAATACCTTTCTGTCAAGCGGTATCTGCGAAAGGATAAATGATTTTTATGGAAAAATTGTCGCTCTCCGCGCTGGTAAACAACCATGCGGGCGTCCTGCTGCGCGTGGTTGGCCTGTTCTCCCGCCGCGGCTATAATATCCAGAGCCTTACGGTATCTGAAACGGAGGACCCGCGCTTCTCCCGCATGACGATCGTCTCCGAGGCGGCGCCCGTCACCTTCCGCCAGATGGAAAAGCAGCTGCTGAAGCTGGAAGACGTCGTCAAGGTGATCCGCCTGGAGGAGGATCACCTGATCGCCAGCGAGCTGGCGCTCGTAAAGGTCCGCGCGCTGAATAAGGACCGCCCCGCCGTGCTGCGCACGATCTCCAAGCACGGCGCGCGCGTCAAGGATATCGGCCACCGCACCATCACCGCGGAGCTGACCGGCGCGACCGACCGCATCGACAGCTTCATTGAGGATATGGGCCTGCACGGCATCGTGGAAATGTCCCGCTCCGGTATGACAGCGCTGGAAAGCGGCGACGAAAGCATCCGCGATCATGAAGCCGCTGTGCTCCCCCGAAGCTCTACTTAAAGATGGACAAAGGGAATTGCTCTGTGATACACTAATTAAAAAGATCTCTTTGGTCCCGATTTCCGTTTCATCATCGTTTGGAAGGAGGCGGCGCTTTTGCAACGCCATATCACCATTCTGGACTCCACGCTGCGCGACGGCGCGCAGGGAGAGGGAATCTCCTTCTCCGTGGAGGATAAAATTGGAATCGTGCGCGCGCTCGATGAGCTGGGCATTACCTATCTGGAGGCGGGAAATCCCGCTTCCAATCCGAAGGAGCTGGAATTTTTCGACCGGGCCGCAGGCCTTCATCTAAAGAACGCATCTCTCGTCGCTTTTGGCAGTACGTGCCGCAAGGATAGCTCGCCCGGGGAGGATGCAAATTGCTTGGCACTTTTGCAGGCAAATACGCCAGTGGTCTCGATCTTCGGGAAATGCTGGGATCTTCATGTGCGGGAGATTCTCAGAACCACACCGGAGGAAAATTTGCGGATGGTCGAGGAGACCTGCCGCTTTTTCCTGGAGCACGGAAAACGTGTTATCTTCGACGCGGAGCATTTCTTCGACGGCTATCAGGCCAATCCGGACTTTGCCCTGGAGACGCTGCGCGCTGCGGCCCGCGGCGGCTCGCAGACGCTTGCGCTGTGCGATACCAATGGCGGCTGCATGCCGGGCGACATCCTCACGATCACTACACGGGTATGCGCAGGATTTCCGCACACCGAAATCGGCATCCATACGCACGACGATTGCGGCATGGCGGTTGCGAATTCCGTCTGCGCCGTGCAGGGCGGCGCTTCCCATGTGCAGGGAACCTTCCTCGGCTTCGGCGAACGCACCGGCAATGCCAATCTCTCCGCCGTTATCCCCACACTCCAGCTGAAACGGGGGCTCTCCTGCATCCCGGCGGAAAACATGCATCAGCTGACCGCGACCGCCATGCGGATTGCGGAAATAGCCAACATCACCTTACATAAAAACATGCCCTTCGTCGGGCGCAGCGCGTTTGCCCATAAGGCGGGCATGCATGCGGACGGCGTGCTGAAAAACGAGCGCTCCTTCGAGCATATTGATCCGTCGCTGGTAGGCAACCACCGGCGCTTCCTGATGTCCGAGATGACGGGCAAATCCGCTGTGCTGCGGCGCGTCCAGAAGATTTACCCGGAGATCACGCGCGATTCCCCCGTGCTTGCAGAGATCGTGGGAGAGCTCAAGGAAAAGGAGCACGAGGGCTATCAGTACGAGGGCGCGGACTCCAGCTTCGATCTCATCATCCGCAAGCGCGTCGAGGGCGTCGAGCCCTTCTTCGACCTGATCAGCTACAAGGTGCTCGACGAATTGCCCTACGACAACAACCACAGTGCCACCGCGACCATCAAAATCCGCGTTGGCGGCAAGGTGAAAATCGCTGCTTCCGATGGCGACGGCCCGGTGAACGCGCTCGACAAGGCGCTGCGCGAGGCGCTCGCGGAATTTTATCCGTGCCTCAACAAGGTCCGCCTGATCGACTACAAGGTGCGCGTAATGGAGCCGAAGGACGCTACCGCTGCGCGCGTACGCGTTTTGATCTCTTCGGCAGACGGCAGCGATATCTGGACGACGGTCGGTGTTTCCCAGGATATCATCGAGGCGAGCTGGATCGCGCTGGTGGATTCCATCGAGCACAAGCTCTGCGGCCAGCCCTCCCCACAGCGCTCTTCTACAATTTAATATCAAAAGTCTAATATCTATCTGGAGGTCTTTTTATGGGAATGACAATGACGCAGAAAATCCTGGCCGCCCACGCCGGCCTCAGCGAGGTGAAGGCGGGCCAGCTCATCGAGGCAAAGCTCGACATGGTGCTCGGCAACGATATCACCTCCCCCGTCGCCATCAACGAGTTTGAGCGCTGCGGCGCGGATTCCGTGTTTGACAAAAGCAAAATCTCCCTTGTGATGGATCATTTCGTCCCCAACAAGGATATCAAATCGGCGGAGCACACCAGGCAGGTGCGCACCTTTGCCGCAAAATACGGCATTGAGCATTTCTACGACGTCGGCGAAATGGGCGTGGAGCACGCCCTGCTGCCGGAAAAGGGCATTGTTGTCCCCGGCGATGCTGTCATCGGCGCGGATTCTCACACCTGCACCTATGGCGCGCTCGGCGCGTTTTCCACAGGCGTGGGCTCCACGGATATGGCCGCGGGCATGATCACGGGCAAGGCCTGGTTCAAGGTGCCCTCCGCTATCCGCGTCACCCTGACGGGGACGCTCCCGCAGTATGTCAGCGGCAAGGACGTCATCCTGCATCTGATCGGAAAAATCGGCGTGGACGGCGCGCTGTACCGCTCGCTGGAATTCACGGGCGACGGCGTCAAGGCGCTCTCCATGGACGATCGCCTCTGCATTGCCAATATGGCCATCGAATGCGGCGCGAAAAATGGGATCTTCCCTGTAGATGAAACGACGCAGGCCTATGTAGAGGGTCGCGCGCAGCGCCCGTGGCAGGTTTACAAAGCGGATGCGGACGCGGTCTATGACGAAGAGATCACGATCGACCTCTCCGCCCTGCGCCCCACCGTTGCCTTCCCGCACTTGCCGGAGAATACAAAGACCGTGGACGAGGCAGGCGATGTACCGATCGATCAGGTGGTGATCGGCTCCTGCACAAACGGCCGCATGGAGGATATGCGCATCGCGGCGGAGATCCTCAAGGGCCGCAAGGTGCATAAAGGCGTGCGCACCATTGTAATCCCCGCCACGCAGGAGGTTTACCTGCAGTGCGTCAGGGAGGGGCTGGCTGAAATCTTCATTGAGGCCGGCGCCGTTGTGAGCACGCCGACCTGCGGGCCGTGCCTGGGCGGATATATGGGCATCCTGGCCGCAGGCGAGCGCGCCGTCTCCACGACCAACCGCAACTTCGTCGGCCGCATGGGCCATGTGGACAGCGAAGTCTATCTCGCCTCTCCCGCCGTTGCCGCGGCAAGCGCCATCGCGGGCCGGATTGCCGACCCAGCAAAAATATAAAGCAGCAGAAAGGGGCTTGACCAATGAAAGCACAGGGTATCGTACATAAATATGGCAGCAACGTCGACACGGACGTCATCATTCCGGCGCGTTACCTCAATACCGCCGACCATCAGGAGCTGGCGGCGCACTGCATGGAGGATATCGACAAGGAGTTTGTCCATAAGGTAAAGCAGGGCGACCTGATCGTGGCGGATAACAATTTTGGCTGCGGCTCCTCCCGCGAGCATGCGCCCATCGCCATCAAAACGGCCGGGATCTCCTGCGTGATCGCCAGGAGCTTTGCGCGCATCTTTTACCGCAACGCGATCAACATCGGCCTTCCGATCCTGGAATGTCCGCAGGCGAGCGACGGCATCCGGGACGGCGACGAAGTCAGCGTAGATTTCAACACAGGCGTCATCACCAATCTGACCACTGGGGAACGCTATCAGGCCGAATCCTTCCCCCCCTTCATCCAAAACATCATCGCCAAAGGCGGCCTGCTCAATTCCATCGCTCAGAAATAATGGCATCCCGCTTTCTGCCCCGCCGTACGCGGGGCATTTTTCTATCCTATTTAAGAACGCTTGCCTTCGGGAATCTTTTCCCCCGCCTTGACTTTGCCCCTCCAACCGATTAAAATGGATACCGTATCGATGGGAGTATTGTCGCAAACAGGCGTGATCCGCCTGCAAAGGAGTGTTCCAATGAAAACGAAACGAGTGCTCAGCATTCTGCTTGCAGCGGTGCTTGCCGCCGGCTGCTTTGCGGCGGGCTGGATTGTTTACGCTGGCAAGACGGAGCAGCAGTTTGAATCGACGCCGGAAAGCAGCGCCTGGCTCCAGAATCTGATGGTCACTTACAATAAGGGGAATTATGCCTTTCAGACCGCCACGATGGTACCGCAGACGGATTATCGGCACGACAAGAGCCTGAGCGAGTTTGAAAGTGATATCTCCTACTGGGTCAAGGCCTATACGATGGATGAGGATATGCGCTATGAGCAATATATCCTTGCGCTGCGGTTTGCCAACGACATTATGAAATTCATGGGCGTCACAGAGGACGCGACGCAGGAGGAAATGCGCGCCTGGCTGGTTGAGAACGGGATCGTCATGCCGCCGGAAGATGACGAGAACACGGAGACATATGTCACGCTCCTCTATGCCATGATGAAGCAAAACGCCTATAAGCTGCTGTATCCCAATATGACGCCGCCCACCATTGAGCCCGGCACAACGCTGGAGGCGGCGCTCGTCCAGTATCTGGCGAAAATAATGGAGGAAGAAGAAAACATCGAACTGACCGGCCCCCTTCCAAAGACGGTCCGCGGCTTTGTCCTCGCCGTTGCAAAGGTGACCCTGAAGCAGCCGAAATACGGCAGCATCCAGGTACCCGACGACATGCCGGATGATCAGGTGTTAAAGCTCATGACGATCCGCACGCTGATCGTTGACCTGAAATACCCGCTCTATAAAGACGGCGTAGTAACGGATATCAAGAATCCGGACGATATTTCGGACGAAGAGTTGGGCCTTGCCTATCTTTCCGCCATGCTCAGCCAGCGTTACGAGCTGAAAAACGCCCCGATTCCCTATATCCCCGCGATGGATGCCACCTGGAACATGCAGGAGGCGCTCGCCAATAATGATGTGCCCCGCCTGGTCCTGCGCCAGATGGCCAAGGAAAAGGGCGGCACGAAGATCACGAAGAGCTTCACCAAGCAGCAGGTGTGGGAAGAGGTGCTCAGCCTCGGCTACTTCCCGCTGGAGGATCAGTTTTACTGCGATATTTCCGATTATCATGTCAATCTGCCTTACAAAATCAGCGATGTCCGCGTACGCGCCACGGCCCTGAAAAACGGCGCGAAGATCACCGTCAACGGCAAGGAGATCAAAAGCGGCAGCGCAACGGAAGTTCACTTTTCAATGATCGGCCAATCCGTAACGCTGACATACCATGTGACCAATACCGTGGACGGCAAGACAGAAAGCATGAATTATTCCGTGAAGATCGTCAACGGCAGCAAGGACCTGCCCGACGAAACCTATAAAATACTCCCTTCCATCAAACGCCCCTCCTACCAAATTCCCACTGGGAAGGTTGAATCCATGGTCACTCCGGACGGCAACCTCCTCTATGTCGATGAAAACGGCGTGGAATATACGCTCCCGGAAGGCGCTGAATATGTGACCGACGAAAGCGGCAACGTCATCGGCCTGAACAACGGCCTGGTTGAGCTGGGGGGCGACGGAACGGAGGGGACGACAGCGGAAACTGCGCAGACCAATGCCGGCGCAAGAGACGGCAAGGTGTGGAAAAAGGTCGTCAGCATCGTGCTCCCGATCTGTGCAGTCCTGATCGCCGTGGCAGTCGTCGTCATCTATAAAAAGAAGCCGGAGCTCCTCCATCCGGGCAAACGCACCAAGGTCAAAAAGCCCAGAAAGCCGAAAAACCGCTTTTAAGCGCTTGCAGCGCTTATGACGCATAGCCGGAGCAGACAGGCGCAACTAAAGCCGCCTGTCTGCTCTTTGCGTTTGGTAAAGGAGGGTTCTGCCAGGCCTGTGATGGATACAGCCCTGCAAATATCCGGATATCTTTTCAGAGCTGTTAAAAATTTAAAAAATATTCATCAAAGCCTTTCTTTTCGCGCTATAATTATGTTAAAGTTTGGAATAGAAGTTTGATCCATCCGCCCCTGCATGGCGGCGGAGAAGGAGGATTGGCAATGAGCCTGGAAAAAATCATGGTGGTAGACGACGACCCCAATATCTGCGAACTGCTGCGGCTCTATCTGGAAAAAGAGGGCTACTCCGTGGAAATCACCAACGACGGGATGGCCGCGGTGGAGGCCTTCCAGTCCACACAGCCGGACCTGGTCCTGCTCGATATCATGCTCCCGAAGCTCGACGGCTGGCAGGTCTGCCGGGAGATCCGCCGTTTCTCGGACAAGCCCATCATCATGCTGACGGCAAAGGGGGAAACCTTTGATAAGGTGCTCGGCCTGGAGCTGGGGGCAGACGACTATGTGGTAAAGCCCTTTGAAGCCAAAGAGGTGGTTGCGCGCGTCAAGGCGGTGCTCCGCCGCACAGCTAACAGCAGCACCGAGCAGGTCAAGGAGGTCCGCTACGACAAGCTGATCATCAACCTCACCAACTATGAGCTGCGCGTCGACGGCAAACAGATCGACACGCCGCCCAAGGAGCTGGAGCTGATCTATCATCTCGCCAGCAACCCCAACCGCGTCTTCACCCGCGACCAGCTGCTCGACGAGGTATGGGGCTTCGATTATTACGGCGACTCCCGCACCGTCGATGTCCATGTCAAGCGCCTACGAGAAAAGCTGGAGGGTGTCAGCGACAAATGGGCGCTCAAAACGGTCTGGGGGGTCGGCTATAAATTTGAGACCAAAGAATAATACGCCTTTGCGACTCGATGAAAGCGAGGCTGACCCGATTTGAAAGAACGCTTCAAAGAGCGGTTCAAAAAAAAGCATTTGAATCTGTTTGCGAAATATTTCCTTGTGATCACAATGGTGATCTTTATCTGCTTTGCCGTGCTCGGCTGCTCCCTGCTGCTTTTCGTCTCCAACTACTGGCGTAGCGAAAAGACCAACCTGCTCAAGGAGAACGCGCTCCAAGTCGCCGCTACGACGGCCGACCTGCTCGGCTCCGGGCGGCTTGATAAGGACGGGAAGGGAACGGTTGCGATCCTGTGCAATACGCTCACGCTCGTCTCCTCTGCGATCGAGGCGGATGTGTTCATTTGCAATCTGGATGGCTCCGTCATCCTCTGCAAGGATCTCTTCGCGCCTGAGATGCAGGTTTTCAATGCAAGCGCCTGTAAGATCCACGACGGGATGCATTTCCCGGAGGAGGTCGTGCAGAAGACGATTGAAAGGGAATATATCCGGGCCGGCACGCTCGAGGGCGTTTACAGCGATCCCCATTTCATCATCGGCGAGCCGGTCATGGTAAATGGCGAGCCGGTTGCTCTGGTATTCGCCACAAAGCCTACGTCCTCAGGGCTTGGGCCATACCTGTGGAATATCTTCAAAATGTTTCTGTTTTCAGCGCTGATGGCGCTGCTGCTCGCCTTTGTGGCGGTTTATGTGCTGACCTATAACCTCATCCGCCCCTTGCGCGAGATGAGCGAGGCCACCAAGCGCTACGCACACGGGGATTTTTCCTACCGGGTCGATTCCCACGGCAGCGGCGAGCTTTCGGGGCTTGCCAACGCGCTCAACTCCATGGCAAAGGCGCTTGCTGTGCTGGAATCCTCCCGCAGGAGCTTTGTTGCGAACGTATCTCACGAGCTGAAAACGCCGATGACTACCATCGGCGGCTTTATCGACGGCATGCTCGACGGCACCATCCCACCAGACCAGCAGAAGCATTATCTGGAGATTGTCTCCGCCGAGGTAAAGCGGCTCTCCCGCCTGGTCATGACCATGCTCAACATGTCCAAGATCGAGGCGGGCGAGCTGAAGCTCCAGCCGAGCAAGTTTGACATTTCCGCGCAGCTGTTCCAGGTGTTTCTGCTCTTTGAGCAGAGCATTGAGCGCAAAAAGATCGAGATCGTCGGCCTTGAGGATATGAAGAGCGTTACCGTGGAGGCTGACCCCGATATGATCCATCAGGTATTGTATAATTTAATCGACAACGCGGTAAAATTTACACAAGAGGGCGGCCAGATCACGGCCTCCGTCCTCTCCGATTCGGAAAAGGTCATCGTCCGTATCCGCAATACCGGGCTGGGAATCTCCTCCGAGGAGATCAGCAGGATCTTCGAGCGGTTTTATAAGGTGGATAAATCCCGCAGCTTTGACATCAAGGGCGCGGGCCTCGGCCTTTATATCGTGAAAAGCATCATTGAAATGCACGGCGGCCAGATCACTGCAAAAAGCGAGGAAGGCAATTATGCGGAGTTTGTCTTCTGGCTGCCGCTGCAATACGGAAAATTATTCTAGGAAATCCTCTCTGAAAATTATTTTCAATAATGTTAAAAATCTGTTCATACAGCCGTGACACAATAGCGACAGGAACCTTTTATGCTTGAAGCAGCACTCAAACAAGGAGGCATTCACAATGGATGAATGGGATAAAAAAAAGAATGGCGCCGAGCCGGACGGAGCAAACACATCCGGTCCGGATACGGGCTGGACGGACGGCACGACCGATATCCATATAGAAAACGGTACGGACCAGACGCCGCCCTATGCACAATACAATCCCCACCAGGGCCCTTACGGGGCGGGCGGCTATTACCAGCAGGGCGGCTCTTCCCAAAATCAGCAGGGGCAGCAGCCCTATCAATCGCCTTACCGGTATAACCAGACCCCGGCAGGCGGGGGGAACCAGGATGGCGGCGGCCCGAAAAAAAAGAAGAAGACCGGGCTGATCGTCCTGATCGTGATCCTCTGCATTGCACTCGTTGCCGCCGGCATCGGAATCGCAATCGGCCTGACACGGGATAACGGCAGCGGCTCCGGCAACAATTCCGGCAATTCAAACGGGCCGACCCTTTCGATTGAAGCAACACCTGACAGCCAATCTACCACCAATGAAAAAGGTGAATTGACCGCTGAAGAAGTCGCTAAAAAGGTGAAGCCCTCGATCGTGGGCGTTATCGTCTCAGAGACGACGCAAAATAATCTGATGGGCCAGAGCCAGAGCGAATCCGGCGAAGGCACCGGCATCATCATGGGCGAAGACGATTCCGGCGCATACACCTATATCATCACCTGCGCACATGTGATCAGCGGAAATAATATCAAGGCCACCGTCCAGCTGGAGGACGGCACCACCTATGACGCGGACGTCGTCGGCTACGACGGGCGTTCGGACGTCGGCGTCCTGCGCATCAAGGCCTCCGGCCTTCAGGCCGCCACCTTCGGCGATTCCTCCAAGCTTGCCGTCGGCCAGCAGGTCTTCGCCATCGGCAACCCGCTCGGCACGGAATTCTTCGGCACGCTCACAGGCGGCTTCGTCTCAGCGATCGACCGCCCCATCAGCAGCGAGATTGGCTACCCGATGAAATGCATCCAGCACGACGCGGCAATCAACCCCGGCAACTCCGGCGGCGCGCTCGTCAACATGTACGGCCAGGTCATCGGCATCAATTCCTCCAAGATTGCGGAGGGCTATGAAGGCATCGGCTTCGCGATCCCGATCAATTCCGCAAAGGAGATCGTCGATAAGCTCATCGCCAACGGCTACGTCCCCGGCCGGCCGAAGCTCGGCGTCACCTATTACGCGGCAAGCCAGCAGTCCAGCTACCGCATGATCGTCCAGCTCAAGGATCTTCCGGCCGGCACACTGGTCATCAAGAGCATCAGCTCCGACAGCGATCTTGCCAATACGGATGCAAAAGCGGGCGATATGATCATCGCCGTCAACGGCAAAAACCTCGACAGCTCCAATACGCTTCTGGAGCTGATCGAAGAGAGCAAGGTCGGCGACACGCTTACCCTGACGCTCTGCCGGATCGACAACAACTATAAAACCACGAAATTCGATATCAAGGTAAAGCTCGTGGAGGACAAGGGCTCCTCCTCCGATCATACGACAGAAAGCACAACGACCAACACCTATTTTAATCCCTTTGGATTTTAACAGCGGTTGGCCTCAAAATCATCAGCCCGCGGGAAGCAGCAAACAAACTGCTTCCCGCGGGCTTTTTATCACGATGTGCCGTGTAATGGCCCGCCGCAGATCAATGCTACCGGGCGGATAACACTCTATTCCAGGCTGTGTTGTATCACTGCAAGCCATGCTCACGGGGGTTTCATCAAACAATGTCTTCCAATTCTCCGCATGATACGCGTCAAAACACATTTTGATCTGCTCAGCATTATTCTTTTCGGTTGCCAGCTCCGGAAGCTCGCCGAGCCCGAAATACCGGCTTTCCACCGTTTCTATATTTTCCTCAAAGCCACCTCCAACCGCTGTGCACAAAATGAAGATTTTACAGACTTTATAGGCATAGACCGGCAAGTTGTGTTTTTCCCTGTCCTGCAAGGATCCGGTTCTCCTGAAAGATCGCGGCGCGCGTATCGAGCTTCGGCGTTTGATAGCCCGCGTCGCCGCAAAACAAATCCTTCCCTTTACCGAGCGGAATGTCCGTCTTATGAGCGATCATCTCCGCTGCAATCTCTCTGATTCGTCCATACCGTTCGATATCAAACCGGTCCCTGCCGTAGAATAAACCTGCTTGCGCAATGCTCTGCAATTCGACCGCCCACTGAAGCCATTTTTCATTCTGATCCATTCGTTTCATCCCTTTCCGGAAACCACCCTCATCAGAGGGACACACACGCTCGCCAGGTCATCATTTCCGGCCATTTCCGGACCGTTCCTTCAGGTGTTTGGCCGCCCCTCTCCGCTCCTTTATATCCGGCCTTCCCAGTTCGGCAATCAGGCGCGCACACGCAGCGGCCGCTTCGTCAGAAATTCCGCACCCGGCTCCAGCGTCGTGCGCGGATGCGGGAGAAGATTCTTTTCTTCATCAACCGGTTCGTCAATGCATAGAAAAAGGCCCTTTTCCGGACATTATGCGTGATGGTGCCATCCTCTTCGCAGGAGAGCAGGAGCGGCTTATGGGAAAACGCCTCTGCCAGCCCCCTGTCCAACGTGATGGTGCGCCCGGCCCGCAAAAGGGAAAACCGCTTGTTGAAGCCAGGATCCCAGACCTTCGCGGTGTTTTTCTGATCCATCGGCCGATCCGTCCCTCCTTTACCAGACAGATGTTTTGCGCAGCCTGCTAGCCAGCCCTCTGGCTATGAAGCACAGGATATCGCTTTTACGGTATGATATATTGCTTCACCTGCTCCAGCAGCACGATGTCGGCCGTCGCCTCCAGATAAAGCCCATCCTCATGGTACTCCTCCAGATGGACGATCCCCTCTCTGCGCAGCCGGGCTGCGAAAGCGCCCATATCAAATGGCAAAAGAAGCCTCACCCTGCGGCGGGAAACGGGCAGGGCGGCCACGATTGCATCAAGCAGCTGCTCCATCCCCTTGCCGTACAGAGCCGAGACCATCACCGTGTGCCCGATGGAGGGCAGGCCGTAAACGTCACCCGCCAAATCACATTTATTCATCACGGAGACCACCGGCTTCCCGGCACACCCCAGCTCGTCGAGCAGCTTTGCCGTGACCTCCAAATGCTCCGCGCATTCCGGGCTGGAAGCGTCGCACACGTTGAGGATCACATCGGCGCTCGCCGCCTCCTCCAGCGTGGATTTGAAGGCCTCCACAAGCTGATGGGGCAGCCTGCGCACCAGGCCCACCGTATCGATGAGCATAACCGTGCGCCCATCCGGCAGAGCCAGAGCGCGGGCTGTGGGGTCAAGCGTCGCGAAAAGCTTATCCTCCGCCAGCACGCCGGCGTTGGTAAGCGTATTCATCAGGGTAGATTTCCCGGCATTGGTGTAGCCAACGATTGTCACCGTCTCCACGCCGTTTTTATTCCGCCGCTCCCGCAGGCGCGCCCGCCTGCGCTCCACGGTTTCCAGCTGTTTTTCCAGCGCACCGATTCGCCGCCGGATATGCCTGCGGTCGCTTTCGAGCTTGCTTTCGCCCGGGCCGCGCGTGCCGATGCCGCCGCCCAGGCGGGAAAGCTCCGTCCCCTTGCCGCCCAATCGCGGCAGGGCGTATTTGAGCTGCGCGAGCTCCACCTGGAGCTTGCCCTCGCTCGACCGGGCGCGTGCGGCAAAAATATCCAGGATCAGCATCGTCCGGTCGATGACGCGCACATCCGTCAGCTTCTCAATATTGCGCTGCTGGGAGGGGGTCAGCTCGCTGTCAAAAATCAGAAGATCTGCTCCGTTATCCCGGCAGAAGGATCTGATTTCCGCGATTCGGCCGGAACCGATAAAGGTAGCCGCGTCCGGCGTGTCGCGCTTCTGCACCATTTTGGCCAGCACCTCGGCGCCAGCCGTATGCGCGAGCTCCTCGAGCTCGTCGATCGACGCCTGCGCGTCGAAATCTCCCGTATCCACACTGACGAGCAGCGCGCGCTCCGGGCGTTCGATATGCTCAAAATAAGCCATAAAGAGCTCCTTTTCTTCCATTCGTTTTGTCGTAATGAGACGTTCATTTGTATCATATCCCACTTTGTTTTTTTATGCAATAACGTTTCAAAAATATTGTACGCAGGGGGAAATGGTGGTACAATAATACGAAATGATATGGGACGGAAAGCCGCCTGCGGCTTCCTTGTAAATTGGAGGGACTTCTTTGAAACAGGAAGAACTCATGCACCTGCTTGCGCGTGAGAAGAAAAAAAGCGGCACCCTGATCCTTGCGCACACCTATCAGGCTCCGGAGATTCTGGCGGCTGCCGACGTATGCGGCGACAGCTACGCCTTGGCCAAGGCCGCCACCGCCTATCAAAATGAGCGCGTGGTGGTATGCGGCGTGCGCTTTATGGCGGAAACAGTCAAGATTCTATCCCCGGAAAAAGCGGTCATCCTGCCGAAGAAACGTGCCACCTGCCCGATGGCGGAGCAGATTTCACCTGAGCGTGTGCACGCCTTCCGCGAAGAGAATCCGGACGTTACAGTCGTAGCCTATATCAACACGGCCGCCGCGCTCAAGGCGGAGTGCGATGTGTGCGTCACCTCGTCGAGCGCGGTCCGGATTATCCGCGCGCTGCCTGGGCGAAAAATCCTGTTTATCCCGGATCAAAATCTGGGCGCGTGGGTGCGACGGCAGTGCCCGGAGAAAGAGCTCCTTCTCTGGGACGGCTGCTGCCCAGTACATAACAGCATCACGCAGCAGGATGTCCTGCGCGCCAAGGCTCAGCACCCGAACGCGAGGCTTGCCATGCATCCCGAATGCCCGCCGGATGCGCTCCAGCATGCGGACATGATCGGCGCAACCAGTGCAATCATCGAATATGCCCTGCAAAACGAGCAGGAGGATATCATCTTCGGCACAGAATGCGGCGTATACAATGATTTGATCCGGAAGTATCCCAAGCGGCATTTTTATCAGCTGCGCGGGGACAAGCTCGTCTGTCCGGATATGAAGATGACCTCCCTGCAGGACGTTTATACAGCGGTTGCGGGCACGACGGGCGAGGAAATCGTGCTTGAGGAAACCTTACGTGAGGCCGCAAAGCGCAGCCTCGACAACATGCTCAAATACGGCGGCTGACCGCCGCACGGGAAAAGAGATGCCTAACGATGGTCAAGAGACAGAAATATGATGTCGTCATCGCCGGCTGCGGCGTGGCAGGGCTCTATGCCGCGCTGCAATTCGACGAAAGCAAACAGATTCTAATGCTTTCCAAACGGGAGGATACGCTCTCCAACAGCTCCCTCGCCCAGGGAGGCGTTGCGGCTGTGCTCGATTTCGATAACGACAGCTTCGAGCTGCATTATGAGGATACGCTGATCGCCGGCGGGCATAAGAACACACCCGCGAGCGTGGATGTCCTCGTCCATGAAGGGCCGGATGATGTGCGCCGCATTATGGAGTTCGGCGTGGATTTCGACAAGGCCCCGGACGGGCGTCCACAGAAAACGCTGGAAGGCGGACATTCCCGCCGCCGGATCGTGCATCACAAGGATCAGACCGGCTATGAAATTGTGATCAAGCTTCTCGCACAGGTACGTACAAGGCCGAATATCGAACTGGTGGAAAACACCACTGTCTGCGAGATGGCGCAGGTACGCGGCGGCTTCCGGCTGGACCTGCTCTGCGGCGAGGCGCCGGGCAGCGTCTTTTGCAGCTATTGCATTCTGGCAACCGGCGGCATCGGCCGCGTTTACCGCTATACCACCAATTCGGCAATCGCAACGGGCGACGGCATCCGCCTCGCCTACGAGCTCGGCGCGCAGATCAAAAACTTAAGCTACGTCCAGTTCCACCCCACGGCCTTCCATTCGGAAAAGGAGCGCGAGCAGTTCCTCATCAGCGAGGCGGTCCGCGGGGAGGGCGCCTATCTGCTCAACTGCGAGCATCAGCGCTTCATGGCCCATTACGACGACCGGCTGGAGCTCGCCCCGCGCGACGTCGTCTCCCGCGCGATCATTTTGGAATCGCGCCGCACGGGCAGCAATCAATTCTTCCTCGATATCACCTATAAGGGCCGGGAATTCTTATACAACCGCTTCCCCGCCATCTCCAGGCGCTGCCTGGAGGAAGGGGTAGATATCGCAAAGGACCTGATCCCCGTTTTCCCCTGTCAGCACTACCTCATGGGCGGGATTGCGGTGGATCTCACCGGGCGCACGGCCGTGCCGCGCCTATATGCCGCCGGGGAATGCTCCAATACGGGCGTCCACGGCGCCAACCGCCTGGCCAGCAACTCCCTGCTGGAGGCGCTTGTCTTCGGCCGCCACGCGGCGGAAGACATCATTCGCTGTATGGAGAAGGGCTACGCGCAGGTAACGGTTCCCGCACAAGTCGATCCGCCGCATTTCGACGGTGCACCCCTGCCGCACGGCCTGCGCACGGAGATCCGCGATATCATGCAGCGCGCCTATTTCGTCATCCCCAACCCGACAGCAGTTCATACGGGGCTCAGGCGGGCGGAGGAGATCCGCCGCCGCCTCAAAAGCGGGCATTTTGCCGTGACGCGCGATTACTGTGAAGCGCTGAGCCTTGCGACTGTGGCGGCCATTATCCTGCGCGAGGTAGATGAAGCGTAACTCCAACCGCTTTTGCAAGATAGAAAGGATGGTTTCTCCCTATGATGCTTCCTCAGTTTTACGTCGATGACCTCATCCGGCGGGCGATTCGCGAGGATATCAACTATATCGATACCTCCGCGGACTATTTAATCCCGCCGGAGCAGACGGGCAAGGCCCGTTTTCTTGCCAAGGCGGACGGCGTGCTCTGCGGCCTGCCGGTGGCGCTGCGCGTCTTTGAATTACTGGACCCCGCCTTCCGTGCCCAGTGCTTCTATGCGGACGGAGACGCGCTCAAGAAGGGCGACATCATCGCCGAGATCAGCGGCAGCACCGCCATGCTGCTCAAGGGCGAACGTACCGCGCTCAACCTCATCCAGCATATGTCCGGCATCGCCACCGCCACGGCGCAGGCCGTCCGGCTGGTGGAGGGCACGCGCGCATCGATCACCGATACCCGCAAAACGCTGCCGGGCCTTCGTTCGCTGCAAAAATACGCAGTCGTCTGCGGCGGCGGCAAGAATCACCGCTATAACCTCTCCGACGGCGCGATGCTCAAGGATAACCACATCGACGCGGCCGGCGGCATCACCAGCGCCATCATGCTGCTGCGCAAAAGGCTCGGCCATATGGTGAAAATCGAGGTGGAAACCCGCAATCTCGACGAGGTGGCGGAGGCCCTGCGTGCAGGCGCGGAAATCATCATGCTGGATAATATGACGCCCGCCATGATGCGCGAGGCCGTCAGGATGGCGCAGGGGAAGGCTCTGCTTGAGGCCTCCGGCGGCATCACGCTTGAAACCCTGCGCCCCGTTGCGGAGACCGGCGTCGATATCATCTCGATCGGCGCGCTGACACATTCCGTCAAGGCCTTCGATATTTCGATGAAGCTCGTCCAGGAGCGCAACAAGTTCGATTGAGATGAATCAGCTTTGCAGAACATACAGAGGGGATGCCGCATTCTATCAGCGGCATCCCCCTTGCATTGATTGTCAGGCACATAGCATATGGCCCTCTTCCCAACGGCAGGAAGAGGGCCGTTTCATAATTGATGATCCCTTTATGCGGCGGTTGTGTCCGCCGCTGTGGGGGAACCCGCTTCTGAGCTGGGGGCCGCCTCAGCGGTCGTTTCCTCCGTTGTGGTGGACGGCTGCTCCTTCGTTGCCGCCGTTTCGGGCGGATCGGTCGCCTGAATCGCGCTGATATAATATGATTCGCCCTTTTCCCGCAGCGTGATCTTCATATATTTATCCGGCTCCGGAGCCACGATACTCCCGTCCGCGTCCTGGGCCCATTGGCCTCCGGCGATATATCCAACGGTCAGATAGGTCGTTGAGCCCTTTTTCTCGATCCCGTAAATCTGGGCTGTATAGAGCTGGTCAACGCCTGCAACCGGGATATGGTAGGTCTTCGTCGCCGCGTCGTAGGGGAATTCGTAGCCGTAGCCGGTGATCGTGGCATGCTCGGGCTTTACCTCTGTGCCGAACAGGGATGCAAACTGTTTTTCCACATCCGCCTGCGGGATGACCATATAGCCGCCCTCCTCATACGGATACCGGTCCGGGTCCGGATTGCTGCGCAGCAGGGACCAGACGGCGGCCTCCATCAGCTGGCCAATATCCGCCTGGCTCAGATCGTCAAACGGCGAGGGGTCGTTCATCACGACAGGGGCGATAAACTGCTGGTATTCTGCCTTCATAGCGCTCTCCCGCTTTTCCACAACGCCCTTGATGCCATTGACGCCGGCGCCTACGATTGCAATGACTCCGGCAATCACCAGTATGATGACAAGCAGCCCGAGTGGAAACGCCCAGGACCTTCTCTTTTTGCGGGCCGGCCTTGCTTTTGTATCCATATGAGCCAATCCTCCTGTTCTGAGCGCAGCATGGGTCCGGCTAGCGGACCTGCCCCGCACCGTAAATCTTATATTTGATACTGGTCAGCTCGCTGAGCCCCAACGGGCCGCGCGCATGCAGCTTCTGCGTGGAGATGCCGATCTCCGCGCCAAAGCCAAACTCGCCGCCGTCCGTAAACCGGGTGGATGCGTTGACATAAACAGCGGCTGCGTCCACTTCATTGAGGAACTGTTCCGCCGCCCCATAGTTTTGCGTCACGATACATTCGCTGTGTCCGCTTCCATAGCGGCCGATATGCGCAATTGCCTCCTCAATGCTGCCGACGACCTTGACGGACAGAATATCATCCAGATATTCCGTGCCCCAGTCCGCCTCCTGCGCGGCCTCAATGCCGGGCAGAATCGCGCGGGCCGCTTCATCCCCGCGCAGGATCACCTGTTTTTCGTCGAGGCGGCGTTTGATCGCGGGCAGTGCCTCTGCTGCAATATCACGATGCACCAGCAGGCTTTCGCAGGCATTGCAGACGGACGGACGGGAGGTTTTCGCATTGAAGACAATCTGAGCCGCCATCTCAAGATCCGCCGCCCGATCGACATATACGTGGCAGTTGCCCACGCCCGTTTCGATCACCGGCACGGTTGCATTTTCAACCACGGCGCGGATCAGCCCTCCGCCGCCGCGGGGGATCAGTACATCCACATAACCGTTGAGCTTCATCAGCTCATTGGCCGAATCGCGCGACGTATCCTCCACGAGCTGGATGCAGTCCTGCGGAAGCTCCGCCTTTTCCAGCGCAGAGCGCATAACGGCCGCGATCGCCCGGTTGGAATGGATCGCCTCCTTGCCGCCGCGCAGGATCACTGCGTTACCGGATTTCAGGCACAATGCCGCGGCATCGGCCGTCACATTGGGGCGCGCCTCAAAAATCACCGCCACTACGCCGAGCGGCACGGCCACCTTCACGATCTGCAGGCCGTTCGGCCTGTTTCCGCCGGAAAGCACCCTGCCCACCGGATCCGGCAGGGCAATGATATCGCGCACGCCCTGTGCCATCCCCGCGATGCGCGCTTCATTCAGGCGAAGGCGGTCGAGCATCGCCGTGCTCATTCCCGACTGCTCCCCATTTGCAATATCGCGGGCGTTCGCATCGAGAATCGCGGCGGTGTTTTCAAGCAGGGCGCCCGCGATCTGAGTGAGACCATGGTCTTTGCATGCGGTAGAAGCCGTGCGCAAGAAGCGCTCTGCCTCTTTTGCCCGCTGCCCCAATTGTTCCAACGCGGTCATTCCCGGTTCCTCCTCGCTTTAAAAAATGTGCCGATCTGACGGCCCTCTAATATTTTGTACAGATCCTGCGGCGCGTCGCCATTCATCACGATGGTGTCGATGCCAGCCTCAGTGGCAAGCTCCGCGGCATGCAGCTTTGTCACCATACCTCCGGTGCCACGCTGCGTCCCGCTGCCTCCGGCCAGCGCCCGGATGCGATCGTCGATCTCCTCCACCACTGGGATCAGGCGGGCATCCGCATCCTGATGCGGGTCGCTGTCGTACAGGCCGTCGATATCGCTGAGGATGATCAGTGCGTCCGCCTGCACCAGCCGCGCCACGATGGCGGACAGGCTGTCGTTGTCGCCGAAAACGATCTCCTCCACCGCCACACTGTCGTTTTCATTGACGATTGGAATCGCGCCGAAGGCAAAAAGCTTTTCAAACGTATTGACCAGATTGGTCTTCCTGCATTCATTCTCAATATCGCCCCGCGTGATAAGCAGCTGGCCCACGGTATGCCCATATTCGCCGAAGAGCTTATCATACATAAACATCAGCTCGCACTGCCCGACAGTCGCCGCAGCCTGACGGCCCGGCGTATCGTCCGGGCGCTCACGCAGGCCAAGCTTCCCAACGCCTACGCCGATCGCGCCGCTGGTAACCAGCACGACCTCCATCCCGGAATTGAGCAGGTCGGACAGCACACTTACCAGCTTCGCCATCCGGCGGATATTGGTTTTGCCCGTCTCATAGGTCAGCGTAGAAGTCCCCACCTTGACGACGATACGCTTTGCTTGTTTCAATACCGGCATATTCAGTCCCCTATTCTATGCGATCGGTTTCCTTCCACTCGATTGATGCATACGATTATATCACATCTCCCTGCAATTCACAAGCAAAACGCGGTGCGCGTGCCGCGCTTGCTTTCCTTGCCTGATGTGGCTTCCTCTTTTTTCCATGACAAAAAATAATTTTTAAAAAGACTGCATTTCCGCTTGACTTTTTCGAAGAATCGCGTTATATTAGTGTCAACATATGAATAGATGTTCATATGATATTCTGTGCAATCATTCATTTATAGCTTTAGGGGGATATCCGTATGGAAACGAAAACGCCCGCATTGCCCACACCGCCCGCGGTTCCGGAAGGCTGCTGCGCCGAGCCGGAAACGCATGAGGATGTGATCGCATGCACCCGCGCACAGATGCCGGATGAGGAAGTTCTTTATGATGTGGCCGAGCTCTTTAAGGTGTTTGGAGACAGCACGCGCATCCGCATCCTGAGCGCCCTGCTCGACCATGAGTTGTGCGTATGCGATCTGGCGGAGCTGCTGAGCATGGGCCAGAGCGCGATCTCCCATCAGCTGCGCATTCTGCGCGCTGCCGGCCTGGTCCGCCCGCGGCGCGACGGCAAAACGGTTTATTATGCGCTGGACGATGAGCACGTCCACTCAATCTTTGCAGCGGGGCTGCAGCATATTTTACACAAGAGAGGAGCGATTTCCCTATGATGGATCGAAGGCAATATAAGCTTTGCAACCTGGACTGCGCAAACTGCGCGTCTAAAATCGAAGAGCGGCTTTCCGCAATCGATGCTTTTTCCGAGGTCAGCGTCAGCTTCCCAGCCTCTACCCTGACCTTGCAGGCAGAGGGGAATCCCGATGAACTGACAGACCGGATCAACCGAGAAATCAGCCGCGTGGAGCCGGGCTGCGTAGCAGTTGAGCTCACCCAATACAATGGCGGTTCCCCTACGAGCGGTCACACGCATGACCATGAGCACGAGCATGGGAACGAGCACAGCCATGAGCATGGCGAGGCCGAGGGCAAATGGCAGATTGGCACAGTGATCGCCTCAGCCGTCCTCTTCGTCGCGGCATATCTCTGTAAGGAAATTGCCGTGATTCCGGCAATCGTTTCCCCTGTGCTGTTTGTATTGAGCATTCTGCTGGCCGGCTGGCCCGTATTTGCGGCCGCCGTCAAGAGCTTACGCCATATCAGCCTGGATGAGCACCTGCTCGTCACCATCGCCGTGGTCGCCGCTTCCTTTATGGGAGATTTCGCGGAGGCGGCTGCCGTTACACTGTTCTTCGGTGTCGGCGAATTGTTTGAGCACTATGCGGTTGGGCGCTCCCGCAAGTCGATTGCGGCCCTGTCCGAAATCCGGCCGGATACCGCCAACCTCCTTCTGCCGGACGGCACATCGCGGCAGGTCGCTGCGCAGGAAGTGGAAGTGGGCGCGACGCTGCAGATCCTGCCCTTTGAGCGCATCCCGCTCGACGGTGTGGTTCTCTCCGGCGAAAGCACGGTGGACGCCTCCGCCATCACAGGCGAAAGTGCCCCGCAGAACGCCGGGCCGCAGTCTGAGCTGCTCAGCGGCATGATCAACGGCTCCGGCACCCTGACGATGCGGGTCGTCAACCCCTATGCGCAGTCCGCCGCCTCCCGGATCATCGACATGGTGGAAAACGCCGCACAGCGCAAAGCGCCCGCGGAGCGGCTTGTCACCAAGTTTGCAAAAATCTATACGCCCGCCGTTGTCATCCTGGCGGTTCTGCTCGCCATTGTGCCGCCCCTCCTGGGCGGGGACTGGAAAGAATGGGCCCATAATGCCCTCGTATTTCTGGTAGCCTCCTGCCCCTGCGCGTTTGTCCTGAGCGTTCCGCTGGGCTTCTTCGCAGGCGTAGGTGCCGCGTCCAAACGCGGGATTCTCGTCAAAGGCGGCTGCTATATTGAAACGCTGGAAAAGCCAGCCGCCGTCGTATTCGATAAAACGGGCACACTCACCACCGACCAATTCGCCGTTACGCACATCGCCGCGGTAAACGGCGTTTCCGAGCAGGAGGTTCTGGAGGCGGCAGCCTTTGCAGAATGCCGCTCCAGCCATCCGATTGCCCGGTCGATCATCGAAGCCTTCGGGGAAGTAGCGGAAGCCCGAATCGAGGATTTCTCCGAGACGCCGGGCGGCGGCACACGTGTGATCGTAGATGGCCAGGAGATCCTCTGCGGCGCAAAACGGCTCATGCAGGCACATGGGATTGATCTCTCCGCCCTGCCGGACGAAATGGTGTATGTCGCGCGCAGCGGGCAGCTTTTGGGCGCAATTTCCGTCTCCGGCAAGCTGCGGGAAGATTCCGCACTCGCGGTCAAGCAGCTTCGGGCGCTGGGGGTTAACCGGATCGTCATGCTTACAGGCGACCATGAGGAAGCCGCCAAAGCGGCCGCTGAGGCCTGTGGAATCACGGAATACCATGCCGGCCTGCTGCCGGAGGAAAAGCTTGAGCTCCTCGAGCAGATCAGGCGGGAAAGCGGCGTGACAGCCTTCGTCGGCGACGGGATCAACGACGCCCCCGTTCTCGCCGCCGCGGATGTGGGCGTTGCAATGGGCCTTGGTACGGACGCGGCAATCGAGGCGGGCGATGTCGTCCTGACGAATAACCAGCCCTCCAAGCTGCCGCAGGCGATCGCACTCTTCCGCCGCTGCATGCGGATCATCCGTTTCAACATCACGTTTGCGCTTGTCGTAAAGGGTATCGTCCTCGTACTCGGCGCATTGAGCCTGGCGGGCATGTGGGCGGCCGTGTTTGCCGACGTAGGGGTAACGATCCTCGCCGTGTTCAATTCCGCCAGGATCCTGCGCAAAAAATCCTGACACCTCCCCAATTGGATCAATTGGCAGGGGCGCGCTGCAGAACCTGTATGTTTACAGTTTGCAGCGCGCTCTTTTTATCTCTCAATATTTGTCGAACCGGATTTCTTCTGCTCGGAACTTGCCTTCTATCGGGAAGCATGCTAAAATAATCCATATCAAGGCGGTTGCTACACGGCTGTTAAACATCCTGATTTCACACAGACAGCAGGGGAGGTGGAAGTGTGCTTTCCGTTTATCTTTCCATGATCGACACACAGGAGGACCGTGATAAATTCGAGCGCCTCTTCCATCAATATGAGCGCTGCCTCAAATACACGGCGAAGAACATCCTTTTTGACGAGCACCTGGCGGAGGACGCCGTGCAGGAAACCTTCATCCGGATCATCGGCTGCCTGGATAAAATCGACGAGTCGGATGAGCACAAGACGATCGGCTTCCTGATGACCGTCGTCAAAAATATCTCCTATGACATCAAGCGCAAGCGCGGTAAAAATCAGGAGGAATCCTCCCTGGAGGAGATGATGGAGCTGGATGCCGATCCGGAGGACCGGGAGAACCGCCCGGATACCCTCCTGCTCCGCCGGGAGCAGGAGGAAACGATTTTGGAGGCCGTCCGCTGCCTTCCCGCCGATTACCGCTACGCGCTCACCCTGAAATACGCCCACGGCTGCAGCACCGCCCAGATGGCGGCCCTGCTCAATTGCTCGGAGGAACTCGCGCGCGTCAAGCTTTCCCGCGCACGCAAAAGCCTGATGAACCGCCTGGAGCATACTTTAAAAAAATCCAGCGGATAATGCGCTCACAATTCCCTGATCTCGACGCCCTTATAATAGTGCTTGATGATCTCCTCCCAGGAGCTACCCTGCCGGGCCATATAATCCGCGCCGTACTGGCTCATCCCTACGCAGTGACCGTAGCCGCTGACGTGGAAGGTGAACCGGTCGTTTTTATATTCCAGGGTAAAACACGCGCTGCGCAGGCCGAACGCCTCGCGTACCTGCTGCCCGGTCAGCTTCTGCCCGCCGATGGTAATCGAGGTGACTGTGCCAGCCTTGGAGGTCTCCGGTTTTTCAAACCATTTTGCAGCATCATCCCCCAAAGAAACCTTGTCAAGCTTCTTCGCCATTGTGCTGAATTGTTCTTTTGTCAGGGAGAGGGTCGACGCATAATCCGGCGACAGCCTGTCGCCTGTGCTCTGAACGGATTGAAGATAGGGCAGATCCTTCCCCCAGACCACCTGCGCGCTCTCCGTCTGCCCGCTGCAGATTGCGTGGAAGGCCGCTACAATCGGCTCTCCATCATAAACGATCGCCTTGCCGACGACCGCCTCGCAGGCTTCACTGATCTTTTTATAGTAGGTGTCGAACTTATCGCCCCATTTTTCCTTACTTTCCTCTTTGCTGATGTAGCCCTGGTGCTGTGAGCTGTCGTCGTTGAGATAGGCGCCGGAAAGCGCTTCGTCCGGCTTTTTCAGCTGCTCGTTGCGGCTGCGCAGCGCAAAGGTATAGCAGGCGGCGGCCTGCGCCTTGATCGCCTCCGTATGATAGGTAGGCGGCATTTCGGCGCTGACCGCGCCGATGACGTATTCCAGGTCGCTCATCGTCTCTACACGGTTGCTGGAAGCACGCAGCACCTTCATCGTCCCCTCTTCTCCCGTTGAACCGTTCTGGTCCGAAGCAGCCGTTTTTCCGCCGGAGAGGCTGTCCGGATTCTGGGCGGAGCTCTCCCCCATCGCCAGCAGCGGCGTAACCACCATGATCAGCAGCAGCACCGCGCATAAAACACCATATCTGCGCATTCTTTTCGCCATCCTTTCCCAAACGCGGGGCAGGGCGGGGAAGCCTCTTCCCGCGATCCTGCCTGAGTATGTTCCCATTGAAAACCTTGACTTTGTTCTGTCTGCGTTATACAATATTATGAACGATTATTTTTAAGAATGGTGATGCCAGTGGCAAATTATATCTCCCCCCTTTCCAACGATTCTCTCTCTAATTTATGCAGGGAGCTGGGCAAAAATAACTCCATCAACCCCGCTGATTTCGAGCGTTATTCCGTCAAGCGCGGCCTGCGCAACCCGGATGGGACCGGCGTCATGGCAGGGCTTACCCGCATCTGCAACGTACAGGGCTATTATGTCAGCGACGGAGAGCGCGTGCCGGTGCCCGGCCGGCTGATCTATCGCGGGATCGACCTGCTCGACCTGGTGCACGGCTGCGAGGAGGAAAACCGCTTCGGCTACGAGGAGGTCGCATGGCTGCTCCTGTTTGGCACGCTGCCCACGCAGGCCCAGCTTACCGCCTTTACGCAGGCGCTGGCCCAATGCCGCGAGCTCCCGGAGGACTTCATCGAGGATATGATCATGAAAGCGCCCTCGCCGGATATTATGAATAAACTGGCCCGCTGTGTGCTGGCGCTCTATTCCTATGACGAGCAGCCGGACGATACCTCCATCGAAAACGTGCTGCGCCAGTCGATCCAGCTGATCGCACAGCTGCCGACCATTATGAGTTATGCTTATCAGGTCAAGCGCCGGCATTATTACCATAAGAGCATGTACATCCATCCGGTCAAAAAGGAACATACCACCGCGCAGTTCATCCTCAATTCCATTCGCTCTGACCGGAAATTCACCGACGAGGAAGCAAAGCTGCTGGATCTGTGCCTGATGCTGCACGCGGAGCACGGCGGCGGCAACAACTCCACCTTCTCCACGCGGGTGCTCACTTCCAGCGGAACGGATACTTATTCCGCCATTGCCGCAGGCATCGGCTCTCTCAAGGGCCCCCGCCACGGCGGCGCCAATATCAAAGTAACGCAAATGCTCGACTGCATGGAGCAGGAGGTCTCCGACCTTACGGACGAGGGGCAGGTAGCTGATTTTCTCAAACGCATCATCCATAAGCAGGCGGGCGACCACAGCGGCCTGATCTATGGCATGGGGCACGCCGTATATACGCTCTCCGACCCGCGCGCCGGCCTGCTCAAGAAGCAGGCCCGCAAATTTGCGGCGGGCACAGAGTTTGAGGAAAAATTCCGCTCCATTGAGCTGGTGGAACGGCTTACGCCCGAGATCTTTGCCCGGGAGAAGGGGAATAAAAAGCGCGTGTGCGCCAATGTCGACCTGTACTCCGGCCTCGTCTACCGGATGCTCGGCATCCCGGTGGACCTGTTCACGCCCTTATTCGCGGTTGCGCGCATGGCCGGGTGGGCCGCGCACCGTTTGGAAGAGCTCATCAGCGGTGGGCGGATCATCCGCCCGGCCTATAAGAGCGTATCCCTGCCCGGCACATACGCCCCGATCGCGCAGCGCACGGAGGCGCAGCCGCATCCCTCCGTCTATGTTCCCACGGAGGAGCGGATCTGATTGCTTCCGCCGGAGCGATACCGGCGTCAGAAGGCAGGCGCCCGGATGGGCGAAAGCCAGAAAATCGCCAAACGTATGTGGATCCTTAGCGGTAAAGGCAAGCCTGAAAGCCGCAGGAAGGCGGCGTTTCCGGTTTACAAAATGAAATTTCAGACTGAACGCGAACAGTGTTCGACGCGTATTCAATTCATGTGAGAACAATCAGCTTTACTGTTGTTCCGCATCAAAAAGCAGGAGTGATTTATTTATGAAGCTCAAGCTCAAAGGGCGTTTCGAATCCATTCCGATGATGGCCGTCTTATGTATCTTTGCGGCAGGGCTGGTGGCGATCTTGCCGCTGCGCACCTATCAGCTCATGCGGCTGATCGAAGCGGAGACCGGCTTTTATTCCGCAAACAGCGCTACAATTCCCGCGCTGTATATTCTGCTCGCCGTTCTGACGGTTGCGCTGGTTGTGCTATCCTATCTCAGCGGGAACGTACCTCTGAGATTATGGAAGAGGAAAAATGTAGGCTTGGGCGTCGTATCGCTTCTCTTTTCCGTTTCCCTCGTAGTGGATGCGATTTCCCAGACGGAACACTTCCTGAACATCCTGTCTCAACGGAGCGCGCTTCCCGTCCAGCAGAACACCGGCATGTTTCTCTACCTCATCAAAACCGGTGGCTTCGCTCTGATCTTTGAAATCCTGTTCGCAGTGCTCGGCTGCGTTTATTTTCTTTTTTTCGGCTATCACTATATCATGGGCAAGCTGGATTACTCCCAGTTCAAGCTTCTCGCCGTCGCACCCCTGTGCTGGGTCATGGCGCGCATGATCTTTCGCTTCTCTCGCACGATTAATTTCAAAAACATCTCCGACCTCCTGCTGGAATTGTTCATGCTCGCCGCAATGCTCCTGTTCTTCCTGAATTTTGCGCGTATCTGCTCCCGCGTGGATGACCGCGGCGCAATGTGGAGCCTGTACGGCTACGGTCTCCCGGCCGCCTTATTTGGGCTGACCTGCTCCGTGCCGCGCCTGGTGCTGGTCATCATCGGCCGCTCTTCCCAGCTGGCGGCGCAGTCTCCGTTTGAGCTGTGCGATCTCATGGCGTCGCTGCTGATCCTGTGTGTCCTCATCCAGGGAGCCTTCGCTATGAGAAAAATTGACTCGGGCAATGCAGCCTGAACGGCTTTGATCCTCCGGGGCGGGCGAATGCCCGCCCCTTTGTTCACGCTGATCCTTCATACAAAGCGGGGAATTTATTTGTTTATTGAGAACATGGTTACCGCCGCGCAGCAGGTGCTCATCTTATATATTATGATCGCCGTCGGTTTTATCTGCGATAAAACCGGGCTCTATCAGGAAAAGGCCGCTCGCATGACGAACGACCTCCTTTTTTACATTGTTACGCCCGCGATCATTACGCAATCCTTCCTCTCCATGGAGCTGACGAAGGAAAACGCCACCGCGCTGCTGATTTCCGCCGTTTGCGGATTTGCCATGCATGGCGCCGCAATCCTGATTTCCCTCCCCTTCTTCCGTAAGGGAAATCGTGAGGAAAACGCCGTCTATCAATATGCCAGCGTCTACGGGAATGTTGGTTACATGGCGCTGCCCATGGCGCAGGCATTGCTCGGCGCGCCCGGCGTATTCTATTGCTCCGCCTGCCTGATCCCTTTCAACGTCGTCTGCTTTACGCACGGCGTAGCCGTGATGTCCGGCAGAACGCACTTTAACTGGAAAAAGCTTCTTTTCAATCCGGGCACCATCTCGGTTGCCATCGGCCTCCCGCTCTATCTGCTGGAGGTCAAGCTGCCTGCCGTGCTAGCGGACCCTATCTCCTTCATTGCCGGGCTGAACACACCGATGGCGATGATCATGTTCGGCACCTATCTTGCGAATACCGATCTGAAAACCATGTTCCGGGAGAAAAAAATCTACCTGGCAGCCGTACTCAAGCTGCTCGTACTGCCGTCGCTCATGCTCCTGATCTTCCGCCTCTGCGGCATCTCCGGGGCGCTGCTGACCGCCTGCATCATCTCTGCGAGCGCACCCACGGCGAACAACACGGTCATGTTCGCCGCCAAATACGGCCGTGATACCGGGCTTGCATCCAAGACGGTTGCCGTGATCACCTTCCTCTCCATCCTGACGATGCCTTTGATGATCGCCTTGTCTGCAACCGTTTAAAGCGTTTCCTTCGCGTCGGTAAACAAGGGGAAACAGCGCCGCCCGGCATCCGCAGGGCCACGTTTCCTGCGTTCTCGGCCTTTCGCCCTTGTGGCCCTGCAAACCTGCCCCTGCGGGTGCCGGAGCGGTCCTTTGGCGTTTTAGGGCAATGCCGAGGGCCTTTGGCAAGATAGACGACGACGCCTGGCGCCGCAGGAAGGTGATCGAGCGAAACCTGAAGCTGCTCTCCGGCCGGGCAGACGGCAATCCAGAATCATGACCAGCATAGCAGAAAGAAGGAAGCTTATATGGAGATCCACGCCCCGCTTTACGAAGCACTGCTGCGGCACCGGCAAACGGAGAAAGCCAGCCTGCATATGCCTGGGCATAAGGGCAGGGCGGGCTGCCTCGCCCCGCTTGGGAAAGTGCCCGGCTTTGACGTGACGGAGCTTCCCTCTACCGGCAGCCTTTTTGATGCGGAGGGCCCCACCCTGCTGGCGGAAAGGGCAGCTGCAAAGGCCTTTGGGGCAAAAGGCACTTTTTTTTCCGCAGGCGGCTGCACCCTGTGCATCCAGGCCATGCTGCGCCTTGCCGCCCCGTCGGGCGGCAAGGTCGTCATGGGCCGCACCGTCCACCGCAGCGCCGTCAACGCACTGGCGCTGCTGGGCCTTACGCCCGTCTGGGTCTGGCCCCGGCAGGATGCCGGCCCCGGCCTCGCCGGGCGGATCCATGCACAGGATGTGGCGGATGCATTGCAAAAGCATCCGGACGCAAAGGCCGTTTATCTTACCTCGCCGGACTATTACGGCGTGATGAGCGACCTGAAGGCAATTTGCGCGGGTGTGCAAACATACCGCATCCCCGTGATTGTGGATAACGCGCATGGTGCGCACCTCTCCTTTCTGGACCATAAGCTTCACCCGCTCTCCCAGGGGGCTGCAATGTGCGCCGATTCCGCACACAAAACCCTGCCTGTGCTGACCGGCGGCGCCTTTTTGCAGGTTGGCGATGGCCGCTATCTGCCCCATGTGCGGGAGGCGATGGCTTTGTTCGGCTCCACGAGCCCCTCCTTCCCGATCCTGCTCTCGCTCGACCTGTGCCGCGCATGGCTGGAGGAAGAGGGAGCAAAGGCCTATACGGAAACGGCCGCTCGCGCCTCCGCCCTCAACGCGTTCGCGCGGGAGCGCGGCTTCCTGCCGCCGGAAGGGCTGTGCGACCCGCTCCATCTCGTCTGGAACACGGCGCACGCAGGGATCAGCGGAAAACAGGCCGCCGCCCACCTGCGCACGGCCGGGATGGAAGCAGAATACGCAGATGATTCCTTCCTGATCCTGCTGCTTTCCCCATTCAACACGGAGGAGGACTTTGCCCGCCTGCGGCAATCATTGGAAACCATGCCCAGAGGCAACCCCTTCCCGCCCGCCTCTTTGCTGCCCGTTCCTCCCCCCATTGCGGCAACGCCCCGCGAGGCGCTCCTTGCGCCAGGGGAACGCATCCCGATCCGGCAGGCTGCAGGCCGCATCGCGGCAGAGACTGCCTGCCCCTGCCCGCCCGCCATTCCGGCCGTGATGCCGGGGGAGCGTATCACTTCAGAATGCGCCGGGCTGATGGCGCAAGCTGGTATTTTAGAGATTCAAGTTGTAAAATAACGCGCGGTGCATTATAATGGAATTGGGGCCCGAGCCCGCAGGCCCGCGGCCGCAGAAGGCGTTTCTTCCGCCCTGCCGGGGCGTTGTGCACCTCAGTCAAAGCTTTAACATCCCCGCGATTTCGTGAAAGGATGGTTGATTTATGAAATTGGTCGTTGCAATCGTCAACAATGACGACAGCCATACCGTACTGTCGGAGATCACCCGCGCTGAATTCAGCGCCACCAAGCTTTCCACATCGGGCGGCTTTCTGCGGGCAGGGAACGTCACGCTCCTCATCGGCGTGGAAGATGAGCGCGTTGCAGAGCTGATCGACCTGATCGGCCGCTTCAGCCGCAAGCGCACGCAGCTCGTCCAGCCGGCCTCCTCCTATATCAACGAGCCGCTTATGTCCACCCCTGTTGAAATTACGGTTGGCGGTGCGACGGTGTTTGTGCTGGACGTGGCGCAGTTCTATAAACTGTGAGGTAAAAGGGATCGCTATGAAGTTTGGTTCTTTTCGCTCAAGCCCGCAGGCCCGTCAGCAGGTCGCGCAGCTTCTGGACGCCGGCCGTTTTCCGCACGCCGTCCTCATCGAAAGCGGCGGAGCAGAAGAGCGCAAAAAGCTGGCCCGCCTGATTGCGCAGGCGCTCGTCTGCACCTCCTCCGGCGAACGCCCGTGTGGCAAATGCGCGGCCTGCCAGAAGGCCGCGGCGCAGGCGCATCCGGATATTCTGGAGGCGGAGGGCGGCGAGGCCGCCCGCTCCTTCCACATTGAAACGGTGCGAGAGGTGCGGGAGGATGTTTTCATCCTGCCCAATGAGGCGCAGAATAAGGTCTATCTGCTGCTCAATGCCCAGTCCATGTCGCCACAGGCGCAGAATGCGCTGCTCAAGGTATTGGAGGAGCCGCCCTCCTACGCAATCTTTCTCCTGGCCTGCGACTCAAAAACCAAAATGCTGCCCACCATCCTCTCGCGGGTCACAACGGTTGCGCTGGATGCGCCCGTGCAGGAGCTCACGGCCGCAGCGGGCAAAAAGGAGCAGAAGGTAAACGACCTCTCTGACCAGATGGCGCGCGCAGTCGCCGCCGCGTCCGAATTCCCCCTGCTTTCCCTGACAGGGAAGCTCGAAAAGGATAAGGATCTGACCGCGGCATGCCTTGCGCGCATGACGCTGCTCTTCCGCGAGGCGGTGCGCATCAGCTGCGGAATGGAATCGGCTGATGAGACCGCAGGCTACCTTGCGGGAACGCTCACCCAGAGGCGGCTGCTGGCCGTCATCGGCGCGATCGACAGCCTGACACTCAGCGTGTTGCGAAACGCCAATCAAAATTTACTCATCACGCGGCTGTGCAGTACGCTCAGGCGCGCCGCTGGGAAATAACCATAGATTAATTTAACGGAGGAATAAAAAATATATGGCTGAAATTGTAGGCGTCCGCTTTAGGGGCGCTGGAAAGGTATATTACTTCGACCCGGATGACAAACCCTTTTCCAAGGGCGATCCCGTGATTGTGGAAACAGCACGCGGCATCGAATGCGGCGAGGTCGCGATGGATAACCGCGAGGTGCCGGACGATCAGATCGTAAAGCCACTGAAAATGATCATTCGCGCCGCCACGCCGGAGGATTTGAAAATCGTAGCGGAAAACCGTGCCAGGGAAAAGGATGCATATCAGATCTGCCTGCAAAAAATTGCGGCGCACAAGCTGGAGATGAAGCTCGTCGAGGTGGAATACACGTTTGACCGGAGCAAGATCATGTTCTATTTCACAGCGGACGGGCGCGTCGATTTCCGCGAGCTGGTCAAGGATCTTGCGAGCGTATTCCGCACGCGCATCGAGCTCAGGCAAATCGGTGTGCGCGATGAATCGAAGCTGCTCGGCGGGCTCGGTATTTGCGGGCGGCCGTTTTGCTGCAGCACCTTTTTGGGTGATTTTCAATCCGTTTCCATCAAGATGGCAAAGGAGCAGGGCATCTCGCTCAATCCCGTCAAGATCAGCGGTACCTGCGGCCGGCTGATGTGCTGCCTGAAATATGAGCAGAACGCCTACGAGCACCTTTTGCGCGTCACGCCGAAAAACGGCGCAATCGTGGATACCAAGGAGGGCCGCGGCGTCGTGATCGATACCAACCTCCTGACCGGGATGCTCAAGATCCGGCTCAACAAGCGGCCGGACGCCGCCCCACTTTCCATCCACCGCAGAGAGGTCCGGATCGTAAAGGATACACAGATCCGCGTGGCAAAGGAAGAGGAGCAGGCGCTGAAGGAGCTGGAATAAACTTTTCCATTGCAAAATACACGGCCGGGCAGCTCTGTGAAAGGAGCTGCCCGGCTTTTTGACATTTTCCCACCGAAACGCTATAACCCTCTTCAAGCACGGCAAAACGTTTCCGGTCATCTTATCTCATCTGCCTGGGCATCCGATCCCTTCCGTTGTGGCCGAAGCGCCGAAATACGCCGCAAAAGCCGCAGCAGCTCGCGGGAGTCTTCTTCTCCAAGCAGCTGTGTTATCTGATGCACCGCAGTAAAAAAGGTCCGCTTCGCCTCTGACAAAACCGTCTGCCCATCCGGCGTCAGCATCAGGTAGACAAAGCGCCTGTCCTGCTTGGCCGTGAGCTTGATGACGTAGCCCTGCTCCTCCAGGTCATTGATCAGCCGGGTAACGGCCGGGCGGGAATTGTGGAGCCGCTCGCTGAGCATGGAAACCGTCACGCCCGTCACAGCCCGCTCCTGCTGCGGCTCCCGGTTCATCTGATCGATCAAAAACAGCGCTGCGAACGTACCGCGTGGAACATTGGCAAAATGGATCACCCGGTGCAGGCTGTGCTTTGCCTCAAACACGGCCTCAATCAGCTCATATTCCATTTCTTCCATTCAATCCGCCCCCAACGCCTAAATTAATTGCATTTGTTAATTAATTTTAGTCTATCTCGTTGCGAGCCGCTTGTCAAGTGTAAAAGCGGAAGGGAGTGAATGAAAGGTGTGCTTTCATTATGAACGGATTGTAAAGAATCTGAAATTGCTCCATTTCGTCTTGACACTTAAATTTTAGATACTATAATATCAATTAATCATGTTAACTATTATCCGGAGGAAACCCGGAGGCAGCGTGCAGGGTACGCTGCAAGGAAAGGGTGATCGAATGAAAAAGCTTTTGCACTATGCAAAGCCCTATGTGCTGCCCATCCTGATCTGCGTTGTTCTGCTCTTTGTGCAGGCAGCGTGCGACCTGAATCTGCCGAATCTGATGTCCGATATCGTCAATGTCGGCATCCAGCAGGGCGGCATCTCCGAACAGGCGCCCAAGGCAATCAGCCGGAAGGGCCTTGATTTTTTCGAGACGCTGATGACGGCAGAGGACAAAGCGCAGATGGAGGCGAGCTACAAAACGATTCAGCCCGGCTCGCATCAAGCGCAGCAATATGAAGAGGACTATCCCCTGCTCAAAACAGAGGCGGTCGCAATCCTGACCGCAGAAGACGATTCCACCGCAGCAGCAGCCTATGGCCGCAGCATGGCAACGCTGATGGGCCTACTGCAGGCGCAGGCCAAGGCAAGCGGGCAGGCCATTTCGACCGATCAGACCGATCTTGCCGAAATGGATATGTCTAAGCTCTATGCGATGGGCGCTCTGATCCAGGCCATGCCCCGGCAACTGCTTGAGCAGGCGCAGCAGGCGGCGGCTGGCTCCGACAATTCCATCGGCGCGCAGATGGGCGTGGTCATGACCAAACAGCTCTATCAGGAGCTTGGCGTCAATACAGACAGGATCGAACGCAATTACATTCTGATCACGGGCGTGAAAATGCTGCTCATGACGCTCGGCATGGTGCTTTCCGTCATCGGCGTTACCTTCTGCTCTGCGCGCTTTGCCGCCGGCATCTGCCGCGATATGCGCCACGATGTTTTCCAGAAGGTTGCCTCGTTCTCCAATGGGGAGTTTGACCAATTCTCCACCGCCTCCCTCATCACGCGGACGACGAACGATATTACGCAGATCCAGTTTCTCTTCGTCATAGTGCCCCGCACGCTTTTGTACGCGCCGATTATCGGCGTGGGCGGCGTGGTGATGGCACTGTCGAAGAGCACCTCCATGAGCTGGATCATCGCTGTGTGCGTCCTGGTTCTGGTCGGGTTTATCGCCATCATCTATGCGATCGTCATGCCAAAATTCAAACTCGTTCAGAAGCTGGTGGACCGTCTGAATCTCGTCGTGCGCGAGCACCTGAGCGGCATGATGGTCATCCGCGCCTTCGGCACGCAGAAATATGAAGAGGATCGTTTTGAGGCCGCCAACCGCAACCTGACCCGCAATTACCGGTTTGTCAACCGCGTCACCGCCTTCATGATGCCCGCGATGATGTTCCTGATGAACCTGATGTCCCTTGTGATCGTCTGGGTCGGTGGGCATCAGATCGAGCAATCCGCCATGCAGGTGGGCGATATGATGGCATTCATGCAATATGCGATACAAATCGTCATGGCGTTTTTGATGATCTGCATGACCTTTATCCTCATGCCGCGCGCAGCGGTATCCGTCAACCGTGTCAACGAAGTGCTCGCGACCGAGCCCTCCGTCCGTGACGCGGAGCAGCCGGTATCCCTCGGTGCGCATCCGCGCGGGGAGATCGAATTCCGCAACGTCTGCTTCCGCTATGAAAACGCGGACGAGGACGTGATCAGCGATATCTCCTTCACCGCGAAGCCGGGCGAAACCACCGCATTCATCGGATCCACCGGCTCCGGCAAATCGACACTGATCAACCTCATTCCCCGCTTCTATGACGTAACGCAGGGCGAACTCCTCTTTGACGGCATAGATGTGCGGAAAATCCCACAGCATGAGCTGCGCGAAAAAATCGGCTACGTTCCACAAAAGGGCGTTCTCTTCTCCGGCGATATCGACTCCAACCTGCGCTACGGCGCGCCGGGCGCGAGCGAGGACGACCTTGCCCTTGCGGCAGAGATCGCCCAGGCGCAGGAATTTATCCGGGAAAAGCCGGAGGGAATGAAAACGCCCATCGCGCAGGGCGGCGGCAATGTCTCCGGCGGGCAGAAGCAGCGCCTCTCCATTGCGCGGGCGCTCGCCAAAAAGGCGCCGGTCTATATCTTTGATGACAGCTTCTCCGCCCTTGATTTCAAAACGGACGCGGCTCTGCGCCGTGCATTGCAGAAACACACCGGCGATTCTACCGTATTGATCGTCGCGCAGCGCGTGAGTACCATTATGAACGCGCAGCAGATCATCGTGCTCGATGAAGGGCGCATCGCCGGCAAGGGGACGCATCAGGAGCTTCTGCAAACCTGCCCGACTTACCGCGAGATCGCGCAATCCCAGTTGTCAAAGGAGGAATTGGAATGAGAGGACACGGCCCGGCCGCCATGGCGCATGGGAAACCAAAAGTCAAGGATTTCAAGGGCACGATGAAGCAGCTGCTCCATTATCTCGGCCGCTATAAATTCCGCCTGATTCTCGTTATAATTTTTGCCGTTGCCTCCACCGTCTTTACCATCGTCGGGCCGAAGGTGCTCGGCAACGCGACCACAGAGCTCTTCAACGGCATTATGGGCAAGATCACCGGCACGGGAACCGGCATCGATTTCGGCGCAATCGCAAGCATCCTTCTGACGCTGCTGAGCCTGTATCTGACGAGCCTGTTCTTCTCCTATGGTCAGGGCTGGATTATGACCGGCATCACTATGGAGGTCACCTATAACCTGCGCAACGATATTGTGCAGAAGATTAACCGCATGCCCCTAAGCTATTTCGACCGTGTCACGCACGGCGAGGTGCTCTCCCGCGTGACCAATGATATCGATACCCTGAGCCAGTCGCTCAACCAGAGTGTGACGCAGATCATCACCTCTGCGGCTACCTTCATTGGTATTCTCGTCATGATGCTCTCCATCAGCTGGCAGCTCACGCTCGTGGCACTCTGCATTCTGCCGCTCTCCTTCCTCTTCATTCTGAAAATCGTCAAACGCTCTCAGAAATACTTTGCGCAGCAGCAGGCGTACCTGGGGCATGTCAACGGGCATGTGGAGGAGATGTACGGCGGCCACATGGTCATGAAAGCCTTCAACGGCGAGGAGGCCGCCATCAAAACCTTTGACGAATACAACAGCACCCTGTATTCCTCCGCCTGGAAATCGCAGTTTTTATCCGGCATCATGATGCCGGTGATGAATTTCATCGGCAATATCGGCTGGGTGGCCGTTTGCATCCTCGGCGCATGGCGCGCTGCGCACGGTGCGATGACCGTGGGCGACATTCAGGCGTTCATGCAGTATGTCCGCCAGTTCACAATGCCGATCAACCAGCTTGCCAACTCCAGCAACGTTTTGCAGCAGACCGCGGCGGCGGCTGAACGGGTTTTCGAATTCCTTGCAGAGCCGGAGGAACGTGAAGAGCCAGCCGTCGTCCATATCAATCCGGATGACGGTACGCCGGACACGGATACTCTCATCCATATCAAGGGAAGCGTCCAGTTTGCACATGTCAAATTCGGCTACTCGCCCGATAAGATCATCATCCACGATTTCAGCGCCAACATCCGGCCCGGCCAGAAGGTGGCTATCGTCGGCCCGACGGGGGCGGGCAAGACCACTATGGTGAAGCTCCTCATGCGTTTCTATGACGTCAATGAGGGCGCGATCCTCATCGACGGCTACGATATCCGCAATTTCTCCCGCAACGAGCTGCGTTCGGTTTTCGGCATGGTGCTGCAGGACACCTGGCTCTACAACGGCACCATCAAAGACAATATCCGCTACGGCAACCTCAACGCCACCGACGAGGAGGTCATTGCGGCGGCAAAGGCGGCGCAGGTACACCACTTCGTCAAGACGCTGCCCGGCGGTTACGATATGGTGCTCAATGAGGAGGCAAGCAATGTCTCCCAGGGCCAGAAGCAGCTTCTGACCATCGCGCGTGCGATCCTCTCTGATCCGAAAGTGCTGATTCTCGACGAGGCCACCAGCTCTGTTGATACCCGCACGGAGCTGCTGATCCAGAGGGCGATGGACCACCTCATGGAAGGGCGCACGAGCTTTATCATCGCCCACCGGCTCTCCACGATCCGCGACGCGGACCTCATCCTCTGCATGCAGGACGGCGATATCGTGGAGCAGGGCACCCACGGCGAGCTGATGGCGAAGGACGGATTCTATGCAAAGCTGTACAACAGCCAGTTCGATCGCCCCTCTGCGCAGGGCATGTAATGCAAAGCAAGGGCAAACTGCCGATACAGGCAAAAAGCGGACCGGTTAAAATCGTCCCGTAAAAACACCGCCGGTATCTCTACCGGCGGCAATGGAACTTTATGAAACCTTTACTGCATTGTCTGCTTTTTCGTCGATTCCCAGCTTTTTCTTCATGCTCCGCCAGGCTCTTGCGGCAAACCATACCGCCACGATCAAAATGCTCTGGGCGATAAAAACCGCCAGCAATTCAATCCCATAAAGCTGCGTCAGATTGGCTGCCGCCATGACGGGCATCAGCGGCGTGCTGCCAAGGAGAAAGACAAAATAAAACGGTACCGCCGCACCGGACAGGCTCACGCCGGCCTGCGCCGCCATCGTAGAGCCGATCGTCCCGACGATCGGGTACAGGGAAACCAGAAGTAGCGCGATCAATCCGCCGCGGTTGTTGTGGTAACCGCATACGCTGGACACCACGAACACAAGGCCTATGTACATTGCGGAGAAGAATATCTTCGCCGGCGTGACCGCTGAAAGATCAATCCCGCGCGAGGTAATCAGCGCACCGAACGCCGATGTAAAAACAAACATTAAAATATTATTTCCAATAAAAGAACAGATACCAACATGCTTATTCGTGCCTTTCAGCATAAGAAACCTCCCTTCCCGTCTGTATGGTAATGGTTATTAGTTTATCAGATTTATATGGAAAAAGCAAAGAAAATTTGTCTGTAAATTGAAAACAAATCGATAACGATAGGAAGCTTTCGTCAATCCGTCCGTTTTAAGCCTGTGGGCCGTCTTGATTTTTGTTCGAAATCATGTATAATAAAAAAGCAGCCTTTCTGCCGCTCTGAGCGGAGGAGGAACGCTGTTGGCATTTTGTTCGCATTGATCATGGTCTGAGAATCCTGCGATCCTCCATTATTGAAATGAGAAGATCGGTCGGGCGTGCGCACCGGCCAATATATAGAGATTGTTGGGAAGAATAAAACCGATATTCCTTACTGCGCGATACCCAACGATGACCAAGGAGCACAAATCGGCCCTGTGAATGGCGATGAAAAGCATCAGGTTTATGAATATTAAGGATATCCTACGGACGAATGGATCATCTCATTCTATCATTCCGGTTTGATGGATCGCTCCACATTGATGCGCGAGAAAAATATAATAGGGGCAATCCGAATAGGGGGAAACAAGCGACAGCGGCTGCCGTTTCCGGCAAAACAGGCGTACATCCGGTGCGCTTATGCAGGCTGGCCAAGCCCCGTGTTTCAAGCAACTGCAAACCTGTGCATGATGGAAGCTTTCAAAATCTGCTCTGCAACTCTGCGCCCGGCCAGGTCTGCTTTGATCATCGTTCGATCCTGATCGAAAAGCTATCCAGAAAGGTACGGGAATCAACATGGAAAAAATAACTCTGCCAAATGGCTTTCGGATCCTGCTGGAGCCTGTAGACTGGGCGCGCAGTGCCACTATGGGCATCTGGGTCGGGAGCGGTTCACGCTATGAAACGCCGCAGACCGCGGGCGTTTCCCATTTTATCGAGCATATGCTTTTTAAGGGCACAGCCCGCCGCTCCGCCCTTGCCATTGCGGAGCAGATGGATGAAATCGGCGGCGCGCTTAACGCCTATACCACCAAGGAATACACCTGTTTCTACGCACGGGCGCTCGACCGGCACGTCGGCACCGCCTTTGATATCCTATGCGATATGCTCACACAGCCTGCCCTGGCGGAGAAGGACATGCAGACGGAACGCAGCGTGATTCTGGAGGAGCTGCACATGTATGAAGACAGCCCGGAGGATCTCTGCGCGGACAATCTCTATGCGGGCGTCTGGCAGGGGGATATGCTCGCCTCCAACATCCTGGGCGACCGAAAAACCGTCGCGTCCCTGACGGCTGAGGATCTCAAGGCGCATATGCGCCGCTATTATACGCCGGAGCGTATGGTGGCCGCTGTCTGCGGCCGTTTTGACCGGGATGAAATCGTGCATCTGTGCGAGGAATATTTCGGCGCGATGATCAACACCGGAAATCCGGTCGATGCAGGCCCCGCTCCATACCGCCGCTGCGTCGCGCTGCGAAGGAAGGATTTCGAGCAGACGCAGCTCGCGCTCGCGATGCCGGGGATCAGCGCGCAGGATGAGCGCCGTTTTGCAATGCGCCTGCTCATGTCTGTGCTCGGCACCTCGTCATCCTCCCGGCTGTATCAGCGGATCCGGGAGGAACTCGGGCTGGTTTATGAGATTGAATCGTTTTCCGCCTCCTATCTCGAGGCGGGCATCCTTGGCGTGGACATGGCGCTTTCGCCCCACAATGAGAAAAAGGCATTGCAGGAGGTCTTTCGTATTGTCAACGGCTTTGCTTCTTCGCTCACACGGCGGGAGCTTGCCCGCGCCAAGGAGCAGTACCTCTCCGGGCTGATCATGAATCTGGAATCCACGCAGGCGCGCGCCTCCCAGATGGGCCGGGGCGAGTTGCTTTACAACGAGGTCAAGAGCGCGGATGAAATTATGGAGCGCGTGCGCGCGGTCACGCTCGATGAAGTGCGCGCCCTCGCGGGGGAGTTTCTGCGTTTTGACCAGCTCTCTATTTCCGCCGCAGGCCGGGTCAAAAAGGAAAAATTCTATGAGGAACAGCTCCTTATGGCACGTGGATAGAGCCGGAGAAAAGGAGCACAAGGGAGATCAAGCTATGCTTGAGTCACATCCATCCCCTGGATCCATATGATGAGCGGCTGGCCGCGGCGCTGGCGCAGAGTGGGATGTATGCCGAGCAGAACAGCGGGATCGCCCACAGGTGTGGTGCGCCGGCAGGGATGGATCTGCCCCTGCTGCGGGCCATGTTTCGCAAAGGGGTCCGCATCCGGACCGTTTCGGACGCTTACCGCCCGGGCGATGTCGGGCTGGGGATCCGCGCGCTCGAAGAGGCCTCCGGGCAGGCCGAAAAAACGATATGAATTGAGAAAGCGCTCGCGGCAGCCGGGCGCTTTTCTATATGCAATGAAATGGCTTTTCTGCATAACAGAGCAACAAAGGCCGTATAGTACTATTGCACCGATGATCATAAAAACCGCAATTAGAATCATGCATGGACAGTTGCTCCCGCAGGGCTCCATTTTTGATCCAATCCGCTTATTTCAAGGTGCATCCTGCAGGAGCGTATCCCCTGAAACATCAAACAGGCCCAGCCCTTTGCACAGGGAGATTGTTTCTTCTGTCCGGATCGCATGAAAGGCTTCATCCGTTTCCGCGCCAAATCGAGAGCAGCATACGCCTTCTTTTGAATGATGCGGGAACGAAAATCTTCAGCTTTTTTAATTTTTTATCTGCCGCAGTGTCAAATAATCGCCCGTTTGTGGGAACTGCCAGGGTGCCGTCCGGCGGCCTGGTGCGCTTCAACACAACCGTTCGATAAAAAAATCTACAGGCGGCAACTAATTGCCGCCTGTGCTACTCTACTATAATGGATTACCATTGTTACCGCAGGAGAAAAGGGTGAGGAAGTTGAAGCAGGAAGCGCTGAATGCCGTTTTTACCAAGGTGTATGAGGAAACCTATGATGCCGTGCTGCGCTATATCGTCTGCCACTGCGCCTCCCCCTCGGACATCTGCGACCTTGTGCAGAACACTTACCTCGCCCTTTACCAGCGAATGCGCCGGCCCGGAGAAGCAGTACGAGACCCGCAGCACTACGTCATGCGCATCGCCCGCAATGAGCTCTACCGCCATTACGGCGCTACCGGCATGCTGCGAAACTATCTCCCCATCTTTTCCCCCCACGATGGGGAGGCGGATTTCGATGCCGTCGAGCGTGAGCTGCTGGACACGGAGGCAGAACCGGACGACTGCGTTCTCTGTGACGAAATCTGGGAATTCCTTTCCCACGGTGATCCGCTGACCTTTCGTATTTTTATCCTCTATTTCTCGCAGGATCTGGGCCTGAAAGAGATTGCCCAATTGCTCCATATCAACGAAAATACGGTCAAAAGCCGTCTGTACCGTACACTGAAGAAATTAAAGGAAACGTTCCAGTGGCAGGAGGAGGAGTCATTGCATGAAACGAAGAGATCTGTTCCGTCAGGTGATTGACAAAAAACTGCCCGACCGGAAAGAAATGCTTCATTCGATTCTCTCAGAGGCACCGGTTCCGCCCCCCCACCGCTTTCCCGGCAAACGAGCCGCTGCTGCAGTGCTTGCGGCAGTGCTGCTGGTCGCCGGGTTTGGCACGCTCTATTATCTCCTCGGGCGCGCGTCTCAACGGCAGCCTAAAGTGGTAGAGATCGCACAGCTCCATCTCTTCGCCGCCGGAAATACTGCCATGCCGGAAAGCGCAACGGAACTGGAGCCCAATATTGAATGCCAGCTTCCCATGTGGGGCACCTGGCACGATGATGATCCAGCCGAGGCCGCAGGTGGCCTATCCATCCTCAAGGAGCAGCGGAGCTCGCTCGGCATCCGGGGTGAAGGCCTTCGGTCGTATACCATATCCTGCGACAACGGCCGGCTCGTCTACTGCCCGGATTCCTATCCCCGGCTGCTTGAATGGATGGCACAAAGCGATGGTCAGCCCGCGGAATCCCGCTATATGTCCTGCATCTTTCTGCCGGCGGAGATCTCCTTTCAGGAGGCCATGACGCATGCGCAGGCAGGTGACGCCGCTTATTTTGAAAATATTTTAAAGGCAGGAAGCTACCAAACGCTCCGAAACCGCTATTTTGGAGGAGCGGAAATCCGCCTGAACGGCGCCAGCTTCTCCGCCCTGCAATCCGATGCGGGCGGCGCCATTCTCAGCGTACTGCGCGCCGACTGGGAGGAAGACCCACTGCCGCAGCTCTCCGGCCAATCGATCACCGTGCTGCGTCCGCAGGAGGGCGCAGGGATCAACTGGGAGCCGGATGAACAGGATTACCGCAAGCTTTACGAGCCTGGCCCCTTTGCCTACGCCGATTTCGGCTCCGCCACCATTACGGTCACGGCGCATTTCGAAGACGGCAAGCAGGTTGTAAAGCACCTGTTTGTCTATTTCAGCGAGGATGGTTATCAAACCGTTAAGCTGCTCGACTGAACGGAGCGCAATATCTCTCTTCATCACCAAAAGCGCCTTTCTGTGAAAATCAGAAAGGCGTTTGTGATATCAGGATTCTTCTGCTCCGATGCCTCTGGCCGGGATTGCCCCGATCGAACACTTGGCGCCTTGCCACATGGTGAGCCGCTGTGATTGTTCTACCTGATCCAGGCGGTATCCCCGTTTCGAGCGAAAGCTTCATCGTCTTTTTTTATATGATAATTATTGACATTTATGTTATATTATTGTATCATAAAACACGCCGTCCGGATCTAAGCCTGCTCTTTCCCAATATGAAAACACCCAGCGGCTACAGCCGCCCTCCCTCTCCAGCGAAAGGATGAATCGATATGGCCGATACACTGATCCTCGCCGCGCTGATCCTGATCCTCGCCACCGGTTATCTGCAAACCATCCAAAAGAAAAGCCGATAAATTCCCTGCTGAACTGCCTTCCAGCAGGGCAGTCATAAAGCCGCCCGTTGCGCTTTGGCGCGGACGGCTGAAACCGGCTGTAACACAGAGCAGGCAATCCCGGACGGCCCACCAGGCCTTCCCCTAATATTTGTTATGTACGTCTTCCGCGAAGCACATCAGATCCCTAATCTCCAAAACTGTGCCGTCATCGAGTACCGCTTTGCCGGACATACGCCCAAACACCTGATGCTGATCCGTGACGATGAGCTTCACGTCGATTTTTGCTGCGCGGTCGAGTACCGGCACAAAGTCCATTTCAAAGCGGCCGTCGGTGGAGGTGAAGGTCCAGGGCTTCATATAATCGCTCTTATCAATGTGGAATTCGACATCGTCGAGCTTATGGCATACCCCATCGTAGAAGAGCATATTTTCGCTCGCTGCGCTTGTATCTCCAAAACCGTAGCCGATATTGAAGCCGAAGGGCTTGCCGCTGACGATCCCGTTGCCCGATCCCCAGTACCAGCGGTTGTCATAAGTCCATACGCCGCGCCCCCAGTCGAGCGTGCCGAAATCCGTTTCGGGCTGAAAAATGTATTCTTTCCCATCAAAGACCACCTTGCCGCTCGCCCGCATGCAATTGATCTTTTGATTGTAATAAAATGCTGTATCCTTCCCCTTCCATGGCGTTGCGATCACCATGGTATCCATCGGCGGCTGCTCCAGCGTGATATCGCAGGAGAAGGGTTTTCCGTCACAGAAATTTTTAAAATCGCAGCGGATCCGGCGCTGCCTGTCCGCCTTGATAAATTCCATCGCCAGCCGCTTATCCCGGTAAGTCACATTTCCCTTTGCCGAGGTGGAGGGCATTTTCATTTTCCCCATAGGGAAGGCGTTGAGGATCGTCTCCGTATGCTCCCAAGGCCTGGTAAAATCGAGCAGGGAAACGGACTGCAGGCCGATATAGCCGTCGTCCGACAGGGTAAAGGCGCAGGCGAATGCATCGCTGAGCACCAGATAGTAATCCCATTCCTTGATGCGGATTTTCGGCGCCTTGATCGCCCTCCTGTCGTATACCTGCACCAGATCCCTAGACCAACCTGGCTCGACCAGCCTGCCCTGAGCGTCCAGAAGCTGGTGCCTTTTGATGACTTCATGGTTTCTCAAATTTGATCGCTCCTCTCAAATTGGTGTATGAATCCTTATCGCCATTATAAACAATTTTATCTGCAAAATAAATCCCTTTTCATAAATATCTTCAGCTTCTCCAAAACGCGGCTGTTATATTTCCAAAACACAGATTTTTATTGCCGCTCCGCTCTTTTTTCATGAACAGCGCCCTGAAAAAATGTGGCAGGCTCTTGCTTTTTTCGTCCTTTATGTTACAATGGGAAAGACAGTGAACCGCTTTTGCGGGAGTGTGGCGGCCCTTCAGCCGCTGTCCGTTCCGCCCGGTTCTGAACAAAGAAGGAGGTACATCATCCATGGCATATGTAATTTCTGACGAGTGCATTTCCTGCGGTGCCTGCGAGGCAGATTGCCCTGTTTCAGCAATCTCCGAAGGCGACGGCAAGTATGTTATCGACGCGGATACCTGCATTGACTGCGGCGCCTGCGCCGGCACCTGCCCGGTAGGAGCGCCTCACGAGGCATAAATCGCAAGGTATTTCAAACGGCGGGAAGAGGGAGCCTTCGGGCCCCTCTTTTTGTTTTTTTATTTTTTTGGGGGGACTGCAACAGATTCGCACCTTTCTGACACTATTATGACGAGGGACGGAAAAAGGGGAGGGACGTTTCATGTCGAAACCGGAAATTCGACTGGTGGAGCAGGCGAAGGCCGGAAATGCGGATGCCTTCGGGCAACTGTATGCCCAATATGCACAGGACCTTTACCGCTTTGCCTATTACTATCTTGGTTCCCGCGAGGAGGCGGAGGACGCCGTACAGGACGCCGTCTGCGCCGCCTTCCGGGGAGTGGGCGCTCTGCGCAGCGCCGCTTCCTTCAAGGCATGGCTTTTCTCGATCCTCACCCATACCTGCAAGCATCATATTGCGGCCGTCAAAGAGCGGAGGCTCACCACTCCACTGGAGGAAGCGCGCCGTTTGGGCGAAAGCGAATGCGCGGAAGAGCTTGCGCTCGCCATGGAGCTGCGGGAGGCGATCTATACGCTCAGTGATGAAGAACGCAGCATCGTCCTGCTTTCCATTATCGGCGGCTATAAAAGCCATGAAATCGCAAAAGCCCTCTCCTGCCCGCCCAGTACCGTCCGCTCAAAGCTGTCACGAACCCTTGCGAAGCTTCGCCTGACCGCAGAAAAGGAGTCCTCATGATGAAGAAAAAGCGCAATCTCCAGACCGAACCGCTTTTGGAAGCGCTCAGGCCCTTGGATCAAATCAATACACTTCCCCCCTCCCTTTCTCCTGCACAAATGACCGCCCGCCTCCGGCAGCAAACGCCCCATCCTGCAAAACGGCGCATCCTCACCCTGTACCAGATCGCCGTTGCCGCCGCCGTGCTGGCAATCGCCATCGGCGCCGTCGCCCTGTGGAGGTGCCTTCCATATCTTGAGATCGTCAACCGTGAAACCGGGGACGCGACCCCTCTGACGGAGGTCCTGCAGGATTATTCAAAGATCGAGGCCTACTTTAAGGAGCTGAAAAACAGCCCTGCCGATGAAGCCATTGCCACGGCTGAGAATGCTCTGGAAGCTCTGGCGGAATCGCCTATGATGAAGGGCGATATGCCCAAAGCCGGCGCCTCGGCCGGCCAAACCGTAGACGCCACCAATGCGCCCGAAAACGGCGTGAAAGCCGGCTATGGCAAGACCAACACGCAGACCGCCGGCGTGGACGAAGCCGATATTCTGAAAAACGACGGTTCCTGCCTTTACTTCGTGCCCGCGGGAGGCAAAACAATCCAGATCATCTCTCCCCGCCCCGCCGGCGCGATGAAAGTGCTCTCCAAGGTCGCTGTCCCGCAGGAGTCCGGCAAAATTCTAACTGTTACGGAACTCTATGTCCGGGAAAACCGCCTGATCGCTGTGTGCAGCCTGACACAGCCAGATAACCGCCCGGAGGATATTCTGACGAATTATGCCTATGGCGGCTGCATGATAACCGCCCCCGCCAGCGATACCCGTATCCTGATCTACGACATCAGCGACCGTTCCGCGCCAAAGCTGATACGTACGTTCACGCAGGACGGCGGGGTTCTTTCCTCCCGGATGATCGGCGATACGCTCTATCTCGTTACGCAGTATACGGTGACGAAGGGCGATGACGGTGAATTCAACGACTATATCCCCACGACAGCCGACGGGGAGAAGGAGCCCCAAAAGCTCAATGCAACCGATATTCAGATTCTTCCGGGTGCAAAGACGCCTAACTATCTGGTCGTCAGTGCGCTGGATACCGGGGACGGCAAAAAAGAAACTGCCCGCAAGGCGGTACTCGGCAGCGGGGATCAGGTATATTGCAGCACGGACGCGCTCTATACGGCCTCCACAAAGTATGACGAAGATACGGAATACACCACAATCTTCGGTTTCCCGTTCACAGAAGACGGCCTGGGCAAAAGCGTTTCAGGCCAGGTGCGCGGCCATGTCCTCAATCAGTTTTCCCTCGACAGTTTCGCAGGCGCCCTGCGCATTGCCACTACGGAAACGGTAAACGGCACCACAAGCAGCCGGATCACCATCCTGGACCGGTCTCTGAAAACGCTCTCCACGCTCGCCAATATTGCGCCCGGCGAGGAAATCTATGCGGTGCGTTTCCTCGGCGCAAAGGGTTACGTCGTCACCTTCCGCCAGACTGACCCGCTCTTTGTCATCGATCTGTCCGACACAGGCGCGCCGAAAATTCTCGGCAAACTGAAAATCCCAGGCTTTTCGAGCTACCTGCACCCGGTTGGAGAAAACCTGCTGCTCGGCATCGGGCAGGACGCGGATTTAAAGGGAAGCACGCGCGGCGTAAAGCTCTCCCTGTTTGACGTGAGCAATCCGGCCAAGCCGAAGGAAACCGACAGCCTGGTCATGCCAAAAGGCACTTTCACCGATGCTCCCTCGAGCTACAAGAGCATCCTCTTCCTGCCGGAAAAGAACGCAGTTGCCTTGCCGGTCTGCCAGGAGGAAACCGGAAAAGCCTCTCACCCCTATTTTGATGATTTCTATTGCGTCTTCTCCCTCCAGGGCAATCAGATCCGCCTCATGCACACACTGCGCAATTATACGAAACAGGAGCAGCGTGCAAAAGGCTCCGGCACCGACTTTTCCATCCTGCGCGGCACCTATATCGGAGATACGCTCTATACGCTCTCGAACAGCCGCGTCTGCGCGTTTTCCCTTTCCACCGGCAGGGAACTCGGCCGCCTCGATTTCTAACCGGCCCCAGCCTTTTTCCGCGCATTCTGAACCTGACCGCACGGCGCGCTGTGAAATGTGACGTTTCTCCCTTTCTAGCATCGTTGAACAGGGACAACAAAGGTTTGGGGGCAATGCCGAGGCCGAGAACGCGGCAAACATGGCTTTACGGCTGTCGGGCGGCGCTGTTTCCCCTTGTTTACCGATGCTATCATTTGGAAATGATACAATGTATCTACCGTTGTATTTTCTTTGGATGTTGGCAATAGATGCAGCTTCTCTATCACAGTGGCAGAAAGCAACTTTTGGAGGCGAATAGCTGAATACACATGGCATCTGCCTCCCGGCAATTCATAAGAGCCGATAACCTCGTCTTCCTGACGGGTGATCGGCTCTGCGTCTATGCGTCTGGCCGAACAGGTAATCAATGTTCGCCTCCACCGCCATGGCCTCCTGCATTTGCGCCTGGGCCTTTCGGTACTCGGCATAGAGGGCCTTTTTCTTTTCCGCCAGCTCCCGGCGCGATTTTTTCAGCGCGTCCATCTTAGGAAGTGAAAAGATCAAAGCAATAATTATCTCCCGGAAAAAGGCAATCCACTGAACGAAACAGTCAGTTACAAAATCGGCGGCACGATCTACGAGGCGGAACCCTCCTGCGGCGGCTCTGAACTGCTGATCGACAAAATAATACGGATTTTGAAATCGGAAATTGGGAAAACGCCTAATGACAGGGAGTAACCGAAGCGTTATAATATCCATTACAACCTGTTTGCCGGGCGTTTGTTACAGGAGGAATGGACAATGGCAACAGCGAACCATTACCCCGATAACATCACCGCTTTTTAAAGCTGTCCGCCGGGTGTGAAGCAAATGTAGAAAGAGCCGGCGGCAAAGGGCAGGGCATTGGCGGGAAGTGGTTAGACCCTGCGAGCAGGACAAGGCCGAGTTGGGCAGCTTTGTTGCCATCGTGCGGAAGTATGTAGGCATACGGGAATGAACGCCTCCGATTGCAATGAGTTTGTAAAACGGATCATTGTTCATGCGCCGGACAAGTCCAGCGGCTACCGTCGCCAGAAAGTCCAAATCATCTGAAACTTCATCGGACAGTCAACCTGCCGGATAACGGCCAGACCATTGAACGGCCAAGAAAAAGCAAGACGGCATAGCCTTTCGGCTATGCCGACCTGCGACATTGCTTTTACTTCCTTATGGGTGCGTACCGTCGCGGCGCTCCCTCTTTTTTTCCACGAAAAATACGGCGGCAGGGTTGATTTTATCCGTATTTTGGGACAGCCTAAGAGCTGGACACACTGCAGAATGTTTCGTTTTACAGCGCGCCTTTTAAAAAATGCTTGCGGAGCCTACGCCGCGGCCTGCATGTTGCCCCTCGGTTGGTGCAAAGTCACACTTTTCTTCGCACCTACGTAGCATCGGTGAACAGGAGCAACAACGGTTTTGAGGGCGATGCCGAGAACGCGGCAAACGTGGCTTTGCGGCTGCCGGGCGGCGCGGTTTCCCCTTGTTTACCGATGCTATTTTGATATATTCTACAACAGGCCCAAACCGTATCGAACCGATAAAGGACGATGCGCCATTTCGAAAAGAGGTTAGCCTATGGCCGAAGCCAAAAAAGCCTACCGCCTGCCCACTGCGATTGCCATGATTGTCGGCATCTGCATCGGCTCAGGCATCTTTTTCAAAAGCGACAACATCCTCGCCGCCACCGGCGGCAGCGTACCGCTCGGCATCCTCGTATTTCTTCTGGGCGCTATCGGCATCATCTTCGGGGGATTAAGCATTGCGCAGCTGGCGGCACGCACCAGCCGTCCCGGCGGGCTCGTCGCCTATGCGGAGGAGTTCGTCGGGCCCGGCTTCACATGCGGTGTAGGGTGGTTCCAAGCCTTTTTATATTTTCCCACGCTCGTCGCCGCGATATCCCGCGCAGTTGGGCACTATTTCTGCAGCCTGTTTTCCATCCCGAACACACTGGAAACACAGTGCCTGGCCGGCTTTCTCTTCTTCACCCTCTGCTTTTTCTGGAATGCCTGCTCTGCCCGGCTGGGCGGGCTCCTGCAAAATACGGCGACTGTGCTCAAGCTGCTGCCGCTCCTGCTCGTTGCTTTCTGCGGCCTGTTTTTGGGGAACCCGAAGGAGACTTTCGCCCTCTCCTCCGGCTCGCCCGTCGCATCGGGATGGATTTCCGCCATCGGGCCGATCGCCTTCGCCTACGACGGCTGGGTGATCGCCACCGCCATTTCGCATGAGGTGAAGGATGCACGGCGGAACATGCCGCGCGCGTTATTGATCGCTCCTCTATTCGTCACCGGGATCTACATCCTGTATTTTCTCGGCGTGTCGAGCCTGCTCGGCCCGGAAACTGTCCTGTCCACGGGGGACCGGCATGTCGCACTGCTGGCCGGCCGTCTGCTGGGGCCGTTCGGCGCAAAGGTGATGCTGCTCTTTATTCTGATCGCGGTAGCGGGGACGCTCAACGGCGTGATTCTCGGTTACCTCCGGCTACCCTATGTACTTGCGCAGCGGAATCTGCTCCCCCTCTCCCCCATCTTCGCGGAGCCTCGCCCGCTGGCGCGCGCCCTGCCCGGCTATGCGGCAAGCTGCATCTGGATGGCGGTAAATTACCTCAGCGAACGGTATGCATGGCTGCCCAACGCGGATGTTTCAGAAATCCCGATCGTCATGGGCTACCTGCTCTATGCCGTGCTGTATTGTCAGGTGATCCGCCTGTGGAAAAAAGGCGAGATTGTGGGGGCCCTGCGCGGCGTGGTCATCCCCGTGCTCGCTCTGACAGGTGCAGGGATCGTGCTCTGGGGAGGGCTGCCAAGCGGGGCGCACCTGCTTTATGCGGGGGGATGTCTTCTGGTGATCGCCGCAGGCATCCTATATGGCAAAAAAGCCGCAAGGCTGTATAGCGATGGAAAAGCCCGGATTTCAAGCTGAAATCCGGGCCTGTTTGGTCTCGAGATTCGGTCAGGGCATCTGCTTGACCCTCTTCAGAGCGTTTACCGCCCCGGAGATCAAAATTCCGAATGCCTTGGCCGGTTTCTCAGCGTTGAAGAACATGATGATCGCCTCTTCCATCTCCTGGGCCACCGCACCCTGGGATATCGTTGAGAGATTGTGGAGGGGCATCTCCGCGATCATCGCCACCGCCGTCTCATCCGTTGAAATGCTGTCCATTTTTGCGAACCTGCGAATCAGCTTTATGATCCTGCCCTGCGGCCCCAGCGCGTATTCTTCGCGTCGCCGATCGTGTTGTCGCAGGTAAAGAGCTTTGGTGGAAATCGAAACGATTTATTAAGCCTCCTGCCGTTTCCATAAAATAGCGATAGAAAACCGGCTTCCATCCAGTGACGCCGTGATTTCGCACCCCATTTGCTCCGCCAGCCGCTTGACGATCGCCAGCCCAAGGCCGGTGTTATGCCCGCTGCGCATCTGGTCCCCGGTATAGAAACGGTCGAAAACGTGCGGCACATCCTCCTGCGAGAGCAGGCCGGTATCATTGGAGAATACGGTTGTGACATATGCGGCCGCGCGCGCCGTCACCCAGACCTCGCTTTCCGCATAGCGCAGCACATTTTGCAGCAAATTTACAAAAATACGCTGCGCGGCGTCCGCGTCCGCCAGCACAAGCGGCAGATGCTCCGGCACATCCACATGCATCGTCAGGTGCTTGTGGGTAAAATCATCGTAGAAGGAGGCAAGCTGGGCGCAGAGGATCCCGCCCAGATCGACCTGCTGCAAGCAGACGTCGTACTCGTTTGCATCGAGCCGGGAGAGATCGTAGAATCCGCTGATAAGCGTCTGCAGGGATCGCGTGCGCGCGCCGATCACCTCCATGGCGTGCGCGTGCTCCTCCTGAGAGGTCCGGCTGTCCTGCGCAAGCTGCAGATAACCGATAATCGAGGTCAGCGGCGTGCGCAGGTCATGGGAGATATTCGCGATCTGGCGGCGCAGCTCCTTTTCCGCGAGCATGTGCTTGATTTCCTCGCTTTGCCGCAGGTCGAGCGTCTGATTGACCGCTTCAAAGAGCGCTTCCATCTCATAGTCCGGGGATGAGAGGTGCAGGCGGCGGTTGCCGCCCTCCCGGTTGATCTGCGTCAGATCCCTGCGCGCTCTGCGGATATTGGCCCGCTGCAAAAAGAACAGGGCGGCAAACACCGCCGCCAATGCCCCGAATAGAATTGTCATCAGCATCATTGTTTCCGCCCTCTTCTTCCGTCAATTTATTTCATTTCCCTGCGACGGAACAGCAGATAGCCGGCGATGGAAGAAACCGCGAACCAGCTGAGCCCCACCAGGATGCACCACGGGATGACCTCCGGCTGAACCGGCCGCATGGCCGGGCCCGGGCCTCCTATCACAAACCCTGCGCCACCGGTCAACATAGCAAACTGCCTGGTGATTGTCAGCTTATAAACCGCCTCCAGCGACGGCCGCAGGTTCACCAGCATGCCCAACACCGGCCCGGGGAAGGAAAATATAAGCATGGCACTCATGCCAAAAAGCGCATTGCTGCGAAATGCAAAGACAAGCATGTTCAGAATGCCGAGCATGCCAAGCCATAGGGGCAGGGAAAGTGCTGTCTTCTGCAAAAAAAGGCTTACCGCCTGCCACTCGATCGCATCATGCGCTCCGAGCTGCGAGAAGAGCAGCGCGCTCGCAGTGTAAACCACCAATACCATTGCGATGGTGACAAGCATCAGCACGATCTCCACAATCAGTTTGCCGAAATAAATTTCCCCACGGCTGATCCCAAAGGAAATCGTGTTTTTAAGCGTGCCATACTTATACTCGTCGGAAAACACTGTATCCGCGACCAGCGTGAGGATCGCAAAGCACATCGGCATAAGCATGATCCCAAGATAGAAGGGATAAGAGGAATCCATGCGCCCCGCTATCGAAAACGTCATACGCACCAGTGCGTTTCCGCAGATGCACAGCAGTGCAATCACGGCCAGAGAAATCTTGGTATATTTCCTGCGGAAGGTTTTATAAAGCTCGCTGCTGATATAGTTAAGCATCCTTCCGGCCCCCCTCTCCAATCAATGAGAGGAAATATTCCTCCAGGTTCAAGCCCTGGTTAACCACGCTGGAAATCTCTACCCCATTGGCGGCGAGAACATGCGTCACCTGTGCTGGGGCATCGAGGTAATCATACAGACGCAGCCGCCCGCCGGGAAGCACCTCGAAATTCGTGCAGCCCAGCTCCCGCTCGACGGCAACGGCGGCCTTTTCCGCGCTGTCCACCGTGAGTTCCAAACACTCCCGGCAGCGCTCGCGCAGCACCTTTTCAGAAATCTGCTCGATGAGCTTGCCGCGGTGGATAAAGCCGTAGCAGGTTGCAAAGCTTTCCAGCTCGCTGAGGATATGGCTGGAAATGAGCACCGTCACTCCATTTTCCTCGCAAAGCTTCTGGATCAGCGTGCGGAAATGGGCGATGCCCATCGGATCAAGGCCGTTGATCGGCTCATCCAGCAGCAGGAGCGCAGGGCGGTTCATCAGCGCAAGCGCAAGCCCCAGCCGCTGCTTCATGCCAAGGGAAAAATCCTTGAATTTCTTATTGCCCGTATCGCTCAGCTCTACCTGCCGGAGCGCATCGTCGATGCAGCTCCTGCCCGCGATGCCGCGCTGGAGGCGGTAATATTCGAGATTCTCCTGTGCCGTGAAGAACGGGAAAAAGCTCGGCGTTTCCACGACTGCGCCCAGGTTTGCGCGCATCCGGCCGATTCCCTGCGGTGAGGTCTCTCCAAACAGCTCCAATTCTCCCGAAGTGGGGAGCGTCTGGCCGGTCATCATCCGCATCAGCGTTGTTTTGCCGGCCCCATTTTGACCAACCAGACCGTAAATCTGCCCCTGCTGGAGCGTGAGGCTGACTTGATCCACCGCCACTGCGGAGCCATAGCGCTTTGTGATCTGGCGGGTCGCCAATAGTGTCTGCGCCATATTCCTTCATCACCTTTCTGATTGTAAGCATCCCGTCTCTCAGGGACTGTACAAAGAATACCGCGCCGGCAACAAGAAAAGCATAAAAAAGCTTAAAGAAAGTTTAAAGATTGGGGCGGCCGCCGTTAGGGCCGCCAGCCGCAACAGCATCAATCCTCCTGCGCCATTTTGAATCCAATCCCCCAGATGGTTTTGATATACTCCCCGTCCGGATCCGCTTTATGAAGCTTGGCCCGAAGGTTGGAGATGTGCACGTTTACCGTGTTATCCTCTCCGTAATATGGCTCACCCCAGACTTGCTCATATAGATTTTCCCGGGTGAAAACGCGGCGCGGATAGCGCATCAAAAGCTCCAAAATCGCAAATTCCCGCGCTGTCAGGGAGAGCCTGTTTCCATTTGCCTCCGCCTCCATTGTCCCGCAGTCGAGCGTGAGCCGCCCGATATGCAGCCGGGCCGATTGCTGCGCGGGGGAAAAGAGCCTGTACCGCCTGAGCTGCGCCTCCACCCGGGCGAGCACCTCTTCATTCTCAAAGGGCTTGGCAATAAAATCGTCCGCGCCGAGTCGCAGGGCGTTGACGCGCGCCTCCAGCCCCGCCTTTGCGGACAGTACGATAACCGGTACCGTTTTCTCCGCGCGCAGCCAGGCGATCAGCTCCTCTCCCGCCAGGCCGGGCAGCATCAGGTCTAAGAGCAAAAGATCGTACTCCTCCATCTGCAGGCGTAGCTGCGCCTCCGTCCCGGAAAACGCACGCTCCGCCCGGTATCCCGCGCCGGACAGGATCCGGCAGAGCAGTGCGTTGATATCGGCATCATCCTCTACGACCAGAATGCGGCAGCCATCCATATCCGTCACCCTTTCTGCATACATCTGCTATCGAGTATACACAAAACGCAGAAAAAAATCAAAAAAGCCGCCGCAAGATGCATCTTACGGCGGCTTTCTCAATCAATATGATGATAAAGCCAGCGATTACTGCCCAGAGGCTTCCTTCCGTGCGCGTTTTTCCAGCTTTTTCGCCCTGTGCGCTTCCTCCCTATTTGTAATCCACGGCTCGACCTTCATAATCAGGATCACAAGAAGCGTAATGAGCAGGATGACCGCCAGAATACCGCCCATTCCTTTCCCCATGAACCCAAGTGAAGTCACGAAATTATGCATCCGTTCATCCCACGGGATCGATAAAAGCATCAGTTCAGCCATTGAAATTCTCCTTTCCTGACCTTATTGGAAGAAACCGAGGATCACGCCGCCCGCAACGACGGACGCGATCTGGCCGGATACGTTCGCGCCGACCGCTTCCATGAGCAGGTGATTTTCCTTATCCTCCGCAAGCCCCATTTTCTGCACGACGCGCGCCGCCATCGGGAAGGCGGAGATGCCTGCTGCGCCGATCATGGGGTTTACCTTATTCTTCGTAAAGAGATTGAGGATCTTCGCAAACATGACGCCGCCGAAGGTGTCGAACACGAAGGCCAGCAGGCCGAGGACGATGATCATCAGCGTTTCGAGCGTGACAAACTGCTCGGCGCGCATGCTGAAGGAGATCGTAATGCCCAGCAGCAGCGTGATAATATTGGCGAATTCATTCTGCGCGGTCTCAGACAGGCGCTTGAGCACGCCGCACTCACGCAGGAGATTGCCAAACATCAAAAATCCGACGAGGGAAACGGACATCGGGGCGACCAGGCCGGCGATGATGGTTACCATAATGGGGAACAGGATGCGCGTACGCCTGGAGATGGCCTTCGCCTTCATGTGCGGCATCCGGATGAGCCGCTCCTTCTTCGTGGTGATCGCCTTGATGACGACGGGCTGGATGATCGGCACCAGCGCCATATAGGAATAGGCCGCCACGGCGATCGCACCGACATACTTGGAACCGAGCACCTGCGAGACCAGGATGGAGGTCGGGCCGTCCGCCGCGCCAATGATGCCGATGGATGCCGCGTCCTTGAGGTCGAAGCCCAGAAGCGTGGCCGCCGCGATGGCAAAGAAGATGCCAAACTGCGCCGCCGCGCCGAACAGGAACATTTTTGGATTGGAAAGCAGCGGGCCGAAATCGATCATCGCGCCAATGCCGATAAACAACAGGATCGGCAAAGCCTCCGACGCTTCGATGCCAACTTCGAACAGCCACTGGATAATACCGTGCGTTTCTCCCGCGCCCTGCATGACCTGATCCAGCACGCCGCTGAACGGCAGATTGACCAGGATCGCGCCGAAGCCCATGGGCATAAGCAGCGCAGGCTCAAAATCCTTGCAGATGGCAAGATAGATCAGAACGCCGCCTACAATGTACATCACGACCTGCTGCCAGGTAATCGCAAGCAGCCCTTCCCAAAGGAAGCTCATTTGTTACATTCCCCCTGTATTTCTGGAGTCTTATTTAAAAAACGAGACCTGTGTTTCGCAGCTCCCGGAAACACAGGTCTCGTCATTTCATGCTAAACCAGAAGTACGCGCGGCCGGGTACTTCACGATGTTGATTTAACCGCATCGCCACTCTTCCCCGCCGCGATGCCGACTACTCCCCTATTGACAGCCTTATTATAAACAAATCATGGAGGCATGTCAATTAAAAGAAGGGAAATTTGCCCTGCGTTCTTTCGCTAGGCCTTTTTCAGATCCGCCTCCAGAGCGCAGCGGACCGCCAGCGATACCCCTGCGTTGAGAAAAATCAGGAACACCGGCAAGGAATACGGAAGGAAAAGCACGCAGAGCAAAAAAACTGCCGTAACGGCCAGCGCACAGGGCAGCGCGTGCTGCGGAAAGCGGAGGGAAAGCATCCACGCTGTTTTCCACACGGGCCCGTCCATCTTCCCATACAGTGGGAACAGGTACACAGCCACACTGCACAGGAGCAGCCACACGGCGCACGCCCCGGATACCGAAGCGTACCGCCAGACGCTCTCCGGCAGCAGCAGGGCAGCTGCCGCGCCTGCCGCGCCCAATCCGGCGCAACACACGGATAGAAACAAACCGGACCGAAAGCAGGGCCAAAACGTCTTCCGGAAGGCCGCCCAGTAATCCCGCCAGAGCAGAATCGGCTCGTCCCGCACAAGCTTGCCCGTGACCGCTGCCAACGCCCCGAGTGCGGGTCCGGCAGTCAGCATGGGCAGGCAGGAAAATAAGAAGAGCAGGTTGAGCCTGACGAGCGTAAAGCCCTCCCGCCATGCCACGCGCAGGAAGAGGCCGAACGCCGTATCCGGTTCCCTTTGGGCGGTGTCCTTCCCCATGGTTTCATACAGCAAACGGTATAGATTCACCCCGTCCGCTTTCCAATCATCCCTTGACCGCACCTTCCGTCACGCCCTTGATGATATATTTCTGGCAGAAAAGATAGAACAGCACAATCGGCGCCATGCACATGAGAAGCCCCGCCGTGGCGAGATCCCACCGCTTGGAAAACTGGCCGAAGAACAGGAAGGTCTTCAGCGGCAGCGTCTGCCAGCCCGGCTTATTGATGACGAGCTGCGGCAGGAGAAAATCGTTCCAAATCCACATTGCGTTGAGGATCGCAACGGTAATCAGGATCGTTTTCAGCAGCGGAAAGACAATGAGGAAAAAGGTCTGCACCATATTGCAGCCGTCAATCCGCGCCGCCTCCTCCAGCTCCACCGGCACATTTTTGATGAAGCCGTGCAGCAGGATAATGGAGAGGCTCGACCCAAATCCCAGATACATAAAGACCAGCCCGGGGCGGTTCATCAGGTTTAGCCCGTCCATAAAGCGGACGAGCGGCAGCATCACGCACTGGAAGGGGATCAGCGTGGCGGCCGCATAAAGCAGGAAGATAAACGAGCTCATCTTCGTTTTATAGCGCGCGAGCACCCAGGCTGCCATGGAGCAGAACAGCAGGAGCAACACGATTGCACTCACCGTGATCGCCAGCGAATTGCCGAACGAGGTGAAAAAATCAAGCTTTTCATAGGCCTGCGGGTAATTCTCCGCCGTAAAGGTTTCCCTGTTCGGCAGCGCAAGCACATTGAGGTAAATATCCTTCAGGGATTTGAAGGAGTTGATGATCAGGATAAAGATCGGGGAAATAAAAAAGGCACACAGTACAAGCCCGAAAGCCGTCAGAACCCCTCGGCCGATTTTTTTCGCCGTCATTACATCTCCACCTCCTTCTTCTTGCTGAAATAAAGCTGTGTCAGGCCAATTGCCGCCACGATGACGAGGAAGATGACCGCCTTCGCCTGCGCAAGGCCCAGGTCGTTATAGCGGAACGCTGTATTGTAAATATTGAGCGCGATCATCTCCGTGGAGTCGAAGGGGCCGCCGTTGGTCAACGCCAGATTCTGGTCATAGAGCTTGAAGCAGTTCGAAAGCGACAGAAACAGCCCTACGGTGAATGCGGGCGCAACCAGCGGCAGTGTGATGCTTCTGAGCTTCTGCCAGCCGTTCGCACCGTCGATCTCCGCCGCCTCGAGCAGGTTGTCCGGGATATTTTGTAGCTGTGCGATATAAATGATCATCATATAGCCGGAAAGCTGCCAGGTCACCACGATCAGCAATCCGATAAAGGAGGTCGGCGTATCGGACAGCCAGCCCTGCAGCCATGAGATCCCCGTCGCCTTACCGATCGCCTCGAACGCCTGCACAAAGATGAACTGCCAGGTAAAGCCCAGCAGGATGCCGCCAATCAGGTTGGGGAGAAAAAATACGCCGCGCATGAGCGTGGTGCCCTTGATTTTGGAAGTGACCAGCAATGCCAGGCAGAACCCCACCAGATTCACGCTGATGACGGCGCACACCGCGAAAACCGCCGTAAACCCAAATGCACGCCAGAATCGCGGATCGTTTCGGAAAACCTCGAGATAATTCTTAAGGCCAACGAAATTGACATCGCCTGAAATCCCGTTCCAGTCCGTCAGGGAATAGCCAAGCCCCGTAGCCGCTGGAATCAGCTCGACGATCAGAAACGCCAGCAGGGACGGCAGCAGGAAGCACCAGTAGCCCAATTTTGATTTTTTCACACAGGTTCCTCCTTACGCCGCTGTAACGGCGAATGTAAAAATGCTTGCAGCGCATGAGACTATGCACTTGGGCCGGCAATAACTTTTTCAGGCGCGCGCCTCGGGATGGGCTTCCGCACCTCCCGAAGCGCACGCAATGCATCCCGCCATGCGGGTTATTTGCGGTCCGCGGCCCATTTGGCCTTCGCATCGCTGACGAGCTTATCCCAGCTCATTTTCTTGGAAACATAGCTCTGGATCGATGCGCCGAGTGTATTCTCGCCCCAGCCCGTCGGCTCGCCCATGAAGACCCAGGGAGCCGTCTTGCCGGCATTGGCGTATTCATTTACAGTCGCGCCCAGCGGATCCTTCGGCTTGATATCACCATAATTCGTATAGGCGGGGATGAAGTTGAATTCCTCCACGACGATCTTCTTCCCCTCCTCCGACTGATAAAGCCAGTTGAGGAAATCCTTCGCACACGCTTTATCCGCATCAGAGGATTTGCTGTTGATACACCAGTACATCGGCACGCCTACCGGAATGTTTCCTTCGCTGACGCCCTTGAGCGGGATCGGGATGATCCCCAGACGGTCCGCCAGCTTTTGGTCGACCTCCTTGACCTCCGGGTAAATCCAGTTGCCCTGCTGCACGGCCGCAACGCGCCCGATCGCCAGCCCGCCGCCAACGGACATCGAATAGTCTACCGCGTTGAGCGCCGTAGGATTATCCGCATTCTTGGTATATTTGACCTGCAGATCGATCAAATCCTTCAACTGAGAGGCATATTTGAAATCCAGCGTCTTGGCCTCATATGCCTGCTTATTGCTCTCAAATTCCTGCCCCAGGGCAATATTGCCCGTGTGAAGGCCCGTGACCCACTTCTCCTTAACCGGGAATTCCAGCACCGCTTCCAGCGCGGGGAATTTATCCTTCAGCTCGCCCTTGTCGATTTTGCTCTTCAATTCTCCAAAGGCCTTGTCGATCTCATCGTAGGTCTTCAATTTTGACGCGTCGATTCCCGCCGCCTCGAAGATATCCTTATTATAGACAAAGCCGTAACCCTCGATCGCATATGGCATTCCGTAAACCTTGCCGTCCTGTGTCACATCGTCGAGCAGGCCCTCTACTACGTGCTTCGTCCATCCCTCGCCGCTGAGATCCTCCAGATTGGAGATCCAGTCCTTCACATCCTGCGGCCCGCCGACGTTGAAGATCTCCGGCTGGTCCGCATTCTGCATCTTGGTGCGCAGGGCCGCGCCGTAATCCGAGCCGCCGCCCACGGTCTCCAGATTGATTTTTACATTGGGATGCGTCTTCATATAGGTTTCCGTCGCGGCTTTGAGCGCGTCGTTGATCTCCACCTTAAACTGGAAGATATCGACCGTGCCCTTCAAGTCTGTATTGACTGTACCGCCTGCGTTGTTCGTGCCCGCATTGTTGTCCGGCGCTTTCTCCCGTTTGCAGGCTGCCAGCGTGGGAATGAGCAGCAGGCAGGTCAGGAGCACCGCCATCCACTTTTTCATTGTTTGCATGTCAAAAATCCTCCGTTTGTCATGATTTTTCGGCGTTAGGAAACGCCAATGAACAGTCCTATTATGTGGAGGCAGGGCACCGTTTAAACAAAAATTTTACCGATTCACCCGCCTTTACGATTGCCGGGCATATTTCACGGCAATACTACCCTTGGAAAATACAGACACGCAACAAAGACAGGAGGACTGCTCCATGGCGGGCATTACGCTGGAAAACATTGTAAAAACGTATGACAACAAGGTTACGGTCATCCCCGGCCTGAATCTGGAAATCCGCGACAAAGAATTCATCATCCTCGTCGGGCCCTCCGGCTGCGGGAAATCCACCACCCTGCGCATGATCGCCGGCCTTGAGGAGATAACGGCGGGAGAGCTTTACATCGGCGATAAAAAAGTCAACAATGTTGCGCCGAAGGATCGGGATATCGCGATGGTCTTTCAAAACTACGCGCTGTACCCGCATATGACGGTCTATAAGAACATGGCCTTCGGGCTGATGCTGCGCAAGACCCCGCGCGCGGAAATCGACCGAAAGGTGCATGAGGCAGCGAAAACGCTCGGCATTGAGGAATATCTCAACCGAAAGCCGCGCGCCCTCTCCGGCGGCCAGCGGCAGCGCGTCGCGCTCGGCCGGGCAATGGTACGCAGCCCCTCCGTCTTCCTGCTAGACGAGCCGCTCTCCAACCTGGACGCTAAGCTGCGCACCCAAATGCGCACGGAAATCATCCGCCTGCATAAGCAGCTGGAAACCACCTTTGTTTACGTCACCCACGACCAGACGGAGGCGATGACGATGGCCGACCGCATCGTCGTCATGAAGGACGGCGTCATCCAGCAGGCCGACACGCCGCAGGCGCTCTATCATGATCCGCAAAATCTGTTCGTCGCGGGCTTTATCGGCTCGCCCCAGATGAATTTTATCGACGCGGACGTATCTTTCGAAAACGGGGATGTCTTCCTTCGCTTCGGCGCATGCCGGATTCGCGTTCCCGCAGTGCTGTCGGCGTACGCGCCTTTGAAAGGATATGAAGGGAAACGGATCATCCTCGGCCTGCGCCCGGAGGATTTACACACGGAAGATTCCTTTCTGGCCCTTGCCGCCGATGATGCAAAATTCCATGCACACGTGGAATTGGCGGAGATGATGGGCTCTGAAATCTATCTTCATCTGGAGGCGGGCGGGCAAAAGCTCACCGCGCGCACGCCTTCGCGCGCACAAATCCAATCGGGCGATGATCTCACGCTGGCGATAGACACCAATAAACTCTACCTGTTCGATAAGGAAAGCGAACAGACAATCATACAAGTGAGGGAAACACAATGCAGAAAGTAAATCTCATGCTCGATTCCATCGAACGTGTCAAAACCTTTGTGGAGCTCATATCCCGCTATCCGTTCGATGCGGACCTTGTCTCCGGGCGGTATACGGTTAACGCAAAATCCATCATGGGCATTTTCAGCCTGGATCTTTCCAAGCCCGCCACGCTGGTGATCCACAGCGAGGACTGCGCTGTATTTCTCGAGCAGCTCAGAGAATACCAGATATAAACCGCAGGCATAAAAACCAAAAGGGGCGCTGCAAAATGTAGAAATCTACATTTTGCAGCGCCCCTTTTTGCGCTTCTTCCTCCCGTTGCTTGACTTTTCCACACGCATCTGCAATAATAGTTCAAAATTGTACTAATAAAAATAAACCGTTAGAAGGAGTGGAGCCGTATGCGTGATGTCGTCCGTCTGATCCAGACCGGGAAGATGATTAAGCATCTCTATGAAAACCGATGTAAGGTAATCATTGACAAATATCACCTCACCAAGAATGAAATCGATATCCTCCTGTTTCTCGCCAACAATCCGTCTTATGATACCTCGCGGGATATCGTCGAATACCGTGCGATCTCCAAATCCCACGTCTGCAAATCCGTCGATTCGCTCCTGCGAAAGGGCTATCTCAAGGGTGAGCAGGATCAGCGGGATCGCCGCCTGATCCACCTGAAGCTGCAGCCCGAGGTCATGCCGATCGTCCGGGAGGCGCAGCAGATGCAGCGGGATTTTTTCAACACGATCTATCGCGGCATTCCGGTGGAGGAGCTGGAAACGGTAAAAGCCGCGTTGCGCAAAATGGCCTGCAACATCAGGGAGGACTATCAGGATGGCCATTAAACTTCTGGTCTATATCATATCCGGCCTAGGCGCCGGAATCGGCACCGGCCTTGCAGGGCTTTCTGCCGCCGCAGTGATTTCGCCGATGCTGATCACATTTCTGGACATCCCCGCTTATGAGGCGGTTGCCATTGCGCTCGCTTCCGATGTCCTCGCTTCGGCGATTTCCGCCTATACCTACGGAAAAAACAAAAACCTGGATATCAAAAACGGCCTGATCATGCTCTGCTCCGTGCTGGTCTTCACCTTGGTCGGGAGCTATGTTGCGTCGCTCGTGCCCAACAGCACGATGGGCAGTTTTTCCGTTTTTATGACCGCGCTGCTCGGCGTCAAATTCATCGTTAAGCCTGTTATGACCACCAAGGCAGCGCTCGCCTCCAAAAGCACGGCCCGCAAGGCGGTTGAATCCATTCTCTGCGGCGTGCTGATCGGCTTTATCTGCGGCTTTATCGGTGCGGGCGGCGGCATGATGCTGCTGCTGATCCTCACAAGCGTGCTGGGATATGAATTGAAAACGGCGGTCGGCACCAGCGTTTTTATCATGACCTTTACGGCCCTCACGGGGGCAGTGTCCCATGTGGCGATCGGCGGCATGCCGGACCCGCTCGCGCTGGCTGTCTGCATCGCGGCCACATTGGCAGGCGCACGTGTGGCCGCCCTCTTCGCCAATCAGGCAAGCCCGAAAAAGCTCAACCGGATCACAGGCATCGTACTGGTCGTCCTGGGCGCAGCGATGATCGCGGTCAAGCTGTTTGGCTGACGATAACCGTAAATATAACGAAAACAGGCTTCCATTGGTATTGGAAGCCTGTTTTTTTATTCGGGATCATATGCTCACCGAATGCTGCTGCATGGATTTGCCTTCCCTGCCTGATTTTAATGGATCACAATCCCCTTGGCCTCTCTCTGCTCGGCAAGCTCTCTTGTAATGCGCTCCTTTTTCTCGCCTACCAGATCGTAGAAGAACAGCGGAATCGTGCACAGCAGGAGAGAAACCGCCGGAATAATCGAGATCAGGCTGAACATACCCGACCGGACCGTGGTGCTCATCGCAAGCGGATTTGCCGTCACGTTGGCGCTGATATCCGCCACATTCAGGTTCACGAGCATGTACATAACAATGATAAAGCTCGTGCTGACGGCATTGCCGAGCTTGGCCACAAAGCTCTGGATTGCCGACCCCATCCCCGTCAGCCGTTTGCCCGTTTGCCACTCCATATAATCCAGGCAGTCCCCGATCATTGCGCCGAGGCAAACGTTGATCGCGCCCAGCGGGATGCAGGAAATCACGAAAAACGGAATGCAAAGCCAGAAGCGCTCATAGCCCAGGAACCAGATCACCATGCTGGAGGCTGCGCCCACGAGCGAAGTGGAAATAATCAGTTGTTTATAGTTGAATTTCTTGAACAGCGCCGGCATCAGCAGCATCGCGCCGAACATGCCCACCGCGCTCGCCACTTGGAAAACGGTGGAGACCAGGCTGATATTGCCCTGCAGAGCAGCTTCCTTCTCCGCGCCGACCAGCCCCGTTAAATCCTTGCCGATATAGAAGCTGTAGCGCGCTACATGCACCGCGCCTGCCTGATACATGTATCTGGCGGAAGACAAAATGCCCATGATCGCCGTCAGAAGCAGCGGCTTGCAGCTGAGGATCAGCTGAAGCGCGGTTTTTTCCCCTTTTTTCCGCTTCGGCGGATTGGGAAGCACAATGTGCTCCTTGACCTTAAAATAGACGCGCGCAAACAGCAGGTTGCCGAAAATGGCGCAGACCAGCGCGATCGTCATATATTTCGTTTTCTCAAGCTCCGTCCCGCTGAGATTGAGCTTCGGCAGAATAAAACCCAGCGCCATGAAAAACACGATCGGAACAGCCGAACCAACGCCGTTCGCCGTTTTGCCCTTGCTGATGATCTCCCCGCGCTCCGCAGGGTCCGGCGTCATCACGTTCGGCAGGCTCCAGAAGGGCACATCGGATGCGGTATAGATCATTCCCCATGCAACATAGGTGATTGCCGCATAAACCATCAGCGCGGTTCCTGAAAGATTGGGCGCATAAAACAATAGCACGGTGAGTACCGCAATCGGAATCGGGGTATAGAGCAGGTAAGGGCGCATCTTCCCTCGTTTGGGATTTGCCCGGTCTGCAATATAGCCCATGATCGGGTCATTGACTGCATCCCAGACGCGCGCAAGCAGCATCAGCAGCAGCACAAAAACCGGCGCGAGCTTGAGCACATTCATATAAAAATCGGATATGTAGGAGCTCATAATCGCATAAACCATACCCTGGCCGAGCGCGCCGACCGCATACGCCATCCATTCTTTTTTTGACACATATCGTTCCATAGAATCGCTTCTCCTCCCTTATTCAGGCACATAACGGGGAACTTTGAGCACCGCATCGTTGTCGGGATATCCTCCGTCGTACAAAACCCCTTCAATCACGCTGTCAAAATCCATGTGCGGCTTGATCCTGTGCAGAAGCGGCGCGACCCGCCTGTAAAGCGCCATAAAGGAATCGTGCTCCGGCGTGCCGGGCGCATACGGCTCGTCACCGCCGTAGATGTTGCGGAGCACTGTGATCAGGAAATCGCACAGCCGCGTGTCGTACATCTCCTTTGAAATCTTCGATTTGCACATCAGCAGCCTGCCGGCCTTCTCAAACGTCAGCCGGTCGAGGAACCTGCCCAGCGTTTGGATCGGGAGCCGGAGCTTTTCCGCGGTTTTCCGCGGCAGGCTGAAGCTTTGGGAGATCTCGCAGAATCTTTCGTAATCGTGAGCGGCGGAATCAAAGATATCCCGCAGCATGAAATCGAAGTGGTCGCGGCTGTATTCCAGGTAGGTCTTGCCGCCCAGCTCGAAATCCGGGGCTTCGATGTGCTGCGTTTCGATTTTCAGCGACGCATCGTCCAGCGTCATCTTTCGGATGGGGCTGGGATAGCCGATCAGGCTCGCCGTATTGATTTCAAACAGGCGGTTTCCCCTCGGGCTTTCATAGGAGCTGATATTCTGCATGTGGGTGTGCCCCGTAAACAGGAAGCGGACACCGGAATCCGCCAGCAGCTGCGCAACATCGCGGCTGTTTGCAACCATCTCCCGGGGCGTATAAACCGGATAGATCGGGCTCGGCGGCAACAGGGGATGATGCCCCATTGCAAGCAGAACGTCGCCGCTTTCCCGACCGAGCCGAAGCTGCTCCCGCAGCCAGATCATCTGGCCGCTGCTGTAGCCGTAAAAATCGCTTTCAAATCCGTTGCCGTCGTCATTGAGCACGAAGAGCCGGTAGCCCTCCGCAATGTGCGCCACATAGGAAAAGCTTGCCTCGTGCACCGAGAGCGCATCCCTTGGCCCGAAATCTTGGTAGAGCTCCAGCAGCTCAGGCCTTGACAGGCCGTCGACGGCATATTCGCCCTTCTCTTGAGAATAGCCCTTCGGCTCCGGATGAATATCGTGCGTGGCGGTGAGCACAAAAACCCGTTTTCCGCCATCCGCCAGATGGGTAAGCTTCTTTTTCAGCTCCAAATGCCCTGCCTTCTCGCCGTCGCAGACGAGATCACCGCTGATCAGGACGATTTCCGTCTCCCGGTCCGCAATCAGCTTTTCAAAGGCACAGTCGATGATCGCCTCGCTTTCCGCCACGCATTTTTGGTCATATTTCGCCCTGCGCTCCCACGCCGCGCCGCATGCGCCGAGCGCCTTTGCGGCATAAAAGTGCAAATCTGTGATTTGATAAAACGTTAGAATCTCTTTCACGCCCTCTCTATGAAAAAAGCCTGCCGGAAAACCGACTGCGGAGCCCGCCGGCCAAAGGCGCGGGCAATGAACTCGTTATATTATACCATAAATCACCGCAAAAACAAATGATATTTATGAAATGAATCAAATTTTAAAATCGCAGAAGATCTATTTGGCAGCCTTCCGTGCAACCGTTCCCAGCGGTGGAGAATCCACGCGGTCGCATACAGCCTTCAGAAGGCCGGCGGCCAAAATGACACCCTGACCGTCACGGCCGACGCCGGCTGGATAAATTACGGCGCGACAGTGATCCGCATCCCCGGCAAGGACGGGGTCTATGGCAACAGCGACGAGATATCGAAAAAGACTTTATGCTGTTTCTCTATTTTTCATCATTTATAAGATCGGTTTAGGTGTGTTTATTCTATTAATTTCTTTAAAAGGGTTTTGTTACATAAAAAATTTTAAATATATTCATATATGCCATATTATAATTGGGTTAAGTGAATTTATTTGGCCTGGTTTGCATTATATTTTTGCTTTGGAGAAAAACTTATTATGGACTCGGAAAAGGACAATTTCATTGCTATCTTCCCGGCCTCGAATTATTTAAAATTTCTGCGCCGTTTGGCTTCTTCGTCGCTCACTTTCACGTACAGGAGAAGCCCCTTTCACACTGACAAATCCCCGCCGCCTGCTGTATTAAGGCAGGCGGTGGGGATTCCCTTTGAACCAGTTCATCCGTGCGGGCAACTTACTGCAAAACCGCACAGAGCCGGTTCCCTTTGAAACGGAAATTTCTCAATCTGAACAGAGTCCTGCATCGTGATCCCTGTCCATCTGTTCCGCCCGATCTGCACGGCGTTCATTCAGCTCCCGCAGCACAGTCTCCCGTTTTTCTCCCACGAGATCATAGGTAACGTAAGGGAGCGCGCTCAGAAGGTAAACGACGGCCGGAACCAGCGTATAGATCGTCCAGATCCGTTTTTGCACCGCTACCGTCTGCTGCACACGGGCGTTTCCCTCCTGCGTCACATATCCAATGGCGGAAAGCAGAAGCGCGCTGATCGACTGAATGACGGTATTGCTGATCTTCTGCGTGGTGATCTTCATGGAAAATCCGACGCCCTCGTTGCGTTTTCCCGTCCTCCATTCTGAATAATCCGTCGCCTCCGCCATCATCTCATTGACAACAATATTGCAGGGCGCACTGATCAGGCCGAACAGGAACTGGCCGATCATAATCACGGGTACGATGATCATTGGCCGGGCATAATATTTGATGCCGATCAAATAAATAATCAACCACACCGCCCCAAACCCACATTGGCAAAACAGCATAAACTTGCGGTTGTCCAGGTGCTTTCTGATCACCGGCAGGAGCGCATAGGAAAACATCCAGGTAATCGCGGAAGGAATCTGAGAGAGAACGGAAAGGCTTGCGTGGCCCAGCACATCGATAAAATAATAGTTCATGAATGCATAGCCAATCCCGCTCAGAGAAATGGTCAGGCCGGACAATACAATCGCCCGCATCGCGGAATTGTGGATCAGCTCACCCGCACTTTCCCGTAAGCTGGGGCGGTTTTGGGATTGCTCAACACGCTCCTTGACGCAAAAGCCGGCCAGAGAAAACAGGCCGATTCCAACAACACCGCCGATCAGCCCAAACAGAAAAAACACATTCGGCAGGCTGATCTTTGCATCCGGCAGCACTGCATAGTCCATCAGAACCGGCACCAGGATATAGGGAATGGCACTGCATATATTGATCAGCACATTGACCGAAGTCATTACGCGCTGCCGGTCCTCCGGGTTCGGAGAGATTGCCGCCGACAGGCCCCAATAGGAGACGTCCGTGATCGTATAGCACAGCTCCCACAAAAAATAGGTGAGGAACATAAAGGCGATTTTCGACGGTGCCTTCGGCGATGCGTCGCGGATCAGGAAAGGCCCGGAAAACATCAGGACTGTACATAAGGCAAGCGGCAGGGTTAACGTGCGGAGATAGGGCACCATCTTGCCCCGCTTTGTCCGTGTACGGTCAATCAAAACACCCGCCAGTGGATTGTTGATGATATCCCAAATCCCCTCCAGAAACAGCATCGCGCTGACGAAACGCGGATCAATGTGAAAAACATTGATATAATAATACATCAGATATCCGGTCACCAACGCATAGTTGAAATTTTGCCCGCCTCCGGCAGCGCTGTATGCGGCAATTTCCCCTTTCCCCACGAGCCGGTTTTCACGAGACTGTTTCTGCTTCATGATCATCATCTCCCTCCCCGCTTTTGCGTTTATCATAGCAGAATAGAAGATATGTGTCAAATATAATTTTATGAATATATTGCATTAATCTGAATCCAATTCAAACAGCTTTGCCAGCACGGCCCGTATTTTCTCCAGCTTCTCCGGCACGAGGCTGATATAAATCCGTTTTTGATTCTCCCTGTCCGTTGTCATAGCGGCCAGGCCGTTTTGCAGGAGGATATCCGTATGATGCATGATCGTAGCAGGGGTCAAACCCAGCGTTTGGGCAAGCTCCCGATTGTACCAGGGGCGCTGCTTGAGCAGAAGCAGAATCTCCATACGGGTGCTGTCGCTCATCGCTTTGCATGCGCCTGTCAAAAACAGCTTTTCATCCTCCCGGATCTCTTCCGGGCGCGTATCGACATTGAACATTCCATAATAATATGCGTCGCCCAGGAAAAAGGAAGAGGTATAAATGCTGAGCTGCGGATAAATATGCTTGATCTGCGCACTTCGCCCGACAATCCCTTTCGAAAAAAATTCGTCTGTGGTGCTCCAGCTCGAGGCGATGAAGGCTTGCGCCTCCTCGCGCACGAGCGCCCATGCATCTTCCATCGCAGGTACGTTTTCCCGGATCATCCGCGCGAGGGCAGACAAATAAAGCGACGGGCGTTGCGTTACCGCGCACAGCTCCTCTCCGCTTGCGCCGCCGGCAATATACGCTTCCAGATCCTGCGCCTGGTCAATCCTGTCAAGCCCGATCACACCGCTGTTGTAAATAAATTGATAGCTATCACTGAGCAATGCTCTCAATGCGCCCTCGTCGCGCTCCTCTGCATCATATGGCAGGTTTTTATCGATCAGAAACGGAAGGATCGTGATCACGTAATCGCCGATGCTCATCTGATGAAAGAAAAAATCGAATAAATCGTCGGATACAATCCGTTCACGAAACGCAGCAACGTATCTCCGGTGAAGGCTCTCATGTACGTGATAAAACGCTGTGCCGTCCCCGTCTTCCACATCAATCACCGCTGTTATCAGCCGGATCAGATCGTCCAAATTTTCAGAAATATACAGCAGAGCGAGCGTCTCACAGACCGGCTCGGGCCTTTGATGGATAATCGGATTCATAGCGCGCGCACATCCCTTCCCTTGATCTGTCATCATTATAAATAATAATGCTCCGATGGGCAAGGAGAAATATTCCCATACCCGCGCAATCGTATCTGCAAAAAAACCTTTCAGTTAAATATGGTTTTCATTTTTTGCAGAAATCGTATATACTATTCTTATCATAAACCGGAAAGAGGTGGTCCCATGGGCGAAAAAAACGGAAAAGAAAAAAAGATAAAACGCACCCGCATTCCTTATACCAACCGGGAGCTGAGCTGGCTCTCCTTCAATGAGCGCGTGCTGGAGGAAGCTTATGAAAAGGAAAACCCGCTGCTCGAGCGGCTGAAATTCCTATCCATTACCGCCTCCAATCTCGACGAGTTTTTCATGGTCCGCGTTGCGGGCCTGCGCGAGCAGGTCCGCATGGGGGTCAAGAAGCCGTATCCCATCGGGCAATCTCCTTCTGCGCAGCTGCGTCAGATCGGCGAGCAGGCTCATTTCCTATGCCGGAAGCAGTATAACTGCCTGCGCCATTCACTGCTTCCCATGCTGCGCAAGCACGATATTCTGATCGTGCGCTTCGATGCGCTTGACGTAAAGCAGAAAAAATATGTCGCGCGGTATTTCGAGCACACCATTTTCCCTGTGCTTACCCCGCTCGCCGTCGATCAGAGCCGCCCCTTCCCGCTGCTTGCAAACCGTTCGCTGAATCTTGCGGTGAGGCTGAAAAAGGAGAAGGAAACGCATTTCGCCGTTGTTCAGGTGCCGTCAATCCTGCCGCGCTTCATTGCCCTGCCTGGAGAAAAAAAGCAGCATTTTATCCTGTTAGAGGACGTTATCATCGCCTACCTCCCCAAGCTGCTGGAGACGCACGAGGTCAAGGCTGTTTCTCTCTTCCGCATCACGCGCAACGCCGACCTGAGCATCGACGAAGAGGCGGAGGACCTGCTGCAGGAAATCCAGAAATCGATCAAGAAGCGCAAGCGCGGCCGCCCGGTACGGCTCGAGATCAATTCAAAATGCGATGAAGAAACCCGGCGTTTCCTAACCGAAACGCTCGATGTACGGGAAGCGGATGTCTACCTCTGTGCAGGGCCGCTCGATCTGACGGTATGGTCAAAGCTCGCCTCTATGGTGAAAGGCCACGCTGATCTGCGCCTCACGCCCATCGCGCCCGCCCGGCCCGCCGATTTTCTCTCCTGCGGGGAGGATCTTTTTGCCGCAATCCGCGACCGTGACCGGTTTGTCCACCATCCCTATGAGAGCTTTGACTGTGTGGTCAGGTTCCTGGCCAACGCAGCAGAGGATCCGGACGTACTTGCGATCAAGCAAACACTTTACCGCGTAAGCTTCAATTCCCCCATCGTGCGCGCACTGATGCGCGCGGCAGAGAACGGAAAGCAGGTCACCGTTCTGGTAGAGCTCAAAGCCCGTTTTGACGAAGAGAACAATATCAACTGGGCCAAAAAGCTGGAGCAGGCCGGCTGCCATGTCATCTACGGCCTTGTAGGGCTCAAGACGCACTGTAAAATCGTGCTCGTCGTCCGCCGGGATGAGGACGGCATCCGCCGCTATCTCCACCTCGGCACCGGCAACTACAACGACAGCACGGCAAAGCTCTATACGGATATGGGGCTTTTCACCTGCCGCGAAGAATACGGCGCGGACGCCTCCCTGCTCTTTAACCTGCTGACCGGCTACTCCCGCCCGCCGCAATATCAGAAATTCATCACCGCACCCGACGATATGCGCCCCTTTTTCTATGAGCGTATTGAAGCGGAAACGCAGAACGCGCTTGACGGCAAGCCCTCAGGCATCGTTATCAAGGTCAATTCCCTGCTCGATTATGATATGATCGAGCGGCTTTACAAGGCCTCCCAGGCAGGTGTGGAAATCCGCCTGATCGTACGCGGCATCTGTTCGCTGGTGCCCGGTGTGGAGGGGATCAGCGACCATATCACCGTGCGCTCCATCGTGGGCCGCTTCCTGGAGCACAGCCGCATCTTCCGCTTTGAAAATGGCGGTGATCCGCTGATCTATCTCGGCAGCGCGGACCTGATGCCCCGCAATCTCGACCGCCGCGTGGAGCTTCTCTTCCCTGTGGAGGAGCCGAAAATCCGGATGCGCGTCGAGGCGGTCCTCGCCATGCAGCTGGAGGATACGGTCAATTCCCGCCTGCAGGGGCCGGACGCCCTCTACCGGATGGCCGAACGGCGCGGGAAGCACCATATCGACTCCCAGGCGGCGCTTCTGAAGCTTGCGCAGGATCGGGAAAAAGCCTATCTTGCACAACAGACGGAAGACACCCGCTTTATCCCCCGCTTAGATGCAGAGGAGGAATGCGGGCAAACAACGCAACAGAAAGGAAGCTGAACAAATGAAACGAATCGGCGTACTCACCAGCGGCGGCGATTGCCAGGGCCTCAATCCCGCCCTGCGCGGCCTCGCAAAAGCACTTTACCATGAATTTGACGGCGACGTGGAAATTTACGGCTTTGCCGACGGCTACCGCGGCCTGATCGAAGACGACCATAAGGTGATGGAGCCCGAGGATTTCTCCGGCATTCTCACGCGCGGCGGCACGATTCTGGGCACCTCCCGCCAGCCGTTCAAGCTGATGCGCAAAAAGGCGGACGACAGCAGCGTTGATAAAGTCGAGGCCATGAAGAAGAACTACAAAAAGCTCAAGCTCGACGCGCTCGTCATCCTCGGCGGTAACGGCACGCATAAAACGGCAAACCTGCTTTACGAAGAAGGCCTCCATATCGTTACCATGCCGAAGACCATCGACAACGATATCTGGGGCACAGATATGACCTTCGGCTTCCAGAGCGCAGTGGATGTGGCGACCAACGTAATCGATTGTATCCATACGACCGCCACCTCGCACGGCCGCATCTTCGTCGTGGAGATCATGGGCCACAAGGTCGGCTGGCTCACCCTGCATGCCGGTATCGCGGGGGGCGCGGATATCATCCTCCTCCCGGAGATTCCCTACACCATCGATGCCGTCGCAAAAGCGTTGCATAAGCGCGAGCAGCAGGGCAAAAAATTCTCGATCATCGCCGTGGCAGAAGGCGCGGTCTCCGCAGAGGATGCCGCCTTAAGCAAGAAGGAGCGTAAGGCAAAGGCAGCAAAAAGCTTGTATCCCTCCAAGGCATACGAGCTTGCCGACGAGCTGGGCAAGGAGACCGGGCAGGAAATCCGCATCTGTGTGCCTGGCCATATCCAGCGCGGTGGAAGCCCCTGCCCTTACGACCGCGTGCTTTCAACCCGTCTGGGTGCGGCAGCCGCGCGGCTTGTCAAAGAAGAGAAATACGGCTTCATGGTCGCCGTGAAAGGGACGGGGATCGAGCCCGTTCCGCTCGGCGAGGTGGCGGGCAAGCTGAAATTCGTGCCGGAAGCCTGCGAAATGATCCAGGCGGCACGTGATATGGACGTATCGTTTGGAGACGAAAAATAAGCGCTTCCCATTGACCGCCTTTATCCTGGCATCCTGGCATCGGTAAACAAGGAGCGCTCCGGCACCCGCAGGGGCAGGTTTGCCCCTGTTCACCGGTGCTAAAATGTTCTATTGAACTGTATACGGATACGAAAACATCCGGCTCGGTTCCTTTGCGGGAACCGGGCCGGATCAATGATAGAATGATTTTAGATGATGCTCACGTTTCGCCGTGCGTCCTTTTGCGTCTCATCGTTTCTGCCAGCACCAGCGCCGCGAGCGCCGTCACCGGAATAGCCACAAGAAGCGGAGAGCTATTGTCTCCCGTCAGCGGGTTCTCCGCATCCTCGGCAGTGGTCTGCGTGCCGTCCGTCGCTGTTACATCGCCTGCGGGAGCCAGCGTCGTCTTATCCCCCGCCTGTGTTGTAGCTGCTGTCGTCTGCTTCGTATCGTCCGGCTTGGTGGTGTCCGGCGTAACCGGCGCGGCCGCCGATTCCTCCGGCTTTGAAACATCCGCGCTGGTATCCGGCACATCCGCCGTCTGCTTCTGGATGGCGAAGGAATCGATCCGGCTTGCGTCATCCGCACCCACGGTATAGGCGTCGAAATAGAGCGTATCGCCCACGATCTGGAAGGCGGAGAAGATCGGGTCGTTCGCATCGGCGAGCTTTTCAGCGCGCGGGAAGAGCCGATCCGTCTCGGACGGATCCTTCGTCACATAGGTCTTCACACCGGAGCAGCCGCTGATGACATAAATGCTGCCCTTCGGGTCAAGTTTGGCCGTGTAATCCCTGCCGTTGTAGGTGACCGTCTTCGTCTGCGTCTGGACAACCTCGTTATTGTCCATCACGCCGGTGCGCAGATACACATGGTCGTGCCCCTGCAGGACGACATCGATGCCCAGCTCCGGCATCAGGGTGCCCAGCTCCTTGCGCAGCTGGATCACGTCGTCGTCGTCAAAATGTGAGCCGTTGGAATACGGGGCCTTGTGCAGCGCCACGATCTTCCACTGTGCGTCGCTCTGCGCCGCATCCTTCCTGAGCCATTCCATCTGATCCCTGCTCAGGCCCTTCTCCTCGGAGAGATTGTTGGTATTGAGCACCATAAAGTGCGCGTTATTGTAATCGAAGGAGTAGTAAACACCGGTAGACGTATCCTGCTTCGGTACGTTGGAAAGGAGGAAGTTCTGATCGATCGCAAATTCGCTCTTTGCCTCGTGGTTGCCCGCCGTGGGCATCAGGACCGTCTTCATCAAATTGTCTGCTCCCGTGTTAAAGAGCCACTGCCACTGATTGGCGTTGTCGCCCTTATCCACATGGTCGCCCGTGTGCATGATGAAATCGGCATCCGGATACATCGTATAAGCCGTATCGAGCACCTTGGCCCAGGAGCGGCTGTACTGGCGCTCGCTCTGAGACTGGCTGTCGCTCATGTGGAAGAAGGTGAGCTGATCGGAATTGTCGGCGGTTTCGATCACGCCCGTCTCGCTCCACCAGCCCTTCTCCGCGTCGCCCACGCGGAAGCAGTATTTCTCCCCCGCCTTCAGGCCCGTGATCTCCACCATATGGCGCGTCGCGTCAAAGTAGTAGGGGAACAGGCCGAACACGCCGATATCGATGCCTGGGAACTGGAGCTTTACGGTCTCTTCACGTGTTTTTACCTTCACGCCCGCGGGCAGCTTGTCGCTGAACTGCGGGTGCTCGCTGTAGGGCGCGATCTGGATATCCGTATTGTACGGCAGCACCTTCGCGCCGTCTACCGTGCACTTTGTATACCAGTTGATGTTGCGCGTCGTCGCTGCATCCTCACCGAATGTCATGCCGATATTGGAGGGCCTGCGGTAATTTTCGGCCGTCGCTTCAACCGGCACCTTGCCGCTGTAGAGAAGCGTCGCCGTGCTGTCCATCTGTGCGGCCGGATTTTCGTCGATGAAGAAATCGTCCACGATATATGCGACCTCATGGCCGACGGACTCGATCTGGCTGTCCGTCAGGTACTCCTCGATATAGTGGTCGAGGATCGCGTTGATGCTGTCATAGGGGATGATATTCAGCCCGGACAGAAGCTTGAACGCGAAATCGACGATCTTCTTGTAATTCGGATCGCCCTGCGTGATGAGCTTCAGGAGCATCTGGAGCGCGTCCGCCGTGTGGGAGCCAAAGGAGCCGTCCGGGAACAATGCGTTGATGCGGAATTCCAGGTTCGGCAAAATCTCGCCCTGAACCAGGTCGTTGAGCAGGATGTCGATCAGCTCATCGATAAGCCGCTGCGCGCTGTCGCCGTTCTCAAAGCCCTCCAGCGCCTCTGCTACGAAGTGATCCGGCTGTTCACCGGCCGCCACATAGTGGCCGTTTTTGAATGCAACGCCGACTTCATCGCCGGCCGTATAGGAGTGCATCACGCAGAGCACCATGTCGCCCAGCGTCCCATAGCTCTTTCCCTCACCGATATGGAACCGCTTTGCATATTCAGCGCTTGGCGGCGTATCCGCCACCTTGAAATTGACAAGCTTCTCAATGGGGCCCTTGAGGATTTCCATTGTCTTCTGCGGGTCCTTGAGGTAATTGTCCTCAATCTGCCCGAACAGATCCTCCAGGAACGCCATCACATTCTTAACCGTAAAGATATCGTACCCCAGGATGCTGACTCCATCGCCGAGGAAGCCCTTGAGGATCCCTTCCAAATCGATTCCGTTGTTTTTCAGCAGATTCATCAGCCCGCCTGCGGACGTCACGGTATTCAGCCCGCTTGCAAGGAACCCGCTCGCCATCGTCATAATGAACTCCGTGGAATTGCCCTTGCAGTGGGAAAATGCATACGAATAATCCTGATAGGCCGGGTAGGTCTCCCCGTCGAGCTCATAGCGGTAATCTCCGTCTCCCGGGCGGGGAGTCGCGGTATCCGCAGCGTTGTGCGGGTCCGTATCCACTTTCTGTACCTGATCAACTGGGTATGTATTAACCTCCAGTGAGATCTTTCCATCTCCCTTGGTATTGTCGAAGCGGACCTCACGGAAGAAATTCGGATAACTGGAGAGGGAATTCGTCTGGATGTCATAGATCGTCTCGCCGTTATCCGATACCGCCTTTGCGATGTCGTTCTGATGCATGTGGCCGGTGAAAACATAATGCATGCCCGCATCCGCCAGCGCCTCCGCCACGTTCTGATAGTTATCCAGGCAGAAATCCTGCGCGATCGTCGCTTCCAGCCACAGATGCGGCACCAGGCTGAAATGCGTCATGCCGATGATTGTTTCACCCTTTGCCCGGGCTCTGGCGCATTGGTCGAGCACCCACTCGATGAAATCATCGGAGAAATTGCCGCCCGTCTCATGCCCGCCGGAATGATCCGGCTCCATATTATCCGGGCTGTATTTACCGCCGTCCATCACAATCAGGCGGTAACCGCCCTCCAGGCTGGCCGCATAGGAAAGGCCGTTGGCCTCTTTCCCCCTGGGAGGCGTATAAACATCATCCGCCAGATCGTATCCGAGGTTTCTATAAATCTCCTTGAACTGTTTCGGCGAGGTGACCAGGCTCTTGTCCTTGACTTCCCTGCCGGTCGTAAAGGATGCGGCATCGTCATTATTGATATCGTGGTTGCCGTTGATGACAAGGACCTGCGCGCCCGTGTCCTTTTCAAACTGCTCGAGTTTTTCCGCAAGGCCTTTGTGCGCTTCCATCTCGCTGTCCTTGGTCAGGTCGCCCGGGATAAGGACATATTTCAGCCCCTTTTCCTTAACGTCCTGCGCCATCGCGGCAAGGGCCGCGTCTAAAAGCCCGCCGGTCTGCGGGAATTGCTTGCCTTTGACCCGGCAAAACTCCCTGAACGTTTCCCATCCCTGCTCATCGTCTTCCGCCGGCATGAGCGACCGCGGATAGTAGTGCGTATCCGACATCACGCCAAACGTCACAGGTGCAGTCTCCACCGCGCGCGCAAACGCGCCGAATGGCACAGCAACCGCGATGAGTACGGTCGCCAGAATGACGGCCAGCGTCCCCTTCAGATGCTTTCTCATGATTCTCCTCCTTTTTGCGGTGAAAATGAAGTTTCCGCTTTCCTGTCTGCCCACAGGCCCTATCCAATGGGCAGCATTTTCATACAGGGTATAGTATATCACAACCATTTTACAGATATAATTCCAACAAGATAATATGGGAACGTTTTTATTAAAACTACACAAAATACATGTTAAAAAAGTGCAAATATCGACAATTTATTCTGCGATTTTCAGCAATCCCGGAAGTTTGGATTGAAAAGCCCTTCCAGATATGCTAGTATGATTTCAATATGATAGAAAAAGGCGGGAGACCATATGAAATACGTCATCAATCGGGAAAATTATAAAAAATTTCCCCTCTTTGAGGAAAATAAGCATGAAGGGCGCGCCTATTTTATCCCCTATTCCAGCCGTGATACGCTTTCCGCCACCCCCTTTTTGGAGGAGCGCTATCAAAGCGACCTTGTCACCGTTCTCTCCGGAGAATGGGATTTTCATTATTACGACAAGGCGTCGGAGCTGCCGCAGACACTCGACACGGATTCGGAAGCCTTCGACCGCATCCAGGTGCCGTCCGACTGGCAGCGCACGGGCTATGAGCCGCCTTTCTATGTCAATCAGCGCTACCAGTTTCCCTGCAAACCGCCGAAAATTCCGGCGGATATCCCCGTGGGCGTCTATCGGAAAACCTTTGCACTTGAATCACTGGAGGAGCAATATATCCTGACCTTCCTCGGCGCAATCTCTTCGCTTGACGTATACATAAACGGCCGCTATGTAGGCTACAGCGAAGGTGCGCACAACTCCGCAGAATTCGACGTGCGTGCTTTCCTGCACGAGGGCGAAAATGAGCTTGTCGCCGTCGTCTTCAAATATTCGAATGGAACGTATCTGGAATGCCAGGATATGTTCCGGGAAAACGGGATTTTCCGTGATGTCCTGCTGACGCGCCGCGCAGCTACCTGCCTCAACGATTATCAGATCAAGACCAGGAGGACCGGCAACTCCTACTCTCTGTCTGGAAAAGTAGAGCTTACCGGCGATCCGGCCGGGCATACTGTCCAGGTTACGATCATGGCGGACGGCAGCATGCTCTCCACTCAGGAGGTGACGGCGCAGCAGATGACGGCCTTTTCTTTCCAGAACCTTTCCGTGCGGGAGTGGAGCGCTGAAATCCCAACCGTATACGAAACCTATATTACATTAAAAAAAGACGGGCATCCAGTGGAAAGCCTACGCAATTTCACGGGCTTCCGCAGCATTGCGATCAAAAAGGATATCTTCACCCTAAACGGCAAGGCGGTCAAGCTTAAAGGCGTCAACCACCACGACACCTCCCTGAAAGGGTATGTGATGGACGCGGAGGATCTCCTGCGCGACGTCAGGCTGATGAAGCAATTAAACGTCAACGCGGTGCGCACCTCCCACTACCCGCCGGACCCGATGCTTCTGACTCTATGCGATATCTACGGCCTCTACGTCGTGGACGAGGCCGATATTGAAACGCACGGCACCTGCTGCGACCCCATTTACCGGCCAAACCGGATCAGCAACAATAAAAAGTGGGGCAATCATTACCTTGACCGCGTAAAACGCATGTACCTGCGCGACCGCAACCATCCCTGCATCGTCCTGTGGTCGTTGGGCAACGAGGCGGGCGGCTGGAAAAACCAGGATGCCTGCTATGAATACCTGCATCAGGTCTGCCCGGAAATTCCGGTGCACTACGAGGGCGTGATCCGCACCAAACGCCTTGCATACGACGTCATCTCCGAAATGTATCCGCACGTCGATCATGTGCGTGAAATCGGCGAACGGCGTGAGAAAAAGAAGCTTGGCGAAAAACCCTTTTTCTTGTGCGAATACGCGCACGCCATGGGCGTCGGCCCCGGGGGCCTCGAAGCATACTGGAATACCGTGCTCTCCAGCGACCGCTTGATGGGCGGCTGCATCTGGGAGTGGGCGGATCACGCCGTCCTGCATCCGGAGGGCTCCAAATACCGCTATACCTACGGCGGAGATCATGGGGAATTCATCCACGACGGCAATTTCTGCGTAGACGGCCTGATTTATCCCGACCGTACGCCGCACACGGGCGCATACGAGATGCAGGCGGTCTACCGCCCGGTGCGCGCCCGTGTCTCAGGCGAGGGGAAATACACCTTCTCCAATCTGAATTACTTTCGTACCGCCGATTACCTGACGGTGCGCTGGGAGCTGATGAAAGACGGCGTTGCTGTAGAAAGTGGGGAGATGAAGCTTTCCGCTGCCCCGCAGAGCGATGAAACCGTCCAGATCCGTCATACGAGCCCTTCTGCAGGCAGCGACTGGTTCATGAACCTTGCCTATTATAATGAAAAAGGCGAATTGCTCGCGCGCGAGCAGCTCTGCCTGCTGCGGGCGAAAAAGCTGCCTTTGGCCTTCGGTGCGGGCAAGGCCATCAGCGCACAGAAGGAGGGCGGCCGCTTCACCGTCCGCTTCGACGAGGGCGAGGCATCGTTCCACAGGCAAACGGGCCGCATGACCCGCTTTACCTACCGGGGCAGGGAGCTGTTGAACACGGCTCCCGCATCCGGCGAAAAGGGATTCTTCCCGAATATCTACCGCGCGCCAATCGATAATGATATGAATATTCGCAAGACCTGGGAGAAAGCTGGCTATGACAACTACGAGGCTTCTCTCGTCTCCTTCCGGACGAAGGCGGATACATTGGTCCCCAAGGGGGCGGAACAGCCAGACGACCATATTACGGTAGAAACCGTCCTGCAGCTGCGCGCCAAAGGAAAGGAGCTTTTCCGGGTGGCGCTTGTGTACACCTTTGCCTCCAACGGCATGTTCACCCTGCATGCCAAGCTTGACCCTGCCTTCGACAAAAAGCTGCAGGCGGAGCTTGCGCGTTTTGGCGTGCTCTTTGAGATGCCGGAGGAATTCCGCCATGTATCGTATTACGGATTGGGCGAAAAGGAAAACCTGCCCGATTTCAGGGCCCAATCTACCATGGGAATTTTCGAAACGACCGTATCCGCTATGCATGAGGATTACATCCGCCCGCAGGACAATGGGAATCACACCGGCACGCGCTGGCTGAAGCTGACCGACGATACCGGGGCCGGATGGATGCTCTTCCGGAAGGAGCAGGAGTTCACCTTCAATGTTCACAACTATACCCAGAAGCTTCTGCAAAAGGCCGCCCACCGTGAGGACCTGCACGACGAGCACACGACCGCTGTCACCATCGACGGCTTTACGCGCGGCGCGGGCACCAACAGCTGCGGCCCGGAGCCATGGAAGGAATTCGTCATCTCCGCAAAGGACGGTTTGGAATTTGAACTCTCCTTTATGCCGCTCGGCTAAGGTAAATAGTTACAGTCTCTTTTCAAAAGGGCGCTGCAAAACTGGTGTTCGTATATTAAGTATAGACATGAAAAGTTGAACAACCTGTAATATCAAGTGAAAGAGTAAAGGAGATGTTCAACAAGCGAAGAATCAGAAATCTTATCCTCCGGAATTCAAGCATCAGATCGTGGGGCTATATCATGCCGGAAGAACCTCGTAATTAACATCTATGAATATAAAAAGTGAAGATTAATATAATTTTTAACAAAATTGTGTTATAATATGGAAAGATATAAATAGATGTGTCAACAAGCAGAAGTGGGAGAGAAAATTTCAGGAGGAGTAGTATGTTCAAAAGCAAAATCAGCAAAGTTCGCCTTATTTCAGTTTTTTTGGCTTTGGTCATTGCCTTTCTCACACCGATGACGATCCTGGCTGTAAAAACGCAGGATCAGACACCGGTGCTTCTGGAGGAAGCCGTTAGTTCTTCGAAGCCTATATCCGGGAGTACAGCATCTGTAAAGGAAGCATCTGATACCGATCCTGCGCAAGAGAGCACGCTTCCCGAGGCAGCTGAAACGGCAGGAGAATCGCCTGAACCGGGAACAGCGCTGGAAATGGAACCGTCCTCGGAGCCGGAAGCGGAACTGACCGGCAGTTATGGGGGAGAATCCACTGGGAATCCCTCGATTTCCCCCATGGGCCTGAGCGCCGAATTCTGGATTGAAAACACAAGCGGCAACCGGGT
>URQB01000010.1 GCA_900549825.1 uncultured Oscillospiraceae bacterium | reverse complement strand
CCGGAACAGGAAGCAAAAGGGGCCGTTTTGCACGGCACGTCGGCAGCAGAAAGATGCCGGTTACGAAACCGATCAGAAACCATGCTTTTCGTGCACTCTTTTCTTCTCTTAGACTTTATCGACAATCTGAGAAGGGGACACAATTGCGTCCCCTCCTCCTGCTATTCCCGTTTTTCAGCGCCGATCGCCTTCAAAATCGCCTCCACCGCCTGCTCCGCCGTCATGCCCGCCATGTCGACTGTAATATCCGCCCACTTTTCATACAGCGGTGTGCGTTCCTGATAGAGGTCATAAAGCGACTCGCCCTTCGCCATTGCGACGCCGCGCGTTTTGATATTGTCAAGCCGCTTCTCGATCTCCTCATACGGCAGTTTCAGATAAAGCAGAATGCTGCTCAGATGCAGATGGCGCATTGCATTTTCGCTATACACAGCGCTTCCACCCGTTGCGATCACGGTGTTTCGACAGTCGATGCTCCCAATTGCATGCGCTTCCACACGCAGAAAATACGGCAGGCCGTGCCCGTCGATAATCTCCTGCAGCCGCTTGCCTTCGCGCTGCTGCAAAAGCAGATCCGTATCCAGAAAGCCGATGCCCATCGTCTTCGCCAAGATGACCCCGATCGTACTTTTCCCGCAGGCGGGCATGCCGATCAGTACAATATTTTTCATTTTTTTGATCCCCCAGAATGAAAAAACCTGTATGAATCCAATTTTTTGAAAAAAACAGAGGGGCCAGCATCTGCAGGCTCCTCTGCCCTCCGCCTATTATAATCAATCGGTTTGCTTTTGTTTGAAAATCGTTGTTTTCAGAAACCGTTACGCCTTGCGTGCAATTGCCTGGCGGACCTTCTCCACGATATTCGCCGCATCGAGGCCAAATACATGCAGAAGCTCCACCGCCGGGCCGGAGCAGCCGAACGTATCCTCAACACCCACGCGCACCACAGGCACCGGCACGGTCTCGCTCACCACTTCCGCCACCGCGGAACCAAGCCCGCCGATGATGCTGTGCTCCTCCGCCGTGACGATCGCACCGGTCTCCCTGGCGGCTGCAATAATGCAGTCGCGGTCGATCGGCTTAATGGTGGCCATGTTGATTACGCGGGCGCTGACGCCTTCTTTCATCAGCTCTTCCTGCGCGATCAGCGCCTCATTGACCATCAGGCCCGTGGCGATGATTGTCACATCCTCGCCCTCGCGGAGCTGGACAGCCTTGCCGATTTCAAAAGAATACTTCTCATCGAAAATGCGGGGCACTGCCAAACGGCCAAACCGCAGATAGACAGGGCCTTCATATTCCGCGGCGGCAAAAACGGCCGCGCGCGCCTCGATATCATCCGCCGGGTTAATAATGACCATGCCGGGGATCGTGCGCATCAGCGCGATATCCTCGCAGCACTGATGGCTCGCGCCGTCCTCACCCACGGAAATGCCCGCGTGCGTCGCGCCGATCTTCACATTGACATGTGGATAGCCGATCGTATTGCGCACCTGCTCAAAGGCGCGCCCCGCAGCAAACATTGCAAACGAAGAGGCAAAGACCAGATAGCCCGTCGTGGCAAGGCCCGCCGCAATGCCCATGAGGTTGCATTCCGCGATGCCCACGTCAAAGAACTTGTCGGGATATGCTTTTTTGAAGACCCCGGTCTTCGTCGCCGCTGCCAGGTCGGCATCCATTACGATGAGATTGTCATATTTTTCAGCCAGCTCGACGAGCGCGTTGCCATAGCCGTCGCGCGTTGCCTTCTTGATTCCCTCAGCCATTATTCCGCCTCCAATTCTGCCAACGCAGCCTTTAATTCATTCATCGCCTGCTCATACTGCTCCGCATTCGGCGCAGTGCCGTGCCAAGCGCACTTGTCCTCCATAAAGGAAACGCCCTTGCCCTTGACGGTCTTGGCGATGATCACTGTGGGCTTACCCTTACACGCACGCGCCGCCTGAAGGGCAGACTCGATCTCATCGAAGCAATGGCCACAGATTTCGATCACATTCCAGCCGAACGCCGCAAATTTCTCCGGGATCGGATAGGGGGAATTGACCTCCTCAACGGAGCCATCAATTTGCAGATTGTTATTGTCAACAATTGCGACGAGGTTATCGAGCTTTTTAGCCGCCGCGAACATCGCCGCCTCCCAAACCTGACCCTCTTCCAGCTCGCCGTCACCGAGCACTGTGTAGACGCGGAAGCCCTTGTCGCCGTATTTCGAGCCGAGCGCCATGCCCACGGCAGCGGAAATCCCCTGCCCCAGAGAGCCCGTGCTCATATCGATCCCCGGCAGAAGCTTCATGCTCGGATGCCCCTGCAGGCGGGAACCGACCTTACGCAGGGTTTTGAGCTCCTCCTCCGGGAAATAACCGCGCTGCGCCATCACCGCATAGAGCGCGGGCGCCGTGTGGCCCTTGGAAAGGACAAAACGGTCGCGCGTCTCCATTTTGGGCTGTGCGGGATTGATATTCATCTCTTTGAAATAGAGATACGTCAGGATGTCCGTGACAGACAACGACCCGCCCGGATGGCCGGACTTTGCCTGAAAGGTCTCCTCAACGACGCCCATACGGACCTTGCAGGCGGTCATTTTCAGCTGTTTTTTCGCTTGCGTATCCATGGTGAATACACCTCCTGAATTCTATTATCTGATAAAACAGAGCACTTGTAAAGGAAAAAGCTTATAAATTATAGATAAAAAAATGATTGAATTTCGTGGGAAATAGCAAATATACCTTTTATCATCTTCTGAAACATCATTCTTTTAAGCCTTCCCTACTGGGGATCACTCCGTTATCCATCAGTCCGTTCGATATATTCCAGAAAATCGCCCACCGCGCCGCGATTGCAGTGGCACGCATGGTATTTGGCAATGGCGTGAACTGCCTTCGGCGCCTGGCCGCAGGCCGCAGGCAGATAGACCGATTTGAGCATGTCAAAATCATTGAAATAATCGCCGATTGCAGCCGTATGGTCATAGGAAATACCCAGCATCCCGCTCAGCGCTTTGACTGCCAACCCCTTATGCACACCCTCGGCAAGCATTTCATAGGTTGCAACGGAGGAGGACATGAAATTCGCCTGCCGGTCCTCCAGGGAATCGATAAACCGAATTACCTTTTTCATCAGCGGCGGGACACCGAGGAAGATAACCTTTCCCCAGTCCTCGCGCGGCATCTCGTCAAAACTCTTGCAGCGCTGATGCGGCAAATGATCCGCCATTACCTGAATCGGGCCAAAAATACGCGGATGCAGCAGATAGATAAAATCCTTTGTGAAAATCTCCGCTTCCACCATCGGGAATTTTTCCAGCACCAGACGGGTTATTTCCTGCCCACGCGCGCTGATCGGCCGGAACCAGACCATCTCATCCTTTTGAAAATCGTAGATGCCTGCACCATTGAGCACAATGGCCGGTGTCGACGCAATCGGCAGACGGTCGAAATGCTTTTTGAGAGACACTACATTTCGCCCGGACGCCAATGTGAAATGGCCGCCCAGATCGCAGACAAAGTGCGTGATCGCCTCCAGATTGCGCCTGGGTAACATGCGCAGCTTGTTATTGAGCGTGCCGTCGATATCTGAGACAACCAGCCAGTCAGAAAAATCTTTTCTGGCTCTCAGTTCATTCTTTGTCTGCGTCATGCTTTCCGATGCTCCTTAAAAACGCGGTAAAATAGGGGGGAAGCTCGCTTGCCACCTCCAGATAATGCCCATCGCGCGGATGCCGGAAGCCGATCAACCCGGCATGCAGGCATTGCCCCTCCAACCCGGGCGCGCTCTTTTTGGGGCCGTAAATGGGATCACCCGCCACCGGATGGCCGATATAGGCCATATGGACCCGGATCTGGTGCGTGCGCCCCGTCTCCAGCCACACCCGGAGCTGCGTAAAGCCGTCGAATTCGGCGACCGTCTCATAATGCGTCACCGCGTTGCGGGAGTGGCGGTCCGTCACAGCCATCTGCTTGCGCTTGGTGGGATGCCGCCCGATGGGCGCATCTACTGTGCCGGAGGGCTCCTTCAGATGCCCGTGCACGACGGCGCTGTAGGCCCGGGTAAAGGTATGCTCCTTGATCTGCCGGGCAAGCGACGCGTGCGCAAAATCATTCTTCGCCACCACCAGCAGGCCGCTCGTATCCTTGTCGATCCGGTGGACGATGCCGGGGCGGATCACGCCGTTGATGCCGGAGAGGCTGTCCCCGCAGTGATACAGCAGGGCGTTTACAAGCGTCCCATCCGGATTGCCGGGGGCCGGGTGCACCACCATACCCTTCGGCTTATTGACCACCAGAAGGTCGCCGTCCTCATAGCGGATATCCAGCGCGATCTCCTGCGGCCGGGCCTCGAGCTCACGCGGCTCCCGCATGGAGACGCGGATGCTGTCCCCTGTTTTCACACGGTCGTTTTTGGAAACGGGAATCCGGTTTCTGACGATATTCCCCTCTTCGATCAACCGCTGCACGGCGGAACGGCTCAGGCCCTCCACCAAAACGGAGACTGCGCTGTCCACGCGCGCTCCGTCCAGCTCCGGCGGGATCGAAAACAGCAATGCATCAATCATCCTGCTTCTCCGCCTGCTTCTGCTGCCGGCGTTTCAGCCCTGCCTGATGCTTCTCCTGCGCCTCCAGCCGCTTGATCTCCATGCAGTAGCGGGCAACCCAGATGATAAACAGCACAAGGCCCACAGTAATCAGGCAATCTGCAAAGTTGAAAACCGGAAAATTGATAAAAACCGGTGCAATGAAATCAACCACATAATGGCGGAAGATCCGATCAATAAAATTGCCCAGGCCGCCGCTCAGGATCAGAATGACCGTGGCGTAGGAAAGGCCGATATCAAATTGATTCTGGGAAAAGGCAGTATCCAGCTTCTTACTGACGATCAGATAAATGCCAGCAATAAAAATAACGCTGGAAAGGACGCCCATCAGAACTGCGCTGCCCTTGAACACGCCAAAGGCGGCACCCGTGTTTTCCACATAAATCAGGTGCAGTACATTGGGGATCAGCGGGACGTTTTGCAGGGGCTCAAGCCAGAGCTTGATGATCACCTTGATCAGCTGGTCGATGCATACAAGCAGGCCTACGGTCAAAAGGGAAAAAAACGGAAGCAAATGCTCCACTCCTTCTTCCCGCAGAAAACAGGCCAAAAGCAGGAGGCAGAGGCCGCTGTATCATCCAGCCGCCCCTGCCCCTTTGTTTTGGGACGCATTCTGCGTTGTTTATTTTTCTCTAAGAACTTAGCATCGGTGAACAGGGGCAACAACGGTTTTGAGGGCGATGCCGGGGGGCTTCAGCCGGCGTTATCCTCCTCGCCTTCCGCCAAGGAAGGCATCGTCGTCTGCCTTGCCAGAGGCCCCGGCATTGCCCCAAAACGCCAACGGACCGCTCCGGCGCCCGCACGGGCAGGTTTGCAAGGCCACAAGGGCGAAAGGCCGAGAACGCGGCAAACATGTCTTTGTGGCTGCAGGACGGCGCTGTTTCCCCCTGTTTACCGATGCCAGCTTTATTTTTTGCGAAAAAAGCCCTCAAAAGTCGGCACGCCATCCTTCCCGATCCCGCCGGGGGCAGGCTCCTGCTGCGGCTCGTCGTCGGCGACCGCGTCGAGATTCAGGTGGAAGCCCGGTTCGCCCATGGTGATCTGTGCCTCTTCCGCGGGCGCGTCCGGGGCTTCCTCTGCGTCATCCTCGCTGTAAATCGTGCGGAACTGGCTCATCGGATCGCCGGACTGCGCAAAAGGCTCTCCTTCTGCCGCGGCAGGCGCCGGGGCGGCGGCCTCTCCCTCTTCTGCCGGCATCTCCTCAGTGGCCAACTCCGGGGATTCCGCCGCGGTGTCCTCCGGCATCTCCGAAGTGGGCGCTTCGGCAGCAGACTCTTCCTCCTGCGGTTTTGCTTCAGCATCCTCCGGCTGTTGTACCTCTCCGGCTGGATCCTCTGCCGGTTCTGCGGACGGCGCCTTCTTCGAAGCGCTGTCCTCCGGGAGGGTGGGCAGACGGTTGATCAGCTCGATATGCTCCTTATATAGGGAGATCAGGCTTGCCCGGAATTCGCTGACAGCGCCGCGCGTCTGGTCGAGCAGCAGGCTTTCGCGCTCAGTCTCCTCACGCAGCTGCGCGAGGTTTTCCTGCGCATTACGGCCTGCCTCTTCCACCAAACGGTCCGCTTTGGCCTGCGCCTCGCTCACCAGGCTCTCCGCCTTGGCGGAAGCATCATTCAGCAGGGCGCTGACACGGGCATCCACCTCGTGGGTGAGCGTCTGCGCCCGGTCGGACGCCTCCTGCAGCACCTGCCCGGAGCGGGCGGAGGCTTCCGCCTCCAGCTCCTTTGCCCGGCGCTCCGCCTCGGCCATGCGGGCATCCGCTTTCTCCTGCGCCTCGCGCACCACCTGATCCGCCGTGCGCTGCGCAACGAGGAGGGCCGAACGGATCGTATCCTCATCTCTGCGGTACTCATCGACCTTATCCGCCAGAAGGCTGATCTTCTTCAACAACGCTTCGTTCTGCGTGTAAGCTTCCTCGAAAGAAGCCGTCAGCTCCTGGACAAACGCATCCACCTCTTCCGCGCGGTAGGTACCGCGGGAGCCGAGCTGGAAGCGATGATTCTTCACCTGCTGCGGCGTTAACATCGCGTTTCATCCTCCATATTGAATTTGGTGCAGGCGCTCCTATCAGAAGAAAACGCCGTTGCTCTCCAGCTCATCGGCCAGATCGCCCGTAAAATCGACATTGTAGGGGACGATGATATACGTGTTGTTCGCCAATGGGCTAATGGAACCGCCGTTGGCATACGCCACGCCGCTGAGGAAATCGAGCAGGCGGCGGGAGGTCTCCCTGTTGGCGGATTCGAGATTCAGCACGACCGTGCGCTTACCGTTGACATGGTCGGCAATGCCCGTGACATCGTCAAAGCGGTCGGGCTTTACAAGCACGACCTGAAGCTGGGAAGATGCGTTGCTGATACGCACGACGCGATTGGGGTTTGTCTCCGCGCGCGGCTCATGTGCCGGCCTTGCCGGCTCCTCTTCCTCTTCTTCCCTGCCGGTGTCATAATCGTCATATTCTTCGTAGCCTTCTTCTACGGTGTCGTTATCATAGTAGTTGTCCTCGTCCACATTGACGATCTGCTTGATTTTCTCCATAAAGCTCATGTTCAAAAACCTCCTGCCTTTTTAATAGACCCGCGCGCCGAACAGCGCGGAGCCGACACGGACCAAGTTGGCCCCTTCTTCAATGGCCTGGACATAATCGCCGGACATTCCCATTGAAAGGATGTCCATATTGATATTATCTATTTTTTTGGCCTTCATGTCAATAAAGAATCTATGCATATCGGAAAAAAATCCGCGCAGGACCGATTCATCCTCACAGATGGGCGGAATCGCCATGAGGCCGCAGATCTGAATGCCCGGCATCTGCGCGATCGCACACGCCGTTTCCTCCAATTCCGCCGGATCCATGCCGGTTTTGCTCTCCTCCCCGCCGATATTGACCTCCAGAAGCACCGGGGTGGCAAGCTCACGCTTGACAGACTGGCGGCTGATCTCCTGCGCGAGGCGCAGGCTGTCGACGGATTCGATCATATCCACCTCGCCGGCGATCTGGCGGACCTTATTGGTCTGCAGATGCCCGATCAGATGCTTTTCGCAGTTTTCAAGGTTGAGATATTCCCGCTTCCCCAAAAATTCCTGCACCTTGTTTTCGCCGATCAGGTCGATCCCAAGGGAAAGGGCATGATTGATATAGACGGGCTCGATCGTTTTGGTCACTGCCATGAAGCGGATTTCACCGGCATGCCTGCCGCTTTTCTCCGCGGCGGCCGCGATATTCTCCCGGATGCGCTTGTAATTTTCCGTGATCTGCGCAAAGCGCGGGTCAGCCGATGATTTTTCCATCATATAAATCCTTCCCTTCTAATATGACTTCATCATATTGCTTGAGATATTCGCTCGGATCGTCCACGATCGGATCCCCGTCCCGGCTGGCCGTCGCGGAGATGACATAGGTCTGATCCGAATATACGATATTCAGCTTGCGGAATCGCGCAACGTTTCCGCGCTGGACATATACGCCCTTTTCGCCGTCTAGCACGCGCACCGCGCTGCTGCTGACCCGGATGCCCTTGTCCACGACATATTGCCTGGGCTTCGGGGATTCCTTTTCCCCGGATCCATCCTCCGACTGCGGTTTCGCATAATAGACGGTGATGCTGGTTACAAGCTGTGCCGTTTCCTGCCGCAGGTTGGCAAAATTTTCATTCATGAGGTTGCATTTGAGGGTGACCAGGTTTTTCCCCCCCTCGCTCTGAGCGATATTCTCCACCTCGGCCTTGAACTCTCCTGCAGCGCTGAAGGGCATGCGCACCGTGATGCTGTCGCCCCGCTCAAAGCTCAGGGCCTGTTTCTCCTCGATCGTGCAGAGCAGGTACCAGTCGAAGCTGTCCACCATCTTGCCCACACGGCCGGCGGCAGGCTGTGCCTTCGCCTCCAGCGCCTTATTGAGCGTCTCCTGCGTTACGGAGGATACCTGGCCGTAGGGGATTGTCCCCTCCAGCCCGTCCGTGCTGCTGATATAATAGCCGGAGCGCTCCGCCGTGATCTTCATATCAGCGCTGTCAGCGACCGATATCCCATCCAGTTCGGACTCAAGCGCGGAGATCATGGAGGTAAAATCGATCTCCTCCCCCATGGTCATCTGGCGGCGGATCATCAAATCCCCCAGCTCGTCCGTTCGCTCGCCAAACTGGCTGAACTGCCCGCTATCCGCCGTGTCCAGGCAGTCGAGCAGGATGGAAAACGCCTCCTCATTGAGTGCATTGATATCGGATACGGAGGAGAGATGCTTTGCCAGCTGCTGATAATGGTCGATCTGGCTTTTCAGCTCCCGGGCGCGCAGGTAGTTTGCCGCGTCCGCATCGTTTTGGAACACCATGGCGACCACGTCGCCCTTTGCAACCCGCTTGCCGTCCTCCACCAGTGGAATCACCTTCCCTGAGGCGGTATTGGAAAGGATGTACTCATCCCGGACCATGAAGACCTGCGCGTCCACTGCATTGTAGACGCTCTGCTCCAAAGCCACTTCGGTCTTCACGCTCGGAACGCGCCACTGATAAAGCTGATAACAGCAATATAGGGCCGCCAGAAGGATACAAAGAATGATCAGGAGCTTTTTCCCCCGCTTGATGATTTGATTCTTAAGCGCCTGGCCTCCTGGTTTCTTTTCCTGCTGCGTCATCATATCTGCCCCCAATCCGATTCCCGTATCAGGCGGCACGCCTCCCCGCACAGAGCGTCGGGCATGCCGTAATCCTCCCAAAACAGCCAGTGGATACGCGTATTGCGGCGAAACCACGTCAGCTGCCGCTTTGCATAGCGCCTGGTGGCGCGTTTGAGGTTGGAAAGCGCTTCTTCCAGCGCCATTTCCCCGGAAAAATAAGGCCTCAATTCCTTATAGCCGATCGCCTGCGCGCCTGTGCCGTCCGGGTCACGGTCAAGAAAGCGGCGCGCTTCCTCCAGCAGACCGCCTGCGACCATTTGATCCACACGCCGATCGATCCGGTCATAAAGGCGCTGCCTGTCCCTGAAATCCAGCCCTAAATAAAACGGATCGTAAGGCGACGGATTCTGTTTTGACCGTTTCCGCTGCTCCGACATCGTGACCCCGGAGGTTGCATACAGCTCCAGCGCCCGGACGATCCGGCCCAGATTGGCCGGATGCAGGCCCTCGGCCGTCTGCGGATCAATCCTGCGAAGCTCCTCCCAAAGCACCTTCTCGCCCACCTGCTCCGCACGGCGATAAAGCGCAGAGCGGATTTCAGGGTTTGCAGGCACATCGACAAATTCAATATGGTCGAGCAGCGTATCGATATAGAGCCCCGTGCCGCCAGCCAGCACGGGGAGCTTCCCGCGCGCATGGAGCTCGGCGATGCAGGCTCCCGCGCGCGCAGTATAGGCCGCCACGCTGAACCGCTCCTCCGGCTGCAAAATGCCGATGAGATGATGCGGGACGCCATCCTGCTCCGCCTGTGTTGGCGCGGCGGTGGCGATCTCCATGCCTCGGTAAATCTGCATCGAATCCGCGCCGACGACCTCGCCGCCAAATTCCTTTGCAAGCTTTACGGCCAGCGCCGTCTTCCCAGAGGCCGTAGGGCCGACGACGGCGAGCACCGGTATTTGATTGTCCGCCGCCATGGCCTTCCCTCCATTCAACGCTCTTTATTGGATCCGCCCGAATTGCTTCTCCAATTCGCTCTGCGGCATGACCACCATCACAGGCCTGCCGTGCGGGCAATAGCGGATTTCATCGTGTAAAAGCAGGTTTTCCACAAATCGCTCCAGCTCGTAGGGGCTCGTCTGATCTCCGGCCTTGATGGCGGCGCGGCAGGCAACGTTGTGGTAGAGCCAGTCGAGCTTTTCCGGGACCAGCTCGCGCCGGTTTGCCAGCAGGTAGCCCGCCAGCTCCTGAAACAGGGCGGACACATCCTCCTGCACGAGCGTCATCGGGCAGGCGCGCACGAGCACCGTCCCCGCGCCGAAATCCTCTGCCTCAAATCCAGCCTGGCGCAATAGCTCCAAATTCTGCAAAACGGCCGCGTATTCCTCCTTGGCGAGCGTAACAGCCACAGGAGTGAGCAGAAGCTGCCGGTCCGCCTGCCCAGCCTCGCGCTTGAGCTCTTCATACAGCATGCGCTCATGGGCGGCATGCTTATCGATGAGCAGCAGGTCTTTGCCGCTCTCCACGACGATATAGGTACGAAACGCCTCGCCGATTACACGCAACGGCGGAATTTCCCTGTGAGCAGCCGGTTCCTGCTTTTGGGGGGCTTCCTCCCGTTCCTCCGGGGTTGGGGGCGTAACCGTTTCCTCGTCCCGGTCAGGCGCGGCCATCTCCTGCGCGAACTCCGCCTGCGGGGCAGCCGCCGCCCTGCCGGAAAACGATGCCGTAGGCCCTGACAGCCGCTCCGCCCCCGCAGTGGTCACAGATGAAAGCTTCCGCCCCGCCGGTTCCGCAGCCTTCCGTTTTTGCAGCGCAGCCGCCACCGTATCGGGCTCCTTCTCCCCTGCGTAGCCGGATATCGGAGAATCCAGCCGCTGCGGCGGACGGTTTTTCCCGATATAGGAAGCCGCCGTTTCGCGCCCCCAAAAATCGTCTTTTCTCTCTGGCAGTGTGATCTGCTCCGGCGCCGGCGGCCGGGCCGCTTCCACCGGCGCATTCAGCCTGTTCAGCTCTACTTGCGGGCGCGGGTCGTTTTGCCGGATGGTATTTTTGGCGGCATAATAGACCGCGTCAAAAATACGCTTTTCATTGGCAAAACGAACCTCGATTTTTGCGGGATGGACGTTGACATCCACCGTTTCATTCGGCACGTGCAGATGCAGCACACAGGCCGGGAATTTGCCGGCCATGATCGCGTTGCGGTAGGCCTCCTCCAGCGCCGCCATGACGGTGCGGCTCTTGACAAGCCTGCCGTTCAGAAAGAAAAGCTGCATCGTGCGGTTCGGCCGCGCGGCCAGCGGCTTTACGACAAAGCCGGATATACGCACGCCGTTCAGCTCATAATCCACCGGGAGCAGCCCCGCGGCGAAATCCTTCCCGTATACCGCATAAATCGCGCTGAGCAGCTTCCCGTCGCCGGGGGTTAAAAGTGTCTCCTTCCCATCCCGGATGAAGCGGACGCTGACCTCCGGATGGGAGAGGGCAACGCGGTCCACCACGCCCGCGACGGCGTTCGCCTCTGACACATCCTTTTTCAGGAACTTCATGCGCGCGGGCGTGTTGTAAAACAGGTCGCGCACGATCAGCGTTGTCCCCTTTGGGCAGCCCGCATCGTCCAGAAGCGTCTGCTCGCCGCCCTCGATGCACAGCCGCGTGCCCACCGGCTCCTCCTGCGTCCGAGTTAAAAGCTCCACGCGCGAAACCGCCGCAATAGAGGCGAGCGCTTCGCCGCGAAAGCCCAGGGTGCCGATGCCGTTCAGATCCGCTTCAACGCTGATCTTGCTCGTCGCATGGCTGATGAAGGCTGTTGGCGCATCCTCGCGCGCAATGCCGCAGCCGTTGTCGGTAATGCGGATGTAGGTGATTCCGCCGCGCCGGATTTCGAGCGTAACGGCGGACGCGCCCGCGTCGATGGAATTTTCCATCAGCTCCTTCACGACGGAGGAGGGCCGTTCAACGACCTCTCCCGCCGCGATCAGCTCCGTCACATGGCGGGGCAGCACATGGATTTTCGGCATGGCAAACGATCCTCCTTTCACAGGTGCAGGCCAAAGGGCAGCTTCACGTCAGACGAAACCGGACGGTTACAGAATCGGCCTGCTCTCCTTGAGCACCACGTCGTGCGCGCCGCCTTCGACGATGCTCGTGGAAGAGATCAGCGTAATCTTCGCATTCTTCTGCAGCTCGGGGATGGTCAGGCAGCCGCAGTTGCACATCGTAGAGCGCACCTTGGAGAGGGAAAGCTCCACATTATCCTTCAGGCTGCCCGCATAGGGGACGAAGGAATCAACGCCCTCTTCGAAGGAGAGCTTCGCATCGCCGCCGAGGTCGTACCGCTGCCAGTTTCTCGCCCGCGCGCTCCCCTCGCCCCAGTATTCCTTCATATAATTTCCGTTGACATTGATCTTCTTGGTCGGGCTCTCGTCGAAGCGGGCAAAATACCGGCCCAGCATCAAAAAGTCCGCGCCCATGGCAAGCGCCAGGGTAATGTGGTAATCGTGCACGATGCCGCCGTCGGAACAGATCGGCACATAGACACCCGTCTCCTGAAAATATTCATCACGCGCCTGGGCCACTTCGATCAGGGCGGTAGCCTGCCCCCTGCCGATCCCCTTCTGCTCCCTCGTGATGCAGATCGCGCCGCCGCCGATGCCGACCTTTACAAAATCGGCTCCTGCTTCGGCCAGAAAGCGGAACCCATCCCGGTCGACAACATTTCCGGCGCCGATCTTCACGGCATCCCCATAGTGCTCCCGCACATAATCGAGCACGATCTTCTGCCATTCCGTATAGCCTTCTGAGCTGTCGATGCACAGGACGTCCGCCCCCGCCTCAAGCAGCGCCGGAATCCGCTCAGCATAATCCCTCGTATTGATGCCGGCGCCCACCATATAGCGTTTGGATGCATCGATCAATTCGTTTTCGTTATCCTTATGAGAATTATAATCTTTTCGGAATACCATCGATACCAGCCGCTGCTCCCTGTCGATGATCGGCAGACAGTTGAGTTTATGATCCCAGATGATGTCGTTGGCCACCTTCAGCGTGGTATCCTCTCCAGCGGTGATCAGGCTTGCAAAAGGAGTCATAAATTCGCTGACCTTCATATCCATTGGCATCCTGCTGACACGGTAATCCCGGCTCGTGACAAGGCCGACCAATTTGCCCTGTGCGCTCCCATCCGCCGTTACCGCGACGGTGGAATGCCCGGTTTGCTCCTTGAGCGCCAGAATATCCGCCAAAGTCGCCTCCGGAGAGATATTGGAATCGCTGATCACAAAACCCGCCCGATAGCCCTTCACACGGGCAACCATCTGCGCCTGGCTTTCCACCGGCTGAGAGCCGTAAATAAACGACAGCCCGCCCTCTCGCGCCAAAGCAACCGCCATCTGATCATCCGATACGGACTGCATGATCGCCGAGGTCATTGGGATATTGAGCGTCAGCGCCGGCTCCTCGCCTTTCGCATATTTGACCAGCGGCGTTTTCAAGCTCACGTTTGCAGGGATACACTGCGCGGACGAATAGCCCGGGATCAATAGATATTCCCCAAACGTATGCGACGGTTCCTTCATATAAATTGCCATAAAATTCCTCTCCTTTTACGAATGATACCAGGTTTTTCTCCGTTACCCCTTCGCCTTTCTGACCAGCTCGTGCAGCAGCGTCAGCGATTCGATGGGCGTGAGGGTGTTGACGTCGATATTTTTCAGCTGCTCCATAATTTCCGCGCTCGTATTGCCCGCGATGGAAATCTGGAGAAGCGGATTTTCTTCCGCCTCGGGCAATTCCTCCGCGTCGGGGACCTCCGCAGGGCCCGCGCCCTTGCGGGCATTGTCCTCCAGCGCCTTGAGAATCACACGCGCGCGCTTGACCACGCTCACGGGCACGCCCGCAAGCTTTGCAACCTCTACGCCATAGCTGCCGTCGGCCCCGCCGCGGATGATGCGGCGCAGGAAGGTGATTTCATCGCCGCGTTTTTTGACCGCAATGTTGTAATTCTTCACGCCTGCCACCTGCCCCTCAAGCTCTGTGAGCTCGTGATAATGGGTGGCGAAGAGCGTTTTAGCCCCTAGTTTCTTCGGATCGGCGCAGAATTCCAGCACCGCGCGCGCGATGCTCATGCCGTCGTAGGTGGAGGTGCCGCGGCCGATTTCATCGAGTAAAATCAGGCTTTTGGACGTGGCATTGTGCAAAATTGAGGCGACCTCGCTCATCTCCACCATGAAGGTGGACTGCCCCGCCGCCAGATCGTCGGAGGCGCCCACGCGGGTAAAGATGCTGTCCACCACGCCGATCTGCGCGCTGCGCGCCGGCACGAAGGAGCCGATCTGCGCCATGAGCGTGATGAGCGCCACCTGCCGCATATAGGTGGATTTACCCGCCATATTCGGCCCGGTGATGATGGCGCAGCGGTTATCCCCACAGTCGAGCGCCGTATCGTTGGGGACAAACGGTGCGTCATCAAGCATCCGCTCCACCACGGGGTGCCGCCCGTCCGTGATTTCCAGCCGGTCGCCCGCATCGACGGCGGGGCGCGTATAGTCATAGGACACCGCCGTCTGCGCAAAGGAGCAGAGCACATCGAGCCGGGCGACGGCATGAGCCGTGCGCTGCACGCGGTACAGCTCGTCCGCCACACGGGAACGCACATCGTTGAAAATCTGATACTCGAGCTGCACCATGCGCTCCTGCGCGCCGAGCACCTTGGATTCGAGCTCCTTTAATTCCTGCGTAATATACCGCTCGCAGTTGGAAAGCGTCTGCTTGCGGATATAGTCGTCCGGTACCAGCTCCCTATAGGAATTGGAAACCTCTATGTAATAACCGAACACGCGGTTATAGCCGATTTTCAGCTTCTTGATGCCGGTACGCTCCTGCTCGCGCTGCTCGATCTGCGTCAAAAAACCCTTGCCATCCGTAACGAGGGCATGGAGCGTGTCGAGCTCCTCGTGGAAGCCGGGCTTGATCATGCCGCCTTCGCGCACGGTAAAGGGCGGCTCCTCCACGATCGAAGCATCGATGAGGGAGAAAAGATCCTCCAGTGGATCGATATCCCGGAAGATTTCACACAGCATCGCGCTTTTGCAGCCCTCCAGCCGCGCCCGCAGAGGCGCGAGCTTTTCAATCGCCGCCGCAAGGCTCCTGAGCTCCCGCGCGTTGGCAGTGCCATAAGCGATGCGGGTCATGAGCCGCTCAAGATCATAGATGCCAGTCAGGTTTTCGATCTCGTCGCGCCGGAGCATCGTATCGCTGAACAGCTCGTCCACCGCATTCAGTCGGCGGCTGATCTGCGCGCAGCTGAGAAGCGGCTGCTCCACCCAGGAGCGGATGAGCCGCTTGCCCATGGCGGTCTTCGTGCGGTCGAGCACCCAGAGGAGCGTGCCCTTTTTCTCGCCACTGCGCATCGTGCGTGTGAGCTCCAGATTGCGCCGCGCCGCAAGGTCAAGGCGCATAAAGCGCGCGCTGCTGTAAAAATCGAGCTCCCGGATATTGTCGAGCTCCGCCTTCTGTGCATCCTGAAGGTAGCAAAGCGCTGCGCCGAGGGCACGCACCGCATCCGGCGCGCTGGCGAGCTCCAGCTCATCGAGCGAAGCTTTCTGAAAATGGGCCAGCACGAGGGCCGTGCAGGAAGAAAAATCGAATTGCCTATCCTCCAGCAGCTCCGCCGTCAGGCTCATACGCTTGGAAAGAAAGGCTTTGAATTTCGGCAGCACGGCGGCCCCGGCATTCACCAGCGCTTCGCTCGGCATATACCGGCCGAATTCGTTCATCAGCGCTTCTTCACAGCCGTCCGCAGGGAAATCCGTCAGGTGCACTTCGCCCGTGGATACGTCGGCAAAGCACAGCCCCGCGCCATCTTCGCCCACGCAGACGCAGGCAAGGTAATTGTTGCGCGATTCGTCGAGCATGCTGTTTTCAATGACCGTGCCGGGCGTGACCACGCGGATCACATCCCGCTTGACGATGCCCTTGGCGAGCGCCGGATCTTCCATCTGCTCGCAGATGGCAACCTTATATCCCTTGGCAACCAGACGGGCGATATAGCTGTCCGCGCTGTGGAACGGCACGCCGCACATCGGCGCGCGCTCCTCCTGGCCGCAGTCCCGCCCGGTGAGCACCAACTCCAGCTCGCGCGAAGCGGTTTTCGCATCCTCAAAGAACATTTCGTAGAAATCGCCCAGGCGGAACATCAGAATGGCGTCGGGATACTGCTCCTTGACCTCCAGATATTGCTGCATCATCGGCGTAAGCGGTGCCATAGGGGGTGATCATTCCTTTCTCTTTCAAGCGCCGCAGAGCAGCGCTTTGCTCTGCCTTCATTGGTGTCTGGTATGTGAATGGGAGGCCGCAAAACGGCCCCCCGGTGCGCTCAATCAGCAGCCGCTGCAGGCGGAGCAGTTGCCGCCGCAGGCGTGCTCCTCCTTCGGCTCACAGGTGGCCGGGTCCTCACCGTTGACGCAGAGGGTGAGGATCTGCATGAGATAATTCATCATCCCGTCCACTTCCTTGCGGGCAACCTCGTAATTGACCATATTCGGATTCTGCATCACCTGCGCATAGATCGCGCGGAACTGCTGATCGTAGTCCTGCATCTTCTCCTCGCTCGGCGCTTCCTTCTGCGCCTCCTGCTGGTAATTCATCTGGATGAGATTGAGCTCACCGATGAGATCGTTGAGGGGTTGATCGGCTTCGTTGGCCTCGCGCGCCTGCTTGAAATTGAGGTAACGTTCGTCCTGCTGGATCGCTGCGCCAAGCTCGCGCGCCATTTTAATAATGTCCATTGAAATCTCCTTAATATATTTTGATTTATTCCAATCTGCTCGAAAGCGAACAGAAGAATGCGGAATCAGACGGCAGACAGCAGCTGTCTGACGACAGATGTGGGATATCAGCTCGCAATTTTTTCAGAATAGAACCGTAGCGAATTTACGGTTCCATTTGGCCGCGCAGAATCCACGCAAGCGCCTGTGTCACCTGAACGTCAACAAAGGAACCGATGAGAGAACCCTCCCCGGGGAATTCGATCACGACATTGCCCTGCGTACGCCCTGCGAGCAGCCCCTCCTTTTTGCCGGGGCCCTCCACAAGCACGCGAAAGCGTTTCCCCACAAGCGACTGATTGCGCTTTTCGGCGATGCGCTCCTGCAAATCGGTCAGCTCGCGGAACCATTTTCCCTTTTCCTCCCGGGAGACGGGATCGGGCATCTTCGCCGCGGGCGTCCCCTCACGCGGGGAATAGAGAAAGGTAAACAGGGAGGTAAAGCCGACCTCCTCTACCAAGCGCAGCGTATCCTGAAATTCCCCGTACGTCTCGCCCGGGAAGCCGACGATGACGTCGCTCGTCAGAGAGAGTTCCGGCATGACACCGCGCGCATAGCGGGTAAGCTCCAGATACTGCTCGCGCGTATAGCGGCGGTTCATCTCCTTCAAAACCCGGTTATTGCCGGACTGGAAGGGCAGGTGCAGGTGTTTGGCGACCTTTTCACAGGAGGCCATCGCATCGAGCAGCTCCCGCGTGCAGTCCTTTGGGTGGGAGGTCATGAATCGGATGCGGAAAGCGCCCGGGATTGCATTGATCTCCCGCAGCAATTGCGCGAAAGAGACAGGCGTTTCCAAATCCTTCCCATAAGAGTTGACATTCTGCCCCAAGAGCGTAATATCACGGTAACCCGCTTCCACCAGGGAACGCGCCTCGTCGAGTACTGCTTCGAGCGTGCGGCTGCGTTCACGCCCGCGGACATAGGGGACGATGCAATAGCTGCAAAAATTATTGCAGCCGTACATCACGGGCAGAAACGCCTTAAAGGAGCTGTCCCGCACGACCGGAAGCCCCTCGGTGATATTGCCCGCCTCATCCGGCAGCTCAAACACGCGGCCCTTACCGCACAGGGTACGGTATAGGAGCTCCGGCAGGCGATGGATCACATGCGTGCCGAAGACGAGATCGACAAATGGGTAGCTCTTACGGATTTTCTCCGCTACGCGTGGCTGCTGCATCATGCAACCGCACAGGGCGACGACCATGCCCGGCCGGGCGGCTTTGATATTTTTCAGGGCGCCGACATTGCCGAAGACACGGTCCTCCGCGTGCTCGCGCACCGCGCAGGTGTTGTAGAGAACCAGATCGGCATCCTCGACCGTGTCCGTAAACGTATAGCCCATTTCGGCGAGCATGCCTTTGATGCGCTCGCCGTCTGATACGTTGCCCTGGCAGCCGTAGGTGTGCACAAAGGCGCGGGGCTGCCCGCGATAGCGTGTGTCGAGCACGGTGTGCAAAAGGGATGTGTATTCTTCCTGCGATTTCACAGGTGTATCATTTTTTTCAGCGTTTTGAAGCAAGCTGGGTTCCTCCGCATCCAAACAGTCCCCACAGGGGTAAAATCCCCCATGATTCTTTTTATTATACTACGAATGGTGGTTGTCCGCAAGTCAAAATCACATATCTTGCGGAAAACGAAAACCGCCCCATCAAAGCCTGATGGAGCGGTCCATGCTGATCCAACACATATCTTCTGTTTTACAAAAGCGGATGTTCACCGCACCGCAGCAGCACTTTGCTCCAGCGTGCTTCCCGAAGGCTGACACGCTGCCATGCCGCCATCAATTCCTCCCGGTGCGTCTCTGCCTTTTCAATGATAAGCTCAGTGCAACGCCCTCGATGGTGTATGTTTTTGAACCATTATTCTTTTCTCTCCGGGCAAAGCGTTGCGATTCCCATATGATTCCCCTCGCCCGTTTCCAAATCCTTGGGCGTGTGAATGAGATAGAAAAAACCGTCCTCCGAATATTTTTTGTCATCGAAGCCTTTCGCATAATCCTCGGCCATCGCCATGTGGGTCACACGGCCGATCGCCATGGCGGTCAGGCCCGCGCCGGACAAATCCTCCAGCCGCCTGCATTTGCATTCGAGCGTCAAAAAGCTCTCCCCGATGCGCGGGACGGACACGGTTTTTGCCGCTTCCTCCGCAAAGCCACCTATGGTGAATTCGTCCACGTCCGGCTCGTTGTGCTCGATCGTTTGGATCAGCGCGCCATAATAGCGCTTTGAGAGAAAGTTGACGCAGAATTCCCCATCGCGCTTGATGTTTTCATAGGTATGCGTATGCTGGCAGAGGCCGGCAAGGATCGCGTAAAAGCCGCCTTTATCGCCCTGGAAACAGCTCCAGGAGTGGAAGTTGATGTTGGGCTTCCCATTCGACTTGCGCGTCGTAATGGCAAAGAGCACCTGCGGGATGCCGCAGGCATATTCCATATGGGAAAAGAAATCGTATTGCCCCGGCCAGTATTGCCGGAAGCATTCAGGCCTGGCTTCGCCGATTTCAAATTTCATTAAATATGCGCCTCCCTATTCTTCGATTCTGTCAAACGCGCGCAGGAAAAGAAGGTTTTGAATCGCGAGGTTCGCCTTCCACCAGTTTTCGGAGATGGCGAATTCGCGCTCATACGCGCCCCACGTCCAGGTGAGATTCCAAACGCCGTCCGCGTTGTGATTTTGAATCAACAGATCGCACTCCTGCTCCGGCAGGCCCTCGTTACCGGGGTAAAACGGGCTCTGCGGGCAGTGGATAAAATAGGACGGCGTGCAGACATAGCCCTGTGTCCAGTCTGACGGATCGTTGCCGATGAGCGCGCAAACCGCGCTTTTCAGCCTGCCCTCATAGGCCTTTTCGTCGAACAAGTCCGTCCTGCCCGCTGCCTTGCAGCAGGCGAGCAACTCCCAAAAAACATTGACTTCGTGCATATCGTCCGATTTGGTACGGCCTACGATGAAATCCGCGGCAGCGCGCTTTGCAAGCGCCTCGCCCTTCTGATAGAGCGCCGACCCCGGCTCATCGTATTGCAGGATAAAGCCCGCCAGACTCGCCGTGGGATTATAGCCCCATGCCTCGCGTGTCTGCTCGCCATAGGTCCACCACGGTGCTCGGGGAGAAGCATTATTCGACGGGATCGCTCCATACCAGAGGCCGTCGTGAAAATGCGCGCCGCTGTCCAGAAAGCGCAGAATCCCCTGCGCAACCGGATGCCCCTTCGGCGCGCCCACCTCCCGGAGGATGCAGGTTGCCGTCCAGGTCTGCATCGGTGCGGACTCCGGATTCCAGCAGTCGGCCTCCAGCGCGTGGCCGAAGCCGCCATCCTCATTCTGATAGGCGGACAGCGCCTGAAGCACAGCCTCTGCAGAGCCGCCTTCAAAATGGTATTGCCAGCGCGCAAGGTCCAGCGGCCGCGCATTGCGGTATATCCAGCGGCGGATGCTTCTATAATCGGATTTCGATAAAATCATTGCATATTCCTCCCTGCGTTGATGGCCTTATCATAGCACAGAGGGCGAACAATGGTATTGTAAAAAAGCGACATATCACTTCCTGCGGATGCCGCCTCTCTGCAAAGCGAACTCCCGCGCCTGAAGGGGCGTAAGCGTGTGGAACCGTTTGAAATCGCGGAGGAGATGGGATTGGTCTGTAAAGCCAAAGCGGTGCACTACGTCCTGCACATCGAACCCCCGTTCAAAGAGAACGGCGCGCCAGACCTGCTGGTAACGCACAAGCCGGGCGAACTTTTTCGGCGGCACGCCCACCAGCTCCTGAAAGAGCCGTTCCAGCTGGCGGGGGCTGATGCAGGCATAAGCCGCCGCGTCGGTTGGAGCGGCCCTTCCCTCATTTTTCAGGATATGGTAGACCGCATTCATTACGGCAGGCTTTTCGCGCCTCTCCCGTAAGGCCTGCAGAAGATAGTTCTGCGTAAACCGGATGCGCTCCTCCATCGAATCAACGCAGGGCAGCATCGATTCCATCTGCTGTGTCAAAAATGGAAAGAAGCGGTAGGAGTCAAAAAAGCCGTTTTGCACCTGTGCCATCGATTCATCGGAGAACAACGGCACCGCCCAGGCATAGAAACGGACGGCAAAGGTGGAAATCAGATGCTCGGAGCCTTTTCCCCGGGAAATAAACGCCTGGTCGTCGATTCCGCAGAACACGTTCGTCAATGTTCCCTGTGTATGGTCCAGCTCAAACAGGATGTCCATGCAGGTATCCGGCGTGACGAGCCTTCCCTCACGCCCGGAGCGCTCCTCCCGTAGAGGCCTGCGCGTACCCCAGAAGCAGCAAATATACGGCCTGAGCGCTTCGCAGGGTGTAATCTCTATATATGTATCGTCCATCTGAAAGGGCGTCGCGGTCAATGGGCGGTACATCTGATGGATCTGCACAAATGACATCCCCTTTATGATGTTTATAAAAAAAGGGGCATACACGCTGCTTTTCGCGTATGCCACCCTGATCGTTTGAACTTACAGCTGCCCGTCTAAAAACGCGCGCAGCTTTTCTGCATTCTGCAGGCCTACGACGCGTTCCTTCTCCTGCCCGCCGGCAAAGAGCACCAACGTCGGGATGCTCATCACGCCGTAGGTCATTGCAAGGTCGCTCGCCTCGTCGATATTGACCTTGCAGAAACGAACCTTTCCCTCATACTCGCCGGAGAGCGATTCCACGACGGGCGCGAGCATCCGGCAGGGATTGCACCATTCCGCCCAGAAATCCACGAGCACGGGCTCTTTCGAATCGAGCACCTCTGATTTAAAATTGTTGATCGTTACCGTTGTAACCGCCATTGCCAATTCCCTCTTTCTTTTATTATCTAACAGATTCTAGTATCTCCCGGGCTGGTGAGCTTATGCGCAAGGCGTTTCGCGCGGCGGAAAGCGGCCTGCTCCGCCGAAAAGCGGTCGGTATCCTTTACAAATACGCAGCCCGCCAGCTCTGTATGCAATATGGTAAACGCCCGCTTCATCTGGCTGCGGATCACAGCGAAGCCCGCTGTCTCGCCAGAACCGCAGGTCAACAGCAGCGCCGCGCGCTTCGGCTTTTGAACCGGCGGGCGGAGCCCCAATGAAAAGCGGGCGCTGAAATACCGCTGGAAGCGGTCAAGCACCGCCTTGCCCGGCGCGGGCAGCGCATTATAGTAAACAGGCGAAGCGACCACAAAAAAATCCGCCTGCTCGAAGCGCTCCATGAAACAATCGAGATCGCGCTGAGAACAGCCCTGCTGCCTCGCGCAATATCCGCAGTCGGTGCAGGGCTCCGGGCGCTCCCGGTAAGCGTCATAGACCGTAACCTTCACATAAGGAGGCAGGCCCTCGAGAAAGGCCCGCAGAAGCCTGCCCGTATTGCCGCCCGGATGCGGGGAGCAGAAGAGGACGAGCAGCTCCTGCTCCTCAGACGAGGTTGCGTTCGTCGCAATACTGGCAGACAAGCATCCCGCCCCCTTCCCGGAACAGATGCGGAAGATAGGGCTCTGTCTGCGTGATGCAGCGGGGGTTCTGGCAGCAGGCCGGGTGCGTATCCTGTTTTTTAGGCGGCACTGCACCGGATTTCTTCTTGAGTATTTCAAGGATCAGAGCCATGCGGGCGTACATGCCGTATTCGCCCTGCTCAAAATAGGTTGCGCGCGGGTCGTCATCTACCTCCACCGTGATCTCGTCCACACGCGGCAGCGGGTGGAGGATGCGCAGATCCTGCTTCGCGCCGCGCAGTTTTTTCTTATCAAGCACATACACACCCTTCTGCTTCTCGTACTCCTCGCGGGATGTGAACCTCTCCTGCTGAATACGGGTCATGTAGAGCACGTCTAGCTCCGGGATCGCCTCCTCCAGGCTGTCAAGGCAGGTATACGGGCATCCGCTCGCATGGAGTACATCCCGGATATACTGCGGAATCTGGAGCTGCGGTGTGGAGATGAGCACGAACCGGTTGCCCTCATACTGCGACAGGCATTTGATCAGGGAATGCGCCGTGCGCCCGTTTTTCATATCGCCGCACAGGCCGATCGTCAGGTTAGTAAGCCTGCCCTTTTCATAGGAGAGCGTAACGAGATCTGTAAGCGTCTGCGTCGGGTGCAGATGCCCGCCGTCGCCCGCGTTGATGACCGGGACCCTCGAATAAAGGGAGGCAGCCAGCGCCGCGCCTTCGCGGGGATTGCGCATCACGATGAGATCGGAATAGTTGCTGATGATCCGCACGGTATCCTTCAGGCTCTCCCCCTTGGAAACGGAGGAATTGCCGGGATTGTCGAACCCGATGATTTTCCCGCCCAGGCGCAGCATCGCCGCCTGGAAGGACATCTGCGTCCGCGTGGAGGGCTCGTAAAAAAGCGTCGCCATAATTTTGCCGTGGCAGGCATCCATATACCAAGCCGGATTTTTGCGGATGGCTCCCGCCAGCCTCATCAGCTCCTGCACTTCCTCGTGGGAAAGCTGGTCGAGATCGATCAGGTGATTCGTTTTCATAAACATCATGCCTTCCTTCTGACCCGTTTGTATCTTTTATTTTATCAGCAAACCTGCAAAATAACAATACCCTGATGGATAGAGGCAGGCCCGTAAAAGGGCAGACACAGAGTGTTCACAGACCGGCGGCAGGCTGGGTAAACAAAGCGCAAACGGCGCGGCAGAGCCTTCGGCAGCCGGGCCCGCGTGCACCAGAAATACTGCCAATATTTAAGTTTTTCAAAAAAGATTGTATCAAAAGGTCGAATGATGTAAAATAGGAAGGAAACAATCTGATCAATTCCTCGTGGAAAGGATGAAAATAAGAATGGAAGACATCTACAGCTCCAGTAATCGGGACCCGAACCGAAAAAGGGACGGCGACAGCCGGGATATCAGCTCCTCCTCAGGCCAGCGGCCGAAACGGCCTGCGCCGCCCCCCAATTCCAATGACACAAGGCCTCAGCAGCGCCCCGCCCAGCCGAAGCAACCGCCAAAGCGGCCATCTCCGGCCAGGCCGGCCGACGCAACGCAGGATTTCACGCCAGTCAGGCCGCCGGCCCAGAATCCATACGACAGGCGGCCGCCTCAGCAACAAAGGCCACAGCAGGGCGCGGTCTCCGGCCAGCCGATGGAGGATATCAAAAGCGGCAGAAAAAAACGCCGGCGGAAAAAGCATGTCGTGCTGAAAATATTTCTCGCGCTCATCGCCCTGATCCTGGTCGCCGCGATCGCGGGCGGTACTTATCTCTATCGCCTGATGGGCTCCTTCAACTATAACGAGGCAGGGCATAAAAACAATGTTTATGTCGATGAAAGCAACCTGTTCAGCAGCAAGGATGTGACCAATATCCTCTTCCTGGGCGTCGACCGGAGGAATGCGGATGAAAGCTCCCGGTCGGATACGATGATGATGGTCTCCATTGACCGCGCCAACAAAAAGCTCAAGCTCACCTCCTTCCTGCGCGATTCCTGGGTCTATATTCCGGATAACGGCTACGCAAAACTCAACGCCTCCTGCTCCTGGGGCGGCGCACAGCTCGTGATGGACACACTGGAATACAACTTTAACGCCAAAATCGATCATTATGTGCTTGTGGATTTCGACATGTTCAAAAACATCGTCAACAAGCTCGGCGGGATCACCGTTGAGGTGACGGAGAAAGAGGCAAAATATATGCGCAACGACGTCCACCTCGATATCCAGGCCGGTGAAGCTGTCCAGCTCGACGGCAACGAGGCGCTCTGGTACTGCCGCATCCGCTACCTCGACTCCGATTTTATGCGCACCCAGCGCCAGCGCAAGGTCATCTCCGCTATCATTGACAAGGCAAAGAGCACGCCGATCCCGACCCTCATCGAGATGGTGCAGGAGATCCTGCCCGATGTGGAAACGGATATGAAGCAAAGTGATCTGATGAAGCTGGCAAGCGGCGCGGCGCTCTCCTATATGCGCTACGACGTGGAGCAGATGCGCATTCCGGCGGATGGAACCTGGAAGAGCAAGACCATCAAGGGGCAGGACGTTCTGTCGCTTGACATCGAAAAGAATCAGCAGCTGCTTTACGACTTCCTTTATACCAAGGACAGGGAGAAGACGACACAGAAGAGCGGGTGACCTCTTTCCTCACCCGCATCGGGAAACGCAGGCCCCGTCTGGCCTGCTTGCCGAATGCAAAAGAAATGCCGCTGAAATGTGCGAAACCATCGCACGTTCAGCGGCATTTTTCATGGCCGCGTCTCGCACACATTTTGATGGCCGCGCGGTGAGTAACACCGTTCCAGACAGGCATGACGGCCCGCTTAGCCGTTTTCGTGCAGCATACCCTGGTCTGCATTGCCCGGCAGTCGCAAGCCTCTCCCGCATGCTGCACAAAAAATAATAGTAAGAGGAAAAATTACTATTGACAATATGCCCGTGACATGCTAATATTGGAGCAGACAAATGATAAAACGTTTTATCAAGGTGGCGATCTCATGCTACGGGTTGTGGAACAGGCGTTAACACCGGAGATATACTGCGCTATTCGAGATAAGGTGGGATTCCAGCCCTACGCGCCAGAGGATGTGACCGCCGCGTTGGAAAAAACGTTATACACCGTTGTGATCATGGACGGCGACGAGCCGGCAGGCATTGCCCGTATCGTGGGGGATGGCCGCATCGTGTTTTTTATCAAGGATGTGGTGGTGGACCCCGCCTATCAGGGACGCGGCATCGGCCGCCTGCTCATGGATGCAATCTTTCGTTACATCGACACAACGGCCTGCGACAACGCCTATGTCGGCCTCATGGCCACACCGGGCACCGAGGGCTTCTATGAACAATTCGGATTCATCCGGCGGCCTGCTCCCGGGCTGGGGCACGGCATGGTTTGCTTCGTCCATCCCGGCCGGGCCGGTCACACGGCACTCTAAAGGGCCAACGGACGCGTCTTGCCGCAGCGGTGCGCGCCCGCTTTTCTGACAAGTCTGCGGAGAAACGAGGGAATCCTATGGGAAAAGTCATTGTATTCGGCAGCCTGAATATGGATCTGACCATTGAATGCGACGCCATGCCCCAGGCGGGACAAACTGTAGAGGGCCGCAACTTCCTTACCAACCCCGGCGGCAAGGGCGGCAATCAGGCGGTAGCAGCCGCCAAGCTGGGCGCTCCCACCTGGATGATTGCCCGGGTCGGGCAGGATCTGTTCGGTGAACAGGTACGCCTGGCACTGGAGGGGGCCGGTGTCGACTGCACCTATGTGGACCGCAGCGACTGTAACAATACGGGCGTCGCTGTCATCACCCGCTGCGGCGGCGACAACCGAATCATCCTGAACGCCGGTGCAAACCATGAAATGTGTGGAAAGGACGTAGTGGCCATTCTCGACAGGCTGGCCGAGCCGAAGGACATCTTCGTCACCCAGTACGAATGCGAGCAACGAGCGGTCATCGACGCTCTGTCCGCGGCCAGGAGCCACCGTCTGTTTACACTGTTTAATCCCGCACCCGCCAGGCCAATCCCGGCGGAGGCCTATGCCAACATCGATCTGATTGTGGTCAACCAGACCGAATGTGAGTTTCTTACCGGCCTGTATCCCAGAGATAAGGCCAGCTGCCAGAACGCGCTGAGCCGCTTCAAGGCTATGGGCGTGGGCGGCGCAATCATCACGCTCGGGGAAAAGGGCAGCGTCTGCCGCATGGGGGACGACGTCATCCTGGTGGACAGCTACTCGGTCCCCAATGTGGACACCACCGCCGCCGGCGACTCCTATATCGGCGCGCTGGCCTGCGCCCTGGTCCGTGGCAACAATGTCGAGCAGTGTATGCGCTTCGCCACCAAGGTAGCGGCCCTGACCATAACCAGACAGGGCGCGCAGCAGTCCATTCCCTATCTGAACGAAGTAGAGGCCTATTTTAAGGAGGAATCAAAATGAAGAAACGCCCAATTATCATTGACACCGACCCCGGCATCGACGACGCCGTCGCCATTGCCATAGCACTGTTCAGCGAGGAACTGGACGTAAAGCTCATCACCACGGTGGCCGGCAACGTCTCCCTCGACAAAGTCACCTACAACGCCCTGCGCCTGCTCAAGTTCTTCCAGAAGGAGGTACCGGTGGCCAAGGGCGCTGCCGGGCCCTTGATTCTGCCACTGATGGATGCCAGCAATGTCCATGGCAAGAGCGGCATGGAGGGCTTCGATTTTGAGGAGCCGGACGATCATCTGCTGCTTGAGGAGAACGCGGTGGACGCCATGCGCCGCGTGATCATGGAGAGCGATGAACCGATCACGCTGGTGCCCATTGCCCCTCTGACCAATATTGCCCTGCTGCTCAAGGTTTATCCCGAGGTCAAGGCAAACATCCGCGAAATCGTCATGATGGGCGGCTCCGCCAGTCGGGGAAACAAGGGCGTCATGTCGGAATTCAACGTGGCCACCGACCCTGAGGCGGCCAAGATCGTCTTTGACAGCGGCCTGCCGCTGGTCATGGCCGGGCTGGACGTGGGCTGGAAGGCGCTGGTCCTTCCCGAGGACAGCGCAAAGCTCCCCCAGCTGGGCGAGGTGGGCCGCATGGCCTACTGCCTGTTCCAGAAATATCGCGGCGGCAGCATGAAGACCGGGCTCAAAATGTACGACAGCTGCGCCATGGCTTACCTGCTGAAGCCTGAGATGTACGAGCTAGCGGAGACCTATGTGGACGTGGAGCTGGCGGGCACCATGACCGCCGGATGCACCCTGGTAGACCTGAAGGGCTATCTGGGCAAGCCCAACAACGCCAAGGTCTGCATGAGCATCAACCAGGAACTGTTTCGCACCTGGTTCCTGGATTGTATCGCCCGCTGTATCTGATCCTTCCCGGAGTTACCATACGAATTAAAATAAGGGAGGCATATTTATGTCTGCAGTTATGTCCGCTGTCCTCATGTACGGCTCCGCCCTGATCGCGGTTGTCGTCGTCGTCTTTATGCTCATTAAGAAAATGGACATAAAGATCACTCTGTTGCTCATGGGCGTTGTGCTGATGTTTATCGGCATCGCCACGGGTAACGGGATCGCCATAAAGGACTTCGTCGGTACTGGCGCGGTCTGGCTCGATCCGTTGAAGGCCATAGCCGACCAGTTCAAGAGTACCCTGAGCGCCGCCGGTTTCATCATCCTCATTTTGGGCGGTTACTCCGCCTACATGAGCTCCATTGGCGCCAATGAGGTGACGGTCAGCGTACTGACCAGGCCGATCGGTAAGATCAAGTCCGTTTATTTCCTGGTACCGGTGGTTTTCCTGCTGGGGAACCTGCTGTCCCTGGTGATCCCCAGCGCGTCCAACCTGGCGATCATCCTGCTGGCCACCCTGTATCCGGTCATGGTCAAGGCCGGTATGAGCTCTCTGACTGCCGCCGGCATCATCGCCACCACTGCTACCGTCATACCCACCCCACTGGGCTCCGATAACGTGGCCATAGCCGAGGAACTGGCCAAAACCACTGAATTCGCTGGCCTGACACCCACGGAGTACGTGTTCCGCTATCATGCACTTGTATCCATCCCCACCCTGCTGGTGATGGCGATTGCCCATTATTTCTGGCAGCGGCACATGGATAAGAAGCTGGGCGCAGACCGCGCCACCGATCTGGCGGACGTCCAGGATGTCAAAGCCATTGAGGGCGGCAAGCTGTTCAAAACGGTGTATGCGATTCTCCCCCTGCTGCCCATTATCCTACTGATCATTGTCTTTGCAGTACAGTCCATCACCAATTTGGACATCAACATTAGCGTTGAAGTAGCCACCCTTTTCTCCTTTGTCATCGCTATGGTCTGTGAGATCATCCGCAAGCGCAAGGTGAAAGCCGCGCTGGATGGCACTGAGACCTTCTTCAAAGGCATGGGCGGTGCCATGCCGATTGTGGCCCTGCTGGTCGCGGCGTCGGTGTTCGTCACCGGCCTCAAATCCATCGGCCTCATCGGCGCTCTTCAGAACGCCATGCTGGGCATTCAGGGCGGCAATCTGGGCTTTGTGCTCCCGCTCATCCTTGTCGGCCTGACGGCTCTGATCGTCATTCTCAGCGGCAGCGGTACTGCTCTGTTCTTCGCCATGGTCCCCCTGATGGTGCCGCTGGCGATGGCCGCTGGCATCAATGTGCTGGCTATCAGCATCCCCATGGGTCTGGCGGGCAACCTGTTGCGGGCCGTGTCCCCGGTGGCGGCCGTGACCATGATCGTCGCCGGATCGGTGAAGAAGAGCCCCATCGAGATCGTCAAGCGCACCTGCTTCCCCATGATTATCGGTACGGTGTTCATGTTTGTGCTGTCTATGATCGTTTTTCTGCCGATGTCTTAACTTTTGACAAACGGGGCAGCCATATCTATGGCTGCCCCGTTCATGATTCTTTCATTTTATTTTTCTATCGTTAAAGGAATTGAGCATGATGAGCGTAACCATAAAGGATATCGCCAGAGAGGCCGGCGTGTCAGTCAGCGCGGTGTCACTGGTGCTGAATGACCGGCCCTGCCGCATAGCGGACGCCAAAAGGAAGCATATCCGGGAGATCGCCCGGAGGCTCAACTATGCGCCCAATCAGGCGGCCCGCAGCCTTGTTACCAAAAAAACGCGGACGCTGGCACTCATATTGCCTGATATTGAAAACACCTTTTTCGCCTCCCTGGCCAAGCGCATTGAAGGCTGCTGCCAGCGAGAGGGCTATCTGTTGCTCATCGCCAGCTCCAATGATCTCTATGACGAGGATCGGACGCTGCTGCGCAGCATCACTTCCCACGGTGTGGACGGTCTCTTTCTCATCGTCAGCAACGAGTCCTATCAGAACAACGCCGACCTGCTGGAGGAGCTCGGGAGGCTGCCGTTTCCCTACGTGCAGGTGGATCGGGTATACGACGACCTGGCTTGTGACAAGGTCCTCTTCGATAATGAGTACGGTGCCTACATAGCGGCACGGCATCTGATCGAGAGCGGCCACACCCGTATCGGCTACGTAGCCAACACACGCTCCAACAACGGCCGTGCACGGCTTAAGGGCTATTGCAGCGCCCTGGAAGAGATGGGGCTGCCCTATGATCCCACCCTGATAGCGGAGGGAGATTACCACTTTGACAGCGGATACCGGGCGGCGCAAGCCCTTCTGAAAACCGATGCCACTGCCGCCTTTGTCTCCAACGATATGATGGCCCTGGGGTTTCTGAAGCATCTGTACGGCCTGGGCCTGCGTGTGCCGGACGATTTCTCCCTGGTGAGCTATGATAATTCCCTCTCCCCCTTTGCGCTGGGCGTGGAGCTGACCTCAGTGGCCCAGGATCCCCAGCAGCTGGGCGAGGAGGCCTGCCGGCTGATGACCAGCCGGCTGCAGGGCGCGAAGGATCCGCCCCGCACGGTCAGCCTGGAACCGGAGCTTGTCGTGCGCAGCAGCGTCAAAAAGCGATGAATTCGTTATCACAATCGATTCTTTTCGGGAATGAGGAGCTGTTCCATCCAGACAGAAACGAAAAAATACTGCCGGGCGCCTTCCTTACCAGGATGGGTAAATAAGGCGCCCGGCGGCATATGAAAACCAATCACAGAAAAGCAGGCGGACGCACCATGCATCCGCCTGCTGTTTTCATTTCATCTATGAAAGAAAGAATATTTACTTGCTCTCCAGCAGCTTTTCGCACGCCGCAAGCTGCACGCACACGCACAACAGCGCCACCGCCTGCTCAAGCTCCGCCACGGGCGGGAGCGTCGGCGCGATGCGGATGTTGCGGTCCGCCGGGTCCTTGCCGTAGGGATAGGTCGCGCCGGGCGTGGTGAGCGTAACGCCCGCCTCCTTACAGAGCACGCCCACGCGCTTTGCACAGCCGTCGAGCACGTCGAGGCTGATGAAATAGCCGCCGTTCGGGTTCTTCCAGGAGGCGATGCCCTTGCCGCCGAGCTCTTTTTCAAACGCATCGAGCACAGCCCGGAACTTCGGGCGCAGGATCGCAGCGTGGCGCTTCATCTGCGCACGGATGCCATCCGCATCCTTGAAGAAACGGACGTGGCGCAGCTGGTTGAGCTTGTCGTAGCCGATCGTCTGGGAGGCCATGCGGGTTTTGATCATGGCGATATTCGCATCGGAGGCCGCCATCACCGCGACGCCCGCGCCGGGGAAGCTGATCTTCGATGTGGAGGCAACCATGATGACGCGGTCCGGATTGCCGGCCTTTTGGCACTCATCGAGCATGTTGAGCACCTTGTCGGGCGTATCCGTCAGATCGTGGACACAATATGCGTTATCCCAGATGATGCGGAAGTCCGATGCCCCCGTCTTCATCGCGGCCATACGGCGCACAACCTCGTCGGAATAGGTCTTGCCCTCGGGATTGGAATACTTCGGCACACAGAACATGCCCTTGACTGCCGGATCCTTCACGACCTTTTCCAGTAAGTACATATCCGGGCCGTCCTCCAGCATCGGGATGTTGATCATCTCGATCCCGAAATATTCGCACACGCCGAAATGACGGTCATAGCCGGGCACCGGGCAGGCGAATTTCACCTTGTCAAGCTTGCACCAGGGAGTGCTGCCCGCGCCGTGCGTCATGCACTGGGAAACATAGTCGAACATCATATTCAGGCTCGAATTGCCGCCTACGATGATATTCTGCGGGGCAACGCCCATCAGCTCCGCAAAAAGACGCTTGCACTCCGGAATGCCGTCAAGCACGCCGTAGTTGCGGCAGTCCATCCCATTTTCTGATTTGACGTCGGAATCAGAGTGGAGGACGTTGAGCATCTCCATGGAAAGGTCGAGCTGATCCGCGCCGGGCTTGCCGCGCGACATATCGAGCTTTAGCCCCTTTGCCTGAAACGCTTCATATTCCTGTAAAAGGCTTGCCTTCTGCGCCTCGAGCCCTTCCCTGCTCATCTCCTGAAAAACCGGCATGAAAACTCCTCCTAAAACGGCTGCACCAGGCAGCCAAAATCTACTGATATAGTACTCGATTTCCCCACAATTTGCAACCGTTAAATCAAAATCCTGCATTTTGACCAGTTTACAGGAGAAAAGGAGCCGCTTCCCCGTGCAAAGGCTGAAAATTCCACAAGCTGCTGTTCGATGTACGTCCGCTTTGCGGTCAGTCCACAAAAAATCTCCCATTCGGCCGGCAGGGACCGAATGGGAGGCGAAACATTTCTTCAGTTGTCTATGCCGTTTTTTTTACCGAATGATCCGGGGCTTCATTCTCCTGCCTGCTGATGCGGCGATAGAGGAAAATTCCGGCAACGGTCAGCGCACCCGTCAGAAGGTATACGATCGCAGCAAACCAGAAGTTGCGCTCGCCCAGTGCGTTGCCGCACAGGGTCGAGGATAAGATCGACGGGATCCGGGCAATCCCGGTCAGGATCAAAAAGGTGAACGTGTTCACCGGCGTGACGCCCACAAAATAGGTAATGAAATCCTTCGGCGTGCCGGGGATCAGGAAGATGATGAAGAGCAGCAGATTGAGCTTTTTGGTATTTTGCAGAAAACGGAAGGACTGAAGCTTCTCACGCGGGACAAAGACCTCCACCATCCGCATCCCGAAGCGCTTCGTCAGCCCGATGATGATCAGCGAGCCGATCGCCGTACCGAGCATGCACAGCACCATGCCCCACCAGCTTCCGAACGCATAGCCCGCGCCGATTTCCAGCGGCTCGGCGGGGATGATCTTGACGACGGTCTGCACTGTGCGGATGGCGACAAAGGCCAGCGGGCCTAGCGCGCCGTGCCCGTTCATCCAGGCGCGAAACCGCTGTGTGTCGAGCACAAAATCCAACAGCGGCTTTCCGTAAAACCAGGCGATCAGGCCGCAGGCAACGGCAAACACGGCGACTCCTACGAGCACTGCAATCTTTTTCTTCCGGTTGCCGGGGCGGATCAGATCGTTGTTGCGGACCTTGTCCCAGCCTTCCTTACAAAGAGCCTTGAGCTTTTCCATATAAACCGCTTCCCTTCCATTGTGCGGATCGAATTCGTTTCTGCTATTAGAATACCCAAACAGCTTTACGAAAGGGAAACGGGAAAATTACAATTTTCTTACGAGAGCGTGATTTTTACGAAAGATACGGAGCAAATCCCAGAAAGCGTCCCGGTTTTTTCCGTACCACTCCGGGAAATCGAAGGCGACCCGGATGCGCTCATGCAGCTCCCACAGCGTTTTCACGCCGGTGAAGTCCAGGGTGATTTCTTTTATTTTTTTACTCATGGTTTGGTTCCTCCTTATTGATTTACAAGTATTTCAGCTAAGAATCTGATATTTAAAATGATCAACGGGAAATTTATAATAATTTGTTTGATATTCCACATTTCTCTCTAGCAATTCTATCACCTTTTTCCCGCACGGCTGCAGCTCCCTGGGGAGCATCTTGATCCCCCGCACCGTGACCATTGTTTCGTCGAAAGGCTCGCTGAGCAAATCCCAAAAGGCAGACCAGTTCTTCCCGTACCATTCCGGGAAGTCGAAGGCGACCCGGATGCGCTCGTGCAGCTCCCACAGCGTTTTCACGCCGGTGAAGTCCAGGGTGATTTCTTCAATTTTCTTGCTCATGGATTGATTCCTCTTTTCTTTTTTCTGTATTACCCGATTGCATAAAAGGTTTCATAGTGGTCGTAGGTCACAAAAATCAGACCGTCGTTCGACCAGACGACGCGGTGCCGGTTGCGTTTGCCCTCATGGTAATTGAGATCCGCCTCGTACCAGACGCGGCCGCTGCGTTGCGGCAGATGACCATCATCATTCCTGTATACCTCTCCTCCGATCATTTTCCCCGGCGCATAGCGGGCCGGGGATTTACCCCTTTGCCAGCCAAGCGCCAGTATCTCCTCTTTGGAAATATAATACTCCGGCAGCGTCCCGCTCATTTTCAGCCAGATATCCGCCCCCATCAGCCCCTTGTCCGTGGCCATCCCCGCCGGGATTTCCCGGAGCGGGACGAGCCTGCACTTACACCGGGGATGCACCGGCGGCGGGATCGGGGGCTGCTCCGCCCGGCTGTAAATCCGGCCGTCCTGCAGCATGCAATAGGGGCAGGTGCCCGGGCTCAGCTGCGTCACCCATTGTTGCCAGCGTATGCTCTCGTACACAACGGGCGGGTCGAAAACGTCCAGCTTTCCCTTCTGCTCCAAGAGCATCTGTGTGATAAAATCAATGGTTTCCAGCATCGATTCGCCTCCTGCTGTGATTTGGAAGAAACCGCTTCCTATACAGGGGGCAAACCGACGCTTTTGTTGCACGAACTTGTGCAACAAAACGACGGCTGCGAAAAAATATTTTTGAGCCGGTGGAATCAAACGTTCCGCTGTTCCTATATTTCGATTATCTCATACATTTTTCATCCATTCAATACCATTATTATATAATATTATCTTTTATTCTATATTAAGGAATCTGAATTGAGTGATAAAAATATCCGGCATCCGCCAGGCGGTCCGAACGCGTGCGGCAGCCTGAAATCTTTCGTTTTTTCTTGAATCCACGCCTGTTTAATGCTAAAATAAAAGGAATAGAAGGGAATGATGTATTTGAGCCGCAAAAAGTGGTGTATTGCGCAGTATGATAAGGATTGTGCGGCGTCTTTGGCCGAAGCGTGCGGGCTCGATCCGTTTGCGGCGCTGCTGCTCGTCTCGCGCGGGATCAAAACGCCGGAGCAGGCGCACGGCTTTCTCGAAGACGATCCGGCGGAATTTGATCCGATGTGCCTGCCGGATATGGACAGGGCGGTCGCCCGGATCCGGAAAGCTTTGGACCATTATGAGCGGATCGCGGTTTATGGGGACTACGACGCGGACGGCGTGACCGCCACTGCGGTGCTTTACTCCTATCTGGAAACACAGGGAGCGGATGTGTTTTACGATATTCCCGAACGGGAGACCGAAGGCTACGGCCTGCACCGTGCCTCCATCGACGAAATGGCCCGGCGCGGTGCAAAGCTGATCATCACGGTCGACAACGGCGTCAGCGCGTTGGAAGAGGCGGAATACGCGGCTTCACTCGGGCTTGACCTGATCATCACCGACCACCACCGGGCCGGCGATACACTGCCCCGTGCCGAGGCGATCGTCGATGCGCACAGGACGGACTGCAACTGCCCCTTCCGCGATCTGGCGGGCGTGGGCGTTGCGTTTTATCTGGCCGCCGCGCTGGAGGGCGATGCGCAGGCGCTGCTGGATGATTATGCCGATCTGGTGGCACTGGGCACCATTGCGGACGTTGTGCCGCTGTATGGGGAAAACCGCAGGCTGGTCCGCTGCGGGCTTGCGCGCATCAATGCGAACGGCCGCCCCGGCCTTACGGCCCTGCGCGAAGCAGCAGGCTTTGCGGAGAAAGCGCTGACCGCCGTCAACGTCGCCTTTACGCTCGCGCCGCGCATCAATGCGGCGGGCCGCATGGGCTCGGCGCAGCGCGCGCTGCGCCTTTTGCTCAGCGAGGATGAGGCGGAGGCCGCCTCCCTTGCGGAGGAAATCTGCCAGACAAACGCCCTGCGGCAGGAGACGGAGCAGGCAATCCTCCGGCAGGTGGAGCTGCAGCTCGACGAGCACCCGCAGCGCCGTTTTGACCGTGTGCTGGTCGTTGCCGGCGAAGGCTGGCATCCCGGCGTGCTCGGCATCGTTGCCGCCCGGCTGACCGAAAGCTACGGCCGGCCGAGTGTTGTTATCACCACGGATGGCGATCTGGCCAAGGGCTCCGGCCGGAGCATCGAAGGCTTTTCCCTTTATGACGCGCTGAAGGCCTCAGAATCGGCCCTGCTCCATTTTGGCGGGCATACGCTTGCCGCCGGGTTGGAGCTGAAAAGCGGCATGGTGGATATGTTTCGCAGCAGAATAAACGAGTATGCCGCCCAGGCGGATATTCCATTTCCCATATTGCGGCTCGACTGCCGGCTGAACCCCGTTTACCTCACGCTCGATATGATCGACGCGGTCGGTGCGCTGGAGCCTTTCGGCGCGGGCAACCCGCAGCCGCTGTTCGGCCTGTTCCGTATGCGGCTGGAGGCGGTGCAGCCGGTCGGCGGCGGTAAGCACCTGCGGCTGCGCTTTTCGCGGGGAGGGACGCAAATCACGGCGATGTGCTTTGGCATAACCCCCGCAGAGTTCCCTTACTGCATCGGGGACGTGGTAGATCTGGCGGTACGCGCGGCGCGCAATGAATTCCGCGGGAAAGCGGATGTATCCGTTCAAATCCACGCGATGCGCCTCGCCGGGCTGGATGAGGACGCGCTGTTTGAGGAGGAGCGGCTCTACGAAGCATATCGCCGCGGCGAGCTGCATACGGTAGAGGAAGCCGCCCGGGCGCTGCCCTCCAGGGATCAGACGGCGCAGGTCTACCGGATGCTCCGCGCGAACGCGGGCTGGCGCTTCGGAGCGGAAATGCTCTGCCTGCGCCTTGCAGGCCGGGGCGGGAACCTCTGCCAGGTCATGGTCGCTCTTGACGCAATGGAGGAGCTGCATCTGATTCAGAGAGGCGACGGGGGGAATATTCTCCTCCCGCCGGATACAATAAAGGTAAATCTCGATGATTCCCTGATTTTACAAAGCCTGCGGGCGATAGGAGGCGATGGACATGGCGGAAGAAAAAAAGAAGCCTGAGGCTGCCCTGCACGACAGCCTGCCGGTGATCCGCGACACTGCCGCGGTGAAGCAAAAGGAGAACGCGCCCGACCCTCAGAAGGGCGATGGCTACATCGCCCTGCGTGAGCTGCTCTCCAAAAGCTTTTCTCCTGATGAAATCGCCGAGGTGGATAAAGCCTATGCGCTCGCACGCCAATCGCACGAGGGGCAGCACCGCTACTCCGGCGAGCCCTATATCATTCACCCGATCTGCGTGGCACGGATTCTTGCGGAGATGGGCATGGATAAGGAATCCGTTATCGCAGCGCTTTTGCACGACGTCGTGGAGGATACGGATGAGACACTCGACGATATCACAGCGAAATTCGGCAGGACCATCGCCCACCTTGTAGACGGTGTGACAAAGCTCGGCAAGGTGCCGCTCTCCACCAAGGAGGAGCAGCAGGCGGAAAATATCCGCAAAATGCTGCTGGCGATGTCGCAGGATATCCGTGTGATCATCATCAAGCTGGCGGACCGGCTGCACAATATGCGGACGCTGAATTTCAAGCCTGAGCAGAAGCGGCGCGATACGGCGCTGGAAACGCTGGAAATCTACGCCCCCATCGCGCACCGCCTCGGTATCCGCGCCATCAAGGAGGAGCTGGAGGATCTCGCCATCAGCTATCTCGACCCGGTGGCGTACCACGAAATTGAGGAATCCATCCAGCTGCAGGGCAACGCGCGGCGGGAGTTTCTTGAGGAGATCAAGGCGCGCATCCAGGCCCGCGTCGATCAGGTTGTGCCCGGCGCGCGCATCGACGGGCGCATCAAGAGCGTGCACGGCATCTACCGCAAGATGTACATGCAGAACCATAATTTCGACGAAATCTATGATATCTACGCCGTGCGCATCATCGTCGACTCCGTGATCGACTGCTACAACTGCCTGGGCATCATCCACGATATGTTCCGTCCGCTCCCCGGCCGGTTCAAAGATTATATCTCCACGCCGAAGCCGAATATGTACCAGTCGCTCCACACGACGGTGATCGGCAAAGAGGGCGTGCCGTTTGAAGTGCAGATTCGCACATGGGAAATGCACTACACGGCAGAATACGGTATCGCCGCACATTGGAAATACAAGCTCGGCATGTCCGGCAAGGATAAGTTCGAGGAGCGGCTTGCCTGGATCCGCCAGCTGCTCGAAAACCAGAAGGATAGCGAAAACGTAGAGGACATCGTCCAGACCATCAAAAGCGACCTTGTGCCGGACGACGTGTTCGTCTTTACGCCCCGCGGCGATGTGATCAATCTCCCCAGCGGCGCAACGGTCATCGATTTCGCCTACGCCATCCATTCCGCGGTCGGCAATCGCATGGTCGGCGCGAAGGTGGATGGAAGGATCGTCCCGCTCGACTATCAGGTGAAAACCGGCGAGATTGTGGAGGTGCTCACCTCCTCCCAGCCCGGCAAGGGCCCGAGCCGGGACTGGCTGAAAATCGTGCGCACCAGCGAGGCGCGCGGTAAAATCCGCACCTGGTACAAGAAGGAAAAGCGCGAGGAAAATATCATCGAGGGCAGGGCGGAGCTGGAGCGGGAGTTTAAGCGCAACAATATTCGCCTGACGGATGACGAGCTCAGGGACTTCCTGCAAAAGATCGCGGAGCGGCAGCACTGCAACTCTGTGGACGATTTCTATGCCGCCATTGGTTACGGCGGCATCTCCGTCATCCGCATGATGCCCTCCATCAAGGAAGCCTATTACAAGCTCATCCATGCAAATCAGCCGCCTGAGGTGATCATTGCGCCGTCGAAGAAGCGCATGAAGAGCAGCGAAGGCGTGATCGTGGAGGGCATCGACAACTGCCTGATCAAATTCGCGCGCTGCTGCAGCCCCCTGCCCGGCGATCAGATCATCGGCTTTATCACGCGCGGGCACGGCGTATCCATCCATAAGCGGGACTGCACGAACGTCCCCCAGGTCATCGCCCTGTGCAACGAGCCGGAGCGCTGGATCAGCGCCTACTGGGATAAAAACGTTAAGGAGGAATTCAAATCTTCCCTGCTCATCACATGCCTGGACCGCGTGGGGCTGCTGGCGGACGTGTCCGGCCAGCTCGCCAATATGCATGTGATGATCCATTCGATGAACACGCGCGAGCTCAAGGACGGCCGCTGCACACTGACGATGACGATCACGGTCGACGGCGTGGAGCACCTGCGCAGCGTGATGGCGAAGGTGGCAAAGATCGACGGCGTGCTCAAGGTGGACCGGTCGTAAGCCAGATATCAGACAGCAGATAACTGACTTCAGATGTGCGGAGGGAGAATCGGATGGATGAAGAAAGTGCCGCAGTCGAATCCTATTTCGCGGGGAATCTGGCGCTCATGCCCTTGTTTGAGGCGTTTCAGGCCTTTCTGAGCCAGGCTTTTCCAAAGGCAACCCTCAAGGTGCAGAAATCGCAGATTGCCTTCTGTGCGCTGCGTCCCTTCTGTTATGTATGGATCCCGGTATTCGACCGGAAGGTCGCGGGCCGGCCGGAGCGGTATTTTGCGGTGGCCTTTATGGCCGGAAAGAAAATTGAGCAGCCCTATCGGTTCAAACAGACAGATCAGAGGAGGAAGAAACAATGAGTGAAGATAAACGCCCTGCAATTCAAATGGGGCCGATTGTGATGGACTGTGGGGTCAACCAGGCGGAAATATTATCGCTATTTTACAGCAAACTTCTGGGGTGGAAGTTGTCGCACCCGGCACAGAACGGAACGGCAGCCATCACGTCACCCGACGGAAACGTACTGGCGTTTCAGGAAACAGAAACATATGAACCTCCTGTTTGGCCATGGCAAGCCGGTACGCACGGTCAAATGCTGCATTTTGATCTGATCGCAGAAGATTTGGAGGAAGCTGTTTCATTTGCGGTTCGTTGCGGCGCAAAGCTTGCTGAGGAAACCTACTTTGAGGATTCCCGCACCCTGTTTGATCCCGCCGGACATACCTTTTGTCTGGACACCTATCATCCTTAAATCTGCGTATCTGATTGGATAAGATATTTTACGGAAAAGGGCATCAGAAATTCGGAATTTCTCGGGAAAGGAGCCGCTATGCCGCCTGAACGCATCGATAAATTGATCGCCTCCCAGGGGACGCTTTCGCGCAGCGACGCGCGCCGCCTGATCAAAAGCGGCGCCGTCGCGGTAAACGGTATTCCCGTGCGGAACGCAGGGCAAAAGGCCGACCCGGAAACGGATCAGCTCTCTGTTTCCGGCCAGCCTTTTTTGATATCCAAATATCTTTATCTGATGCTCGATAAGCCCGCGGGCGTGGTTTCCGCGAGCCGGGACCCGAAGCGGGAAACGGTGGTCGACCTTGTCCCCGCGGAATTTCGCCGGGATGGGCTATTCCCCGCCGGACGGCTCGATCAGGATACGACCGGGTTCGTACTGATCACAAACGACGGCAATTTCGCCCACCGCATCCTCTCCCCCAAAAAGCATATCTCCAAAACCTATCTCGCGCGGCTTGCCCGCCCGGCGGATGATGCGCTTGCAGATGCCTTCCGCGCGGGCGTCGTGCTCGCCGACGGCACGCGCTGCATGGAGGCGGGGCTCCGGATTTTGGAGGGCGGCGAAACCCCTTTGGCCGAGGTGGTGCTCCGCGAGGGGAAGTACCATCAGATCAAGCGGATGTTTGCCGCGCTCGGCAACGAGGTCATCGCCCTGCGTCGCGTCAAAATGGGCAATCTGCCGCTCGACGAAACGCTGGGCCCGGGCGGGTGCCGGGAAATCACGGCAGGAGAATTGAAGCGGATGATGCAGGAATCAACATAGCATCGGGAAACAAGGGGAAACAGCGCCGCCCGGCAGCCGCAAGGCCACGTTTGCCGCGTTCTCGGCCTTTCGCCCTTGTGGCCTTGCAAACCGGCCCCCTGCGGGTGCCCGGGCGGTCCTTGGGCGTTTTGGGGCATCGCCCTCAAAACCGTTGTTGCCCCTGTTCACCGATGTTAAAATTTGAAAAATAAAAGGCCGGGAATTTATGTATTCCCGGCCTTGTTTTCACGCTCCCGCGGGCCTAAGCCAAAGCTGACGGAAAGCGCGCGGTTGATGCGGTTCATATCCTCCGGCGCAAGGTTTCCCATGCGCTCGCGCAGGCGGCGTTTGTCCAGCGTACGGACCTGTTCGAGCAAAACGATCGAATCCTTTGCGAGCCCGCAATCGCTAGCATGCACCTGAATATGCGTAGGCAAATTGGTTTTATACTTCTGGCTGGTGATGGCGGCGGCGATAACCGTCGGGCTGAATTTATTGCCCACGTCGTTCTGCACGATCAGCACAGGCCGGACGCCGCCCTGCTCGGAGCCTACCACAGGGCTCAAATCCGCGTAATAGATATCTCCCCGCTTGATTGTCACGTTTCATCACTCTCCAATGGAATTTGTTTTTCGCATTTCTATTTTTGACAAGCCGTGGCGCAATTAAACATTGGATTTGAATTTCGGGGAGCAAAAATTCAAGCGCCGGATCTTCTGTATTCATTTTGTGTGGTATATTCGATACAATACAGTGTATTCCGCCCAGCCGGAATTGTGAAAAAAAGGCGCGCTGCAAAACCTTTCATTTTGCAGCGCGCCTTCAAGAATTTTATGAGCCGATCCAGCTATTTTTCTTCTATCTCCTTAAAATTTGTAAAAGTCGCCTCCAGCTTGCAGGCCGGGACGGAAATTGACAGCAGAGCGCCCGTCGCCCCGTCCTGCACCAGCTCGAACGCACCAGATTTCGTCTCGCCTTTATAATGCCACTGGCCGTCCTTTTCTGAGATGTCAAGCGATTCCAGCCGTGCGAGCGCTTCAATGGAATTGACCACCGCCGCACCCAAAGCAGACTGTGGGAACTGGGATAAGTCGACGTCAAAAGCCAGCGATTTGTATTCCACACGGTAGGTGTCGCCATTCCAGATGATCGTGACGCCGTTGAACATCTGCGGCTCCGTCACCCGGATCTCGCAGGAGAGCAGCGCGTGGCGGACGATATGCGCTTTGATGGTCTGCCCGGAGATGACCGCCGTCATATCCGCCTCAAATTCTGCGGGCAGGGCGGGCGGCTGATCCTTCCCGCCGCTTTCGCCCTTACTGCCGCACGCGGGCAGCACCAGCAGGAGCGCAAGCAGCAGGCATAGCCATTTCGCCTTTTTCATCACGCAATCCTCCTCCCAAAATGCGGCTAACCGCCGAACCGTTTGAGCAGTACAGCCAACTCCTCCGCCATCAGCGTGGGCGTCATGCCGCACATCGAACAGCGCTTCGCCGCTTCATCCCCCGCCAGGCCATGGAGATAGACCGCGGCGGCGGCGGCTTTGAGCGGCTCCATACCCTGTGCGGCAAGGGAGGCGAGCATCCCTGCCAGAAGATCGCCGCTGCCGCCCTTTGCCATGCCGGGATTGCCCGTTCGGTTGACAAGCAGGGAGGCGCTGCGCCCGTCGGCAACCACGGTATTCGCACCCTTGAGCACCAGTGTCACGCCATATTCCTGCGCAAACCGGCGCGCCGCGCCTGTGCGGTCCGCCTGGATCTCCGCAGCCGTACAGCCGCACAGCCGCGCCATCTCGCCCGGGTGAGGCGTCAGGATCAGCGGGGCCATTCTGTTCTTTAGCATATCTATATGCGCGGCGGCAATATTTATGCCGTCCGCATCGAGGACGACTGGGCAGGAAGCAGAGGACAGAAGTTCCGATACCAGATACGCCGTATCATCATTCATGCCGAGCCCGCAGCCGATCAGGATCGCACTTGCCTTTTCCATCGCCGCGCGCAGCTCGGGGAGCGCGGCCTGCGCAAACGTCCCCTCCCGGTTGGCGTAGAGCGGAAGGAGCAGCGGCTCCGTCAGTTTGGATGCGATGGCGGCATACGCCCCCTCCGGGAAAGCGGCCGTGACAAGGCCTGCGCCCATGGCTACCGCGCCCTTCGCCGCCAAAACGGCCGCCCCCGGCATCCTGCGGCTGCCGCAAATGCTCAGGAGATGGCCGTAATCGCCCTTGTTCGATACCGGGTCGCGCGGGGCAAACCACCCGCGCACAGCTTCCTCCTCAATGGAGAAAAGCATCCCGTCTTCCTCCTCATAGCAGCTGTCCGGAATGCCGATGCGCACCACGCTCACCTCACCGCACAGCGAAGCCGCCGGGAAAAGCACATGGGCCGGTTTGAGCGTGGAGATCGCGGCCGTGCAATCGGCATGGAAGGCATGCTTCGGCGCAAGGCTGACATCGCAGTTGACGCCGCTGGGCAGATCCACGGCGATCTTCAGCGCGGGAGAGGCGGACATCGCTTCAAACAGCCGAGCGGTTTGTTCATTCGGATCGCCGTAAAAGCCGATTCCGAAAACCGCATCCACGAGCACCTGCGCCGTGCGGATTTTTTCCACCGCTAAATCGTGCTGCGTATCGTAGTGTACCACTTCGATGGGCAGAGCGGTCATGCGCGTATACATCTCCAGCGCGTCCGCAGCGGTTGGCTCACCGGCAGCGAGCACAACGCTGACCTGCGCCCCTTTATCATAGAGCTTGCGGGCGATGACGAAGCCGTCGCCGCCATTTTTGCCTTTTCCGCAGACCACGGTAGCAGCGGTGTTCGATTCCAGCGTGATCTGCGCCTTCTCCGCGACGAAGCGCGCGCAGGCAGAGCCTGCGTTTTCCATCAGCCGCAGGTAGTCAAGCCCTGTGTCTACGGCCCGCTCCTCAACCGCGCGGATCTGCGCGGCGGTCAAAACTCTCATGGCGTTCCCCCCTTATATTTCAGAATAAGTGTAGCACGGTTATGAATAAAAATCAATCGGAGTGCATCGGAAAAGGGCTTGACAAACCACTCGTTCCAGCTTAAGATAAACAAAACTGAATCCAATCAAAAAGGCTTTGACGAGGAGAAGCCCGGTTGACCGGATGCGCAGAGAGAAGATGGCTGGTGTAAATCTTCCTGAAGGCGGTGGGATCGTGGCCTCTGAGCTGTGAACCGAACGGAATGAAGATTCCAAGTAGACTTCACCGGAGTTTCCACCGTGACAGGGAAAGCGGTATCGGAAGGTGCGCCTTCCCGTACCGGCAGAGTGCGAAGCGGCAGCTTCAAATTCAGGTGGTACCACGGACCGTTATTGTTCGCCCCAAAGCAGCGTTTCACGTTGCTTTGGGGCTTTTTTGTCGGGATCAGGATAACGGGCGGGAGGCCTGAACGCTACCCGATGAGCATGCGCACGCACGCGCATGAGATCATCCGCACCTGGACCTTTTATATAATCGTCCGCAGCCTGTACCACGCGGGAAAGCTGCCGTGGAAGGAGCTCATGATCAACGGCTTCGTCCTTGCAAAGAAAGGGGAAAAATTCAGCAAATCCAAAGGGGACGCCGCCCTCTCCCCCATGCGGCTGATCGAGGCGTACTTCGCGGACGCACTGCGTGATTGGACGGCAAACGCGCGGCTGGGGACGGACACCTAGCGCAACCAGTCCATGAAGGCGGAGATCGATTTCCTTGAGATTCGGACAGTATCGTCCCGTGTAGAATGATTCCGGCAGAGTGGAGGAGATTTGAAGGCATGCGCCCATGCGAAAGAAATCCGCATCATAACGGGGCCCTGAGCAAAAAAGGGCGGAACCGTTCCACACAACGGCTCCGCCCAGCGGGAATTGATATTTTATTGCATGCGGAGCTTTGTATCCCCCGGCTTGCAGGTATAAATCCATTCCACCCGGTCGCCCGTCTTGAGCTTGTACTGGTCAGAGGCGACGCTCGGGAATTCGCCGTTTACCTGGTAGAGCCAGCCGCTCTGGGGAAAGCTCTGCTCCCCCCGCAGCTTTTCACTCAGACCGTTGATGGAGCGCACATAGCCGCGCTTTTCGCTCAGCACAATATTCTGCTCCTTCAGCGCGCGTTTGAGCACGTCGAGTACCGTTTCGCCAGGTGTAAAAGCCACGGACCCATTCTCAAAAATCACGCCGCTTGCCGGAACCACCGCACTGTAACCCGGCCAGTTATGTACGCCGTTCGCCACCGCATTGTGGCAGGTGACGGAGAGCGCCACGGTCTCCTGCCGGGGCGAAGCGGCGGTGGTTTCCGGCCGCTTTTCCGTTGTGGAAGCCGAAGCGGCGGCCGCGGACTTCGTCTCCTTTGTCGTTTCCTTCACGCCCTGCCTTGCGGCTGAGGCGCTTTGCGAAGAGAACGCTCCAGCGCGCGAACCAAAAACGGATTGGGTGGATTCTATCGACCAGGCGCTCTCCTCTGATGTGCCCTTCGCATATGCGCCCGAATCTGAAACGCTTTGCGTGACGGCCGCTGCTCCCCCTTCTCCTGCGCCGCCGCACCCCGCCATCAGCAGGGCAAGCAGGAGCGCGAGAAGGAGGGCGGCACAACGCCTCAGAAAATCCAGCTTATGCATGGTCATCTGCCCGTTTCTTGCTCACGACAAGTGCGCAGGAGGAAAGAAGAGCCAGCACCGCCGCACCTGCAGCCGCCATAGAGGAACCAGTCGCCGGATTTTCCGCATCCGGGGCCGTTGTGCGCTGCGTCTGTACGGAACTCGCTGCGGTGTCAGGCATGTCAGTAGATTGCGACGTCTGCGGTACGGCTGGATCAGACGCCGGCGTATCTGTTGCCGGCGCCGTCGTATCCGGTGCCGACACGAGATCGGAAAAATCATAAAAAGCGGCTTCGCCTCTGGCAAAGCGTGCATAGGCCTCCAATGCGCTGAGCGCCTGATAAGTGGTCATGATATTAGAATTGCCATCCCACGCCTTCATGCCGCCGTCCGGATTGACAAAGGTGAGCAGCGCATCGATCATCGTTTTGCCGTTCTTTACGAAATCCGGGCCACAGGGATCGATCTTCAGCGCAGTCAGGCCTATCACCGCCATGGAGATCGTCTCCGCACTATCGCTCCCCATAAAGCCGAAGCCCGCTGTTTCAGGATTCTGGCTGGCTTTGAGGAAGGAGAGCGCTTTTTCAATGACCGCCGCAACCTCCTTGTCCGCCTGATAGGGCGCGAGGGCCGCCAGTACCGGGCCAGTCGTATCAACGCTGCCATCCACGGAATAGACGTCGTCCGGATTCACGCTGAGCAGATAGTTAAAGCCGCCGTCCGCCCGCTGCGCTTTACAGAGCGCGTCTATCATCGCCTGCCGGGAATCCGCCGGGAAATCATAATCCATTGAATCCGCCGCAAGCAACGCATAGGACACACCGTCTGTATAGAGCTCCTGTGTAAAATCTGTTTTTGCGATCGCCTCGATCAGGTCATGCCCGCCCACATTGCGGGCATCGCCGCCGGAAGCGCCCGCCGCCAGCGCGGCGCGCGCATAATCGCTCAGATACATCTGGGCAAAATTCGCCTTGACCGCGCCGTCAAGATAGGCCGGATAATCCGCATAGCCCTCATAGCCGCCGCGCGAAAGGACGATCGCCGTCCAATCTGCTGCATTGTCGAGCTCCGTATCCTGCGGATCTACGGGGACCTTCTCCAGGAGCCATTCGGCCGCTCCGTCCGCTACGCGTTCACGGTCCATGGCCAGTGCTCCGGTCATTGCGCCTGCCAGCAGGCACAGCGCGACGAGCAGGGATACCACTGGTTTCCAATGCGTTCTCATGTTGTCCAACTCCTTTAAAAATTCTATTGCAAAAGAAAGGCGGGCCCGTACGGGCCCGCAAAGTACAGGGATAAAGCCCGTGAAGCTCTGGCTTCACACGCCCCATCGCCGCATACTTCCTCTCCCGCCGAAAGGAACATACGATGCAGCCGCTTGCATCAGCGGCCGCCGGGGCGTATGGCAGGTCTCCTGGCTCGAAATCATCCGCCTTCCCCAATCCTTCCCGGACAGTCACGTCCAGTGGAAAGCAGCAAAGCAGCTGCTCCAGGGAAATTTGTCCTTCACACAGTAGCGGGGGCTGTCACGGATTCACACCGTGTTCCCTTTTCATCCGTCTCCGCCGCAGGCTTTGCCCGTTTGGCAGGGACGGAACCAATACGCCCATTTTGATTCTTTTAACCGATTATCGTGTGGAATTGCGCTTAATAGTAAATTTCTGCCCCAGTACGTTCGCACAGTAAGGGGCCTCGGAAATCGCCGTACTCTTTGCAGACTCCGCCGACTCGCCGGCCGCCTGGACAGGCGTGAGGACGGGGCTCTGCCCCGCCGGCCAGAAGAGCGGATGCTTCCCGCAGCCTGCGCAGCGGTTTGCGCCGTGGAAACCTTCCACGTGCGTGCAGAGGTCGGCAAAGATGTCCGCAGGGCTCTTATAATCCATCCCACGGCCCTCCATGCAGTCGTTGGCAAGCGCCTGAATGACCTGCCAGCCCTCGAAGCCGCACAGCGGCTGGAAGGCCTTGCGCACCGCGCCGAGCTTGCGCTGCGCCGAGATAACAGTGCCGCTGGTTTCCGCAAATACGCTGCCGGGCAGCACGACGTCCGCGCGCGCAGCAGTATCCGTCAGATAAACATCCTGCACGGCAAGGAATTCTGCATTCTGCGTGCATTCCTCCGGCAATATTTCGCCGAAAGAGACAACCGCTTTAATCTTCGTCCAGTCGATGCTTGAAGCGGGCTTTACCCCAAGCAGGGAAAGGCCCTGGCTGTTGGCCCCGGATTTGAGGACGATGAGCCCGTCGCGCGCATGGCCGATATGGCCGGATTCTTTGGCGAGTGATGCTGCGAGCGCAGCAGCCTGCCGCGATACCTGCGCGTCGTGATAAACAATCATGGCCTTTTTCGCATCTCTATAAACGGCAGCCGCCTCTGCCGCTTTCCCGGTCAACTCCGGATTCCGGAGCGCGGCAAGCATATCTGCAAGAAACGCCGTCTCATCCGCCTGAAAGCGAAGCGATGCGAAATCGTCGAACCAGGTCTTCTGCGGGCCGACGAGCAGAAGCTTTGCCCCCTGCTGCACCGCCCTGCGGATGCGTACGCCCGCCATCGTGGTCGAGAGCGCAGGGGTGGCGCCGATGAGCAGGATCACATCCGTCCCGTTTAGCTCCTCGAAGGTATTGAAGGATGCGTCCACGCCCAGCACCTCCTTCACGCCGCTTTCCATCAGGCCGAAGGAGCAGATATTTTCCGTGCGGAGCGCCTCGTTTGCATAGCGTTTTGCCAGATATGCCTCCTCGCAGGTGGAGCGCTCAGAAATGGTGACTGCCACCGCGCCGCTGCCGTGCTGCTCGATGATTTCAGCCATCCGCTCGCTGACACAGCCGACCGCTTCGTTAAACGGTGCCTGACGAAGTTCTCCATTCTCCCGCAGCATGGGAACCTTCAGCCGCCCTTCCTCCTGGGCCGCACCGAAGCCAAAGCGCCCGCCCGCGCAGAGCATGCCGCTCTCCCCCACGGGCAGCGCGCGCGTCATCATATCGCCGCGCGTGCGCAGGTCAACCGGGCAGCCCATCGAGCAGAAAGAGCAGGTGGTAAGCGTGGATTTCTCCTCCACCGGCACACTCTTTGCCACGGGCTGAAGCTCACGCAGCGCGCCCGTCGGGCATACAGCTACGCACTGGCCGCAGGAGATGCAGTCCGTTTTTTCCAGCTTCAGGCCAAATTCCGGCGCGACCACCGTATCGAAACCGCGGCTGACAAGGCCTAAGGCCGTGCGGCCCATTGCTTCGTCGCACACGCGCACGCACAGGCCGCAGAGGATGCATTTATCGGCATTGCGTTCGATAAACGGATGCGTCTGCTCCTGCGGGCGGCTGTGCTTTTCTCCCTCGAACCGTGCTGGGGATACATCGTATTCATTCGCATAGTGCAGGAGCTTACACTCCAGGGAATCGTGGCAGCCGCATTCCAGGCAGCGGGAAGCCTCCCGCTTCGCCAGCTCCTGCGTATAGCCGAGATCAATCTCTTTAAAGTTTGTCTTACGCTCCTCCGGGGAAAGGTGCGGCATTGCCACACGCGCCTTCTTCTCCCGGTCCGCCAGCATTTCCGGCGTAACGGTGCGCTCCACAACATAGGGCTTTCGGTAAGGAACCGTCTTCCCCTTTAGGAAGCTATCAATCACCTTCGCAGCCTTTCCGGCCTCGCCGATGGCGGCGATGGCGATATCCGCGCCTTTGTTCGTCGCGTCGCCCACTGCGAACACGCCGTCAAGGGATGTGCGGAACGTGCTTTCATCCGCCGCGATCGTGCCGCGCTTCGTCAGCTCCAGCGCTTCAAAGCCCTCCGGATTGGTCCACTGGCCAATCGCCATGATGACCGTGTCAAGCGGCAGGTCTTCAAACGCGCCCGCTACCGGCACGGGCCTGCGCCGGCCGCTCGCATCCGGCTCGCCGAGCTCCATCTTCTGGAGCCGCACGCCGCACACCGCACCGCCGGCGCCCAGGATCTCCACGGGATTGGTCAGGAATTTGAAAACGACGCCCTCTTCCTCCGCCTGCGCGATCTCCAGCGCATCCGCCGGCATCTCGCCGCGGGTGCGGCGGTAAATGATATAAACTTCTTTCGCGCCCATACGCACCGCCGTGCGGCAGGCATCCATGGCCGTGTTGCCGCCGCCGACAACCGCCACGCGCTCGCCCATACCGGAGGGCTCGTTGAGCGCCACATGGCGCAGGAAATCGATGCCGCCCATCACGCCGTTCAGGGATTCGCCCGGCACACGCATGGAGCTCGACGTCCACGCGCCGATGGCGACCAGCACCGCATCGCTGCCCTCCCGCAGCTCCTCGAGCGTCAGCCCATCGCCCACTTTCATATTATTAAACATCGATACGCCCATGTTGGCGATCGCCGTGACCTCCTGGTCGAGCACCTCCTTGGGCAGGCGGTATTGCGGGATGCCATAGCGCAGCATACCGCCCATCTTGGGCATCGCGTCGTAAATGGCTACGGAATGCCCCATCGTCCGCAGGTAATACGCCGCAGTCAGGCCCGCGGGGCCGCCGCCGACAATGGATATTGTTTGATGCGTATCCGGTGCGCATTCAGGCTGGTACGGCGCCCAGCTGCGCAAATCAAGATCCGCCGCAAAGCTCTTCAAATGGGCGATCGCGATCGGATCCTCCACCATCTTGCGGCGGCAGGCCTGCTCACACGGGTGCGGGCAGATGCGCCCGATAGAGGCGGGCAGCGGCACCTTCTCCTTGATGAGCTTCACCGCTTCCTTAAACTGCCCGTTTGCGATCAGGCCAACATAACCCTGGCAATCCGTCCCCGCCGGGCAATTGAGGGAGCAGGGCGCTTTGCAGTCGCCGTCGTGGTCAGAGAGCAGCAGTTCGAGCGCAACCTTGCGCGCCTGCCTGGCTCGCTCGCCGTCCGTATGGATGACCATGCCGTCGGCCGCCTTTGTCGCGCACGCGCGCATGAGCTTGGGGCTGCCTTCCACCTCGACGACGCACAGCCCGCAGGCACCGTATTCCTCTACGCGCGCGTCATGGCAGAGCGTGGGGATTTCAATGCCGTTTTCCCGGGCAATCTGGAGGATCGTCGCGCCCTGCTGCGCTTCGACCTCATAGCCGTCTATGTTCAAACGAATTTTCATCATGCTAACCAACCTTTCTCCGCCAAACGGCTAATCCACAAGGACTGCGCCAAACCGGCAGACCGTCTTGCACTTGCCGCACTTGATGCAGATTTCCGGATCGATCGCATGCGTCTTTTTGACCCCGCCGGAAATCGCCTTGACCGGGCAGTTGCGCGCGCACAGCGTACAGCCGGTGCACGCCCCGGGATCGATCCGATACGATACGAGCGCCGCGCACTGATGCGCCGGGCACTTCTTTTCCCGGATGTGCGCCTCATATTCATTGCGGAAATACCGGATGGTCGTTAATACGGGGTTCGGCGCCGTCTGGCCGAGGCCGCAAAGCGCGCCGTCCTTGATGCGCGCGCACAGCTCCTCGAGCAGCTCAATATCGCCTTCTTTCCCCTCCCCATTTACGATACGGGTGAGAATCTCCAGCATCCGCTTGGTGCCCAAACGGCAGTGCACGCACTTACCGCAGGATTCCTTGGCGGTAAAATCGAGGAAAAAGCGCGCCATCTCCACCATGCAGGTGGTTTCATCCATGACGACCATGCCGCCGGAGCCCATGATCGCGCCCGTCGCGCCCAGTGCCTGATAATCGATGATGGTGTCAAGCTGTTCCGCCGGGATACATCCGCCGGACGGGCCGCCCATCTGCACGGCCTTAAATTCCTTACCGTCCCGGATGCCGCCGCCGATGCCGAAGATGACGTCCCGCAGGGTTTTGCCCATCGGGATTTCCACCAGGCCGCCCTTCTTGATCTTGCCCGTCAGGGCGAAGACCTTGGTGCCCTTGCTGTCCGGCGTACCCATGGCGGCAAAGGCTTCGCCGCCGTTTAAGAGAATCCACGGGACGTTTGCAAACGTCTCGACGTTATTGATATTGGAGGGCTTATGCCAGTAGCCGCTCGCCGCGGGGAACGGGGGTTTCAGCCGCGGCATGCCGCGCTGGCCCTCCAGGGATTCGATGAGCGCCGTCTCCTCGCCGCAGACGAACGCACCTGCGCCCTCTTTGATGCGCATCCGGCAGGAAAAGCCGGAGCCAAGGATATTGTCGCCCAAAAAGCCCTTTTCTTCCGCCTGGCGGATCGCGTTGCGCAGCCGCTTAACCGCAAGCGGATATTCCGCACGCACATAGACGACCATCTCAGAGGCGCCGATCGCATAGGCCGCGATGAGCATGCCCTCGATGAGATTGTGCGGATCGCCCTCGATCACTGCGCGATCCATAAAGGCGCCGGGGTCGCCCTCGTCCGCATTGCAGATCAGATATTTCGGCTGCGCCTGCTCCCTGCGCGCCGCGTTCCATTTGAACCAGGTCGGGAAGCCTGCGCCGCCGCGGCCCTTCAGGCCGGAAACTTTGATGGTTTCGATCACTTCCTCCGGTGTCATGGAGGAGAGCACCTTGCGGATGGAGCCGTAGCCGCCGTCCGCAAGATAATCCTCGATTTGTTCCGGATTGATCACGCCGCAGTGCCGCAGCGCGATGCGCGTCTGCTGACTGAGAAATGCCTTGTCGTCATCCGTGATTTCCAGGTGGGAAACAGCCTCCCAGTTGCCTTCCACAGCCTCCAAAATGGCCGGAATATCCTTTTCCTGCACGCGGACAAGCCGGATCAGCTCGCCGCCGTCTCCATAAAGGTCTACAATCGGCTCGAGATAGCACATGCCGATGCAGCCTGCAATCGTCAGCTCTACCTGCTCTTTCCCCGCGAGAGCGTCTGCCAGCGCGTCATAGACGCGCCCCGCACCCGCCGCGATGCCGCAGCTGCCCTGCCCAACTACGATTTTCATGCTTCCGACCCTTCCTTTCGATCCGATGCGCGCGCTTTCAGGTCACGCAGGATTTTTTTCGTCTTTTCCGGCGTAAGGGTGCCGTAGGTCTCGTCGTTGATCATCATGACAGGCGATAGGCTGCAGCAGCCGAGGCAGGCGACGTCCTTGAGCGTAAACAGGCCGTCCTCCGTCGTCTCGCCATCATGAATGCCCAGCTCCTCCTGGATTGCCTGCTCAATCATCTGAGAACCGTTGACGTGGCAGGCCGTCCCCTGGCAGAGCATGATCAGATATTTCCCAACCGGCTGGAAGCGGAACTGTGCATAAAAGGTCGCCACGCCGAATACCCTCGCGGGCTTCAAACCCGTCCGGCCGGCAATATGGCGCAGCACGTCCTGCGGAAGATAGCCATAGATTTCCTGTGCCTTCTGCAAAATGGTAATCAGGCTGCCAGGGATCTGCGCATACTCCTCCAACACACCGTCCAGCAGCGAGAGGTCGCTTTCCGGTTTCTGTTCACAGCAACAATTCAAAATCAATTGCCTCCTTCTAAAAAACGGCTGATTTCGCCGTTTTATGTTTCAAAAAAAGCGAACAATCCGCACCCGGCGGGCTATTCCGCAGGATGCGCGTGGATTGTTCGTCTCTAGCCTCGCATTTTATTATACATAGTTTTGGGGCCGCTTTCAAGCGTTTCGGCATCAATTACCAGGGCTGTATTGCATTTTGGTAGACATGTACGGAAAGAGCCCGTTCACCACCCCGCGTTTTTCACATAAGATGGAACGATGGGCGCAATGCCCTTGTCAAGATATCTGCCCGCCGAAGCATGCGGCAAAAGTTGCCGGCGGGAATCAGCCAGAGCGAAAGGAGAATTTTTTACATGACAGATAATAATACGTCTCCGGGGCTCGTACCAGAGGAGACTTCCCGATATCCGGAACGCGTCTGTTCCGATATTCAAAGCAACCACGGCATTATCCAGACCAAATCACTGCCCGAGGTCATGGCAGATGAGGTAGGGCATTATATCGTCTGCCAGATGCTGATCGGGACAAACAAAATTGTGGTATTTGAGGGCATCCTCACGCAGGTGGGCAACAACTATTTCGTCCTATTTGACGAATCGACCAACACGCTGACCTCCTGTGATATGTACTCGCTGAAATTTGTCACCTTTTTTAATACTGGAACGCCTGCTGCAGGCTATGCTGCAGTTCCAGAGGACGTACAGCATGTGGAGGATAAAATCTGCAAATGGTACGACACCATGACCGGCAGCCGCGGTTTCCGCTATATGCCGCTGAATGATTCCACGATCGGCGGCTCAGTCCCGAGAAAGCTGCGGGAGGAAGGCGTCATTTTCCAAAATGAGATTTAGCCTGGCCGGGAGCCAGCGAAGAAAGTAAAAACCGGGCGTGCTGCAAACGGTGTATTCCCCGCTTGGCAGTACGCCCAATTCATCCATGCGCGGATGACAGTCCGGCAAGGCTAAACTCCCGTATCTTTTTGAAATCACGGAATTCCTGCTCGCTGACGGAAAAGGCAATGCCGTCTTCCCGCAGGAGTTCCTCAAACGCCTGCTCAACGCACCGGTCCCGCGAGGATGCGCTAATGCACATAGACACCCTGTCACCGCATCCGACCGCGGCGGCGGTCATCCCTCCCCCACCCGCACCAAGATACATCTCGAAGCGGACGAGCTTCTTCAAAACCGCAGGCGCGGGCTTTTGAAAGCCGATATTCGAGAGCGTCGTCGTCAGCCCCTGCCCGGCTATGGAGCGATAAACCCGGCGGATGATAACTTCCTTGAGTGCGCGCGGGGTAAACCGGACAAAAAAGTTATTTGCCGTTTTTACCGTGGCGGCAATCCCGGATAGTAACCGTTCCTGCTGCATAGCATCACGCACCTGCCGGTGCACACAGTGCAGGGCTTCCTCCATGCCCGCTGCCGCGGGCACGCGCACATTCACATAGTAAGAGAAATTGCGCTGCGTCACAGAGCCGAAAAAAGGGCGCAGATTGATGGGGACAGAGATCGACACATCCGGCGCCTCCTTCGGGAGATGGACGCCGCGCGCAATGGCAAGATACAGCGCCGCCGTCAGATAGTCGTTTACGGTGAAGCCCTCCGGCTTTATCCTGCCCTTGATACCGCTAAGGCTGATCGAAATGCAGGTCAGGCGCACATAGTCTCCATCCGGCGCAAGTCGGAAGCGGTACGCCCGCTTCTCCGCAAAGGAGGCGTTTTTCGTCCGGTCAAAGTTGCGCAGGTAGTCATCTGCCAGCTCGTCTTCCGAGGCAGGGCACACCGTACCGGGCTCTCCCTCCAAACGCGAACAATAATCGGCCAGGAGCTGCTGCAGATACTGAATCGCCGCGCCCGCATCCGCATTGGCATGGAATACGTCCATGGCGATCCTGCTGCCTTCACAGTAAATCCGGAATGCGGGCTTGGCGGTATCGTACAGCTCAGGCAGGATCAGGCACGGTTCTTCCTGCCCGACAATATCCAAGTCGTCCGCCGGGACATGCACATAGCTGAAAAACGTCTTTTTCAGATGCGTATACAGGATGGGAAACCGCGGCCTGAGCGCTCGGACGGACTCCCTCAGCAACTGCGCATCCACCTCTTCGGTCAAAACGGCGCACAGCCGGAACACATGGCCCCGCTTTCCAAAGCTGAGCGCCGGATACAAAACGGAAACGGCATCCAGCCGCTCATACGGCACAGGCATGCTCATCCCTCCTCAAAGGGCGCAAGGCGCCCCTGTGTAACTTTTGATACATTCTGCAACAGGGCGCAAAACACAGCCGCCTCGCTACAACGTCAGGTTGTGGAATCCGCCTGGCGGATATAAACGGAGCGGTCGCCCGACTCCTTGTCGACCAGCGTCAATGAGCTGTCTTCCATCGAGTAGGTATAGGTCTTGGTGATGCTCTTGCTGTAAATGGAGTAAGTGATCGTCAGGGTATCGTCCTCACCGAGGGAATAAGTGCCCTTCACCGACCCCGTAAACGGAATGTTGACGATCGGGACGGTGAAATTCGCATAGGTCAGCTCCACGATCCCCTCCTCCTGAAATTCATAGCCGCTCATATTGGACGAATCCATCCATTTGCCCAGCAGCTTCTTCTCCGGGCTGGTGCAGGCCGTCAGAGCCGTCAGTATCAGGATCGCTGCCATCAGCAATGCAAGCGGTTTCCATACTTTTTTCATTTTGATATCCATCCTTCCGGTTGCGGGGCTCCCAACAATTGAAACGTGGAGCCGGTCATCGCTTTTTCCTGTTTATTATACGGGATACACGTAAAAAAGTCCATCAATTTCTGGGCCTGAGCGCCCCCTTTGAAAGGGTAATGTAAAAATCCCGGCAGGCTGATGCCTGCCGGGATATTCGATCGCGAATGTACTTTCATTTATTCCATCGATGCGCAGACCGCATCCACCAGCGCGTCCACTGCGGGCAGCTGCTCCTGTTTGAGCGCGGAGCGGATCTCCAGCGGCTCGCAGAGGAGCGTCATATTCTTCATGCCCTCCAGCTGCTTTTTCATCAGCCCCGCCGCTGCGGGCGACCAGGAGCCGTTGCCGATAATCGCCGCCTTGCGGTTTTGCAGGTTGAGCGCCGCCATCTCGTGCAGAAGGCTGTTCATCCCGTAATAGACGCCCATGTTATAGGTCGGGGAAGCCAGTACCATATGGCTCAGGCGAAACATCTCCGCAATGATCTCAGAGGGATGCGTCTTGGAGACGTCGTAAACGCTCAGGTTCGCAACGCCGCGCTGCGCAAGCCTGCTGGCGATCACATCCACCGCGTTTTCCGTATTGCCGTACATAGACGCATACGCCAGCACAACGCCGGGCTCCTCCGGAATATATTTGCTCCAATGGTCGTACTTATACAGGATATAGCCCAAATCCTCGCGCCAGACCGGGCCGTGCAGCGGGCAGATCATGCGGATCTCGACGCCGCCGAGCTTTTTCAGGGCAGCCTGTACCTGCGGGCCGTATTTCCCCACGATATTGGCATAATACCGGCGCGCTTCAGAGAGGTAAACGCGCTCAAAATCTTTTTCATCGCTGAAAATATCCCCGTCGTGCGCACCGAACGAGCCGAATGCATCCGCCGCGAATAGAATCCCCTGGCTCTCCTCAAAGGCTAGCATGACCTCCGGCCAATGCACCATGGGGGCAAAGTAGAATCTCAGCGTGTGCGCGCCAAGCTTGAGCGTATCGCCCTCGCACACCTCTATGCAGCGGTCCTCCAGCGAAAAATCATAAAACTGGCGGATCATCTGAAAGGTCTTTTTATTGCCAATGATCTTCAGCTCCGGATAGCGGCGCGCAAGCTCCTCGATATTGGCACAGTGATCCGGCTCCATATGGTTGACAACCAGATAGTCGATGGCGCGGCCCGCCAGCAGATGATCCAGATTTTCAAAGAACTGCCGGGTGATCGCCGCGTCTACCGTATCCATCAGGGCGATCTTGTCATCCAGAATCAGGTAAGAATTGTAGGCCACGCCCTGCGGCAGCGGAAACATATTTTCAAAAAGAGCGAGGCGCCTGTCGTTGCCGCCCACCCAATGAATTCCAGGCGAGATTTCCCTTGTGCAATACATACTAATTTGCCTCCAAATCCAGCATCGTCTCTGTGTATTTTGTTAGTCTGTTCTAACAAAAATCATTTTACTCCATTTTCAGGAAAAAGTCAAACGGCTACTGTTCGAAAAGACCCATCTCTGCATTTGTACTGTATGGGTTATTATACCACATATCCCCGCGCTCCAATCACACAGGCACTATTTTATCATATAAAAATAAACCACCGGCCTTCCGAAGAAAACCGGTGGTTCACTTTCACTGCGCGCTGGGGGGCTAGGAGAGAACCGGGGCAAGACCTGTCTGCGCCTTTGCAAACGAAAACACGTCACAGTTCTTCTCGCGCAGCTCTTTGGCTGATACACATACGACATCGCGGCAAACGCCGCCCGCAAGACGGACGCGCTCCCGGAGCGTTTTCATGGCCTTCGCGGCATGCCTGCCATCGTATAAAAGCAGGCCGGAAACCGCCCTGCCGCGCAGGTTCGCCTTATGCAAAAAGGCATTCACCGCAGGCACCGGGCTGCCGTGCCAGACGGGCGTTGCCAAGATGATCGTATCATAGTCGTTCAGATTGATCTCAATCGGATCAATTTTGGAGCCCAGGCCTCTCACAGCCAGATAAGCACCGACTGTGACGGCGGAAAGCGCGCTGCGGTCATAGCGCTCGCGCAGCTCCAAGACGTCTACCTCCCCCTCCCGTGCGGAATCCTCGCAAAGCGAACGGATGCTTTTTTGATTGGAATAATAGACCAACAGTGTTTTCAAAATTCACACACTCCTATTGATAAACACTTTTTACAGAACAGCCTGAACGGCTGGCTGCTCTATAAAATCAATTTGATATTTTGAGCTGTGTTTTATCATACCTCGTTATGCGCACTCCCACGCGCCTCTTCCGCCACCCGGCGCGCCCATGCCGCAATATCTGCAAAGACGGCATCCCGGTCGGTCTCGTTGAGGATTTCATGCCGGTCATCCGGATAGAGCCTGAGCGTCACATCGCTGTGCCCCGTCTTTTTCAGATCCCGGTAAACCTGCCGCACACCCTTCCCATAGTCGCCCACGGGATCCATCTCACCGGAAGTCAGCAGGATCGGCAGCGGATACGGCACCTTCTGATACCATTTCGGCGCGGACACATGCCTGAGGAGGCTGAACAGGTCGCGGTACCCCACCGCTGTGAACAGAAAGCCGCACCAGGGATCCTGCATGTAACGATCCACCATAGCCTCCTCTTTTGTCAGCCAGTCAAAAGCCGTGCGCGGCGTCCCGCATTTTTTATTATAGCTGCCGAAGGCGAGCCTGTTGATGAATTCGCTGCGGTAATGGCTGCCGCGGCGCTTTGCAATAAACGAGGCAAGCCCGACGGCAATCCCCGCCGCCGGATTTTCACCGCTCGTACCGCAATACACCGCGCCGTCGATCTCATTGCCGTACAACTCCGTATAATAGCGAGCCACAAAAGAGCCCATACTGTGCCCGAACACGATTACCGGCACGGCCGGATACGCCTTGCGCGCAAGGTCCGTCACCTGCCTGGCATCGCGGGCAAAGGCCTTCCAGCCGTCTTCCTCGCCGAAATAACCCAGCTCCTCGTCATTTTTCGCGCTCCTGCCGTGCCCGATATGGTCGTTTGCAAAAACGGCAAAGCCCTGCCCGCACAGATAGGACGCAAATGCATCGTAACGCGCGATATGCTCCGCCATGCCGTGTAAAATCTGAACAACAGCGGTCACCGCCCGCTCATCCGCGGGAGCCCAGCTCTTAGCATAAATATCGGAAAGGCCGGTAACCGATGGGAAGGAATAGTCCTTCGTGATGATATCCATCCGGAATGCCTCCTCAAAATTCTGTTTGGCAAAAGTGAGAAAAGATGCAGAACAGCCGGCCGGTTCGAACCGTCCATGCGCTCATCCGAACCTTTTGATATCATTATAGCACACGATTACAAAATTGTAACCCTTTTGTTACAATTTTGTAGTAATAGACAAATTTAAGGATGCTTTTTTTACAAAAAAGGCCCGTTTCATGCTTTTTAAACACAAAACGGACTTTAAAAAATTACAATACATTACAAATGTTCATTTATTATCCGCCAGCCGCTGTGCAAGCGCCCCGGACGGGCGGACGCTGATGGTCCGGTAGGTATCATAAATCACCTTGCCGGGCCGCGCGCCCTGCGGCTTGCGTAGCATGCGCACAGGCGTATAATCCACCGGGACGGAGGACGATTCCCGCGCCCGGCTGAACCAGGCCGCAAGCTGGGCGGCCTGAATCAGGGTTTCTTCCCCCGGCTCCTGCCCGCCGGTCACCAGAATGACATGCGAGCCGGGAATATTCTTGGTATGCAGCCACAGGTCGTTCTTGGCGGCTGTTTTCAGTGACAGCTTATCATTCTGCACATTGTTACGCCCGACCAGAACGGTAAAGCCATCGTCCGTGCGAAATTCCATGGGTGGCAGCGCCTTGGGCGCCTTCTGCTTTGCGGTGCGCCTGCTCTTCAGATATCCGCCCGCCGCCAGCTCCTCCCGGATCTCCGCGAGCTCGCGCTCCGACTGGGAGCGGCTCAGCGCGTCGAATACGCTCTCGATATACTGCAGCTCCTGCTCACCCGCCGCGATCTGCTGGGTGAGCACCTTCTGGGCCGTCTGCGCCTTGCGGTATTCTTTATAATACTTCTGCGCGTTGCGCGCGGGCGGCAGGGCCGGATCCGCCGGAATGCGCAGAAGCCGGTTCCCGTCGTAATAATTTTCCACTTCGTAAAACGGAGCGCCCTTCTCCAGCGCATACTGGTAGGCGTTGATCAGCTCCGCGCGGATACGCAGCTCTTCCCGGTCCTCGCTGGCGGCAAGCTCCGCACGCTGGGCGTTGAGGCGGCGCGCAATGCGCTCCATGGTGCTCGTCAGCAGGCGGAACAGATCCTGCGCCCGCTGCCTGGTGCGCTCCGCGCGGTCTCGCTCGGTGTAGAAATCATCGAGCAGAGCAGATAATTGCGGATACGCGCGCACCTGCATCAGGGAAGCGTACTGGCGGATGGGGAAAAACGCAAAATCGACGGGCTTGCCCTCCAGGTCGAGCACCATCTCCGGCTCCACATGACCTTCACGCAGCCGCTCGCACAGCGCCTCCAGCTCCTGCAGGAGCATCTGCTTCTGCGCAAGGCCCAGTGAGGAAACGGGCAGGTCCTCCTCTGCCGCTCGGAATGCAAGCTCCCGGCAAACGATGGGCGACACCCCCTGCAGGGAACGCAGCAGCGCAGCGGAAAGGCGCGCATTCCCTTCCATCAGGATGCGCTCATATGCGTCTTTTGCGTCTTCCTGCAAAAGATTCACCTTCTCCTGCGCGGGCGGCGGCTCATAGGGAACGCCGGGCAAAACCTCGCGGACAGATGATTTCGTTGCATCGATCCGTTTCACCGCATCCATGACTACGCCGTGTTCATCCATCAGGATAATATTGCTGTGGCGCGCCATCACCTCGATGCACAGGCTTGGATGCACCCGGTCGCCGATCTCGTTGCTCGCATCAAAATCGAGGAAGAGCACGCGGTCAAGCCCCACCTGACGCAGCCCGGTGAGCACCGCGCCGACGAGCGTCTTGCGCAGGAGCATGCAGAGCATCGGCGGCGTCTGCGGATTATCCGGCGCGTATTTCGTGAAATGCAGCCGCGGGCTGTTGGAGCGCACGCTGAGCAGCAGCTTATATGCACCGGCCCGGCTGCGCAGCGAGAGCACCAGCTCCTCCTTGGAGGGCTGGCTGACTTTTTCCACCCGCGCGCCGAGGGCCTCACGTTCGATTTCCAGTTTTAAAAAATGCAGAAAAATACCGTCAAGCGCCATTACAATGACTCCTTGTCATCAAATTGAACCCATGTCACCGGGTTTTCCTGCGGGATGCGCACCACGCTGATTTCCGGAAACCGGGCGGACAATTTCTGTGCCAGCACATCGGCCACCGGATTCTCCGTTTCATAATGCCCTGCGGCAAGAAGCGTCAGCCCGATCTGCCGTGCTTCCAGAAATTCGTGATGGCTCGCATCGCCGGTCACATAGGCGTCAGCGCCCGCCGCCTGCGCCTGTGCCATCAAGTCGGCGCCCGCCCCGCCGCAAACCGCCACGCGGGTGATCGTTCGCCCTCCATCGGCCGCAGCCATTCGAACTGCTGCGTGCAGGCGGCGGCTGACCAGGTCAGCAAGCGCCGGTGCATTCGTAGGCTCCACACTGCCAATCCGCAGCAGGGGCGCGCCCTCCGGAGAGGGAACCGGCTCCACAGCGGAGAGGCCCAGCTTCTCTGCCAGCACATCATTTACGCCGCCCTGCGCCACATCCAGGCAGGTATGCGCACAGACCGCGCTCATGCCCGCGCGGGCGAGCAGATAGGCGGGCTCCCACGCCGGGAACTGCTTCTGCGCATGGAAGATCACCGGATGGTGGCTGATAAACAGCTGCGCACCCTCCTTTTCAGCTCGATGGACCGCTTCCGGCGTAATATCGAGCGCAACGGCTGCCGTATCCACCTGCTGCGCCGGATCCCCAACCAGCAGGCCGCTGTTATCCCAGCTCTCCTGCCGGTCGAAGGGAGCGATTTCATTGAGAAAATCATAAATATCCTTGACACAAACCATCCTGTCAATCCTGCTCCTTTCGCTGAGCGCGCTGCGAAATATATCCTTGCAACGTGTTGTTTCTACTGGACTTCTGCAACAGAATCCTCCATCTTTTGAATCACTTCGCCCATCTCCGAGGCCGCCGCCTCCAGCCGGGCGCATTCCTGCGGTGCCTGCCCCGCCTGGCGCAATGCCCGTGCACGGGTGCGCAAGCGCCGCTCCTGCTTCTGCAGATAAAGCAGCGCCGCCTCCCTGCGGCACTCCGGCAACCGGCCCAGATAAGGCAGGCCGGGCGCACAGGGCGTATTCGTTCCCGTATATTGCGCGCACAGGGCGATATATAAATGGGAATCCTCCTGAACCGCGTTTTCCTCTAAAATATCAAACCCGTTTTCATATAAAAAACGGCGTACATCCTCCGCGTGCGTCATCGGCTGGAGAATCAGCCGTTTCTCCCCGTCCCGCAGCCACGGCGTGCGCGCCAGGAGGGAGACGATCAATTCTCCGCCCATCCCGGTGAGAACAAGATCCTGTACCCCGCACGGATCAATTTCATCGAGGCCGTCCGACAGGCAGGCTGTGATTTTATCCTCCAGATGATACCGCCGGATGGTCTGCCGCGCATTTTCCAGCGGCATTTCGCGCAGATCTGCAGCGATCGCACGGGGGCATTTCCCCGACAGCACCAGATATACGGGCAGATAGGCGTGATCCGTCCCGATATCGGCGACCGATACGCCCGCGCGCACAAAATCTGCCGCCATCTGAAGGCGGGGGCAAAGGGATAGGGAAATGGGGATTCCATCCATTGGCGATGCCTCCTTCGACCATACGAAAAAGCTACATGGATTCATAAATCCACATGCTGGAAATGCCAGGATGCAAGGAAAAACCGCCCGGCAAATGTCGAGCGGTTCAGAGCCTGCGCTTCTTATTCCTTGCCGGCAAGGTATGCATTGATCTCCTGGACCAGCGCGTCGGCATCCACACCATGCACCATGCAGGCCTGCTCCACGGTTTCGCCGCGGGAGGCAGGGCAACCAAGGCAATGCATGCCCATATTCAGAAAATAAACGGCCGTCTCACGATCCAGATCCAGGATATCACCGACGGTCATATTTTTATCGATCTGAGCCATTTGACATTCCTCCTTCTTTATGAGCTGTCCCTATTATAATCCCTCGACGCGCCGAATGCAATACATTCAATTTTCCCGTTTTCCGGCTCGGTCATACTTTTGTCATTTGCTTGTTTCACAATTTTTCATTTTACAACACAAAATTGTAACATTTTGCAGATATACTATAGTCAAGCTCAATGAAAGAGAGCTCACAGCCTGAGATCCCCTCGCAAGAGGGTTCCTATATTTTCTACTTTTTCATTTTTCTCTCCTTTTTTCCCTCATTTTGCAAAATGGGCGCCGGCAAACCGGCGCCCATTTTGTTTATCTCTTTTAGAGTTCCTTTTTTTCAAAAATATGAACCGAGATCGGATAGGATGCCGCCACTGCTGCAATGGCCGAAATCGGATAAAGCGGCCAAAGCCGCGCAAGCGTAGCAAAAGCGCCCGGAGCCGTATTTTTCAGTAGTGTATATCCGCCAAATACGACTGCAAACAGTACAACGAAAACCAAAATCAGCATCACACGCATCTTCTCAGCGCCGAAGCGATAGGTCAGAGGGATCATAACAGAAACATACAGGAACGCCGCCACCAGGCAGCCGCCGACCGTCCCCAGAATCAGCCTGATATCCAGGTTTCCCTGAATAACGCCTGCCAGAATGCCCGCAGCCGTGGCCAAAACGATCCCAATCAGGCTCAGCAGAAAGGACAGCACATATTTTTCCTGCACGGCGGTCTTTCTGGAAACTGGCATAGACAGCATATACGTATTCCATTTTGCCATATCGTCATAGGAGAAAGTGCTCACCGCTAGCATGACAGCCTCAATTAGAACGATGCCGGAGAAGAATGCGGGGCCTGTCGGTAGGGAACAGAAAAAGAACAGAACGAGCAAGAGGCCAATCGTCCTGAAATTAGATCGAAGCAGCAGAAAATCTTTGATCAATAAGCCTTTCATTGTGCATCCCCCTTTACATAAAACAGCATGATATCCTCCAGCGTCGCCGGATCGAGCACACATCCATCATAGGCGTGCGGTTGCGCGGAATCCGGCTTTACCAGGGCCTCCACCCCTACCCCGCTTTTGCGCGAACCGATCACGCCGCTTTTGTCGAGGAAGGCGAAGCGGTCTGCCCCGCAGCGCAGAATCCGGTGGGAAAGCAGAAGGTCGTCCTTCGATTCGCTCGCAAGGATCCGCCCCTGATGGATAAACGTGATATAGTCCGCTACGCGCTCCAGATCGCTGGTGATGTGGGAGGAGAGCAAAATGGAATTGCGCTCATCCTGGATGAATTCCTGGAATAGATCGAGAATCTCATTGCGCACAACCGGGTCGAGCCCGCTCGTCGCTTCGTCGAGCAGCAGAAGGCGTGGGTGGTGCGCCATGGCGGCCGCTATGGACAGCTTCATCTTCATGCCGCGGGAATATTCCTTGATCTTCTTTCCGCCTGGCAGTTGAAACCGCGTACAGAGCGAATCGAACAGCCGATCATCCCAATTGGCATAAACCGGGCGCATCACAGACGGAATATCCTTCGCGCGCAGGACGTCGTGAAAAAAATTCTCGTCAAAGACGACGCCGATCTGCTCCTTGATTTTCTGCTCTTGCTTCACCGGATCCAGGCCGAAGATCGAAATTTCTCCACCATCCTTATGGATCAGGTTCAGAAGCAGCTTCAGCGTGGTGCTTTTGCCCGCGCCATTTTCACCGATGAGGCCCATGATGCAGCCCTGCGGCAGGGTAAAGCTGACATTCTTGAGCTGAAAAGTACCATAGTCCTTGCAAAGGTTTGAAACCCGAATGCTGTCATTCATCAATGTAACCCTTCCTTTCTGCGAGGAAAATATGCAGACGATTAAGCCCCGTATTGCAGCCGAACGAGCTCCAGCAGCTCCTCCATGGCAATCCCGCTGCTCTGCGCCAGCTCAACCGCCTGCTGCAGATAGTATTCCACCTTTTTGAATTGTTCCTCCCGGATAAATTCCAGATTCCTGCGCGCAACATAGCTTCCTTTTCCTGGGAACGATTCGATAAAGCCGTCGCGCTCCAGCTCTTCATACGCGCGTTTGGTCGTGATGACACTGATGCGCAGCTCCTGCGCGAGCAGGCGCATGGACGGGAGGCTGTCCCCCTGTGCGAGCTGGCCGTTGATGATCATCTCTTTGATTTGTGTGGCGATCTGATCATAGATCGGCTTCCCGCTCGCATTGCTGATGAGGATATCCAATGTACCGTCCCACCTCCTATATTGTATATATCAAGTATATACGATATATCTGAAATGTCAAGCAGGAATCCAAAAAAAATCCGCCCTGCCTGAAATCGGCGGGGCGGATATATTCCGATCATTTTGCAGTACGGAGGGGAATCAGAAGTTTCTGCTTCTATTCGGGGACATATTGGGATAAGAGCCTGCCATGTTATTCTGCGTGGCATTTCCAGAGGACATCGACGGCCTGCCCTGATTGTTGAAGCTCATCGTCGTATTCCGGCCCCGCGGCTCATAAAAGGTGATAAATTTCAGCGAGTAAACGTCGCCTACGACGTAACGACCCTCATTGGGCTGATACAGCGTGATGAAATTCACACCGGCGGAATAGAGTATGCCTTCGCGCCGGATGATGTTATTGGTGCCGATGAGGAATTCGCAGGTAACCGGCTGGCCGATATTTTCCTGCAGGATTGCGGCGAGCGAATCAAGATAATATTCGCGCCCGGACTGTGGGCTTGCAATCTGCTCCTGCGTGAGTCCCGCCTCCTCGGCCGGATCAAGATGGAGGCTGTTGTCATTGCCGGTCTGCGCGAACGTGTTGTTGTTACCGTCCATTCTAACACTCCTTCGATCATGATTAAGGTAATGCATCAGGTCTGAAAATAGGCATCCGTGGGATTGTAAAAGCAGTGTTCATTGATCCGTGCGGCAAAAACCCCTATATTGGTGGGAAAATAGGGTTGGCATGAAGGGGAATAGGGATTGAAAAACCAGAGCGCCTGGCCCACATTGTATAACCGCTGGCCCGCAATCGCCCAGTCCGCGATTTCATAGTGGATCGCCTCCGGGCGCATATTGTAAATATTCTGCGGATTTGGCCGTCCTCCTATATATTCCTCAACGCAGGTGAACTGTCCGGGCTGAAAGATGATATTCCGAATGCTTCCCTGCCCAACACGCTGGTATTCCCCTGCCTGTATGTTGACGCGGTTCATCACAACACCGGCCACGCCCCGCATTCCCGCGTCGCCCTCTCCTCCTGCTTCGCACTGGATCAGTCGGGCAAGCAGCTCGCGGTCTGAAAAAGCCATGGCATCCCTCCTCCTGCACAGGCAATCTATATGCTATGGAAAATGCCGTTATGCAGAAAAAGAGCGGAATGGAGTGCGTTTCAATATACAAAAAGGGGCTGTTGCGTAAACAGCCCCTTTTGATCTCCCAGCTATATTGTTAATTGCTTGATCTCGTCATAGGAAAGTGCGCGGTTGAACAGTCCCATCTCGCCGCCGGAAAGCGCCTGCGCCCTCACCGGACCATCGGGAAGCGGCTCGTTGACATGCTCCGCGCAATAGACGGAGGCGTCGAGCTTGCCGTCGATATAGAGCTTGAGCATCCCGTTTTTCTCACGCAGGGCGGCAACGCTGCGTTTCCTGCCGTCATTGACCGGCTTTCCGGCCCGGACGGAAACGTTCCCCACCGTAAAGCAAAGCTCTCCGTCCGCATCGATGGACGCTGTAAACGCGCCGTCCTGCGTCAGGAGCATCACGTCCGCCTCCTGTGTGGCAAGCGGGAAGGTTACCGTAAAATCCCCTTCTCCTTCTACGCCGTGCTCCGCAAGGATTTCGTCTGCACGTGCCTGTACGCGCAGAATCATATCATCCGGATAGAACGCAGTCTTCGCCGTTGCCTGCACCAGGTTACCCGCGCAGTCCATCAGGCTGATCTCCGCCGTCACCGCCTCATAAGGCGGAAACACATCCTTGCAGGAGGCGATCACCGTGTGGTAATCCGCGCAGAGCGTAAGCTCCGCCTGCGCGCCGTTGAGCAGCACCCGCGCATCTGCAATACTGACGCGCCTATCGAAGCAGAGCGCAACCGCATGGTCCGAAACCGTTTTGGCCGTATGCAGCCGTGCCGCCTGACGGTCCGGCACACCGAAGCGCAGAATGCGCACCTCATGTGGGGCAAGCGTGAGCTTCACCTGGCCGCCATATTGATAGGTCTTCCCGTCTGGCTTTGCCGCATAGGGCAGCACCTGCAGGCATCTCAAATTCCTTGCGCCTTCTTTGACGCCGATGAGCCGGTCAAGCGTGATCTCATACTCCTGCGCGAAATTGGCCGGGTTGCGCAGGGAGACGATCCCTTCCCCGCCATCCCAGGCGGAATAGCCGTAAACGTTCCCCTTTGCCGGGGTTTCGCCGATGAGCTTTGCGTTGCGCAGGATGTGGAAATTTTCCTCCGCCCAGCGAAGCACTTCGGAACAGACCTGCCATTTTTCCTCGTCCATCATGTTGAAGCTGAAATAGAGCTCCCAGAAGGAGGTGCCGCGCGCGGCGAGCTGATAGAGATAGTTGCGGAATTCCTCCGTCGTAGCCTGAATTGTTTTCTTCGTGCGCGGAGACTTTACGGTGTTGCCGTAGATCGGGTCGTGGTTATACAGATGCGCCAGCGGGAACTGGAGCTCGCGCGTACGCACGAAATCAAAATACCGGTCGTCGCGGTAGGTCATCATCTGGTCAACGTCTGAATCCTGCTTGGAGCCGCCCTTCGACGGAATCTGGAAGGAATGGTCGCCGCTGTTCTGCATCCAGATGGAGTTGACCCACTGCAAAAACCAGGGGCTGGGATTGACATAGCAGGTGAAATTGATCCACAGGCTCTTGCCTTGCCCTTCCCGTATTTCCCGCATGGCGGCAAAAATATTCGTCCAGTTCTCCCACAGCTCCGTCGTGAAATACATATCGTGCTCTCCGCCGGTCATGTGCCCGTGCTTCTTCTTCGGGCAGGGACGCAGGGCGAAGCCATCCAGCTTCCAGTAATTGAGGTCAAACCGCTGCATCAAATCGAGGAATACCTTCCTGACGCCCTGCTGGTAAACCGGGGCCGCCACGCAGATATCCCTCGATTTGGGATTTTTATAGCCCGTGCCGGCTTTCTGGATATGCCTTGCAAATTTCACGGTATCCGTCGTATATCCGCCGCGCGGGCCGAGCCACAGGCCGAAATGGGAGGCAAATCTCTTCGCCAGCGCCGCGCTCGGATAGAGCTCCTCCGGGAACTTCTCATTGAAGCACCAGAAGCCTTTGCTGTAATCGTTCCAGCCGTCGTCCACAACATAGGCGTCCATGGGGGCAACGCCGTGCTGCGTCAGGCCCTTCTCCATCTCATAGAAGGAGCCGACGATATTTTCCGACGTGATGTCGAGCATATGATCGTACCAGGAATTATATTGCTTGCGGAACTCCGTCTCTGTGGAGATTGTCTCAATATAGCGGAAGAAGTCGCTTTGCAGCACCTCCCTGTCGTCGCTGCGGGCCGCGCCGAGCACGGCGGGCCAGGAGAGGAAAACGCCGTCCGTTTTCCGCAGGCGGGAAAACGGCTTGCCGGAATAATACCGGGTGCGCGCCGTAGCCTCCTCAATGCGCGTATCCGCCGCCGGGAACTCGCAGCCCAGGAACAGGCTGCCGAGATAGACCGGCTGCCCCAGCCCCATATGGAAGCCGGAAATATTGGCGGGCTCCATTTCCGGCCGCGACCAGGTCTTCTCCCCCTGCGGCACGCGCAGGGACAGCAGATCGAGCGAATCAAGTGTGAGCGCATCCGCCTGCTGCTCCGGGATGGAAACCTCTATGTATTCACGCAGGAAATGGTCTTTCGCCTCAAGCACGGCCACCAGACGTACTGTAACAGGGACGCCCAGCGCCATGACAGGCGCAAAAGATATGCACAGCGCCCTGCCGTCTGGAAGCGCAGCACAGGATACAGAGCTGACCGGAAAATCACCGGCAGAAAGCCGCGCGGTTTTGCGGCCGGCAGAAAAACGCACGATAAATTCCTGAGAGGATGCACCCATCGTATAGGAGGCTGGCGCTCCATCCACCCGTTTATTTAAAATGCCGCCAACGGCCAGCCTGCTGTTTGCAATCGGATAAGTGCGCTCCAGGTATGCGTTTCCGATCGCGGCGGCCTGCTCGGTGCAATGGAGGTATACGCTCCCATCGGACGATTCTGTCAATGGTGCAAAAGGATGGGAAGCTGTGGTAAACGGCTGAAATCTCATGGCAAACACCTTTCTGCATGATACTTGATATAAACAAAAATACGTGCGGAAGCAGCCTGTGCCCAAGTCGCACCTATTGTAGCAAAGACGCCCGCCGTTTGCAAGGAAAAAGGCGCGCTGCAAAATGGAAACACACATTTTGCGGCGCACCCCTGAGAAAATGATTTGCAACAATTACAGCCCGCACTTTGCTTCCTGGCGGGTGCTTGATCGGTCTGCCTATTCACGTGTTTTGCAGCAATCCCCCTGCAGATAACTTTCGAGCGATACCAAAATCAGTTTATCTCCCGTGTTTCCGGCTTTCTGTTTTCCCCCGTCAGCAGGCGGTTCTTGCATCCACCATCCTTGGCGCAGTGGTCGGCATGCATACAGCGCAGCCTTCGATTTTGGTTTTCATCCAGCTGCTCTTCCATTATGACATTGCGCCCGAGCACCCAGCAATATTGCTCCCGCGCCTTCGTATTCCCGCGTTCCATCCGGTCATCACCCACTTATCCGTTTTGTTGTCACTTTTAGTATATTCACACGGGACACAGATAAACAATCGCTATGTAAAAAATATATGATTAGCACGCGGTATATTTGTCCAATAATATTTCATAAATATGACAGGGAGGCTGATGATTCGTGGATAGTAACTTCAAGCTCACCGTTTTGGAAAAGGTACGGAAAACCCCGGTGGAGCCGACGCCGGAGCAAAAGCTGCTCGAGGACATCAGGGAGATCTGCCGGCGGATTGATACGGCATACGCCCGCTTTGAATATGAAGAGGACGCGGACCTGGTGGAGGCTGCTATCTATGAATTGGAAGCGCTCAAGGCCCGTTACCGGTATCTGCTGCGTATCGCAAAAGAGCAGGATGTCCACGGCGCGGCGATTAAGCCCGTATGGGGCGCAAACGGAAGGATGGATACGATGGGATAGGTCTGACCGTCACACTTTATGCGGCTGGAATCGCGGCGGCGCTCGTGATCCTGGGCGCCATGCTGCGCTCCGGCCATGCGCTCAAGGCACTGCTGATGAGCGTTCTGCAGGGTGTCGCCGCGCTGTTTGCAGTCAACGTCCTGGGTACGCTGACGGGCGTGACGCTCGCCGTCAACTGGTGGACTCTCGGCATCAGCTCCCTGGGCGGCACGGCAGGGGTGATTCTTCTGCTGGTTTTGAACGTAATCCTGTAGCGGAACATAGGAAAAATTTTTTGAAAAAATTGAAAAAGGGCTTGCATTTCCTCCTGCGATCCGATATAATAAATTTCGCGCTCAGGAAGGGAAGGACACGCAGTCGCTCCCACTGGGAAATGCAGGCACGGACGTTTAGCTCAGCTGGTAGAGCATTCGCTTGACGTGCGAAGGGTCAGCGGTTCGAGTCCGTTAACGTCCACCAGAAGAAACCCCATAACCATGAAGCTTTTCGTGGTTATGGGGTTTTTCTTTTGTTTAAAAGTTCAAGAAAAAATATCATCCGGGCTTTTCGGTTGAGGACTGGTGGAATCTGTATCCATGCCCTCTTCAGGGCTGATTCAAGCCCCCGAATTACCGGAAGGTGACCATGTTTTTGGGTTGTCTGTTTCCTCCAACAGCCAAGCGGCAGAAACATTTAACACTTTAGCAAATGCGAACAATTCTAAATCCGTAACGTACCGATCTCCCACCTCAATTCTTGATATAGTATTTCGGGATATGTTGATTCCTTCAAGTTGTAGGCGGGCAACTAAATCGTCCTGATTTAATTTATACATTGCTCTGGCTATTCGGATCCTATCGCCGGCTTTATTTGCTTTCATCTTTATTCCCCATTTATCAAGTATCATTTTGAATATACTTCATTTTATCCCAAGGAATGATAGAATAGTCTCGTTAAATAAGAAATATTCCCATTCTGTGGGAATTTAAAAAAGGGCAAAGAAAACATGTAAAAAGATACAGGTATTTTGATAGAAAAAATATTGTTATATTATTTGCACGTTTCTTTATGGCCTTACCCCGTAAACAATAATAGAACATTGCCCACTGATTTGAAACAATCCTATACCAAGCAATAGCATTCTATCAGTTTGCATATCCTTTCAATATGGAATATCATTGACGCGAGGCAAGACGTTATGCAGCCTTTCCAAGCGCATGAGAGCCATTGGGCCAAAAGAATACCTTGCAGATTCAAAACATACAGGCCGGATCATATAACAGATCAAAACGACGCAGACACGGATTTCTTCTCTAAATCGAAAAAATCCTGTCTGCGTCATTTTCTGCTGGCTATACCGTCTTTATTTTAATCCTTCTTCCTCAAATCGTTCTGGCGGATCGCCACGCGGCGGATCTTGCCATTGACCGTTTTGGGCAGCTCATCGACGAATTCGACCACACGCGGGTATTTATAGGGCGCAGTCTCGCGCTTGACATGGTTCTGGAGCTCCTTTTTCAGCTCTTCGCTCGCCGTAAAGCCGGGGCGCAGGACGATCGTCGCCTTGACAACATTGCCGCGCAGCGGGTCCGGCACACCGGTCACCGCGCACTCCAGCACCGCCGGATGCTCCGCCAGCACGCTCTCAATCTCGAATGGACCGATGCGGTAGCCGGAGGATTTGATCACGTCGTCCGTCCGGCCGACATACCAGTAGTAGCCATCCTCATCCATCCACGCGGTGTCGCCCGTGTGGTAGAGGCCGTCGTGCATCGCCTCCTTCGTGCGTTTCTCATCCCGGTAATAGCAGTCGAACAGGCCGAGCGGCTTGCCGTTGCCGAGCTTTACGACGATCTCGCCCGTCACGCCGGGCTGGACGGGCTCGCCATCCTCATCCGCGATCATCACATCGTACTGCGGGATCGGTTTGCCCATGGAGCCTGGCTTCGGCTCCATGCCCACGAGGTTGGCGATCAGGAGCGTCGTCTCCGTCTGCCCGAAGCCCTCCATGAGCTTGATGCCGGTTGCCTCATACCATTTGTTGAAGACATCCGGGCTCAGGGCCTCGCCCGCGATGGTGCAGTATGTTAATTTGCTCAGATCCCAGCTCTTGACATCCTCCTGCAGGAAGAAGCGGAACATTGTCGGCGGGCAGCACAGGGACGTAATGCCGTATTGCTGGACCTTATTGAGAATATCCGCCGCTACAAATTTATCAAAATCATAGACAAAGACGCAGCTCTCCATAAACATCTGCCCATAGAGCTTGCCCCAGACCGCTTTGCCCCATCCAGTATCCGCGATGGTGAAATGGATGCCCTCCGGGTCGACATTGTGCCAGTATTTCGCGGTGGAGAGATGGCCCAGCGCATAGGTGAAGGGATGCAGCGCCATCTTCGGATTGCCGGTCGTGCCGGAGGAAAAATAGAGGATCATTGGATCATCCGCGTGCGTGGGAACGCGTTCAAAATCCTCAGGGGCTTTCTCCATCTCGGCCATAAAATCATCCCAGCCGTCGCGCTTGCCATTGACCATGAGCTTCACCTGCCAGGTCGGGCATTCCGGCGCAGATTCGTCAAAATGCGCGGCCACGTCGCCCTGCCCGGTGCAGATGACCGCCTTGACGGAGGCGGAATTGATGCGGTAGACGATATCGTGCTTCGTGAGCAAAAAGGTGGCGGGGATGATGACGGCGCCGAGCTTGTGCAGCGCAAGGATCGTAAACCAGAATTGATAGTGGCGCTTTAAGACCACCATCACCATATCGCCCTTGCCGATGCCCTTGGCGCGCAGCATGTTGGCGGTTTTGTCGCTGTAGCGCTTGAGGTCGCCGTAGGTGAAAACATGCTCCTCCCCCTCCGGGTTGCACCAGATCATGGCGCGGCGGTTCGGTTCCGCCTTGGCGATCTCATCCACCACATCGTAGGCAAAGTTGAAATGCTCCGGGTATTTGTATTTGTAATCGACGACGTTGCCCTTTTCATCGCGCGTCTCGTCGACGTATCTCTCATTGACATGCAGCATGGAAACTCCTCCGTTTCAAAAGATAAAATGATTGCGTTATTTCTTTTCGTCCTGCACCTTGAGGATAATCGCAAGGAACAGGCAGTCCTCGCCGCCCGTAGCGATCATGCCGTGGCCGTGGGAGGAATCATAGATGACGCTGTCGCCCTCATGGAGGATTTCCGTGTGGTTTTCAAACTGCGCCTTGAGCGAACCCTTGAGAATGAAATCGAACTCCTGCCCCTCGTGGGTAGAGAGCTCAATGGGCTTCTCCTGCTCCTCCTCCTTGTAAGGCGCGGTGACGAGGAACGGCTCACAGAACTTGCCCTTGAGATATGGGGCCAGATGATAATAATCAAAGCCGGAGCGGCGCTTGATCGGCAGGCCCTCGCCCTTGCGGACGATGGAATAGAAGAGCAGGTGCGGATTTTCGCCCGTCAAAATTTCGATCATATCCACGCCGAATTTGTCGGCGCATTTGAACAAAAAGGTGAAGGAGAAATCCGTCTCGCCGTTTTCCGCCGCCTCGTACTCCGCAACGGTGCAGCCGATGGTATCGGCCATCTCCTGTGTGGTAAAGCCCATAATCTCCCGCAGTGTGCGAATACGCTCCGCGACCTCCGTCAGTTTCAGTTCCATTCTTACAATCACCCTTTCTGTAAAATCAATTGCTCTAAAAATAACAATCAAAAATCCCGCCCCAAGCTCTTCTTGGGGCGGGATTTGATCAGCAAAACCCGCGGTACCACCCAAATTCAGCATTTCCCCGGCAAACTGCCCGGCGGAAACGCCCTTCAGGGCTCCAACAAGCCCCTGGCCTTAACGCGGCCCGACGAAGGCGCTTACTTGCCCGAAGGCTTTCAGACCCCTGCTCAAGAGTGATTCCTGTTACCGCTGCTGCCCGTTTCCACCAGCCACGGGCTCTCTGAAAGCAGGAAGAATAACAGACGTCTCTGTCCATGCATTTCGAATTGGAAGATCATATAAACGATGTTGGATGCATTATAACGCCGGAAAAAGCGGATGTCAAGCGGTAGGAGAAATTTTTTCTTCCGCCTCCGCCTCGGCGCTGATCGTCATTGTGCAGACCTCCGACCCGTCCGCGCGGTAAAAGGACGCTTTGAGCAGCTTCATTTCTACGCCGTCCTTCTTCCCGATGCCCGGAACCGTGATGATGAAATCGCGGCTGGGATACACTTCTTTTTCAAGCGTTGTCTCGATCCCGTTCATTTTCAGGGTATAGCGGCACAGGCTAATGCGTTCCTCGTTGGCGGAGTAAAAAATAGCTGTTTGAAGCGGCGACTTTTGATCCTCTTCATCGCGGGGTGCAAACAAAAGCATACCGACGGCTTTCGCTCCCTCATAGTGATGGTCCATGGTTCCAAAGACCTTATGGAAACGCCCTAGACGCCCGCTGCGGAAAGCGAATATTTCCTGCGGCGCACCCTTTTCACCATCATTCGCTACCCACAGGGAGTAGCCTGGCAAGTCGTCAGATGTATGCTCCACAAACAGCTTCGCCTTTCGATCCCCCTGCGCGCTGATGCGGGCGCATTCCGCCGGGATGCTCTCCTTCGTATAGGTCGAGCGGAGGAAGGAAACGGTAAACCATCCTGTCACGATCAAGGCAATCATGGCCACGATTCCGATTGCAATCCATAATTTTTTTTTGTTCCGCTTTTGCACATTCACTGGCCCCTTGCGTCAGAAATTAAAAACAACATAACTGTGTAACGACCAGCTTTTATCATCAATACTTGGTGTAATGCTGAGACTGGTACCGCTCGCACTGATATTGAAGCCCAAGCTAATGCTAAGACTTTTCCATGTATGCACATAATAACTATTTATTCTTCTTTGGGCAGTCGTAACACCGCCATTGCAATAGCCATCCAAGGCTACTTCCGTAAGTTGCCTTGGGCCTAACGGATCATCAACAACGGAATATTGCACCCAGTTATCGCCGCCATTCACTCTGGAATAGTCCTTCGAGCTAGAACCATAGCCAGAAGTTCCATATTTCGCCTGGCAACGGTCGCCTACAATAATCATCGCTGGAGGGACAGCTAATAAAATAAAATCGTCACCTCCCGCCGGATATTGGCTACCGCTCAATGCTGAATTTTTCGTCCAATGCGCATAAGTACGGGCTATATAATCCTGCCCGGAAAAATCATATTTGTCCCAAATGGTTGTGGACATCACAAAATAATCAGATTCTTTTGTCCTTGTACTGTCACCAGTCCGGTTATTGGCGCTAGCGCCAATCGTAAACGGTGCCATTAACAAATTCAAAAGCTTATTCTCTTTTTTTACACGCTCATAGTGCCCATCTACTTCCACAAGAGGGGAAACCGTATATCCAACCGCTCTTAAGTTGCCCTCTCCCTCGACCATCTCCTGTGCGAGCTGTTCTTCTACCTTGGGATTCTCTTCCAAAAAAGCTTCCGCCTTAGCCAGTTCGCGTTTCCCACTCAGCCTTGAAAACCATCCGAGGCTCTCATCGACAGAAAGCGCTATTTGGTTCTTGCCGCAAATCACTACCTCAAGATCATCGAAATTGACCTGACCTCGGCTTTCTTCATAGGGCGTGTACGGCTCCTCTTCCGCAAACGTCGTGATACCAAATGATGACACCAGCATAATGGTTGCCATAAACCAGAAAAAAGTCCTTTTTAATGCCTTCATTTCCAAATACTCCTCTCTTAATTATATTCCGATGCACTGTTCAGTTTTATTAAATCATACCATTTGGTAAAAGTCAATATAAATAAAAAATATTATAGTTAATTTGGTGATATTCCCATAAATATTTGTATATTCTGGGTAGTTCATAAATTTCCTTGTATAGTCAAATCTGGACCATGGGCTCGGACAATCCTACGACAATTCCGACGGGTTTCTTTGAAACCGGGTCTCAGATGAGCAGACACCGATATAAAATAAGCGCTTCCACGAATGAACCCGCAGAGGCGCTCCTCCCAAAAATCATGATTCTTTTTAGACTGCAAAGAGAATTAAAAGAGATCAGACAACCACTCAAAGCCTGACGCTTTTCAACCTCTATCCTGCGTTATGCGGCTTCGGCGCTGATCGTCATTGTGCAGACCTCCGACCCATCTGCGCGGTAAAAGGACGCTTTGAGCAGCTTCATTTCTACGCCGTCCTTCTTCCCGATGCCCGGAACCGTGATGATGAAATCGCGGCTGGGATACACTTCTTTTTCAAGCGTTGTCTCGATCCCGTTCATTTTCAGGGTATAGCGGCACAGGCTGATGCGTTCCTCATTGGCGGAGTAAAAAATAGCTGTTTGAAGCGGCGACTTTTGATCTTCCTCATCACGTGGCGAAAACAAAAGCATACCGACGGCTTCTGCGTCCTCATAGTGATGGTCCACGGTTTCAAAGGCCTTATGGAACCGCCCTAGACGCCCGCTGCGGAAAGCGAATATTTCCTGGGGCGCACCCTTTTCACTATCATTCGCGACCCACAGAGAGTAGCCTAGCAATTTATCAGATGAGCGCGTTCCAATTTCTTCTTTCCTTGTCAAGACAGTCAAAAAGCAAGGGTAACTCAGAATTTTTACGAAATGGTTCTTATGCATTTTGACGAAACAATATCCCTTTTTCGAGAGGCTGAAAGCGGCGGAAGATACTCCGCCGCTTTTCACGTTCAGCCAAATCATCCCTATTTGATTTGTTTATCCCGCTCGCTCGAATCGAAACACCACCCCGCTTTCAGTCAATTTCTCATTGCTTTTTCTCCATCTGAAATCCGATCTCCGTCTGCGCCGGGTCATTGAGCAATTTCCCCGTATAATCGAACCGCGACCCGTGGCACGGGCAGTCCCATGTGAGCTCCGCCGGGTTCCACTCCAGCCTGCAACCCAGGTGCGGGCAGCGCACCGTGACAAAATACGCGCCGCCATCCGGCGTTTTGTAGACGCCCACCTTCTCCCCCTCCACCTTCACGACCGCCGCCGTGCCATTCGGGATGTCAAAGAGCGTCTTCCGCGGGAGTTCCAGCTTCTCCTTTGCGATGCTGTAAACCGTCTGTGCGCCGTCAAGCAGCAGTTTCGGTGTGCTGGCCAGGAGGTGACAGCGCTGCGGGGAAAAAACGGGCGCGTCTTTGTTCTCCCGCCCGCAGATGAGATCCGTCAGGATCTCCGCAGCCGCCATCGCGGTGGTCATCCCCCATTTCTGAAAGCCGGTCGCCACGTAAACCTCCGGCCATTTTTCACTGATCGGGCCGATCAAGGGGATTTGGTCATGCGGCATGCAGTCCTGCGCCGCCCAGCGGTATTTCACCTTGCAGGCCGGATAAAACACCTGCGCGCTCTGCAGCAGCCGCTCAAAATTGCCGCCCTCCTTGTTCTTGCCGGTGCGCGTCCCCGCGCCGCCGAGCAGCAGGCAGCCCTCCGCATCCCGGAAGGAGAGGCTGTTTTTTTCTTCGCCGATATACATCCCGCCGATAGGCGCAGCGTTTTCGAGCGCGAGTACATAGGAGCGCTCCTGATGCATGCGCAGGAAGAAAAAACCGGGCACGTTGACGGTGGGGAAATGCGTCGCGAGCACAACCGCTTTTGCGCGGACTACGCCTCCGGGCGTGAGCACCTCTCCCCTGCCGATCGCTATGGCCATGGTGTGCTCATAGATTTCCATATCCTTTGAAAGTGCGGCAAGGAATTGGAGCGGGTGAAACTGCGCCTGTTTCGCAAAGCGCACGGCGTTGGTGACGGGGAAGGGCAAACCAGTCTTCGTCACCAGAGAGGCAGGGAGCCCCAGCGACTGAGCCGCGGCCGCCTCCCGCTGCGTTTTCGCCCCGCTCGCCGTGCTGTAGACATAGGCGTCCGTCTCCTCCAGTCCACACCGGACGCCAAGCTCCGCCGCCAGCTTCCAGTAAGCGCTGATGGCCTGCTGGTTTGCGCGGGCATACTGCATGGCATGCTCCCGCCCGTAAAGACGGATCAGCTTATCGTAGATCAGGCCATGCTGCGCGGTAATTTTTGCCGTTGTACCGGCGGTCACGCCGGATGCGACCGTCTCCCGTTCGATCACCGCCGTATCGACGCCGGCCTGCCGGAGCCGCGCCGCCGTCAAAAGCCCTGCAATCCCGCCGCCGACTACAACCACATCCTTTTTCAGATCGCCCACGAGAGTCGGGAAACGCGGGAACTCACTTTCTGCCTGCCAAATTGATTCCATTCTGCCAACCAGCCCCTTTTTTCAGATTTATCAGCAAAAATAGTATTCACCGCAAGACGGAAATCATCCAAAAAAGCCCCAGACGCCGCAGATCAACCACGGCGTCTGGGGAGATTAACCACACAATTTATTATTTTCTTAATGTGATGGAATGCAAACCGTAATACCGCGCCTTTGTCGTATTGGCCCAGTGCTGCGGGTTCGGCTCCACATCGGCCAGCCCATAGTAGGGGGAGTACACGTCGTTTTTCACACGGACATCGCGCAGCGACACATCATAATGTCCCGCCGCCTTCTCCTGCTCGATATACGCTTCCCGCTCCTCAATCTGCCGGTAAGCCTGTGCGTTATGCGCATAGGTATTGCCATACATGATGGCAGCGCCGGCCATACATCCCGCAAGGACAAGCGCGCAAACCACTTTCGGCGCCGTTTTGTCCAGGCGGATTCCGGCGCAGATCGTCCCCACAGCCACCAGAGCACAGGCAACCGCGCCGAACATCGCCCTTGCGGGAAAATACGGCACAGGCAGCATCGCGTAAATCCCCACCAGCGCGCCAAGAAGATAGATTCCACTGAGCAGAAGCCTGCGGCACTTTTCCCGCCGGTCCTCCGGCCCGAAAAAATGCAGCAGGACGAGGCACACGGCGAAAAGGGCCAGAATGGGGAGCACATAATAGAACAGCCTGCGGTTGCAGACGGCAAGTCCGCCCCAGAGCCGCTGAAACGTTATACCGAGTTCGCCGAAATTATGCTCCACACGCACACCGTTGCCCGGTGCGCAAATCATTACGATAAATCCCACTGCCGCGCCCGCCAGCGCGCCGACCGACCATCGTGGCGTTTTCGCCCTGACTACCCTGTAGTAAATGACAAACAATATCATGGCGGCAATCAGAGCCGCGCCGGAGTTTTCATTGGTCCAGCCCGCGAGAAACCCCGCCGGAACGGAGAGCAGCAGCCACCGCCAGCTTTCTGAGCCGGAACGGCCCTTCTGCGCATACAGACGAAAAGGCAGCAAAACGGCGAGCCGGAGGATCGAGCCCCACATATAATTGGCGCTCCCGTCTACCCACAGCATGGTTTGCCCGTATACCGGAATGAAAAACCACACCAGCAGGTGCACGCCGAAATACAGCACGGGATTGTGCCTTCCAGTGCCCTTGCAGTGCCAGTAAACCAGCCCGGTAAAGAGAAGGTAGCCCAGCGTATTGACCAGGTTGAACACAGGCTTTCCCCAAAGCAGGAAAAGCTGCGTCAGGAAATGCAGCACAAGCCGGCCGTTCATCGTGTTGTAATGGCTGCGCATAGAACCAAAAATATCGGTGATCCGCTCTACCCGCTGACTGGCTGTGCCGAATACAAACCGGTAATTGAAATCGTCCGCAATCAGTGACGTCTGCAAATTGAGTGCATAAAAAAAGGCCGCGCAAATAGCGGCGATCGCAACAAAAACAGCCACCCGGAGCCAGCGTTTCTCCTTATATGTATGCCGCCCCATGGCAGCTGTATCCGGTATTCGCTCCTTTACCTGCATAAAAGCCCGGCACTTCCCTTCCCCCGCCGATGCGGGAACGTTCCTATTTTAACCAAGAGGCAGGGAAAAGTCAATGATTCCCTATGGGTGTGAAAAACGCCCACATCATGCGCTCTAAAAATTTCTGCGAAACATGGTATCCTCCTGCGTCAGGCTTTCCACGGTTTCATAGCCCAGGCGGCGCAGCAGCTCCATCACATAAGGGTTGTCGACCGGTGTGCGAACAGGCGCCGTTTCCCCGTAATGCGCTACGTGTGCGGCGCCCTCCTCTCTCGGCAGCAGCCTTTTAGGGCCGCCTACACAGCCGCCTGCGCAGCCCATGCCCTCCAGAAAGTTGCCGTGGATTTCCCCCTGCATCAATTCATTGAGCATCTTTCTGCAGGCGGGCACGCCGTCCGCCTGCTGCGCCTTTAACGGAATACGCCTGCCGGGGCGCAATCGTTCGAGCGTGGTTTTGACCGCTTCGCTCACGCCGCCCGTATGGGCATAGATGCGCCCTGCGCGGGAGGAATGGTCGCGCAGGTCCTCCCCCATTTTCTCCGGATCAATGGATGCAAAATCGAAAACATCCTGAACCTCCTGAAAGGTCAGCACATAATCGATAGCATCCGCGATATCCGCCTCCCGCGCCTCCGCCTTTTTGGCGACGCAGGGACCGATAAAGACCGTAACCGCTCCGGGGACGAGCTGTTTGACCGCGCGCCCGCAGGCGATCATCGGGGATACGGAGGCGGGGATGTGCGGGGTGAGGCTGCCGTACACCTTGCGGATCATGGCGATCCAGATCGGGCAGCAGCAGCTTGTCAGCAGAAAATCCTCCTCTGAACGCACCAGCTCATCAAAATCGAGCGCTTCCTTAAGCGTGAGGATATCGGCAAACAGCGCTACCTCCACCATGCCCGCGAAGCCCAGCGCTTTAAACGCAGAGCGCAGCCTGCCTGGCGTGACCTTCCCGCTGAATTGGCTGACAAATGCAGGTGCGATAAGCGCATAGACCGGTGCAGCCGCATTCGCGACCGCTTCGAGCACCGGCAAAGTGTCCCGGCTCTGCGTGAGCTTTCTCGCCTTGCAGGCATCGATGCACAGGCTGCACCCCGTGCAGGTATCCTGATCGATCTCAATATTGCCGTCCTCATTCCGGCGGATGGCGTGAAAAGGGCATACGCCCAGGCATGCGGATTCCCCCTCCTCGCAGTCGCAGGGGGAAAGCCGCCATACCGGGGCGTGATGCTGCGGGTGCAGCAGACAGTCGAGCTGATGCGGATCAAAGTCGAGCAGCTCCACCTCACGCAGAGCCTCTTCATGCCTCCCTGCAAGCGCCGCGCGGGCGAGCTTTTCATAAAGGGCATAAAAGGTTTCCATAAAAATCCTCCGCTTTAAAAAGACAGGCATGAAGCCGTTTGCATGTAGTATGCCCCATTACGCGCCAATTGCTTCATTGGATTCACTTCTCCAGGAAATACATCAGAAACGGAAGGACGAATGCACAAACCCATGCGATTACAACGTCGTCTGCCGGATAGTCCGGTACGCCGCGCCCTGTCCTCCTTTCCCGCAGCGCGGCGGCCAAGCTTTTCACAAACAGGAACAAAAAGACCAGAAACGCCGGAATGAGCAGATAAATGGCGTAAACAAACGCACCGCGCGCTGATGCGCAGGCTATGAAACATGCCTCTTTCCCCCTTCTGTTATCCGGGCAAGGAAAACCAGAAATACACGCCGCCTCAAAGCCCTTTGCCGTGAAGTAATCCTCCAAAGTCTCCTGCAGCCGCGGCTCATCCTCGGCCACCAGCAACCGATATCGCATATGCGCTTCCCCCTTCTCTTCCCGATATGCTTATGATAATACTCCCATGTGTATTTTCTGTGTTTTCCGGCATGCAATGAATAGAATTCAGGGATTAGCACTCATGTCTATCGAGTGCTAAAGTTTACACTTCCGTCATAAATGATATCTATTTTTTTCATAAATGCGGGATATGCTAAGAACCGTGATATAGGGAAGCTCATATCCGGCTGAACTCCAATGTACAGAAAAGGATAGCGGCCCTCAGACGATGATTTTATATGTGAAAGAATGGAGCGATCGGCTATGTTTGAACTGATTCCTTTGACCCGTAGCGAGAGAAATATACTCAAGGATTTGGACCGCGGCTGGGAGCGGATGGAAAAAGACCTTCGCAGAGAAGAAAAGAAAGTCGCATCCATGCGCGCTGATATCCTGGAAAAAGATGATTGTTATCTTCTACAGGCGGAGCTTCCCGGCTTCCGCAAGGAGGAGATCTCTATTGATATCGAGGAAGGCCGGCTGACCATCCGCGCCATGCACAACGACGAGGCAGAAAAAACAAAACACCCGTTTATCCGCAGGGAGCGCCATTATGGCATGTATGAACGCAGCTACGACCTTTCCGGCATTGAAGAAGACGGTATCACCGCTTCCTATCGCCACGGTGTGCTGGAATTAACATTGCCGAAGCTCGGCATCAAAAAGCCGGACAGCCGCCGCATCGATATCGGCTGAGAAAAAACGGGGTCGCACCTGAAAATGCCATTCCGTTTTTGAAACGGCAGAAAGAGGAGGAAACGCTATGAACGCACAAAAGTTTACGCAGAAATCCCTGGAGGCCATCGGACTTGCGCAGGATACTGCCATAGAATACCAAAATATGCAGGTTGAGCAGCAGCATCTGCTCTACGCTCTGATGACGCAGGAGCAGGGGCTCATCCATGAGCTGCTCGTCAAAATGAAGGTCGACGCGCAGGCCATGCTCTCAGACCTTACCTTCCAGCTTGCCAATATCCCAAAGGTGACGGGCACGGGCCGGGAGGCCGACAAAATCTATGTGGCGCAGGATGTGGACCGCGCCCTAAACGCGGCCGAAAAAATCGCAGCAAACATGAAGGACGAATATGTCTCTGTGGAGCACCTGTTTCTCTCTCTGCTTGACAATGCCAATGAGAAACTGAAAAAGCTATTTCGCGACTATCATATCACAAAGGATACGTTTTTGAAAATCCTGATGGGCGTGCGCGGGGCCACGCGCGTAACGACGAACACGCCGGAGGATACCTACGATGCTCTGAAAAAATACGGCGATGACCTCGTTGAGCGCGCACGCAGCAAAAAGCTCGACCCGGTGATCGGCCGCGACGAGGAAATCCGCAATGTGATCCGCATCCTGTCGCGCAAAACGAAAAACAACCCCGTTCTCATCGGCGAGCCGGGCGTCGGCAAAACGGCGATCGCGGAAGGTCTCGCCCAGCGCATCGTGCGTGGCGACGTGCCGCATAGCCTGCAGGACAAGACGATCTTCTCCCTCGATATGGGCGCTTTGATCGCGGGCGCGAAATACCGCGGTGAGTTTGAGGAGCGCCTAAAGGCCGTGCTCAACGAGGTCAAGAAGAGCGAGGGCAAAATCATCCTCTTCATCGATGAGCTGCATACGATCGTCGGCGCGGGCAAAACGGAGGGCTCCATGGATGCGGGCAACCTCTTAAAGCCCATGCTTGCGCGCGGCGAGCTGCACTGCATTGGCGCGACAACACTCAATGAATACCATCAGTATATCGAGAAGGACCCTGCGCTCGAGCGCCGGTTCCAGCCCGTGATGGTCGACGAGCCGACGGTGGAGGATACCATCGCCATCCTGCGCGGCCTGAAGGAGCGCTTCGAGGTGTTCCACGGCGTTAAAATCCAGGATCAGGCGCTCATCGCGGCCGCCACGCTCTCTAACCGTTATATCACCGACCGCTTCCTGCCCGATAAGGCGATCGACCTCGTCGATGAAGCCTGCGCCATGATCCGCACGGAAATCGACTCCATGCCCATGGAGCTCGACGTCATCCAGCGCAAGATCATTCAGCTGGAGATTGAGGAGGCCGCGCTGAAGAAGGAAAAAGACGCGCTCTCCCTGGAGCATCTGTCTGAAATCCGCAGGGAGCTTGCCGAGATGCGCGAGCAGTTCAATTCGCTCAAGGCCAAATGGGATAATGAAAAGGCATCCATCGGCAAGGTGCAGAAGCTGCGCGAGCAGCTGGAGCAATTGAATGCCGATATTGAGCGCGCAGAGCAGTCCTATGACCTGAATCAGGCTGCAGAGCTCAAATACGGCAGGCTGCCTGAGCTGCAAAGAAAGCTGGAGGAAGAGGAAAAGCGCACACAGGAAAAGGAGCATAGGGACAGTCTCCTGCGCGACAAGGTCACAGAGGAGGAGATCGCCCGTATCGTCGAGCGCTGGACCGGCATCCCGGTCGCCCGCCTGATGGAGGGCGAGCGCGAGAAGCTGCTGCATCTGGAGGATATTCTCCACAAACGCGTGATCGGCCAGAACGAGGCCGTCACCAAGGTGACGGAGGCGATTATCCGCTCGCGCGCCGGCATTCAGGATCCGAACCGCCCGATCGGCTCCTTCCTGTTCCTCGGCCCCACGGGCGTGGGCAAGACGGAGCTTGCCAAAGCGCTGGCGGAATGCCTGTTTGACGATGAGCACAATATCGTGCGCATTGATATGACCGAATACATGGAGAAATTCTCCGTCTCCCGCCTGATCGGCGCGCCGCCCGGATACGTCGGCTATGAAGAGGGCGGCCAGCTGACCGAGGCCGTACGGCGCAAACCCTACAGCGTGATCCTCTTCGATGAGATTGAAAAGGCGCATCCGGATGTGTTCAACATCCTCCTGCAGGTGCTCGATGACGGACGCATTACAGACTCGCAGGGCCGCACGGTGGATTTCAAGAATACGATCATCATCCTCACCTCCAACCTCGGCTCCTCTGCCCTGCTCGACGGCATCGAGCCAAACGGCGAGATCAGCGCTGCGGCAAAGGCGGAGGTCAGCGAGCTGCTGCGCCGCTCCTTCCGGCCGGAATTCCTGAACCGCCTCGACGAGATCGTCTTCTACAAGCCGTTGACCAAGGATGACATTGCCAAAATCGTCGATCTGCAGATTGCGGATCTCAACCGCAGGCTCAGCGACAGGCAGATCTCCTGTGAGGTCACTGAAGCTGCAAAGGATTTCATCGTGGAAAACGGCTACGACCCGGTCTACGGCGCAAGGCCGCTCAAGCGCTTCATTCAGAAGCACGTGGAAACCCTGATCGGCCGCCGGATCATTGCGGACGACCTGATGCCGAATACGGTGCTCGTGGTCGACAGCGATGCAGCAGAACTGACTGTCTCCAAAAAAGGATAAGCAGCCTCAAAAAGGGGATCCTGTTTCACCATTCAAAACTGAATGGCGCCCCTGTGCGAGTCCAACACCGTCCTCCGCCTTATCTCAGAAATGCTCATAGGCTGTGTGCACCGCTTCCCCGGTAAAGCCACCCTCCGCCCAAACCAAAAGCGGCTCCTCACACGCTGCCCCAGCCGCGCGATATTGACGCCGCGCCGCGCAAGCGTTTCAATCTCGCCGGATGTCCATGCAGGGTCATAGCTGCGCACTGGCTTGCGCCCGGTGTCGGAGTTCTCGTCGTTTTGATACACCAGATTAACGCCGTTAAAAATTCGTCCAGAAAGCGGCGGCCATGGGCAATGATTTATTCCGTAAATCATTGCCTTCTCTTTTATTTTTAAGTATTCTTTCGGTTTTTCAATATAAAAAGAAAGAGCAGCTTTTGTCCATGTGCATTTCGGCACAAAAAAAGATTGTTGCAAATCGAAACCAGCCGGTCTGCAACAATCTTTTTTTGCTTTTCCAAAAACCTCATCAGATGAAAATCTTCGCGATCAGCTTTGCGATATGTAATAACGCCTTCGTAAGCCAAGCTGCCATGCCGCGGCACCTCCTTCTCTCTCAAGCAGTCGTTTTGATTGGTGAGTTTCTCGCTCGTCCACTCGTCTGCTTGTCTATATTTTAACATAACCATTGAAAAAATCAATACTTTTTTTATAATTTTTTTCAACAACAAGGCTGTTTATCTGTCATAATAATCGAAAATTTTATCGTTTCATACCATTCTTGTTATTCTTATCTGCTGAGAAATCTGTAAAAGCTTTCCTGTCCGGATTTCCCAAAACGAATCAATCTGCTTTAAGCCGGACACGGCAACAGCAAAAAGAAAGAGCGCGCTGCAGAACTCCTTCATTCTGCAACGCGCTCTCTCACTCATACCGCCATCAGAAAATAAGCCTGAAAAGCGGCCTCAGCACGTGCTGATAAAACTCCCTGAAGAAACGATACATCTGAAGCATGTCCCACACCTCCTTCAATACGAACGGCTGGATCTGACGCGCCGCTTTTTTCATCTCTATTTTTATTGTACTGTGAACCCCAAAAAAGTCAAGATGATTTCATAAAAAAGAGAATGATAAAAATATATTTTTGTCGATATATACATGAATCCCAGCCGAAATTGCAACATTTGTACAATCCGGGCCGGGAATCTTGCAAAAGAATATCCAGCATCGGTAAACCAGGGGAAACAGCGCCACCTGGCAGCCAGCCTTCGCCCTGTGGCCTTGCAAAATCTGCCCCTGCGGATGCCGAGCGGTCCTTTGGCGTTTTGGGGCAACGCCGGGGCCTTTGGCAAGGCAGACGACGCTTTCCTGTCCCGAAGGCGAGAAGGATAACGCCCGCAGAGGCACTCCGCATCGCCCTCAAAACCGTTGTTGCCCCTGTTCACCGATGCGATGATCAGTTCAGGCGCAGGAAGCTGCGCGCCGGGATCGTGACGCCGTTGACCGTCGCTTCCGTATCTCCATAATTGACGTATACAAGAGAGGAAGAGTCATATTCCGTGCAGTACACGTTTTCCTGCACCATGCTGTGCCTCGTCATCCGGGCGCCACGCAGGTCCGCCAGCATCTGATTTGCCTTTTGATAATAGGCCGCCGCCTGCGCGAGAGATTCCGCATAGTAGACTGCCGGGGCATTTTCCGCCTCCTTCTTCGCCTTCAGCTCTTCATACGACCAGGTAAAGCTCGGGCATGCGCCGTACTCAATCGACCGAAGCATCTGCGTCTCCGGATCTTCGGCCAGATTGATCGCGGCCCCTGAATAATCCATGATCCCATGCAGGAGCATCTGGACAAATGGGATCGTCACATACGAAGCCTCCTGGGCAACCGCGGAAGAAAGCGGCAAATTGGTGACAACGTCCGCATTTTTCAACAGATAGAAATTACCGGTATCGACCATCAGCTTCCGGTTGGCACCAAGGGATTCCCCTTGCCGGGAGAGCTGCTGCGCGGCAGCCTGCCGGCTGGTGAATGCCTTATTAAAATTGGAATACAGCAGCTGACCGGCATCGCCGACGCAATAGCCCGTCAGGGATATCTTTCTGGTATTGATCATAAATTCACGCGCCGCGGCCTCCAGCGATTTCAGGCTGCGCAGGCCGCGCCGGAAGGACTGCGGCCCCACATAAGCCGCAAACGGATTTTCCTTCGCATAGGAAATGGCGTCTCCCCTGATTCCATACGCGGTACTGCTCGCGGAAAAGGAATCGCGCGCATTGGTAGAGAGCAGATCCGCCGCAAGGAACAACTGCAGCTTCTGGGTAGTCATGCTCTCATACAGGTCATTGAAGCGCATCTTTCCGCCAAGGGAAATCAGAAGCTTGGCGTCCGTGGCCTGCTTCTGGTTGAAGCCTCCCGTCAAAGCGCCCTGATAGCAGAGGTTGATCTGATCAATCCCCTTGGCCTTCATCTGAACCAACAGGTCTTCCGCCTGCTCAAAGGATACGAGCGTTTCTGAGGTGCTCAGGCGGCCGTCCTTTTTCGGCAGGCTGCCGGTCAGGTTCAGGGTCAGCGGCAGGTTATCCTTCCCCTCCACCGTCCGGGTGGAGAGCACCGAATCCCGGATCAGCTGCTCCCGCACGGCGAGCGCCATGCCGGAATAAGAAGCGTTATCGCCTGAGAGAAAGCGGTAACACAGCTTCAGGCTGCCGTCATAGCCGGCTGTGCTGACATACTGCGCAATCCCATCCTCTGTTTTTTCCTGCGCCGAAGGGGTGACGGTAAACTGTGCGCCGACATGGTAATAGCCGGTATCTCCCCCCGCACGCCCGGCGGCGATTGTAGCAAGCGCATCCCCCTGCTCAATGAGCACAGCAAATGCACTGGAGCCCTGCCTGACGCCGAACGCGGGCACAAGGGCAGAATGGACGCCCTCTTCCGCAGGCAGCGCCGCATCCTGCCCGTAAACTGCAAAGCGCAGCGTATCGTTATTCTTCGTTTCCTGCCCTGTACGAATCAATGCGCCGCTTCCATCCGGCACCAAAAGGAAATCCTCCGCCGCGCCCTGCACGGAAGCGCCGAAATACTCGAGCAGGCCCAATTTCAGCACCTTGGCCTCGCCCTTCGCTTCCGCGAGGGACTTGCAGTCTACCTGCGCAAAAAAGCTGCCGTCCACCAGCGTATAAGTAACGGAAACATCAAAGGCAATCTCCTTCGCCGCCCGGTCGCCTGCGGCCTTCTTCGCCGTTTCTTCATCGGCGGCTATCACATAAGTCACTTTCAGGCCGGTATCCGTCAGTTCATAGGAAGCCGTGCCAAAAGCCACGCTGTTATCCTGGCTGTTGAGGAAATAATGCTTGCCGCCCTGAAGCACTTCCAGAGAGATCACGGCTGCGCGGTTTTCCTTCTTGCCGTTATCCTGCTGCGGCAACGCATACCACATCTTGTTCTGGGAGGTCTCCTTCACTGCGACCGCATAGGTTGTCTCATCGATATACAGCTCAATCAGGCCGGACTGCGCAACCCGTTTGAGCGCCGCGGAAGCAGTATGCAGCTCCCGGGCCGCCTGCGTGGGCGCGACGGTCTGAACCTCCTTCTCCTGATACACCGTACGGATAACGGTCTTCTCCGTCCTGCCGCTGCATGCCGCAAGGGAAAGCAGCAAGCTGCCCGCCAGCGCCATGCAGGCGGCACGTTTCAAGATTTTCAATCCGCTCCGCGCCTTGCCGGACGGATGTGTCGAATCCAAAAGCTTCATAGCCATTTCTCCATTCTGGTCAGCAAAAACGCCCACAAGATCAAAATTCTGCCCCTATCTTACCCAGATCCCCGGGCAAAGTCAACCGCACGGCAGAATTTTATACCTCCTGCCCCGGCTGAGAAAATTGTGGAAATTCCTTCTCATAGCGGCACAGGCAGTCGGAAATGATCTGCTGCGCCGTCTGTGCGCCTTTGACGCTTTCCAGCGCGGTCGCCTTTCCCTCCAGCGTTTTATAAACGGAAAAGAAATGCGTCATCTCCGTGGAGACATGCTCCGGCAGGGCGCCGATATCCCGGTAGCCGTTATACGTAGGGTCGTCAAAAGGAATCGCAATGATCTTCTCATCCTTATACCCCTCGTCCTCCATGATGATCACACCGATCGGATAGCAGGTAACGAGCGTCATCGGGACGACCTGCTCTGAGCAGAGCACCAGCACATCCAAAGGGTCGTGGTCGGCGGCATAGGTACGCGGGATAAAACCATAGTTTGCCGGGTAGTGCGTGGAAGTATAGAGGATGCGGTCCATGCGAAGCAGGCCCGTTTCCTTATCCATTTCATACTTTACCTTGCTGCCTTTGGGGATTTCGATCACCGCGGTAAACCGCTCCGGGCGGATACGCTCCGCTGAGATATCATGCCAGATATTCAAACTCCATTCCTCCAGTCCGATTCAGGAAAGCCACAGGCCCATCACAATCGCGCCCGCCACATTTCCGATCCTTTGAAATCCATATTTATCATAAAATGAAACGCCTTTTTCGTTTGCCGCCCCAACGATCAGCATCAGGCCCTTCGCCTGCCGCCCAGCCAGGAAAGACGTCAGCGCGTCCACAAGCCGGTGGCCGATGCCCTGCCGCTGAAAGCCTTCGAGAATATCGATATGCATATGCGCCGGATACCGCCCGGCATACCGGCCGGTCATCCACACCTCTGCCCGCGCTGCCGCAGCGCGCCAAACGCTGAGCGCCCGGATACGGGGCAGATAGCTTTCCAGAAACCGGCGCCGGTACGCTTTGTAATCTTTGCAGCACAGGATATACCCGACGGGCGTATCCGTTTCGTCGACCGCTACCAAGCAGGCGTCCGGCTCCTGCTCCAGATAATAATCGCAATACTGCAAAAGAAGCAGCCTCCGCTGCCGCTCGCTTTCCACCGGCAGGCTGCTTGTCGCAATACAGATTTCCCGCACCGCCTGCCTGTCTTTTTCCTGATAGGAGCGTACCGTAATATTCTTCGCGCGCCCTTCCATCCCCATCGTCAGGCCTCCGTCTCCATCTCCCGCACCATATCGACATGCGGGATATGGACGTCCATATAGACAGGCTTCCCGCAGGCGTGAAAGCCGAATTTCTCATAAAACCCCTGCGCCTGTATCTGTGCGCCGATCTGGAGCTCACACGCGCCCAGCTCCTCTGCTTTTTTCAGGATTTCCTTCATCAGCCGGGCGCCGAGATGCTGCTTGCGGTATTCCCGGAGCACGGCAATCCGCCCCGGCTTGAGCACGCCGGGAGAGAGCGTCACCAATCGCGCCGCTGCAACGGGCGCATCTCCATGGAGCAGGACGAGATGCCATGCGGCGCCATCCAGTTCGTCGAATTCCAGCTCCTTCGGGTAGCCCTGCTCCGTCACGAATACCGCCATGCGCACCTGCGCCGCCTGATCGTATCCGTTCCCGGGCCCGATCCACTTCGCTTCGATCAAAAAAACACTTCCAGTCGTCTGAAATCTGACCGCTCCGGACACCCGGAGCGGCATCTGCTTGCTGCTAGTATAGCATACCGCCGGACATGCTTCAAGAAAAAACAAGCCTGCGGGCGGAAGAATCCGCACACAGGACCGTTGCGACCACGCATGAGCCAGCCTGCCCGCAGAGCCAGCACAGCTTGTCGATCAAGTCTAAGAGAAGAAAAAAGTGCACAAAAAGCATGGTTTCTGATCGGCTTCATAACCGGCATCTTTCGTATCGGTAAACAAGAGGAAACAGCGCTGCCCGGCAGGCGCAAGGCCACGTTTGCCGCGTTCTCGGCCTTTCGCCCTTGTGGCCTTGCAAACCTGCCTCTAAAGTCAACAAACGGTTAATACGGCAACATCGACACAGTCTGTTTCTGCTACCATGGCTGACGAAATAACGCTTTGGGAGGGGCAACCTTCTGGCGTGATGGGAAAAGCAAAATCTGCTGCGAAAGTCAATGCGGATCAATATACCATCACCAACCAGCGCATCATCATCAGAACATGACTTTTGAGCCAAAAGTAAGAAGAAATCGATTTCTCCAGAATGAAGGACTATAAAGTGGAACAGACGCTTACGGAAAAGGTTCAGAAGATCGGACGAGTCATCATCTGGTCTACCGACCCTTCTACTCCGTTGCTGACTTTGTCAGACATAGAGCATCCGTTTCAAGTGAAAGAAATTCTGAAAAGTGCGGTGATGGACTTTAGAGCCAAAAGGAACACTCACTTCAGGGAAATGTTATAAGGACTCGTCTCTTCTCTGCTGTTGAGTAGCTCCTCGATGACAGAGATTCTTTTTTCAGGCTTTTCTTTTTGATCATTCGGTTTTTTTAAAAGTTGACATTTCGCGTACATGAAGTTATAATTACCGCAACAGGAGGTGCACCATGTCTTTCAGTGAAAACTTAAAAAAGTTTAGGCGTGCTAAAGGTCTCACACAGCAACAAGTTGCCAATGAGCTTGGTATAACAAAAGCAACATACTCAGGGTATGAAACCGGGAGGCGCGAGCCTGATGTTTCTAAAATTAAATCTCTTGCGCGTCTTTTAGGCATCACAGGAGATGATCTGATTGGAACAGCGTTTGCAAAAGAAAAATCCCCCAAACCGGCCGCCGCCGATCCAGAGGATGAAAAAGAAAAAGATGAAATTATAAAGGTCTTGACTGAGGGGCTATCCAGACTTGGCTTCCTGGACGAGGAAGGTATGATCAGCGACCGGGACTTCAAGTTCCTTTGCTCCCTTGTTGACCTGATGTTTGCCCATTTCAACCAGGAAGACTAATCCTTCCGCTTGCTTAACGTTGCCACCCTGCGCCCGTATGTATGCGACCAGGAGGCTTACCCGTCACCCACCATCCGCGAAATCCCCAACACTTACCGCAAGCGCCCGCGCGATCCGGAGCAGCGTCGTATAATGCGGGTCGGACTCCCGCTCTCAATCCGCACGATCTGGCTTTTGTTAAGCTCGGCCATATCCGCGAGATCGCGGATCGACAGGCCTTGCCTTTCCCGGATCGCCCTGATCCTGCCGCCCAATGCCGTAAGCTCATTTTCCATCCGTCCCTCACCTCCGGCATTATCTTGCTCCGGAGGGCCGGAATTATTTGCGATTCTTTAGATCCTGTGCGCACACGTGCGTACAGGATATGCCAGAAATAATGTATGTAGTTTTGTAATATATTACAAAGAAAAGGAGCCGAATAACATGACTGAGCTATATGAGAAAATCGCTGCCATCGGCCGCAAACACGGCGCGGATAAAATCATCCTGTTTGGCTCCCGCGCGCGGGGAGATCACCGGGAGCGCAGCGATATTGATCTTGCTGTCTACGGCGTGCCCACAGACCGGCAGAGCGCTTTTTGGAGTGACATTGACGATCTGCCGACCCTGCTGGATTTTGATATCGTGCATGTGGATCACTGTACAGATCCGCAGCTGGTCACAAATATAAAAAAAGACGGGGTAATCATTATGAGTAAAACAACCGAAAAATATAACAAATTGGTGCAGGCCGTTGACCGCCTGAAAGAGGCCATTGACGACTACCAGCGTACGCCGCTGGATTCGATCCGGGACGGCGTCATCCAACGCTTCGAGTTTTGTGTGGAGCTCACATGGAAAACATTGCGCGAATACCTGATCGACCAGGGCTATACCGATATCAACAGCCCCAAATCCGTTATGCGGCAGGCGTATGCCGACGGGCTGGTTGACAATGAGCAGGCGTGGATCGATCTGCTCAATGACCGCAACCTCACTTCTCATATCTATGACGAGGCGACGGCAGCGCGGATCTACGACCTGATTGTGAGCAGGTATTGCCCCATGTTTGCGGCGGTTATCGATAAGCTGCATGATGACAAGTAACGGTCGGCCCCCGCATGGAGCCCGCGGGCTGAAATGAGCCGATAAAAGGAGATTAACCGCCCATGGCCAGCGTCACCCAATGCGGTAAATCCTATCTCATCCGGGTATCCGACGGCTTCGATCTGGAAACGGCCGGCAGCATACACGTAAATCGCATTCAAAAAAACCTCGACAAGCTGTTTCCGATACTCCGGGTCTGTTGCATTCCCGCTCCTGAACTGTCCTAGATAGTAAACGACCTGGTCGCGTGTGATCCGCGGAATAGCTACGCTCTCTTCCATAATGCCGTTTTCAATGCGCGTTTTATCCGCTTCTAAGGCTTCAAGCTGCTCTTTCGTGGATGGGGTGATCATTCCCTGCTCAATCGCCTTGATAATATTTTCAATGGATTTCTGCGTCTCTTTGAGCTGCGACTGCAACCCTTTCAGCACGGAGTTGTCGTCTCGCTCGCGTGCAAGATAATTTATAACCGCCGTCGGCGATCTCGTTGACAATCTCATCGGATGCGACCAGCCGGATCATCTCGTTGATCACCAGATCCTCGATCCAGTCCTTTGGGACGGATTTTTTATGGCACTTTTTGTCCCGTTTTCTACCGACGCAGATGTACTAATAGTAGGTCGTCCCCCGGCCGGTACCGGAATCTCCAATCATGCCCATACCGCAATGCCCGCCATAAAGCTTTGCGGTGAGCAAAAATTCCACTTCGCTCTTCTTCCTGGCCCTTGCCTTCTTGTTTTTGCCAAGCTGATCCTGCACGGCTGCAAACAACTCCTCTCCGATGATGGCGGGCATACCGCCCTCTACTCTGGTGTCCCCATATTTGTACACGCCGATATATCGTTCATTCCGTAGGATTCTGGCTGATTTGAAGCCTTTGGCGTTGAGCTCATCGATGATTTCCTGTAGGGTATGTGCCAAACCGGCAGTATCCACTTCTTTCCGTTATCGAGGCCGGACCATTTGGCAAATAAACCTTCCAATTCTTTGCCAGTCCAAAACTTTTTCATGTAGTCCTTAAAAAGAATAACAATCCCGTATTGAGCGTGTGCTAGCCCTTGATTGAGCGATCTGCTAAGACTATCGCCAGGCATGAGCACTTTTGAATCGAGCCACACCCGTGCCCCTAAAGATTCCAGTGAAAGGATGAAACGGACAAAAATCTTCACTTCCTTTTTTACGTTCAAACACGACAAAATATTACAGTTCTCACAATAGCATAAGCGGAAGAATTTGCAAAGTTTTTTAAAAACTCTCTTGCGCTCTCAGTATATGTACGGTATAATGTACATATACTGAAAACAGGAGGTTGAAGGATATGACAAACACGAACATCACCAATCTGCGTAAAAACTTGTTTGAGTATATCGATCAGGCCATCACCTACAACGATGTCATCAACGTCAATACCAAAAAAGGCAATGCGGTTATTATGAGCGAAGAGGAATACAATGGTCTGATGGAAACGCTGCATATCACAGCAGTTCCCGGCCTGACGGAATCCATCCTCGAAAGCGCGAAGGAGCCGCTTGACAGCATGGCAAATGCGGACGAATTGGAGTGGTAGGGATGTATGAAGTCAAGCTGTCGAAACGCGCGCAGAAGGACTTACAGAAGCTCAAACAGAGCGGGTTGTCCAAGAAAGCCAAGTCACTGGTCGATATCATGAAGGAAAACCCGTGGCAGAACCCGCCGCCCTATGAAAAGCTGGTGGGCGATCTCAACGGTTTTTACTCCCGCCGGATCAACGTCCAGCACCGGCTGGTGTACAAGGTCTTTGCAGAAGAAAAAGTGGTGGCGATCTACAGCATGTGGACGCACTACGAATAACCCCACAACCGAATAGCGCAAGCGTCTATCTCATCAGCGAGTCAATCCCAAAATCTGTGTAAACTCGATTTCTTGATGCAGAACAGAGCGAAATTTTGCGGGGCGGCAGCAGGCTGAGTCGGCTGCCGCCTTAAGTATTTCCTATCCCAGCGCTTCGCAAAGGTCTCCAGGGCATCCAATGCGGCCTGCTCATCCACAGCGGCGCAGACCGCCTTCAGGTCGGCCCATGAGGGCCTTCAGGTCCTTGTAGGACACATATTTGCTGGAGTGTCTCAGCTGGTGGATCATGCAGTTCTGTATCCCGGTTTTGGGGAAGGTGGCGTGAATGGCCGCGTCAAATTCAGCCAGATGGTCGGTACAGGCGATGAAAATATCCTCTACGCCCCGGTTTTTCAAGCCATTGAGCACGGCTGCCCAGAACCTGGCGCTCTCGTTTTCCCCGACCCACATGCCAAGAACATCTTTGCGCCCGTCCAAATCAATACTTATGGCGATGTGCACCGCTTTCTTCACGATTTGGCCTTCGCTGCGGACATGGTAGTGGATGGCGTCCAGAAACACCACGGCGTATATGGCCTCCAGGGGCCGCTGCTGCCACTCTTTTGCAACAGGCAGGATTTTATCCGTTCTCTACCGCAACGAAGGCCTCAAGCTCCCCACGCCGCCGCTGGAAGTGGACGAGGCTACATCCGATTTTACAGAGATGGCGCAGGAGCTGGGCATCCTCTCTGAGGCCTCCGGCAAGCCCCATGCGCAGGCTGTCGGCGCGATCGTTTCCACCCTTGCAGTCCCGGAGCAGATGATTGTCCACGCACCCTATGACCGCAACGGCCACGCAGCCGACTATGACCGCTACAAAGCCCCGGTGCTCGAAATGGTGCGCAGCTGGCTCAACGAGCACGGCAACCCCCGCCCCATCGCGGCGAAAGGGGAAGAACTACCGCGTCAAGTACGCAAGCTGAGCTCAATTTTGAGCGCAGTGAATAGAGAATCGCCCGCACTTGCAATCAGGTGCGGGCATTATTAATTTGAGATATAAAATCATTAAAAGTGAATCTGGCCTCTTCATCTATTGTATGCTCCGTCGTCCTAAGAAGACAAGGAAGGCATCCTTGAAGTTTATATCCAACAGGCGTTAAATCATAATCAAAAATATAAGGATGAACGTTGTATCGGCGTTGCTTGCTTTTTATAAGTGCAAGTATGTCTTCACTCGAATAAAACATTTGGGGTATGGATTTTTCTAACGCGTTTAATAAGCCGTCTTGATCCATGATTTTTCATCCTAATAATCTATAAGCTACTTCCGCAACCCAACTATAGGGTGATAAGGCAGTGAATGTTTTAAGGTTGGTTTTTTGATTTCCAATTGATTTTATTATCCAGGAGAAGGTTTCTTGGCTGATTTTCTTTTTGAATAATCTGGATGACAATGCTTCAACTTTACCAATATCAACAGGAAAATACAATTCCATAAATTTTATAAATTTGCTTAGACTGTATCTGTAAATATCGCAAACTAACATCTGCAGATGACGCATCAGTTTTTTTATCAACTGTATTTTTACTGTTTAGCTTTGCACAACCAATCGATTCAAGATGAGTTCCATAATCAAATGTATAAATGCCCTTCGTCAAAAAGTTTATAATATTATCTTTGGTAACAAAAGCACATTTCGTGTTCCAAAAAGCTAATTCCTGCAAGCTCTTGAGAATATCACGATTCATTTTTTGAGGGACATCTATCGCCTGCTCGTCAACGATGCGATCATACGACCTTTCTTCACTTAAAACATGATCCACCGCTAACTGAATCAATGTGTCACGAATTACACTGTCATCCGTGGAACTGGCTGTTTTCATTGTGCTGCCCAGCATATACTGCACTGCCGGCTCTGCGAACGCATTGATTGCTTCCGGTTTCTGTTGCAGTATCTTCCGAACCATTTCCTCTGCAACGGGTTTCACTCTTTCCCGTGCTGTTTGTTCTGCTATCTCTGTAAAATAAGGAAGTTTCTTTTGGAAAATTTCCTCTAATATTTTTTCTGCCCTTTCGATATCTGGAGCGTAATCGTTATTTATAACGTGAATATCACGCCCAGCCTGATTACTATTATCACCCTCTAACGTTTGATCACTTTTCATCATGGTATCAGCATGCACCATCAAAGGCACTCGCACAGGCAGTGCTCTCCGAAATGACGAAGCTCGGCCAGAAGAGCCGTGGGATCAAGGAGAGCTGGTCGGACCCGAAGTATAACTTCGGCATGTGCCGGCAGGCGGCCTCCACGATCATCCCCTCGATCCTCGGCGAGTACGCCTTTGTGGACAACGCGAAGGATCAGGCAAAGATTAACACAGATACGAAGCTCAAGGCGATCGGTGAAGCATATGCGAAGGCGGCAGTCGCATATCTTAATCTGAAGAAGGTTGCGGAGCCGTCGAAGCCCTCCACAGGCGGCGGCACCGGTACAATTGCCGTTGGCAGCACCGTCAAAGTGACTGGCATAAAGTACGCCACCGGCCAGGTTATCCCCACGTGGGTCAAATCCACCGCACACAAAGTCTCCGAGATCAGCGGCGACCGGGCGTTGCTTGGCCGTGACGGCGGGATTTGCAGCTGGGTCTATCTCCACGATCTCACGCTCGTGTCTGGTGGCATGGCAAAGCCTGTTGAGATTGGCTGCAAGGTCACGATCAACAAGGGCGCGGTGTATGGCGGATTGACCTCTGCCCGGGGCAGTAAGGTGCCCTCTGCTCAGCTCGCCCCCAACAAGCACACGGTCGGCAAGATCCAGGTCAACAAGGGCATCAAGGAGGCGCTGCTCAAGGAGATCATGTCCTGGGTTGCGGTGTCGTCTTTGACGCGGGTGTGAGGCGGTGAAGCGATGGAGCCGGAAGTTGTGGTAGCGCTGCTCTCTGTGGCGGGTACCGTGCTAGGATCGCTGTTTGGCGTGCTGGCGTCGAGCCGCTTGACAACATACCGCCTAGAGCAATTAGAAGCCAAGGTGAATAAGCACAACAATCTCATTGAGCGGATGACGGCAGTCGAACAAAGCATAAAATTGGCGCATCACCGCATTGATGAGCTGAGGGAGGAGGATTAAAGATGCTCGTGTCAATCTCAATCGCAGTTATCTCGTTTGTGACGTGGCTGCTGTCGCAGCTGATCCGTTGAGGAAATGAACTCAGCCGACAAGTGGGCGGAGTACAAAATCTAAACAATTGGAGGAATTACATATGCTGAAAAACATCAACTGGAAAGTACGATTGAAGAACCCCACGTTTTGGATACAGCTCGTAATTGCCCTGGTCAGCCCGATTTTGGTGGGCCTTGGTGTGCAGTGGCAGGATATGACGACCTGGGCGGCGCTATGGGATGCCTTGCGTAACGCGGTGAGCAACCCCGTGATCGTCGTGTCGGTCATCGGCTCTGTGTGGGCCTGCATTACCGATCCGACCACCAAGGGGACGGTGGACAGCACCCTCGCATTAACATATAGCTGCCCCAAGGCAAACTGCATGTGTAAGGATAACGCGGACGAAAAAACCGAATAAACGCAACAAGGCCCCGGAATCCTGTTGGATTCCGGGGAAATTTTTAATGAGGGAAGATATTATTTGTAAATCAACTCCGGTGTGTTCATCCATACGCCTAAACTGACATGCGTATAACCCAATTCTTCGAAATAAATTGTAAGTGTTTTTACGTTTGAGACGTCAATAGCTTTGTCTTGCCACTTAAAGTCCTTATCAAATTTAATGGAACATATTTCCTTCCCATCTGCGCTTATTACTAAATTAGCTTTATTTGTAGTATTTTTTTTAAATGGAAGGACTACTTTTAAGGAAAAATTCAGGATCTTATATTTCTCATTAAGCGGATACACACAAGTTCCAGCACCAGAGAACACTAAACTGCCATTATCAATAAGATAATAAACAAAATTATTTGCCCCCTCTATATCCATAAGCCGTATAGTTTTTTCGCCCTTTTGGATAGGTATTCTATGATTATAAACCTGATTTTGTGTCGCTGCTTTGGTGGTCGCCACTTTAGGTCGAGTTGTTTCAACGCGATGCTGAGTAACGTTAGAACCCGTTTTGCTATGTTCTGATTCTAGAATATAAATTTTGCTCATCGTATCGGTCATTGTGTCAGTTAATATTGAATTCGGAATGGCACTAAGCGTTCTCTCTGAGGTAGCTTCAGGAGACGATTCTACTTGTGACGGAAGTGCATCGGTTAAGGAGCCGTCCCTAAATGGAAACTTAACTACAAATGTTATAGCTAGCGTCAATATAATAAGAGAGCCGGCAACTATTACGAACAGCCGATTGAAAAACTTTTTTAGTCTTTCCTGTTTCGTAATCGGTTCTTTTTTTAATTTGTTCCATGCTCCGCCTGTTGTTAATGCGGCAAAGAATATTCCAAAAATAGAGATTATTATGCTTATTTCTTCATGTGTCATGTCAATCCCTCAAATCTATTATATTTTTATTATTATATAACATTTTTACCCAAAATCAATACATTTGGCATCATATAACGTCATTGTTTTATTTATTACAAACTTGCAACCGTCTCGACTTACAAACACGTGTAAAAACCCCGCCAGGGATTTCTCCCTGGCGGGGTTTCTCAATTTCTGTTTAGGATTATCCCAAACACTCCGCTTAAATAGAAAAATGTTTCAGATAATTCTGCTTTGGTGGAGCATAGCGGGATCGAACCGCTGACCTCTACACTGCCAGTGTAGCGCTCTCCCAGCTGAGCTAATGCCCCATACAATATCTTCCCGTTTTCAATAGCGGGTCAACGCATTAGATAATATCACAATCGTGCATAAAAATCAAGTATTTTTTTATTTTTTCTCTTTTCCATCGGTTTTTTCATTCTTAAAATAGCGCGTATCGCACACTATAAATGTGCTAAACATCATGTTGGGGAGAGATTTGTTCTGAAAGCTGATGAGCTTTTGACCGGGCTCGTTTTGAAGATGCGGCGCTCCATCATCACCCTATGTGTTCTGCACGAGCTGCGAACACCGATATTTCGTCTTATTTGCCATGCTGTTCCTCACTGTCCCACAGATATTTTCCGGTGTTTTGAAAAACAACGCAGCCATTCTGCCCGTCTATCAAATTGAGAGGGTGCATGAGCTGCCCTTCCTTTTGACCGATGGCTCCTGAGTATCGCAGAGGAGAGCGTTGGCTCTATGAAAGCCGATATACCCGTCGACTGGCGATAACCATCTGCGTGCTCAACGATCTTGCAACAGTTTTGGACATCGCTTCCCTGACGGTGGCGTGGCTGTGGAATCCGGCCATCCTGCCCTATCTTAACGAGCTTGTCGGAAACGAAGCTTTTCTGGAGACGCCGTCTGCGCGGATGCCCATGTTGATCCTGGCGCTGTTTCTTTTTGCGCTGATCCCCGATGCCGGGACGGTGGTCTTCAAGGCATTCCGGTATTCCGAAGAAAAAAGCCAATCCAAGATAAAGATGCAGGATGCTGCATCGCGCCGCTTTTCTGGCTTGTACCCAAAGGTACATATGTTTACACGCGTGTTTCAAGCACCGTGATCGCCCCTTCGATCCTGCATTCCCCGCTTCCGGCCGGCAGGAATACGCTCTCGCCCTTGCGAAGCGGCATGACCTGCCCGCAGGAGGTAAGCATCCCTTCCCCATCCAACACAATGAGGGATACAAAAGACGACTCATCTGCCGTCAATACGGCATGAGAGGAGATTTCCAGAGTATATGCTGTAAACAGGCCGCAGGATACCAAAAGCGTTTTCGTATATCCATCGAAGCGCTTTGGCTCTCCCTGCGGCTTTGAGCCGTGGGAAGGAGGCGCGCAGCGGGTTACCTCCACGGCCTGATCCACATGGAGCTCGCGCATTTTGCCATCATTTCCTACGCGGCCGTAATCATAGACCCGGTAGGTCGTGTTAGAATTCTGCTGCACCTCAGCCAGCAGGATTCCCTTTCCAATCGCATGCAGGGTGCCTGCCTCGATAAAAAACAGATCACCCTTTTTTACCGGCACACGGTTGACAACCTCCAGCAGCGTTTCCTCTGCGATCCGGCGGCGGAATTCTTCCCGGGTGATTTCCCGGCTGAAGCCGTAGATCAGCTCGGCGCCCTCCTCCGCATCGAGGATATACCAAGCCTCCGTCTTGCCAAATCCGTTTTCGGCCCGGCGCGCATAGGCGTCGTCCGGATGTACCTGCACGGATAAATGATCCTTTGCATCGATGAGTTTGATCAGGATCGGGAAATAGTCAAACTTTTGCGCGTGCGTTCCAAGGCAGCCCGCTCCCATCTGCTCAATGGCCTGCGTCAACGTCAGCCCCTGATACCGGCCATTCTCCACAAAATCCTCTCCCTGGGGATGGCAGGAAAGCATCCAGGCCTCCGCCAGCTTATCAAGCGGCGCATCGATCCCGTATTCCTCCCGCAGCCGTGTGCCGCCCCAGAGATAATCCTTCACGGCGGGCTTTAATTTCATGGGTTCCATCTGTAGCCCTTCCTTTCCATTGCCGATTGTATATCAAAATAGCAAAATTCCTGAAAACGATGGCCTTCCCTATCCCCTCCATTGAACGATATTTTTTCGTAATGATTTCAATCCTTATTCCAGCATCGGTAAACAAGGGGAAACAGCGCCGCCCCGCAGGCGCAAAGCCATGTTTGCCGCGTTCTCGGCCTTGCAAACCTGCCCCTGCGGGCGCCGGAGCGGTCCTT
>URQB01000009.1 GCA_900549825.1 uncultured Oscillospiraceae bacterium | reverse complement strand
GCCGGGGCCTTTGGCAAGGCAGACGACGACGCCTTCCTTGCCGGAAGGCGAGGAGAATAACGCAGGCAGAGGCCTCGGCATTGCCCTCAAAACCGTTGTTGCCCCTGTTCACCGATGCTATCCCACGCCAAGACGCGACCCCGCATACCCTTTCCGCATGATAGCAAGGCCGCCCGCCGTGCCTTCCACCATAAGGCAGCATTCAGAAAATACAAAACGGGACTCCCGCCGCGGGCTGCCGCGTACGGAAGCCCCGTTTGCTTTTGGGGCGCTTCAGCGCAGGCTCATATAATCCGTCATATACTCCGCCTGGCCCGCACGGAGGAAAACGCGCGGGACGCGTTTGCTGATCCCGCAGATGATCTCATAATTGATCATGTGCGCATGTGCCGCCAGTTCATCAACCGTGATTTCCCCGCCGAATACGGTCACGGTATCCCCCTCCCGTGCAGACGGGAGCGCACTTACGTCGAGCATGCACTGGTCCATACAAATACGGCCCACCACTGGCACACGCTGTCCTTGCAGCAGCATTTGTGCATTGTCCGACAGGGCGCGCGGGTAGCCGTCCGCATACCCTACCGGGACGGTCGCAAGCCGCATGGCGCGCGGCGTAACGAACGTACGCCCATAGCTGACGGGCACGCCTGCCGGCACCTCCTTGATCTGGGAGATCACCGTTTTCATTTCCATTGCAGGGCACAGGCCCAACGGGTCGCTCAGACCAGACGATGGCATCATCCCATAGAGAATGATACCGGGCCGCACCAGATCAAGATGCATCTCCGGATAGTGGACCGTAGCGGCGGAATTGCAGCAATGGCGCAGCTCAAATTCGATTTTCCTCCTGCGAAGCCTGTCGATCATATCGAGGAACAGATCGTACTGGAGCCGCGTGAAGACTTCTGCGTTGCCCTCCTCATCCGCACAGGAAAGGTGCGTAAAAATCCCCTCCGGATACAGCCCCGGCAAAGCGCAGACCCCTTCGATCTCGTCCACAGAGCCCGCATTCTCCACATTGTCCCGGTAAGGGAAGCCGATCCGGGTCATCCCGGTATCCACCTTGATGTGAATGCACACCTGCACGCCGTCCCGCTGCGCACAGGCAGCCAGCTGGCGTCCGTAATTTTCGTCGAAAACAGCCTGGGAGATCCCATTGACTGCGAGCTGTCGCGCATATTCCGGCGGCGTATAGCCAAGGATCAGCAGGGGCTTGTCGAGCCCTGCCCGGCGCACCTGCACAGCCTCCTCCAGGTTGGACACCGCAAACCAGTCTACTCCGGCTTCGCTCATCTCCCGCGCCGTATACTCCACACCATGGCCGTAGGCATCTGCCTTGATCACGGCCATCACCTGCGCATCCGGCGCTACGAAGGAGCGTATTTTATCATAATTCCCGCGGATGGCATCGAGATCAATCTCGAGCCAGGTGCGTTTTAAAAAATCATCCATACACCAAAAATCCTTTCAGGGCGGCGGGCCGCTGCCCCAGGTCTTCGCTTTATATCCATATCAATTTATTATAAACGTCTCTACAATATCCGTCAATGTGCATGGTGACAAAAAGGCGGCCACATGGATTCTTTCGGGCTTCCACAACGGTATTCCGGCTAGGATGCATCAATCTTTCCATATTTTCAACACACTGCCCAATTTTTCACCCTGTTTTTTGTGATGTTCTGCGTCTTATCCGTTGCGGCGCCCCCTGTGAAGTGATAAAATAAATAAAATTGGGGAATAAGGCTTTGGATAAAGCTCATTTCCATAAAGAGAAAAAATCTGGTTATTTTATTACAAAGCAAGCCCTGCCGAATGCTGATCTGCAACAGAGTTTCATTCATATTTGGATTGCAGGAGTTCAGCGGCTATTTTTTATTACGAAGCGAAGCAAGTAACAAAGCAAGCCCTGCCGAATGCTGATCTGCAATAGAGTTTCATTCATATTTGGATTGCAGGAGTTCAGCGGCTATTTTTTATAGACGACCACAAAATGTTGAAGGTGAAAAAATTGGATCAGAGAAACGACGTCAGAAATGTAGCGATCATTGCCCACGTTGACCACGGCAAAACGACCCTGGTCGACCAGATGCTCCGCCAGAGCGGCATCTTCCGGCAAAACGAGCAGGTGCAGGAGCGCGTGATGGACTCTAACGATCTGGAGCGCGAGCGGGGCATTACGATCCTGTCAAAAAACACATCCGTGCATTATCAGGGCACCAAGATCAACATTGTGGACACGCCCGGCCATGCTGACTTCGGCGGCGAGGTCGAGCGCATCATGATGATGGTCGATGGCGTGCTGCTGCTCGTCGACGCCTTCGAGGGCTGCATGCCGCAGACGCGGTTTGTGCTCAAAAAGGCGCTGAACCTGCACAAGAAGGCAATCGTCGTCGTCAATAAGGTCGACCGCCCCGGCGCGCGTCCGCTTGAGGTTGTCGACGAAGTGCTCGACCTCTTCATTGAGCTCGGCGCGGACGACGACCAGTTGGAGTTCCCGGTCGTGTACGCCTCCGCGAAGGACGGCTATTCCTCCCTCTCTCCGGATGCGCGCGAAGGAGATATGCGCCCGCTGCTCGATTCGATCCTCGAAAATATTGCACCGCCGCAGGGCGATCTGAACGGGCCGCTCCAGATCCGGTTCTCCTCGCTCGATTACGACGACTATGTCGGCCGCATTGGCATCGGGCGCGTGGAGCGCGGCACGGTGCATCACGGCCAGCAGGTCGCGCTATGCAAAACGGATGGCACGGTGGAAAATGTGAAAGTTTCCCGCCTGTATCAGTTCGAGGGATTGCGCCGTATCGAAGTCCCGGAAGCTTCTCTCGGTGATCTGATCGCCGTATCGGGCATCACAGACTTGAATATCGGCGAGACAGCCTGTGATCCGGAGCATATCGAGCCCCTGCCCTTCGTCAAGATCGACGAGCCCACCATCTCCATGAATTTCATGGTCAACAACAGCCCGTTCGCCGGCAAAGAGGGAAAATTTGTCACCTCCCGCAATATCCGCGACCGCCTCTTCAAGGAGGTTGAGACCAATGTCAGCATGCGCGTCGAGGAGACGGAGACGACCGATTGCTTCAAGGTCTCCGGCCGCGGCGAGCTGCATCTGTCCATCCTGATTGAGACGATGCGCCGCCAGGGCTATGAGTTTCAGGTATCCCGCCCGAAGGTTATCTTAAAAGAAGAGAACGGTAAAAAGCTCGAGCCGATGGAGCTGCTCATCGTCGAGGTCCCGGAGCAGTATGTCGGCCCGGTCATGGAGAAAATCGGCTCCCGCAAGGGCGAGCTGGAAAACATGGGCACGCGCGACGGCGGCTCTACCCATCTTGAATTCAAGATCCCGGCGCGCGGCCTGATCGGCTACCGCTCGGAATTCATGACCGATACCAACGGCAACGGCATCATGAACCAGGTCTTTGCCGGCTACGAGCCCTATAAGGGCGAAATCCAGACGCGCGAGCGCGGCTCCATCGTCGTGCACGAGGCTGGCGAAACCACAGGCTATGGCCTGTTCAACACACAGGAGCGCGGCAGGCTGTTCGTCGGCCCGGGCGTGCCGGTGTATGAGGGCATGATCGTGGGGGAATGCGCCAAGAATGAGGATATCGTCTGCAACGTCTGCAAAAAAAAGCAGATGACCAACACCCGCGCCGCCGGCTCGGACGATGCGCTGCGCCTGGTACCCCCGACGACGATGAGCCTTGAGCAGTGCATGGAATTCATCAAGGACGACGAGCTGCTTGAGGTGACGCCCACCTCCCTCAGGCTGCGCAAGACCATCCTCGCCAAGGATCTGCGCATGAAAAAACAGTTCGGCAAGCGCTGATCCCGACTCCATACGCAAAGGAAGCACACATCTATGAGCCGTATCATCGATTTTCATACCCATTGCTTTCCTGAAAAAATCGCCGCAAAGGCGCTTTCTAATCTGTCGCACTGCTCCGGCGACGCCATCCCCTTTCATGCCGGCACGGCGGACAGCCTTCTGAAGCACGCCCTAGCGGGAGGGGCAGACGGCGCTGTGGTGCTCAATATCGCCACCAATCCGCACCAGCAGGAGAGCGTCAACCATTTCGCCATTGATACAAACGACCGCTTTCCCAATCTTTACGCCTTCGGCAGCATCCATCCGGAGAGCCCGGGTGCGCTTGACGAACTCGAGCGCATCTACGCGGCGGGCCTGAAGGGCGTAAAGCTGCATCCGGATTACCAGCATTTCTTCATCGATGAGGATAGGATGCTCCCGATCTATGAAAAGATCGCATCCCTGGGGCTGATTACCGTCTTTCACGCGGGCGTCGATATCGGCTATCCGGACCCGGTGCACTGCACGCCAGAGCGCCTCGCCCATATTCTTCCCGCCTTCGGGAATGCGCCGGTCGTCGCCGCGCATATGGGCGGCTACCTGTGCTGGCAGGATGTATTGAAATTCCTCGTGGGAAAACCGCTCTATTTTGACACTGCCTTTTCCTTCTCCCGCATGCCGCCGGACTGGGCAAGGGAGATCATCCGTGCGCACGGCGCAAACCGGGTCCTGCTGGGCAGCGATATGCCGTGGAGCGATACGGGCAATGAAATCCGCTTCGTCAAAAGCCTCGGTCTGTCTCAGGGGGAGACAGACGCAATCCTCGGCGGCAATGCCTGCCGCCTGCTGCAGCTGCAATGATCCGGTCCCGCGCGGCGAGCCGTGCGGGATTTTTCTTTTCCGGGAGTCGGATTCTCAGGTAAAAAAAACACGTAAAAATATTGATACTTCTCCCTTTTTCTGCGATAATAAGTCTAATCTGTTGTTTTATCAATGTTGCCGAAACCTGCCTGACGGCCCTTGTCTTATCTCCGCTCGGCAGTCTGTCTTTTCTTTTTCAATATATCCGCCGCCCTGCCTTTGGGAGAAGAGCGGCTTTGCATGAGGAGGAATCCATCTTGACTGACAACGAGAAGCTCGCCGAGCTGCTCTTCCCCGACATTACTCTAACACCGCAGCAATATGAGGAGCGCTATCCCGCCCGCAATCTGCCGGACGGTGCGCGCGTTACACGCTTTGCGCCGAGCCCCACAGGTTTTCTCCACATCGGCGGCCTGTTTGCGGCCATGACCGCCCGCCTCACCGCCAAGGCTACCGGCGGCGTTTTTTTCCTGCGCATCGAGGATACGGATAAAAAACGTGAAATCGCCGACGGCGTAACGGCAATTGTCAAGGGGCTGAGTGCCTTCGGCATCACGCCGGACGAGGGGATTACCGGCCTTGATGTGGAAAACGGCGCATACGGCCCTTATCAGCAGAGCAAACGCCGGGAAATCTATCAATGCTTCGCCAAGGAGCTCGTGCGCAAGGGCCTTGCCTATCCCTGCTTCTGCACAGAAGAGGATTTAAACACTCTGCGCGAAAACCAGGAGGCGCAGTCTGTCAATAAAGGCTATTACGGCAAATGGGCGGCCTGCCGCAATCTCACCTTTGAAGCACAAAGCCAAGCGGTGGAGGCCGGCGAGCCTTACACGCTACGCCTGCGCTCCCCGGGCGACGAAAGCCGCCGCATCACCTTCGACGATCTGGTCAAGGGCAAGATCGAAATGCCGGAAAACACGCAGGACATCGTCCTGCTGAAAACAGACGGCATCCCTACCTACCACTTCGCTCATGCAATCGACGACCACTTGATGCGCACCACGCATGTCGTGCGCGGGGATGAATGGATCGCTTCCGTGCCGGTGCATCTCCAGTTATTCAAATGCTGCGGCTTCAGGCCCGTGAAATACGCGCATATCGCGCCCATCATGAAGGAGGAAAACGGCGGCAAGCGCAAGCTCAGTAAGCGCAAGGATCCGGAGGCCGCCGTCAGCTACTATATCGAGCAGGGCTACCCGAAGGAAAGCGTGATCGAATACCTGCTCACGCTCGCCAATTCCAATTTTGAGGACTGGCGCAGGGCAAATAAAGACGCGCCGCAATCCGACTTCCCCTTCAACCTGAAAAAGATGAGCGCTTCCGGCGCGCTGTTTGACCTGCAAAAGTTAAACGACGTGAGCAAAAACGTGATTTCCCTGATGACGGCGGACGAGGTGTACGAGAAAGCCGTCCAATGGGCCGGTCAGTATGACAAGGAGCTTTACCGGCTGCTCACGGCGGACGAGGCCTTTTCAAAGGGCATCTTCCACATTGACCGCGGCATTGCAAAGCCACGCAAGGATATCGCCAAATGGTCGGAGGTCAGGGATTTCGTCGCTTATTTTTATGATGCACTCTACACGCCGGACTACACACTCCCGGACAATCTGACGCCCGCTGCGGCCGCGGAGATTCTCAGGGCGTATCTGGATGTTTACGACCATACAGACGGCAAGGATGCTTGGTTTGCCCGGATCAGGGATCTTTGCGCGCCGCTTGGCTATACGCCGAATGTCAAGGAATACAAAAAAGACCCGCAGGCCTTCAGGGGCCATGTGGGGGATGTATCCGCCGTTATCCGCCTTGCGGTGACCTCGCGGCGCAACACGCCCGACCTGCATGCCATCATGCAGCTTCTGGGCGAGGAAAAGGTCATTTCCCGTATGCGCGCGGCGCTCAAATTTTACGAGGAGGCTTAACGCAATGGAAGAAAACAAAATAGAGTCCGGCTCAAATTTTATTCATGATTTCCTCGACGGGGATTTAAAGGACGGCGTCTACGACCATGTGCAGACGCGCTTCCCCCCGGAGCCGAACGGCTATCTGCACATCGGCCATGCCAAGGCGATCTGCATCAATTTCACCACGGCTATGAAATACGGCGGCACATGCAATCTCCGCCTCGACGATACCAACCCCACCAAGGAGGATACGGAATATGTCGACGCGATTCTGGAGGACATCAAGTGGCTCGGCTTCCAGTGGGACCACCTCTACTATGCCTCCGACTATTTCGATTTTATCTATGAATGTGCCGTGCGCCTGATCGAACTGGGCAAGGCTTATGTTGACGACCTGACGGCAGATGAAATCCGCGCATATCGCGGCACGCTCACCGAGCCGGGCAAAGAGAGCCCCTACCGCGATCGCTCGGCGGAGGAAAATCTCGAGCTGTTTCGCCGCATGACTGCCGGTGAATTCCAAAACGGCGCGCGCGTCCTGCGGGCAAAAATCGATATGGGCTCCCCGAACCTCAATATGCGCGATCCGGTCATCTACCGCATTGCGCACGTCTCCCATCACCGTACGGGCGACAAGTGGTGCGTCTATCCGATGTACGATTTTGCGCATCCGCTCTCCGACGCCAAGGAAGGCGTCACCCATTCCCTATGCTCTCTTGAATTTGAAAACCACCGCCCGCTTTACAATTGGTTCCTGCAGGAGCTGGGCTTCGAGCATCCGCCGCGCCAGATCGAATTTGCAAGGCTCAACCTCAACTACTGCGTCACCAGCAAGCGCAAGTGCCTTGCGCTCGTCAAGGACAATCTCGTCAGCGGCTGGAATGATCCGCGCATGGCCACCTTAAGCGGCATGCGCCGTCGCGGCTATCCCGCTGCCGCCATCCGCGATTTCTGTGAACGCATCGGCGTCTCCAAAGCTTACAGCGTCGTGGATTACGGCCTGCTCGAGTCCTGTGTGCGTGACCGGCTCAATGCGGACGCGCCGCGCGCAATGGCGGTTCTCCGCCCGCTGAAGGTCATCATCGACAATTACCCGGAGGGCCAGGCCGAGGAGCTTGAGGTTGAAAACAATCCCGACAAGCCTGAGCTCGGCACCCGCAAGGTGACCTTCTCGCGCGAGCTCTATGTGGAGCAGGACGACTTCATGGCGGAACCGGTCAAAAAGTATTTCCGCCTTTTCCCCGGCAATGAGGTCCGCCTGAAGAGCGCCTATTTCGTTACCTGCACAGGGTATGAAACGGACAAGGACGGCAATGTTACCTGTCTGCACTGCACCTATGACCCTGCAAGCAAGGGCGGCAATTCCCCCGATGGGCGCAAGGTCAAGGGGACCCTCCACTGGGTCAGCGCGACGGATTGCATTTCGGCCGAGGTTCGGCTTTATGACCGGCTGTTCCGCACGGAAAACCCTGCGGATACAGAAGCCTTTGAAGAAAATATCAATCCAGATTCCCTCGTCACCCTCACGGACTGCCGGTTGGAAGGCAGCCTGAAGGGGGCGAAGGCGGGAGACACCTTTCAATTTATGCGTCAGGGCTACTTCTGCGTCGATCCCGACAGCACCTCCGAGCATCCGGTCTTTAACCGCACGGTTGCGCTCAACTCCTCCTGGGAAAAGAAAAAATAACATTTTTATAATAAAGCAGCGTGATCATGCAAAAAGGGGGCCCTTCTGATGAAATATGTTTACCGTGTCCTGACGGCAATCGCCGCCGCCGCAATTTTCCCGGTATTCCTCTTTGCACCGCTCCTGCGGCTGGTCTATTCTGTCATCTTAACGGGAGAGTCGGAGCTGACGCTGAGCCTGAAGGATATGTTCTTCTCCGGCGGCGAGCAGCTGCAAACGGAGAAGCTCCTCTCACTCGATGCCGTGCAGCCGCTCAAGCCTGCGGTGACCGCCCTGTGCATTCTGCTGTCGCTCGCTCTGGCCGCAGCGCTTGCAATCGTGATCTGCTCCCTGCTGAGTGACCGCTATGCCGTTATGGCGGGCTTGTCCGGCGCAGGGACCATTCTGCTGCTGTGCGCGCTGATTCCGATGCGTGCGGTCTCCGCCATGCTGACGGACGGAACGGTCTCCATCGGCACGCTTCTCGCCCAACTGCAGGAAACCGGCGCTGCGAACACAGGCATTCTGTCCCTGCTTCAGAGCGCTCCGTCTATTGCCGATCTGGCGGTACAAATCAAATCCGTTGGCTTCGGCGCTGCCTATGATCTATCGCTCTTTTTGATGATCCTCCTGCTGGGGTGGGGCGTTGCCAATGTGGTGATCGGGATCGGGGAACAAAAAAAGCCCGTCCGCAGGGCGAAACATACGAAAAAGAAAAGATAATCTGCGCGAAAAATCAAAAGCGAAACGGCAATGCGAAACGGATTTTTCGCATTGCCTTTTTTCGTCTGTTTTTCATGCTTTTCGACACACACTTTTCCTTGCACTTCCTCTTTTTTAGCGAAAAGCGGAAGGCTTTCTCTGCAAATCATCGTCGATATTTCCACCCTGTCAGAATAGCGCGGCTCCAGCCTGGGCCATGCCTCTTGACAGATCAACCATTCTCTTTTACACTAAATCCCAATGCCTTATGAAAGGAGGAAACCACATGCCCTATATCGTCACCATCGGGAGGGAATACGGCTCCGGCGGCAGTCTGGTCGCCAAAAAGCTTGCAGATGCACTCTCCATCCCCTTTTACGATAAAAAGCTCATCGAAATCGCCGCAAGGGAAACAGGCCTGTCTGAGGCATTTATCCGCGAGGCAGAGCAGCATCGGACTTCCAGCTTTCTCTATAACCTTTCCTTCAACAGCCGGAATCTCCCGGTATCCGACCAGGTGTTTATTGCAGAATCAAAAGTCATCAAGCGCGTTGCCGGGGAGGGGCCCTGTGTCATCGTGGGCCGCTGTGCAAACTATGTGCTGCGCGAGCAGGAAAACTGCCTGCGTATCTTTATCCACGCGCCCTTAAACGACCGCGTCCAGCGCGCGAAGGAGGAATACGGTATCCCCGCGGATGAAGTGCAGGCCTGCGTCCTGAAGCACGATAAAGCCCGTGCTGCCTACTACAATTACTTCTCTACCGGCCATTGGGGAAGTTGCCGGGATTACGATCTCACGATCAACAGCGGCACGCTCGGCGTCGATACCGCCGTGAGCGTCCTGCTGGATCTCATCCGCAAAAAGGAGGTTACCATATGAAGGATGCGATCGAACGACCCGCTGAAAATAAGATGGGCATCATGCCTGTCAATCGCCTGCTGATCACGATGTCCCTGCCTATGATTGTTTCCATGCTGGTGCAGGCGTTATATAATATCGTAGACAGCATGTTCGTTGCCCAGCTGAGCGAAAACGCGCTGACCGCCGTGTCCCTCGCTTTCCCCATCCAGAGCCTGATGATCGCGGTCGGCTCCGGTACGGGCGTCGGTATCAATGCGCTGCTTTCCAAAAGCCTGGGCGAAAAGAACTTTGACCTTGCAAACCGCGCGGCGGAAAACGGCGTATTCCTTGCCGTGCTCAGCTATCTGCTGTTCGCTGTTATCGGCGTCCTTTTCTCAAGGCCTTTCTTTCTGCTGCAGACCTCTGATCCGGAGATCGTGGAAAGCGGAACCGCTTACCTTATGATCTGCTGCGTATGCTCCTTCGGTATGTTCCTGCAATTTACCTTTGAGCGGCTCCTGCAATCCACCGGGCGTACCTTTTATACCATGATCACCCAGGGATTGGGCGCGATCATCAACATCATACTCGACCCCATCATGATCTTCGGCCTGCTCGGCTTCCCGAAGCTTGGTGTCGCTGGCGCCGCGGTTGCGACGGTGTTTGGCCAGATCGTCGCTTCCATCCTCGCATTCGTCTTTAATATCAAGAAAAATGATGAAATCGCCCTTCACCTCAAGGGCTTCCGGCCCAGCGGAAAAGTGATCGGGAAGATCTATTCTGTCGGCATCCCATCGATCATCATGGCCTCCATCGGCTCCGTAATGACCTTTGGCATGAATAAAATCCTCATCTCCTTCACTTCAACCGCCACCGCCGTCTTCGGCGTCTATTTCAAGCTGCAGAGCTTTGTATTTATGCCGATTTTCGGCCTGAACAATGGCATGGTACCGATTATCTCCTATAACTACGGCGCACGCAAGCCGGACCGTATGATGAAAACGATCAAGCTGAGCATCCTCTACGCCACCGCCATCATGCTCGTCGGCGTCCTGATCTTCTGGCTGATTCCGGACAAGCTGCTCGCCATTTTCAACGCCTCTGAAACAATGCAGCAGATCGGCGTGCCGGCGCTTCGGACGATCAGCCTGAGCTTCATCTTCGCGGGCTTCGGCATCTGCATGCTCTCCGTCTGCCAGTCTTTGGGGCACGGCTTCCTGAGCCTGTCGGTCTCCGCAGTGCGGCAACTGGTCGTATTGCTTCCCACCGCGTACCTGCTCGCCCGCTTCAGCGGCCTGAACGCGGTCTGGTGGGCTTTCCCATTCGCGGAGCTGTTCTCCCTCACCCTCTGCCTCATCTACTTTCGCTATATTTATCTCAAGGAAATCAGGCCCCTTGGGATGACTCCGGGGGCGGAAGAGCCCCCTCCGGCGGAAGAGCCCGGAAGCTGAGCTGGAAACCTGAATCCTGATGAAAAACAAACCCGCTATGCACACGAGAATGGTGAGCATAGCGGGTTCTTTTCATTATAATAATAAAGGAACGCGCGATCCGTATCTGATTATTTTCCACATCTATTTCCTTACAATTGGATAAAAATGCCTGCAGGATGAATTTTACATCCCACAGGCATGTTTTTTCATTTTTATGCCAATTACTCAATTGCACGCCGGACGAAATCCACCATCGCATCGATAACCTCTTCCTCATTCTCGGAAAGCATGCCGCCAAGGAAGAGCTTTTTCCGCTCCATATAGTAATTCGACACAAAGGAGAATTGATACATCATCACAAGATTGTCGAGCATAAAAGCGGTAGTTGCGATATCGAGATCCCCGCGCACCCGGCCCGCCTTTCTATCCTCCGTAAGGATCTGGGCATACAGCTCTACCGTAACCTCCTCCGCGTCGCGCGAAAGCTGCTCAGAGAGGCTGACCAGGCTTTGTGAGGAGCAATCCAGATAAATCTGGTTCATCTCCGGGTATTGCCGCGCCGCATCGCGGGCAATCGACAGCATCTCCCGGAAAGCCTCCACCACGCCCTGCTCCCGGTTTACCTTTGAGAGGAGCTGATACATCCTCTGCAGGCAATATTCCATCACCTGCAAAAACAGATCCTCCTTGGAAGCAAAGTAGCTGTACATCGAGCCGATGCTCACTCCGGCGGCGCGTGCGATGATATTGATGTTGGCGGCATTGAAGCCCTTCGTGGCAAATTCGTGGATAGCGGCTTCAAAAATGCGCTGCCTGCGCGCAGGCGATGTCGTTTCAAAGGGATTTTGCTTTGCTTTTCGTCTGCTGTTTTCCATTGGAGCCTATCTCCGTTCCGCTGACGGGATGCGTCCGCTTTCACCTGCCCGTTCCCGTGCCTGTAAAGAGAATCTGCCGGCGCTCCCGCATTTCATCTTGTTATACGCTGCATACTGCCGCACTCTTTGCGGCCAAATTACAGTTGCAGGCGGCGGTTCAGCCGCCTCTGCCCATATTCAAATAACGCCCGCCCGCGCGGAGAAGTACCACGCGGGCGGGCTGACCGGGTGAGAAAAGATCATTTCCGTATCAAACGGAATCATTCCATTTCCCCGTGCCCTTAGCCCTTCGCATAGTCGGCAACCGCAAACATGAAGTTGCCGATCTGGCCCGCAAACTCCGGCGCGCCGTCCAGGATCAGCTTGCCGGCCTTCAGGGAATCCAGCATGTCGGCCGTGCCGAGCAGAATCCCTAACGCGTCATCATAGGTCGGGAAGCGCATGTTGAAGAACGGCAGGGAACGCTTATAGATCCCGCGGCCGGCCTTCGAATTGCCCGCCTTGATGCGGATATAGGCAGAAACATCCGGATGGCCGTCCACGCCGATGGCATAGACACGGTCCGGGCTCTGCAGCGCCCAGTGGTGGATTTCTTCATGACCAGCCTTATTGAGCTGGCTGATGCCGCTCGTGACCAGATAGAAGAAGCACTTGACCATCAGCTTCTTCGTCTCCTCGTCCTCCGGCGCCTGTGTCGCGCCAAGCAGCTTCGACATCTTCAAAAGCACCATCACAAAGGAGATCAGGTCCGGCACATATTTGACCTTCAGATGGAATTTCGGAATGCAGTCCGGCCCCATCTGGCCCTTGAAAAACTTATTCAGCGCGGGAATGCTCTGGAATTCCAGCTCGATATGAGGGTTTCTCGTCAGTCTCCCGGCATGGACGAGCCACTCGCCGCTGTTGATGACGAAGTGGGTGCCGACCTTCCCCTCCGGGCTGTCCGGATCTAGGGCGCTGACCTGAATGACCGCGTGCGTCTTTTTAAATTTATCGCCCAGCTTCGGGATATCCATGGCGATGACCTTTGCAAGAGGCAGCGCGGCGTTCAGGAAGATTTTGCTGGAATACAAATCATCTTTCGTAATTGCCATTCATCACACCTCGTCATCCCAGGAATCGTCCTCTTCAAAGTCCTTATGCATCACTTCACGGATCGCATCCATGATGCCGTTGGCGTCGATGCCGACCATGGACATGATATCCTCATGCAGGCCGATCGGCGCGAATTTGTCCTGATGGCCAAGCTTCTTGAAGGCACAGCCCTTGCCGAAATCGGCGATGACGCTGGCCACCTGGCTGCCCAGACCATTGATCACGCTGTGATCCTCTGCCGTGATGATGCGGCGGGTATCGACAATCGCCTTCTGCACCGCTTCCACATCGAGGGGCTTGAGCGTATGCATATCAAGCACGCGGATCTTCAGGCCGTCGGAGGCCTCCAGCGCCTTTGCAGCCTGCAGCGCCTGATAGACGCAGGAGCCGCATGCGATCACAGTCAGATCCGTGCCCTCATGGACGGTATGCGCCTTGCCGAGCTCGAAGCCGTATTCCGTATCTTCATACAGAAGGCGGTCGAAGCCGCGGTTGATACGGATATAGACCGGGCCGGGCGTCTCATAGGCGGCGCGGATCGCATTGACGGTCTCCATGCCGTCCGCCGGGCAGAGATAGGTCATGTTCGGGAAGGTCAGCAGGCAGCCCATATCGACGATCGCGTGATGGGTGGAGCCCGCCTGGCCGAAGGAAGTACCGGCATGGCTGCCGATGATCTTCACATTGACGTTCTGATAGCAGATATCCGCATGAATCTGGTCAGCCACGCGCATGGTCGCGAACGCGGACATCGTGGATACGAAGGGGACAAGGCCCGCCTTCGCCATACCGGCGGCGATACCGAACATATTCTGCTCCGCAATGCCGACGTTAAAGAAACGGTCCGGGAACTCCTTGCGGAATACGCCGATCTTGGTGGAGCCGGCGAGATCCGCCGTCAGGGCAACGATTTCGGGATGCTCTTTGCCGAGATCGCACATCGCCTTGCCGTAATATTCCGCAGTCGCCATCGCTTCAGAGCCGACCGCTGTATAAACAAGTCCTCCCGCCATGGTTACTTCGCCTCCTTCTCAACGCGCTCAACGCGCTTCTTATAATAGGCATCCAGGCTCTTGGAAGCCTTATCGTGCAGATCCTGATCGATCGCGCCGTAATGCCATTTGAAATCGTTCTCCATAAAGTCGATGCCGCAGCCCTTGACCGTATTGCAGATGATCATGACGGGCTTCTCGGTCGCCGCGAGCGCGTAATCGATCGCATCGCAAAGCTCCTTGAAATTGTGGCCGTCGATCTCCTTGACGTCGAAGCCGAACGCCGCCCACTTGTCCGCGAAGGGCTCGAGCTTCATCTCGTCCTCCGTCGGGCCGTCCATCTCGAGGCGGTTGCGGTCGACAAAGGCGATCATATTCGTCGTGTTGAACTGGCCGGCGGACATGGCGGCCTCCCAGTTGGAGCCTTCATCGCATTCGCCGTCACCCAGCAGGCAGTAGGTAATGTAGGATTTCTTCTGGACGCGGGCCGCCAGCGCCGTGCCGACGGCGATGGAAAGGCCGTGGCCAAGAGAGCCTGTGGAGGCGTCAACGCCGACCACCTTATTGGAATCCAGATGAACGCCCATCTTGGAATTTGTCAGATTAAAGGTTTTGAGCTGCTCCGGATCATTCCAGCCCAGGTCGCACAGAAGGCCAGCATAGCCGATGCCGATATGGCCCTTGGAGAGGATGAAACGGTCGCGGTCCTCCCACGTGGGGTCGTCCTTCTTGATATTCATGTACTTGTAGTAGAGCACCGTCAGGATATCCATCGAGCTCAGGCTGCCTCCAATATGGCCGCTGCCCGCCATGAGGGTGGTATCCAAGGCTGTGTGCCTGAGCTGATTGGCCTTTGCCTCCAGATCAAGCCACTCCTGCTTTGTTAATGGCATGTGGAAATTCCTCCTTTATTTCGTGTTTCTATCATCCGCGCTCCGCGCGGTTATGTGCGATGGACCGGCTGCCCGGAAGGGGCAGCCGGATTCTGATGCAAATCAGCCGATCTCCGGATGATTCTTGCGCAGGATCTTGAAGCACTCCTCCGCCACTTCGATCGTATGGTTGATATCCTCATGCGTCAGTGAGGCGTTGATGAAGTGGTTGTGGTGAGAGGTGAGGAAGATGCCGCGGCGCACCATATCGGCTACCCACTCCTGATGCAGCATCAGGGAATCGTCGTCCGCAATGCGCAGATAGAACAGGGACGGCATGCCGGAGGCGATCAGATGGAAGCCGTGCTCCTGGCCGGCCTTGACAAGGCCCGTCGTCAGCTCGCGGCCGAGCTCGTCGAAAAGCTTGGGCGTGTTAAGCTTCTTCATTTTATTGATACAGGCGATACCGGCCGCGAACGGCACGGCGCTCATCCAGTAGCTGCCCGTGAAGGTGATGCCGCTGACAACATCTTTCAGAGATTCGCGGCCGCACAGGGCGGATACATTGTAGCCGTTGGCCAGCGCCTTGCAGAAGCAGATGAGATCCGCCTTGAAACCAAAATAATGGTCGGAGCCGGCAAGATCCATGCGGAAGCCCGCGCGCACGTCGTCAATGATGAGCACGACGCCGTTGTCGTCGCAGAGCTTGCGGACCTTCTGCCAGTAGCCTTCGTCCGGGAAGAAGTTGTCGTTAAAGTTGCCGTGCATATAGGGCTGGGCAATCAGGCCGGCGATCTCGCCCTTATAATCGGAAAACAGCTTCTCCAGCGTTGGATAATCGTTGAAGTCGACATAGAGGTTGTTGCAGACCTCTTCTTCCAGAATACCGGAATAATCGAGCTTCTGGGTCCATGGAGATACGCCGTGATAATAGCCGTTGAAGAACACAATTTTCTTGCGGTGCGTCGCGGCGCGGGCGGTCATGACGGCGAGGGAGGTTACGTCGTTGCCGTTTTTGGCGAAGAACGCCCAGTCGGCGGAGGCGACCGTATCGACCAGCAGCTCCGCAAAATCAACCATGATGGAAGAGGGGATCGTCACGCAGTTCTCTTTCTTGAGCTGCGCGAGCGCCGCCTTGTCGACATCCTCGTCGCAGTAGCCGAGCACATTGGGGCCGTAGCCGCACATGTAGTCGATATAATCGTTGCCGTCCTCATCCCAGAAATGCGCACCCTTCGCATGGGAGGAATACAGCGGGAAAGCGTTGTTGGGGATATAGCAGCCCTCGGACGGGCCCTGATGGCCGTAGATGCCCGACGGGATGACTTTGAGCGCGCGGTCGAAAGCGGCGCGGCTTTTTTCATAAGTATTTACTTTAAAGCTCATTCCTGTCACCTCCTGAGTTACGCCAAATAGATGGACACGCGGTCCAGAATCCGGTTGACGTTATCAATCATGTTTACCATACCGCACATGGCAATGGAGCCGTCGCAGATGCAGCCCATGGCGCTGACTTCACCGCGCAGGAGCTGGCCCGCGATCTCAAGGTTGCCAAAGGTCATCGCGGCGCGCGGCTTGTCGCAACGGTCCTTGATGGTGACCATGTGGTGGTTGCGCACGCGCAGCGTCACGCCGATATCGCCGTTTACGTTCATCGCGATATCGCCGTCCGGGATCAGGCCCGTGCTGAAGACGCCGCTCTTGTCATGATTGGCCACCTGGGCAATCGCGACGGCCGCCGTGTAGAGCGTCAGGCGCGTGCTGATGGCGCGAAACTCCGGGTCCTTCATGTCCTCTGCCTCCGGGCGCAGATACTTTGCGAGCAGGTCGGTCAGCGGTACGAAGCTCTTGAGCAGAAATTTCAGATGCGCGAAGCCTTTGGAGGGGATCGGCGTAGTCGTGCCGTCGAGCAGGCCGTTGAATTTCTCGCAGGAGCTGAAGGGAAGCTTTACGTCGCATTTTTCAACGCCTTCCTCCATCCTGCAGCGTCCGTTCTTGAAGGTGATCGTGGCGGCGGGGCCTCCCTTTACCTCAAAGCCGATGGAAATGGGCTTTTTGTTGGTCAGGAGCGCACCGGCGCTGGGGTCCAGCGCACACAGATTCTCCAGCGTGCCGAGAACGCCGAACAGGTTGATGTACGCCATGGTTTTGGTGTCGGTCGTCGTTAACAAGGTACCTTCCTCCTTTTTCGAGTGAGTGCTCATTCTATTACTATCGAAACATATGCGGGTTCCCACCCGCATATGAATTGAAGCCGACCAAAAACAGTACAGGCACGATATCCTCTGTATACTTGTTTATCATTTTACCAAAATTCAAAAAACATGTCAACGTACTTTCGTCATTCTGACAGTCAAAGAAATCGATTAAATTCTGTGCGGAATGACGAAACAAAATTTCTTTTTATTTTTTTCAACCTGTTTCTACCGCGTTGTTTCCACAATGATCGCGGTATCCGGTTTGCAGGACTAGCCCATCTTCAGATAGGCGTATATAAATTGGCAGAGGGCCTTGTCGTGGCTGGCGTGAACCGGTTCCCGCGCAGGGAATCGACGGAATTCAGCTGGATCTCATGGTTCCACGCGTGGATGAGATTGGGCACCCGTTTATGCATAATTTCTGGATCAAGTCGGCTTGTCAGCTCCTCCTGCTGCACAGAAAACGGTCTGGAAGAAAATAAACACTCCGGGCTTCTCAGCCGTTTCGACAAGTCTTGCCAGCCCCTCACCGGTGATGGGATTGAGAAAACCGGACGTACCGATCTTGTTTTTCAGCCCTTTTCACAATAAAAAAACGGGGATAGCTGAAGGTTCAGCTATCCCCATTGATAACGTCATGAAAAGCAGGGTTTTGCAATGTTTGCCGCTCGAAGGGCTTAAATCGCGCTGTTGCCCTTTTCTCCCGTGCGGACCCGGACCGCATCCTCCCCTCTGTCGGTTTATGACCACTGATCAAATCAATATTTGATCAGATAGTTCTCCAGCTCCCACTGGGAGATCTTGGTGCGGTAATCATCCCACTCGGCCTTTTTGGCCTCCAGATACTTGGTGTAGACATGATCGCCCAGTGCCTCCATAACGAAGGGATCGCCTTCAAACGCCGCCACGGCCTCTTCCAAGCTGCCCGGCAGCATTTCAATCCCGGCGGCCTTACGCTCTTCTTCCGTCATATGGAAGATATTCGAATCCGTCGACGGCGGCGGGGTCATCCCCTTCTCGATGCCATCCAGTCCAGCCATCAGGCAAAGCGCCATCTCCAGATACGGGTTACAGGCCGGATCTGCACTGCGCAGCTCGATGCGGGTGCCGGCGCCCCGTGCAGCCGGAACACGGATCAGCGGGCTGCGGTTTTTCGCGGACCAGGCAATATAAACCGGCGCCTCATAGCCGGGAACCAAACGCTTATAGGAGTTGACCAGCGGATTCGTAATCGCCGTCATGCTCCTGATATGCGCCATGATACCGGCGATGAACTGATATGCGGTAGCGCTCAGGTTGTTAGAATCGCTTTCATCATAAAAGGCGTTTTTGCCATCCTTGAATAGGGACATATTGGTATGCATGCCGGAGCCGTTGATGCCGAAGATCGGCTTGGGCATAAAGGTAGCATGCAGGCCATGCTGCTGCGCATAGGTCTTTACCACATATTTGAAGGTCATCACATTATCCGCCGTGGGAAGGACCTCGTCGTATTTGAAATCGATCTCGTGCTGGCCCTCTGCCACCTCATGGTGGGAAGCCTCAATTTCAAACCCCATCTCCTCCAGCGCCAGGCAGATATCACGGCGGCAGTTTTCACCGAGATCCACCGGTCCGAGATCAAAATATCCGCCCTCATCGTTGGTTTTGGTGGTGGGCTTGCCAGCCTCATCGACATGGAAGAGGAAAAATTCACACTCTGGGCCTACATTAAAAGAATAGCCCATATCTGCCGCCTTCTGAATCGCCCTTTTCAGGATATAGCGCGGATCGCCTTCAAACGGCGTGCCGTCCGGGCGGTAAACGTCGCAGATCAGGCGCGCAACCTTGCCGAACTGAGGACGCCATGGGAAAATAACGAAGGAATCATAGTCCGGGCGAAGATACATATCGGATTCCTCAATGCGGACGAATCCCTCAATGGAGGAGCCGTCGAACATGCAGTCATTGTTGAGCGCCTTTTCAAGCTGTCTGAAGGTGATCGCCACATTCTTCAGTTGGCCGAGAATATCCGTAAACTGCAGGCGAATAAATTTTACGTCCTCGTCTCTGGCAATGCGGAGAATATCTTCTTTTGTGTGCTTTCCCATGATCATGCCCCTTTTCTAAAAATAAATCTGGAAAAAGAAAAAGAGCAAAAGCAGCCCTTCTGGAGCGCCCTTGCTCTAACTGTTCTCATTATATTGCACCGCCGTATGGTCTGTCAATGAAAAACGCGCAGGTTTTTGACCTTTTTCATTTTTTTGGCGGAGGCAACAAACTGTTTCTCCATTCTGATGCGACAATTTGTGCATCCCCCACAGCCCGCAGGGCGCTGCCGTGGGCTTTATTCCGGTCTCTCCTGCGGCCGATCCTGTACCACACGGATCTCCATCACGCGCCGCCCGTCCGTCTTCGTCACCGTCACATGCAGGCGGCCGTAGGTAAAGCGGTCCCCTTCCACCGGAATCCGTCCCAGCTCCTCCATCACCCATCCGCTGACACTGACATAGTCGCGCTCCTCGTCGATGGAAAACAGATCAAACATTTCTTCCAAATTCGCACTGCAGGAGATCGTATAGCTTCCGTCCGCGTTGAGATGAAATTCCTCGCTGACCTCATCGTGCTCATCCCAGATTTCACCCACCAGCTCCTCCAGGACGTCTTCGAGCGTAACAATGCCCGCCGTGCCGCCGAACTCGTCCACTACCACCGCCATATGGGTCGCCGCATGCTGCATCTGGTTGAGCAGGCGCGAAATCGGCATGTTCTCCGGCACCCAGATGACCTCCTGCATCATCTCAGACACCGGCCGCCCCTCATCCCAGCAGTGGGAATAAAAATCTTTTTCATGGATCACGCCGCAGATATCATCCAGATTCTCATGATAGACCGGCAGCCGAGAAAAATGATTTTCCTTAAAAGTTTTTGCGATCTCTTCCGGGCTGTCCGTATCTTCCACAGCTACGATATCCACGCGGGGTGTGAGGATATCCTCCGCGTTGAGATCATGGAATTCGATAGCGGACCGGATGAGCCTGCCCTCGTGCGCGTCAATCCCGCCCTCGCTTTCTGCCTCGCCGATAATCGTCATCAGCTCTTCCTCCGTGATTCCCTGATCGTCCCCGCCTTTGAACAGGCGCACCAGCAGCTTTTTCCAAAGGGTAAAAAGGATATTGACCGGCTTGAGGACAATCATGAAAAACTGCAGCAGCGGTGCAAACGCCATCGCAACCCTTTCCGGCTTTTCCTTGGCAAGGCTTTTGGGCGAAATTTCGCCGAAAATCAGCACCACCACCGTCAGCACAACAGTGGAGACTGGCACGCCCCTTTCCCCCAGCCATCGAGTAAACAGCACCGTGGCGATGGAAGCCGCGGAAAGGTTTACGATATTATTGCCGATCAGGATGGTTGAGAGGAGCCTGTCGTAATTCTCCGCCATCCGCAGCACTAAGCCCGCCCGCCGGCTGCCTGACGCTTCCATATTTTTCAGGCGAATTTTATTGACGCAGGAAAACGCAGTCTCCATAGAAGAAAAAAAGCCGGACATCAGGATTAGAAATAACAGAACAACCAGTAAGATGATACTGCTACTGTCCATCGAGGACCATCACTCCAATAACAATTATATGTAGCGTTATTCTATCTGATTCCCTTTCCTATTTCAAGGATTTTATTACAAATAGCGCAGAAGAGAATTCTGCCCCGCGTTTGAACGCTCCGTTTCGGGGGCATTCTGTCTCTTTCCTCCCACAATATACGGGCGCCGTTTCCGCCTTCCCGGTCCGCCGTCTTCCGGTACTTCCGGTTGATTCAGGGAAGAAACTATGATACGATACAGTCAAAGCCTTGTTGATCTTTGAAAGGATGTGACAGCTATGCCAAAACGCAGCGACTACATTTCCTGGGACGAATACTTCATGGGGATCTCCCTGCTCTCCGCCATGCGCAGCAAGGACCCTTCCACGCAGGTGGGCGCATGCATCGTCAACGCGCAGAATAAGATCATGTCCGTCGGCTACAACGGGCTGCCGCTCGGCTGCGACGACGATGCGTTTCCCTGGGAACGCGAAGGGGACGATTTCAACACCAAATACCCTTACGTTTGCCATGCGGAATTAAACGCCATTCTCAACAACGCGGGCCGCCCGCTCGACGGCTGCAAAATCTATGTGGCGCTTTTTCCCTGCAACGAGTGCGCAAAGGCCATCATCCAGTGCGGCATCAAGGAGGTCATCTATATTTCCGACAAATATGCCGATTCAGTCGCCGTGCGTGCATCCAAACGGATGTTTGATGCGGCGGGCGTCGCCTACACGAAGCTCACCGGGCTGCACGATGAGCTGACGCTCGACTTTCGCGAGGAGGATATCTGAGTTTTCATCAGAAACAAACCGCTACGCCGTTACCGCACCTTACAACCCGGGGCCTGGCGGCGGAAAGGAATACCATGGGAAAAATTTTAGTACTCGCTGAAAAGCCGAGCGTTGCACGGGACCTTGCGCGCGTGCTCGGCTGCAATCAAAAAGGAGACGGCTGCCTCTCTGGCGGCCAATATATCGTGACCTGGGCACTCGGCCATCTGGTGACCCTCGCAGACCCGGAGGCCTATGGGAGCCAGTATCATTCCTGGCGGCTGGAGGATCTCCCCATGCTGCCGGAGAAGATGCAGCTCGTGGTCATCAAGCAGACCTCAAAGCAATTCCGCGCCGTATCCAATCTGATGCACCGCCCGGATGTCGGCGAGCTCGTCATCGCCACCGATGCGGGCCGGGAGGGCGAGTTGGTCGCGCGCTGGATCCTGCAGAAGGCCGGCTGGAAAGGGAAGACGAAGCGGCTCTGGATCTCCTCCCAGACGGATAAGGCGATCCGGGAGGGCTTTGCGCATTTAAAGCCCTCTGCGGAGTACGATAACCTCTACCGTGCCGCGCAGGGCCGCGCCGAGGCGGATTGGCTCGTTGGACTCAACGTCACGCGCGCGCTCACCTGCAAACACAACGCGCAGCTCTCCGCCGGGCGCGTCCAAACGCCCACGCTCGCGCTGATCGTTCACCGCGAGGAGGAGATCCGATCCTTCCACCCGAAGGAATTTTTCTCCGTTCAGGCCCGTCTCGACGGATTTACCGCCCTTTACCGGGATGAAAAGGGCCAGTCCCGCTTTTTCAACCGTGCGCACGCGGAGAGGATCGTCTCAGACTGTACCGGGCAAACAGCGACTGTCAAGCAGCTTCAAAAAGAGGCAAAAAAATTGCCGCCGCCCGCCGCCTATGATCTGACAGAGCTTCAGCGGGACGCCAACAAAAAATATGCCTATTCCGCTAAACAGACACTTTCTGTCATGCAGCGGCTGTATGAAACACACAAGCTGCTCACCTACCCACGCACGGATTCGCGCTATATCTCCGACGACGTCGTCCCCACGCTGCCTGAACGGCTGCGCGGCGTGATGGTCGGAAGCTACGCGCCTCTTGCCCGCGCGATCCTGCATACAAGGCCGATTCCAACACAATATATTGTCAACAATCAAAAGGTCACGGACCACCACGCCATCATCCCCACGGAGGAGCCCGCCGACCTCTCTTCCCTTTCCGCTGAGGAGCGCAATATCTATGATCTCGTTGTGCGGCGCTTTCTCGCGGTGCTTTCTCCTCCCTGTGAATATGAAGAGATCAAATTAACGCTCACCATCGGGGAACATGTCTTTTATGCAAGGGGGCGCACGGTCAAAAGCCCCGGGTGGAAGGCTGTCTATGGAGCCGGAGCCCCGGACGACGCCTCGGATGCGGAAGAGGGAGACGCGCCGCAGATCCTGCCCGCTCTCACACAGGGAGCAGCGCTCAGCCCCGGCCGGATTTCTCTGGCTACAGGCCAGACCAAACCGCCTGCGCGCTATACGGAAGCGACACTCCTGACGGCGATGGAGCATCCCGGCGGCCAAGTGCAGGATCAAAAGCTGCGCAAAACGCTGGAGGAAACCAGCGGCCTCGGCACACCCGCCACCCGGGCGGATATCATTGAAAAGCTCTTCGATTCCTTCTGCATGGAACGGGCAGGCAAGGAAATCCGCCCCACCTCCAAGGGCAAACAACTCATCGAAATCGTCCCATCTGATCTCAAAAGCGCAGCGCTCACCGCCCAATGGGAGCAGCAGCTTCAGCTCATCGGCAAAGGGAAGGCAAGCCTTCCCGCTTTCATTGAGGAGATGCGGAAGTACGCATCCCGGCTTGTCAGCCAGGTCATCGTAAGCGACGCTGCCTACGTACACGACAATATAACGCGCGAAAAATGCCCGGACTGCGGGAAATTCCTGCTCGACGTCAATGGCAAACGGGGCCGCATGCTGGTCTGTCCGGACCGGGAATGCGGCTACCGCAGGAGTCTCTCCGTCCAGACAAACGCCCGCTGCCCGAACTGCCACAAAAAGCTGGAACTCCGCGGCGAGGGCGACAAAAAAACCTTCACCTGCATCTGCGGCTACCGCGAGCGGCTGAGTGACTTTGAAAAGCGCAAAAAAGCGGCGGGTGCAAATAAGAGCGACGTGCGCCGGTATCTGGAAAAACAGAAAAAGGAGCAGGCCCCGCGCGGCAATTCCGCGCTTGCGGACCAGCTGGCAAAATGGATGGCGGATCAGGAGAAAACGTAATCCGCAGCCTTCCGGGAGAAGGCGGGCCATCAAGCAGGACCTGGTGCAAAGAATCATCCAGACGGGGAATCTTATCAATGGCCGCCGAGCAGGATTGGATTCTCGGCTTTGGTTTGTCCAGCATTGGAAGGAGGGTTTTTGATGAAAATCATGATCGTGGAGGACCACCCCAAAATCAGGGACGAGCTGTCCGCGCTTTTGCAGCGCTATGGATATGAGACCTGCGCGCCCGCCGTTTTTGATCATATCGTGGAGGATATTCTGCAGGCAAATGCAGACCTTGTCCTGCTCGATATCAACCTGCCGCTTTATGACGGCTACTATATCTGCCGGGAGATCCGTAAGGCCTCCGCCATCCCGATCATCATCGTGACCAGCCGCGACAGCGAGGTGGATGAGCTGATGAGCATGAATCTGGGTGCGGATGATTTCATCACCAAGCCATACAACACGCAGATTCTGCTCGCGCACATCTCCTCTGTCCTCAAGCGCTCCTACCGCAGCCCGGAGGAGGCGGCCGAGCTCTCCTGGAAGGGCGTTGCGCTCAGTCTCTCCCGGAGCATCGCCCGCTGCGGCGACAAGGAGGCAGAGCTGAGCAAAAACGAGACGCGCATCCTCCACCTGCTCATCCGCAACCGGGATGCGATCGTCAGCCGCGACGCAATCATGAACGAGCTCTGGCAGTCGAACGAATTTGTCGACGATAACACGCTGACCGTCAATATCAACCGCCTGCGCAAAAAGCTCGCGGAAATCGGTGCGCCGGATTATATCGTCACAAAGCGCGGGCAGGGCTACACCGTTTGATCTACCCGCTTCCGGGAAAGGTGGTTGCTGATGAAATTTTCTGTTTTTCTCCGATCCAAGCTTCTTTATTTTTTGATGAGCGCCGCCTGCATGGGGTTCACCTGGGCTTTGCTCAGTGTCCTGCGGCAGTCAGGCGCCACGATCCTGTCCATCCTGATCCTGGAGGGGCTTGCCGTGCTTCTTCCGGTCAGTTTGGAATTTGCGCGCAAGCGTTCCTATTACAGCCGCCTGCTGTGCAGCCTTGACACGCTCGACCGGAAAAGCCTCCTGTGCGAGGTGCTCGACGAGCCTGATTTTCTGGAAGGAAAGATCCTTTATCAAACGCTAAGGGCCTGCAACAAATCCATGAACGATGAAATCGCCATGCACCGCCGCCAGGAGGAGGAGTACCGGGAATATATCGAAGCGTGGATGCACGAGGTCAAGACGCCGCTCGCCGCGGCCAAGCTCACACTCGAAAATGATACCGGCTCCGTTCCAGTCAGTGTATCGGACGATCTGCGCCGCATTGAGGACTATCTTGAGCAGGCGCTTTTTTATGCGAGAAGCGGCAGCGTCGAAAAGGATTACCTCATTCGCCCTGTCTCCCTGCGCGAGCTGGTCAACGCCTCTGTGCGCCGCAATGCGAAGGATATGATTGCAAGCAGGATCGGGCTGACGCTGGAAAATCTTGATTTTATCGTGCTTACAGACGTAAAATGGACGGATTTTATCCTCAACCAGATTCTCGTCAACGCAATCAAATACCGCAGTGCCTCTCCTTCCATCCGCCTGTACGCCAGGCAGGAGAAAAACGGCGTCTCCCTTTTGATTGAGGACAACGGCATCGGCATTCGTCAGGCCGATCTGCCGCGGGTATTCGATCGCGGCTTTACCGGCGAGACCGGGCGGAAATTTTCAAAAGCCACCGGCCTCGGCCTTTATCTGAGCAAGCGGCTGTGCGATAAAATCGGGCTGGGGATCTCCCTGTTTTCTACTGAGGGAAAGGGGACCACAGTGCGCCTGGTTTTTCCCAGCGGCACGCTGCACGATCTCTCAAGAGATACGTAATGGAAATCAGCGCAAAATGCGAGTCGTAGTCTTTGGCTTGCAACTGCTTTTTCCAAGGGCGCAGCGCGCCCTTTTTAACCTTACAAAACTGTTCGGCAGCGGTAAGGTTCTCCGATGGCAGCTTTCGCTCACCGCTGTTAAAATGGAACCATCTTAAGCGGCCGTGCAGCCGCTGTGTATACAGGAGGTCATTCATTTATGGAATCCATTTTAAAGGTGGAACATCTCGAAAAATATTATGGGAACCGTGGAAATGTCACCAAGGCAGTTGACGACATCAGCTTCACTGTGACCCAGGGCGAATATATCGGCATCATGGGCGCTTCCGGCAGCGGCAAAACGACGCTTTTAAACTGCATCTCCACCATCGACTCCGCCACCGCCGGCCGCATCTTCATCCGCGGCCAGGATGTGACGAAGCTGAAATCCAAGGAGCTCTCCCGCTTCCGCCGCGAGCAGCTCGGCTTCATCTTTCAGGAATTCAATCTCCTCGATACCCTGACCGCCTTTGAAAACATCGCCCTGGCGCTGACCGTCATCGGCACGCCCGCCAAGGAGATCGATCATCGTGTGCACAATGTTGCCAGGCGGCTTGAGATCGACGGTATCCTGCAAAAATATCCGTATCAGCTCTCCGGCGGCCAGCAGCAGCGCGTTGCAAGCGCGCGGGCAATCATCACCAACCCCTCCCTGATCCTTGCGGATGAGCCGACCGGCGCGCTCGATTCCAAATCTGCGCGCATGCTGCTCGAAAGCTTTGAAACACTCAACCGCGAGCTCGGCGCGACGATCCTCATGGTCACGCATGATGCCTTCACCGCGAGCTACTGCAAGCGCATCCTCTTCATCAAGGATGGCAGGATCTTCAACGAGCTGCTGCGCGGCACAGACACGCGCAAGGCCTTCTTTGAGAAGATCATCGAGGTTGTGACCCTTCTGGGAGGTGACAACGGCGATGTTTTATAAGCTTGCGTTTAAAAACGTCAAGAAGAGCCTGAGTGATTATGTCATCTATTTCCTGACGCTCTCCTTCGGCGTCTGCCTTTTTTACGTGTTCAACGCGGTGGAATCCCAGCAGTATATGCTCCTCCTCTCCGAACAGCAGCACGCCATGCTCCAGACCGGCACGGCGATGCTCGGCTATCTCTCCGTTTTCATCTCCTTCGTGCTGGCAGGCCTTATTCTCTATGCCAATAATTTTCTCATCAAGCGCCGCAAGCGCGAGCTCGGCCTCTATATGACACTCGGCATGGATCGGGGGAAAATCTCCCGCATCCTGACGGCGGAGACCTTTGTGATCGGCCTGTTTTCCCTCGGTGTCGGCCTTTTGATCGGCGTTTCCGCCTCGCAGGGCATGAGCGTGCTGACGGCAAAGCTGATGAACGTTCCGATCAAGGAATTCGCCTTCACCTTCTCAAAGGATTCCCTGCTGAAAACGCTTCTCTATTTTGGCGTGATCTTCCTCACCGTCATGCTCTTCAATATCCGCACGGTTTCCAAATATAAGCTCATCGATCTCATCCATGGCGGCCGTAAGAATGAGACATTGCGTATCCAAAAGCTCTGGGTCTGCGTGGTGATTTTCCTACTCTCCGTTGCCTGCCTTGGTGCAGCCTATTATATGATCATCGACAACGGCCTGTTTATGCTGGATAATCAGTTCTTCGCGTCCCTCATCCTCGGCTCAGTCGGCACGGTGCTGTTTTTTCTCTCCCTTTCCGGCTTCCTCATCCGGGTGGTCAAGAGCAACAAACGCCTCTATTATAAAGGGCTCAATATGTTCGTGCTGCGCCAGCTCAACAGCAAGATCAACACGAATTTTATCTCCATATCTATCATCTGCATCATGCTGCTCGTCACGATCGGCACCTTCTCCTGCGGACTTGGCGCGGTGGACGTAATGGCGGGGCAGGTGGACGAAACCGCGCCGTTTGACGTTTCGATGATGAGCGTGCGCAGCTATCGCAATAAAACGCAGGCGAATGATATTGAAGCGGACCTGAAAAGCCGCGGCTTTGATTTCGGAGAGCACTTCAAAGCCTATTCGCAGCTTTGGCTGCGGGAAAGCGATCTGAAATACAAGTCGCTTCAGGATTTTGCAAAATCGGTTACCAATTATGAAATCAATGACGACAATGATGCGAAAATCGCCATCCCGATCCTGAGCCTCTCGGATTACAACAAATTCCTTGCGCTGCGCGGCGAAAACCCGATTGAACTGGGGGCGGACGAATACGCGGTCGTCTGCAATCTCAAGGAGATGGCTAAAATCCTGGAAGCCTATGTCGAGCACGGCGAAACCTTTACCATAAACGGATCGGTTCTTCACCCCGCAAACGTGGAAATCCAAACGCACAACCTGCTCAACTCCGCCACAACGTCGGAGAGCGGCACGCTGATCGTCCCCGATGCGGTGGCGGAAACGTGCCAGCTTCACCGGTCGATCCTCAACGCCAACTATACGAAGCCGGGCGAAGAGGGCGACAACGCCTTCACCGCGGAAATTGCGGCGCTCTACGGCAAGGGGGAAGACGCGCCGCGCCCCTATACGACCACCCTTTCCCACTATGAGCTCTATATGCAGAGCGGCGGCGTCAAGCTCATGATCTCCTATTTCGTCATCTATGTCGGCATCGTCTTCCTGATTACCTGCGCGGCGATCCTTGCGCTGCAGCAGCTCTCCGAAGCTTCCGACAATACGGAGCGCTACCGGCTGCTGCGCAGGCTCGGCACTTCGGGCCGTATGATCGATAAGGCGCTGTTTACCCAGATCCTCTCCTACTTCATGCTCCCGCTGGGGCTTGCTGTCATCCATTCCGTCGTCGGCGTCTATGTGGTCAACAACGCGATCGCCCAATTCGGTCATCTCAACGCCCTGCCCAACATCATCATGGCAGCACTGCTGTTTTTGGTGATCTACGGCGGCTACTTCCTCGCCACCTTCCTCGGCAGCCGGAAAATGATCCGTTCCAGAGAGCGCGGATGAGAGGCGATTCGAAAGGAGGATCCGAAAACCATGAATCATTTCTTCATCCGCATCCTGTCGCTGCTGGCCTCCCTGCTCGCCGTGTGCTGTATTCTCTCCGGCGTGACGGCCTGCGACAAGGATACGATCCTTCAAAATTACGACAAGGTGCTCCAGGCGGGCGGGGCGCTCGCCCGCACGCCTGGCACTGCCCTGCAGGGCACACGAGTCCCCGGGGAGGACGGCTACACAGGCTCCTATACCGCCGCGTACCGAAAATTCAGCGGCACGGAAATTCTCTTTGGCGGCACGGCTTTGAAACGCCCGGCCGGCGATACGGTCACTGTCTCCTGCACACTGAGCGGTATGGGCGGGCACGCGCAGGTCGTTTTCCGCTCCGGCAGCGATACTCCCAAAACCCTGCTGGAGGACAGTGGCGAGATCACCGAAACCCTGACGCTACCGGCCGGCAGCAATAGCATCGAGGTAGTACTCACCGGTTTTACAGGCAAAATCGAATTGACCGTTTCATAAAACAGAAATCCATCGGACCCAGCTCAGCCCGCCCGGTTTTTCCGGGCGGGCAAAAAGACGCTCCAATAAACATCCCTATTTATAAAATGTATTGATCTGCTGGAGAACCTATGCTACTCTTATGCTGTAAATCCATAAAAAAGAAAGAAAAGGAGGAATCCGTTCATGAACGCTTGGAAACGCTCCCTTGCCCTTCTGCTTGCAATTTCCCTGCTCTGCGCAACTTTTTCCTCCAGTGTTTTTGCGGTGGATGCGGGCTGTGGGGACTGCGGCAATTGCCCGACCATCGTCGTGCACGGGATCGGGCAATCAAAGGTTTCCGTTACAGACCCGACCGGCGCGCCCCTCCTCGACCGCAACGGATCGGCGATTACCCGATGGCCCATCTATATCGACGGTGCGTCGCTTGCCCTCCAGCTCGTCTCGCCCTTGCTGCGCACATTGATCACGCAGCGCGACGCAGGGCTGACAGAGAAGGTCTATCAGGCAGGCATCGGTCTGCTGAAATATTCCGCCTGCGGGGCGGACGGGACACCGCTTTACCCCTGCCGGGTAGAGCAATATCCCCATTCCCTGGCATTGTGCACCCAGGAGGAGAAGGATTACATCTATGCGCAGGTGCCTCTGCAGGAGCTGGCGGCAAAGATCGGGGAGGATCACATGTACTACTGCGCATACGATTCCTTCGGCCAGCCCTATGAGGCGGCGGCGCAGCTCTATGATTATCTGCAGATGGCGAAGCGCGAAACGGGGCACAGTCGGATCAACCTCGTTTTCATCAGCCTCGGCGGCACGGTTGCCAACGCCTTTTGGGATGCATATCCGCAGGCAATGGAGGAGGTCAACCGCGTCGTCTATATTGTCGCGGCCCTCAATGGGACCAAGCTCGTCAGCGATCTGATGCGCCACAATACAAATTTTGCGGACGATGCGCTCTATCATGATCTGTTTCCGCAGATGATCGGCGGTGCGGCCGGTTATCTTGCAAATCTTCTGATCCGCCTGCTGCCAAAGGAGGTGTGCCTGTCCGTGCTCGACCGGCTGGTCGACGCGGCGATAGACGGCCTACTGCTCAATTGCCCAGCCCTCTGGGCACTGGTGCCGCGCGAGGATTACCCCGCCCTGAGCGATCAATACCTCAGCGGCACGGAGCATGCGGCGGTACGCGCGCAAACAGACCGGTATTATCGGGCACAGCTCCGGCTGGAAGAAAATCTTCGCATGATGCAGCAAAAGGGCGTGGAGGTCTTTTCTGTGTGCGAATACAACGTGCCGTTTTTCCCGCTCGTCGCCTCCACGCATACGGAATGCGCGGACGGCCTGATCAACGCGTCCTCCACCTCTCTGGGCGCGCGTACCTGCAAAATTGGCGAGACCTTCCCTGCGGATTACCGGCAGGAGGGAACCTATTGCAAGAACGATTCACATCATCATATCTCCCCCGACCGCACGGTCGACGCGAGCGCCGGCCTGCTGCCAGATGCCACCTGGTATTTTTATAATCAGAAGCATGAGCTCACCGCGCAGAATGATGTGCTCATCCGGCTTGCTGTAGTGCTATGCACAAATCCGGCGGTGAAGGATGTATATTCCGACGCGCGCTTCCCACAGTTCAACGGCGCGCGCAGTACCGGCTATCTGCAAAATGAGCTGCTTCCCCTGGCGCGGGAGGCAGTGGAATCCGGACTGCTGGAGACGCTCCCGCCTGCCGAGGGGGATGAGCTGACCGCCGCCATCGGCCAAGCGGAAGCGATGCTTCGCACCACCCTGATCATCCCGGAGGAGACCGAGGCCACCGTCCGGCGATTGGAAGCAATCATGGGGCAGGTTGGTTTGATCGAACAACCCTCCCGGGCGGAAACGTTTCTTCGCGATCGTCTGGAACTCATCTGTAAAACGGCCAGCGAGGCGGTCTTCCGCCGGGTCGGCCCGCAGGGGTTTTGGGACTGATTATGATTATGTATAAGGGGGCGTTGTAGAAAAAAAGTTTGCAACGCCCCTCGGAAAAAGCACTTGCGGGCCCTATGTTAAGGCCCGTTTTTTGCACCTCTGCTGATGCAAAGCCGCGCTTTTTCTCCCTGCCTGCGAATCCCTATCCATTCGGCAGCAGGCCCGTTTTTTCTTTCCGAAGGGGTTGCATTCAGAAAAAATTCTCCGTATGATAAAAATAGGTTTGATTTTCAAAAGAAGGAAGGGGAACGCCTTGCTGCAAATCGCCATTTGTGACGACGAAAAGGTGGTGCGCGACACCCTGCTTTCCATGAGCCGGGATATGCTCGCACAGGCCGGAGAGGATGCGCAGACCGCACTTTTTTCAGATGGGGATTCGCTCTGCCGGGCCTGTGAAGCGGGCGCCGCCTTTGACCTGATCCTGCTGGATATCAAAATGGAGGGTCTGGACGGTATGGCGGCGGCAAAACGGATCCGCGCATGTGATGGGAAAGCGCTGATCGTCTTCATCACCTCCTCTGCGGAATATGTTTTTCGCGGCTATGAGGTGCGCGCCTTCCGCTACATCCTGAAGCCGGAGCTTTCGCACAGCTTCCCGCTGGTATTCCGCGAGAGCCTCGATGAGCTCCTGCATAAGCAAGAGGATCGCTTCTGCTTTCAGTTCGACGGAGAGGCCGTTGCCGTCCCGCTTTGCGATATCCGTTATTTTGAAAGCGACCGCCGTGTACTGCTGATCCACACGGCAAACCATACCTATAAAACCTACCGCAAGCTTGACGAGGTAGAGCAGGTGCTGAAAAAGAAAGATTTCGTCCGTTGCCATCAGAGCTTCCTCGTAAACGCGCGTATGATCCAGAAGGTTGGGACGGCTGCCCTCACACTGAGGACCGGCGAAACGCTGCCCGTCAGCAAACGGCGCTGTAAGGAGACCAGCGAGGCGTTTCTCTGGTCCCTTCGATAATGGCAAAGGAGGCCCGTATCATGGAAGCAATTGTATTCCAGATCGTCCGCGGACTTGCCACGGTATTTGAAATCACGCTCGCCTTTGCCTTGCTCAACGCGATGTTTGAGCCGAAATATGCCAGCAAATGGCCGCTGCGCTTCAGCTATCTCCTGTTGCTTGCCGCGGTTTTTTTCAGCAGCGCGCGGCTTACAGTCATCAGCATGAAAACGGCGGTGGAGATCCTGCTCGTCTTCCTCGTCTCCCTGCTGGTTTTCCGCGGCAAGCTGAGTATCAAACTCTTCTATAACCTGATTTTTTCAACTGTTCTTTTCCTCTCGGATCTTCTCTCCGCCTTTGCCCTCTCCTTTCTCCCACAGGAGTTTTTCCTGTTCCCCGCAGGCGATATCCTGCACCGGCTTCTGGAAATCGTTTTGCCCAAAATCATCCTGTTTCTCTTTGTTATGCTACTCATGGTATTCATCTCAAGGCAACGAAAGGATATTTCCCTGCGCTACTGGGTCATGCTTACCTCCGTCCCCCTGACGACGATCGTCACACTGACCATCTTCCAATACTATTCGGCAAAGCTTCCGGGGGAAGCCTATATGCAGGATTATATTTTCGTCGCGATCGTCGGCCTGGTGTTGATCAATATTATGGTATTCGCTCTGTTCGCGAGGCTGCAGAGCCAGTTGGAGATGCACAGCCAATATGAGCTTCTGGAGCAGCAGATGGCGCTGCAAAAAGAATCCATCCACAGGATGGAGGAATCTTATACACATATGCGCGAGCTGCGCCATGATCTGAACAATCACCTGCTGTGCATGAGCACGCTTATCGAACGCGGGGAATACGAGGAGCTCCGGCAGTACCTGAAGGCGATGACGGCCACTGTGGAAGAACGTTCCTATGTGGCGGTCAGCGGGAACTCGGCTGTGGATGCAATTCTCAACGAAAAGCTCCTCTCTGCCCGGAAAAAGCAGATCAACACCTCCTTTGAGGTCTGCGACCTGCGCAGCACGGAGGTGCAGCCGATGGACCTGTGCATCGCCCTGAGCAACGCGCTCGACAACGCCATCGAGGCCTGCGAGAAAATCCCGGACCCGACCTGCCGCTACCTCCGCCTGAAGATCCGGCAGGAGGAAGCCTTTCTTGTGCTCTCCGTCGCCAATCCTGTCGGGGCTCCCCCGCGCCGGTTCGGCAGCCTTTACCGGACGGACAAGGCGGATCGCGATCTCCACGGCTTCGGCCTGCGCAGCATCCGCACCACACTGAAAAAATACAATGGCGAGCTCATCACCCGCTGTGAGGATAAGGTCTTCACGATCGTAATGAAGTTCAACTTTTGAGCCCTCTTCCAAAAATAACGCCGCAAGGGCTAAAAATGACATACCGCGATTGCCGCAGGCCACGCGTGCTATCCTGTCAATGTAAGGATAGCACGCGCTTTTTATTGACGCAATTTTATTGTTTCAGAAAGGAAGTGGATCCCATGAAGGCCACGGAACATCTGTCGCAGCTCCTCCGTGCCCAAAAACAGGCCCTGCGGCAGCTGGAATCGGAGATTGACGCGCTCAGCGCAAGGGATTTTGTAGCGGAAAACGACCGCCTCAGGCGAGAGCTGGAGCAGACTGCCGCGCGTTGCAGGCAGGCGGAGCAAACCTGCCGGGCGCAGAAAAAGGAGCTGAACACCCTGCGGGAAGCGCTCCACACCCGTCTTTCCAGTGAAAAGCAATATGCGCTCAAGGCCTCTTCTGTCCGCCTCTCCGCCTATTATCAGGCACAGGCCGCCGGGGAGGAAAACCGGCTTGCCAATCTGGAAAAAACAATGCGCACCCGCATCGACCGGATGGAGCAACAAGCCAGGGCCGGGGACAGCGCTCTTCTGAACGAAGTTTCTATTGAATGCGAGCGTCTGAGGGCAATGCTCGATGACCGGCTCGCACAAATCCGCAGAGAGCAGGAAAAGCGGGCCGCCGGCCTGACAGAACAGGCGGAAGCTGCCTTCGCCCCGCTGCAGGAGGAGCCTCTCACAGAGCAGGAGGCACAGGCAGCCCTGCGCAGCCGTCATTTCGAATCCCTGATCGGCCTGAGCATCCTGAATAAAATCGGCATGCTCCTCGTCGTCATTGGCGCAATCGCCGCCGCACGTTTCACCTATACAAGGCTGCCGGACTCCATTAAGGGCGGCATGCTGTTTCTACTGGCTTTTGCGTTCCTGGGCTCGGGGGAATGGATGGGCCGGAAGGGGAAACGGGCGGATCTGTTTTCCCTCGGGCTTTCCGCCGGCGGCGTCGCGCTGCTGTATGTCAGCGTCGTCACTTGCTTTTTCTGGCTGCACCTGCTGCATCCCTATGCGGCGTTCGCCTTGATTGTGCTGGTCACCGCGCTGGCCTTCTTCCTTTCACAACGCCACAATGCGCAGGTAATCGCCGCCTTCGCCATGGTCGGCGGGTATTTGCCGGTGCTCGTTTTCTTCTTCCAGCCAAAGCTTCCTCTGGAGTTTCTCCTGTGCAGCGCGCTGTATGCGGCTTGCCTGTGCCTGTTTTCCCTGCTGACGGCCTGCCGCAGGAGATGGATCGCTTCACAGTTTATAAGCTTCGTGCTCAACACAGCCGCGTTTGCCATTTTGGCCTATTTTTTCGATGAATTCCTCTGTTATGCCCCGCCCGCTTCGCAGGGCCTCATTTGGCTCTGCCGGCTGGCTCCATGCCTGCTGATTGCCCTTTCCTTCCTGGCGTTTCTGGCAGGGCCCCTCGTATATGCCCAGCGCGCACAGGCAGGGCTGAAGATCCGTGATTTGATCCTGCAGGGGCTCAACATGGCGGCCAGCTATATGGCGCTTACTTTCACTGTTGACAATATACCAGGCTCTTACCGCTACGCTTTCCTGCAGCCGCTGTGCTTCACGCTGGCTCTGGCGGGCGCGGCCTATTTTCTCTGGAAACGGGTGCCAAAAGCGCACACCGGGTTGTATGTGTTTTCCGGCGGGGCAGTGCTCACCTCCCTGCTGATCATCCCCCTGCAGTTCGACTTCGCCTATGCGGTTTATGCCTGGACGGCGGAAAGCCTTCTTTTCCTGCTCCCCGGCCTGATCCGCAAGCACCGCCCGCTGGAAATTACCGGCTGGCTCACCGGCGCTGCCGCTGCACTGTCCCTGCTGATTGCCTATCCCATGCTGCAGCTCACTCTGCCGGGCACGGCCTATCTCCCTTCCTGCGCCGCCGCATATACCTCCTTTACGCTGGCAAGCCTTCTCCCGCTGGCCGTGACGATTTTCAAGGGAAAGGAGACAGGCTCCATTCAGGGGATCTACAAGTATGGCGCTCTCCTGAATCTCTGGATCTATACGATCTGTGCGGTCCAGCTGTTCCTTCCCGCCCTGCTCCCTGCAAAATTGGGAGCGCTGCATACGGATCTCTTCCTGCTGAGCCTCACCATTCTAACCGGCTACGCGGTGGCATGCTTCTCCGTCCGCCTGCCCCGGCTGCAGGACGATGCGACGGCAATAATCGGCCTGCTGATTTACGCCTGCTCCTTCATCATGGTGCACATCCTGAACTGCCTGTATTTCCGGCAAACAGATCCGCTCGTAAAAGGGGCACAGATTGGGCTGATCCTGCTCCAGGTTTTGGCTAACATCGCTTCTGTTCTTGCGGCGGCGGATTTCACCGGGACGCTTGTGAAACGGTTCCGCGCCCCTGCCGAAGGTTTCTCTCTAACCGTATCCGCCGTCTTTACCGTGCTTCTCACGGAGCTGCTGCTCGGCCAGTTCCGCCTTGCCTTTACCAATCCGCTCATCGGCATCCTGTATCTCATCACGGCGCTCGGCTGGATCCTCTGCGGCTTCTGGCGCCGATATGCCTCCATGCGGCGGTTCGGGCTCGGTCTTTCCTTCCTCGCTCTGGCAAAGCTCCTGCTGATTGATCTCTCCGGCCTCTCTGAGGGGAGGCGAATCATCGCCTTTTTCGCCTTCGGCGCCTTAATGCTTTTGATCTCCTTTGTATACCGGCATTTCAGCAGGCGGATCCTCCCGGCCGGGAGCATTGCACAGCTTCCGGCGAGGGAGGATCAGAGCATCACACAGGAATAAATCGGGCAAACAATTTCGAGAAAGGTGCAAATTGAACCAATTTTTTGAATCATCAAATGGCAAAAAGCCGGGGACATTTCGTCCCCGGCTTCGTCCTCCAGAAGCACGGCATCTCATTTTTGAATGCTCTCATCTGGCTGCAAACGTCTCTTATGCAATCTGTGCCGCGGCATGACGGGTAATATGGGGCTGCTGCTCGTCGCCCAAGCAACCGCTGTAGCGCTCGTAAAAAAAGCCGAGCTTCCCTTTGTAATCCGCCTTCCAGGGCTTGCTTTTCCCGCAGTAATGCACGATCACCACGTTTTCCTCCACCCAGTCCATATCGACATGGCGGCTCGGGCGGGTCAGCAGGTTGTAATTGAGCAGATACCGGTCGTCAAGATTATAGAGCAGCGCATCGATGGCCAGCGTGCTCCCGCCGTACATCCCGTTCAGGATATCCTGATCGAGCAGATAGAGCTTCTTCCGGTTTTCACGGATATAGTCGAAAACCGCCTGCACATCCTGCACCTCGCGCAACAGGCGAAGGTTCATGAGCATCACACCCGCGTTGATGTATTTGCTCCCCTCCGGCATACGCAACCGTGTGCGGTTAAGCCAATGCATCGGTCCGAACTGATGCGATGCCGCTGCAAACAGGTTTCCCTTGAAGTCCAATCGGTACAGCCGGTCGATCGAATGCACGACCACCAGATCCGGGTCGAGGTACAACACGCGGCTGGCATCTTGCGGCAGGAGCTGCGCTGCAAAGAGGCGGTAATACGTTTCCTTCGGCAGGCGCTCCAGCACGGGTGCGTCCGCAAACATCGTGTGCGGCACCTGGATGTTGACAAGCTCACAGCGCTCCATCGGCACATGATCCCCGAGATAGCGGAAATCCTGCGCCGTCAGGGAGGAATGCGCCACAAATACGCGGAAAGCGCGGTTTGGATTCGAACGCAGCAGAGAATTGAGCATCACGGTCAGGGGTTTGATATAGCCGGAATTGAGAGTTACTAATATATTCATCTTCATGAGAAAAGCCTCCCGTTTCTGTTTTTGATCTTGTCCCTATCATAAGGGCTGCAACTTACAAAAAAGTTACAAAAATCTTGCGGAAGGCTTTTGTTTGCGTGAAAAATGATGGCCAAAGCGTACAAAAGCCGCCCGGCAGCTCCGCCGGACGGCCCATAGGTTCCATTCTACGATTGTGTTATGCTTCCTGCCCAGCCCCCTGGACATATAGCGCCTGCTGATGCTCCATCGCTTCAAATTGGGTCTTCTGATGGCCGTAGCACAGCCCTGTGACGACTACGCAGTACAAAAGCGCCATCAGTGCCGCGGCCAGGCACCACAGGCTCACGCCGCTTCTGCGCACCAGCGTGATAAACAGGACGAGCAGGGAGAACAATAGGAACAGCGCCGCGACCGCCATCGATACCCACAGCCCGGCCTCCGCGTAAAAGGGCTCCGGCCCGGTCAGATTCAGGCCGTCCCGCAGCACGCCGGAGCGATACAAAAAGTAGCCGGACAGGACCGTCAGTGTGAAAAACACACAGGACAGCAGGATGTAAACGACGCTTTGAAGAACTGCTTTCGATTTCATGATTCCCAACCTCCCAATGATAGAATGGGCCTCTGCCTTTATTATATGCCTAATGCGGCGGATCATTAAGGAAGGGCGTTACTGAATAGATTGAAAAAAGGTGCCGCGCTGGAGAAAGGCCGGTTTAACGGCTGTTTCGGTCAGGGTAAGGCAGATCCACATTTGTTGGTAAGATCGTCCATCGTTCTTCATCTACCATATGTTGTAATGTTGAAAATCCATGATCTGAATTTGTCGATTCTGTTTTATGATCAATGGCATTTGTAATATAAGCCAATGCAAGTAATGCTCCCGCCATGCTTAAAGCCCATTGTTTGAGGATTATCTCTGAAATATTTATCTGCCAGCGGAATTCCATATCCATCAGAAGAAATAAACGCCCGATTACAAGAAATTACTTTTCTTACAATATTCATTATTTCTTCTATATTATTATATTGTTTGTTGCTGTCTGCCGCTGGTTTTTGCATCTTTTTTTATTATACCTCTTCCTTTTCTAATTCACCGCCTGCTCTTTCTTTTAATTCCTCCATAATCGTATTGTATTTTCGCTTGCTCAGCGGATAAAAGGCCATAACAATCATAAAAAGTATTCCGCTGACAACAGTTATACCAGCTGATATATCAAACCATCTGGTCATAATCTCAACATTTTCGAGAAGATATTCCGCCCCGTTTTTAAAGTTCATCGGCTGATAGCCTATATTCTGCTGAATAATGGTTGGAATAAACATTGCGAACTGGCTGGCAAGCCCTGTTAAAGAAATTGCGAACGTCTGAATAAAGCCCTCTAATCTTCTTCCTGTTTTCCACTGCTGATAATCATAGATTTCTGAAAGCATAATCGGTGTGAGTGTTCCCACTGCGTTAAAGTATGATAGAAAGCGTACAATACTGACGATAACTGCCGTTGTTGTTCCCACAGGAATATTCTCATAGCCTATCATCCACAAAACACCATATGCAGCAGCATTGATTGCCTGCCATATAATCATAAGGGTTTTATGATTCATTCTGCGTGTCATAAACGGAAGCAACAGCATAGCCGGCGTTGCAGCAAAACCTACAACCGGGCTTATCATTGAAAACATTGACAAGCCTTGTTCCGTTGTTGCACCGTATCTAAACTGACCAATGTAATAGCTGTTCATTTCCGCGACCGCTCGCAAACTTCCCACAATCAATGCAAGCGTATAAATCATCAAAGGCTTATTCTGCATTACCAGCCGCAAGCCTTCCTTTACACTGATTTTCTCTCTTTCCTGTGGTGTTTCATAAATACGCTCTTTTGTTTTTAAGATTAGAAAAACAAGCAGTATTCCGATGGCCGTACCTATTAATCCCATCAAACGAAATGCCATATATTCCTGTCCCTGCTTCATAAAATGTGCACGGATAGGTCCAATAATAAAATTCATTAATGTCGGTGCAAAGCCCATAATCAAACCGACAGGAGAAAGCATATCCGTTCTCTCCTGTGAAACAGGAGTCATGGCCGCAGGAATCATATAAAAGGTATTGCTCCAAATGCTCAAAAGAATCAAAGACGGAATACAGGTGCAGTAGGCATAAATAACCCTAAATGTAATTGAATCTGCCTGCGGAAGCCAGGTTGCTAACACAGTAAAAAAGGAAACCAGAGGGGCTAATCCGATAACATACGGCTTGTATCTTCCCCACTTTGTTTTTGTATTCTGCAGAAGTTTTCCGTAAAACGGCTGTAAAATTAAATTAATGACACTTACAATACTAAAAATAATTGTACCGTGAATAACATCAATTTCATAAATATAAGGAACTTGTGTTGCAGTAATAACAGCGGTAATAACGTTTGTAATAAAGCTGACACCCAAACCGCCAAAGCCATACGCCGCCATTTCCTTCATGGTTAAATATCTGCCCTCAGGCGGATGATTCCAACCACTTTTCAAAGACGATATGAGATGTTGAATGTTACGCATGATTCTCTCCTCTGAAACATCTTGTTTAACATACATCTTCAACTTATAAAATACTGTTGAAAGAACTTTGGCGATTTTATTGTAACATAAAAAGGCTAAAAATTGAACCCTTAGAAACGCAGTTGTTTCAGTATTTCGCTTAACTGGTTACATGGGCTTTCCCCGGTTCATAAGAAGCCGGTAGGAACAAAGAAATAACAGTTTTATTCACTGCTTTTCTCGCCGTTTTCCCCGGTTTTCTGCACGGTTTTTACCCGCTCGATTGCGCTATATGCGCCGTTTGCGGACAGCGGCACCGTAACCGCATTGGAGGAAAAACGGGCATTTCTCCCTGGCCGGGAATTTCTATTTTGACTTGCATTTCTGTTCCAAGATGTCCGAATTTGCCCCACTTTAAACCCATATAGGCAAAAAGAAAACCACGTAGCAAAGGCAATAAGCCTTGTAACTACGTGGTTTTCCATTGGCCCGCCCGGAGGGATTCGAACCCCCGGCCTTCAGAATCGGAATCTGCTGCGATATCCAGCTTCGCCACGGGCGGGTATCCGTTGTGTGCCTTTTCAGGGTGAATGTTATTTTACCACGCCGCCGCGAAAAAAGCAACCGTCCTCTCCAAAAATCAGGGAGAAAAAATTAACGCAATTGAAAAAGGCCCGGAGGCAGTCCTCCTGCTTCCGGGCATAACTTTCCGCTTATTGCCTGACAAACACGGACTTCGGCTGCCCGCAGCGCGGGCACTGCCAAGTCTCCGGCAGTTTCTCAAACGGCTCGTCCCCGTCATAGATATAGCCGCATATCGAGCATACCCATTGGGGCGCCTGCTTTTCCTGCGTCGCAGCTTCCTTCGCCCTCTTAGCCTCCAAAAAATCCTGGAAGGCCTTGCGGGTCGCGTCCTTCATATGCTTCTGGTAATCTCCGTAAAGCAGGGGTTCCCCGTCGCCGTTCCACGCATCCGTCACCTCACAGGTATAAACCGTATGCGTGGAGAGGTCCTTCGCTTCCAGGACGCGGCAGCGCAGGTAGGAGGCGGCGTCGAGCAATACGGGCAGGCCATCCTTGACGGCGTACTCCACATTCTCCCACTTTTCCGCCTTCCGTGCGGACTGGAATCCGAAATTCGCGATCAGGAAGGGGTCGGCATCCGCCCGCAGGACAGAAACGGTGAATTCCCCAGTCTCCCGGATGAGCTGGTTCGTCAGGGTGTTACGCATGCTGCCAAGCATCAGCAGCGGCGGCATATCGGAGGTGACCTGCATCATCGCATCTACGATGCAGCCGCCGAAGGAATCGCCATTTTTCACCCCCACGACATACAGGCCGTAGGAGAGCTTAAACAGTGCGGTCTGATCCATCTTCCAAACGCCTCTCTTTCCTTTGGGGGCAGGCTCACGCCTCCTCGAAGAGATCCTTTCCTACGCCGCACAGCGGGCAGACCCAATCCTCCGGAAGGTCTTCAAAGGCAGTGCCGGGGGCAATTCCGTTGTCGGGGTCGCCGACCTCCGGATCGTATTCATAACCGCAGACGGTGCAAACATATTTTTTCATGATCCATTCTCCTGACATTCAATAATTTCCAGAGATTTCCTCCAGATATCCAGATTATAACGCATAGTAGAATGATTGTCTATCTTTTTTAAAATATACATCCGCCGCACTCCCCGGCTGCCGATTTTCGTTTTTCACGCGTGAGCATTTGCTACTAAAAACAGAGAAAACGGGAGATTTCAAAAGTACAGCACCGGTAAATTAAAAAATCAGGAAAAATGCTTGACAGGCTCACCTGCTTATGGTATGCTAGGCAGGCACTCAAAAAGGTAAGACGATGCAAATGGAGGTTTTACTATGTCAACCTATATGCCGAAGGCGGGCGACATCACCCGCAATTGGTATGTGCTTGACGCAGCCGGAAAGCCAATGGGCCGCGTAGCCGCCCAGGCTGCCGTCCTGCTGCGCGGCAAGCACAAGCCGACCTTTACGCCCAATGCCGACTGCGGCGACCATGTCATCATCATCAATACGGACAAGGCCGTCCTCACGGGCAACAAGCTCCAGCAGAAGATGTATTACCATCATTCCGGCTACATCGGCCACCTCAAAGAGGTCAAGTACAGCACGCTGATGAAGACGCGCTCCGATTTTGCGATGCAGCTTGCCGTCAAGGGCATGCTTCCGGATACAGTCATCGGCCGCAATGCGCTGACCCGCCTGCGCGTTTACAAGGGCGCAGAGCACAAGCACACTGCTCAGAAGCCTCAGGAATGGGCGTTTTAAGGAAGGAGGAGAAGGAATATGTACGATAGCAATCCCTATTTTTACGGCACCGGCCGCAGAAAAAAATCCGTTGCCCGCGTGCGCGTTTATCCCGGCACGGGCAAGATCACGATTAACGACAGGGACATTGACGAGTATTTCGGCCTTGAAACCCTGAAGCTCATCGTCCGTCAGCCCCTCGCGCTGACCGGCACGACGGAGAAATTCGATATCGTCTGCCGCGTCAACGGCGGCGGCGTGACCGGCCAGGCCGGCGCAATCCGCCACGGCCTCTCCCGCGCTCTGCTTCAGTATGACGAGGCGCTCCGCCCCGCGCTGAAGAAGGCAGGCTTCCTCACCCGCGACCCGAGGATGAAGGAAAGGAAGAAATACGGCCTCAAAGGCGCACGCCGTGCACCGCAGTTCTCGAAGAGATAACTGGCTCTCCCTTCCCTTTGGCACAACAAACCGCCCTCTGGATCTTTATCCAGAGGGCGGTTTTTATGGATATCGTTTTTACGAGAGATATACGGCCTGAGTCTCACTTTTTCCGTACCATCTTTTTGCACGCCAGCAGGCCGAGGAGCAGCAGGATGGGAAATCCGATCGCGGCGAGCAGGCCCGCCTTGAGGTTTCCCTGCGCTGCATCGGAGACAAAGCCGACCAGAGATGGCCCGGCAGAGCATCCCAAATCCCCCGCCAGCGCAAGCAGGGCGAACATGGCGGTGCCGCCCTTCGGGCAGGCGGCGGAGGCAAGGCTGAAGGCCCCTGGCCACAGAATCCCCACGGACAGGCCGCACAATCCACAGCCAACCAGGGAAAGCAGCGGGTGTGGTGACAGGGACGCGAGCAGGTAGCTTACCATGCAGAGGACGCCGCTCCCCATCATAAACGCAGTCAGATTGATTTTTTCACTGAATTTTGCGTAAAATACGCGGGTAAGCCCCATTAGAATGGAAAACATGCATGGGCCGGCTAAGTCTCCAACGCTTTTGGAAATCTGGAGCCCGGATTCCGCAAAGGCGGACGCCCACTGGCTCATCGCCTGCTCAGACGCGCCCGCGCAGACCATCAGCAGGGCAAACACCCAGAAAACGCCGCTGGAAAAGAGCTTGCGGACCGGCATCGCCTCCCCCGCCCCGTGCAGGGCGGTAATCGGAACCTGTGCATAATAAAAGGCGTTGATCAGCGGAAGCACCGCCCAGATCAGGCTGAGAACCCGCCAGTTTGCAATGCCGAAGATCGAGAAAAACAGCGTCGACGTCAGGATCACCAGAACGCATCCCCAACAGTAAAAGGAATGCAGCAGGCTCATCGCAGCCGATTTCTTCTCCGTAGGGCAGGCCTCTACAATCGGGCTGACCAGCACCTCAATCAGCCCGCCGCCGACCGCATACAGCGCGACCGCAAGCAGAATCCCTCCGTATGGATCCGGGAACACATCCGGTAAGAGCCCCAGACCGGCAAGCCCTGCCGCGGCGCAGATGTGGGCTGCCACAATCGAAATCCGGTAGCCGATTTTATCGATCCATTTGGCACTGAGCAGATCCACAATCAACTGGATGCCGAAGTTGACCGTAACGAGCGACGTGATCTGATCCAGCGGGATCTGATAAGTACTCTGGAAGGTAAGAAAGAGCAACGGTACGAAGGTATTAACGATTGCCTGCGTCATATAGCCGAGATAGCTGGCATAGAGCGTGTGGTTGTAATTCTGCCGTATTTTTTGCATCCTGCCGTTTTCTCCTGTCTGCATTCCTCTATTCGACGTACAGATCCCGTACGCCCTCAACCGCACGAATGCTCTCCACGATCAGGTCGAGCTCATGGAGGTTGCGCGTATAGATCAGAACCTTCAGCACCGGCGCTTTTTTCCGCTTTCCTTCCTCGCCGTCCACATTGAGCAGCTCCATGGAAGCCAGCTCTCCCCCGCAGCGCCGGATCACCTTCCCGACACGGGAGGCCTGCTGCCCGACGTCCTCCACCTCGACGTATAGATTCCGCCCGGCGTTTCCGCGCGCGGAAACACGCTTGAGCAGGTTGAGTGTAAGATAGATGACCAATGTTGCGATCAGCGCGCCCGCATAGAACCCGGAGCCCACCGCGATCCCCACACAGGAAACCGCCCACAGGCTTGCCGCGGTAGTGAGTCCTTTCACGCTGAAGCCCTCGCGCAGGATCGTCCCCGCGCCCAGAAAGCCGATGCCGCTGATGACCTGCGCGCTCATGCGGGTCGGGTCGATCTGCATGACCTCCCTGTATTGATCGGTCAGGAAGCTGGATGTGATCATTACGAGCGCAGCGCCTACTGCCACGAGAATATGCGTTCGAAACCCGGCGGGGCGATGGGAATGCTGCCGTTCATAGCCGATAAAGCCGCCGCAAACGGCGGCAAGCATCAGCTTAAACGCCGAGTCCAGAGCCAACCGCAGGATATCGTTTTGCCATAGCGCGAGAAAAAACGCTTTCATCAGAACCCTCCATTTCTTGTCTCTATTCAATCGAATGCGTCGGTTTTTCCCGGAAAGCCTTGCATTCGGTAAAAATTTGCGTACAATAAAGATATCACATCATCTTGAAAAGGGGCCGCCTATGAAACGTTTGCGGATCATTTCTCTTATCTGCCTTCTGTGCCTGTGCCTGAGCGCCTGCGCCTCGCAGCAGCCCGGGGACGACAGCTCCACAAAGCCTTCCAACACCGTGCGTATTACCATCCCGGAGGGGGCAAGCGCGGCCGACATCGGCGGTTTGATGGAACAGAATGGCCTGTTCACCCGTTTGGAATTCCTGTCGGAGGTCAACCGCGGCACAGCGGGCAGCCCGCTCGTGCAGGAAATCGGCGATTGGGAAAACCGGGCGTTCCTATTGGAGGGCTATCTGTTCCCGGATACGTATGAATTCTATCGGGACGATCCGCCGGAGCGCGTCATCCAGAAGCTTCTGGACAACCTTGAGAAAAAGATCACGGACACACACAAGGCCCGCGCCAAGGAGCTGGGCATGAGCATGGATGAGGTACTCACCCTCGCCTCTGTCATCCAGGCGGAGGCCGGGAACCCTGCGCAGATGAAAACGGTCTCCTCCGTCCTGCACAACCGTTTAAACAGCAAGAGCCACCCAAAGCTTGAATGCGACGTTACGATTTTTTATCTGGAGCAGGACGTCCAGCCGTATCTGACGGAGGATAAAGATCGGTTTAACAGCTATTATAATACTTATAAATGCACAGGCCTTCCGGAAGGCCCGATCTGCAATCCAGGACGGGACGCGATCGAAGCCGCTCTCTATCCAGAGCAGACAGAATATTTCTACTTTGCCACAGATAAAGCGGGCAAGTACTATTATGCCAAAACGCTTGCGGAGCATAACCAGAACTGGGCCGCTATCAAGAAGGTCAACGCTTCTCTTGAAACATCCGCACAAACCAACGCATAAAAGTGCCTATTTAAAGAATAGTGTAAGCCAGATCGCGCCAAAACGCAATCCCCAGATCGCGAAAAAAAATCAGCCGGCGCGTCGAGCGTGCCGGCTGACCGATTGTCCGCTTAGAATTGATATTCCTGGTTGAAGGTAAGTGTTGCGTTAACCGTCGTATCTCCGACAATTGGCGCACTCGCCTGAATGACAGCGTGGCTGATGATCCGATAATGCGCCGAGCGTATCTGCTGGCTCTGCCTGTCGACCGTGCAGGTGATGGTCGTACCCGAATACGTCTGGTCGAGATCATGCAGCGTAATCAGCCAGTTCAGGCTCTTCATCTGCTCCTCGATCTCGCTGGTCTTGAGAATATCAACCACCTGCCCATGCTTCGTCTGGAGCGGTTTTTTCGCCTGCTCATAGGAGATGTGCTCATCCTTCAAACGGATCGTGATCAGATATGCGCCGTTCTGTTCCACACAGGATGCGAAAGATACCGCGTCGGCAGACAGGCGGCTTGCCCACGACTGGTTTTCCACCGGAAAGACTGCATTATGGCTTGCGCCCTTTTTGACTGTGATCGGATCCGGATTCAGCGTGTTCTTCAATGCCTTTTGCACCTGGTTTGCAATCCCTGCAATCGTGCTGTCTCCCTGAACCTGGAAGGAGATCTTCTCTGTTTTCGTAAGCCCCGGCTTTTCCGTTTTGACCTTGTTGGCCGCCGTATTGAAATAGGCGACGATCTCCTCTTTCGTAGACGGCTTCTGATTCTGTGCGGACGGCTTTGCCGTGGCGGCAGCCCGCTTCGCCGTCTCCTTCGGCTGGCTGGCAGATTCGGCCGGAGTTATATCGGATGCGGAAGCGCTGCCGGATCCAGAGGTCTGTGAATCTGGCTCCTGAAAATCGGAGACGGTCTGTGCCTCCCCGGTTTGTCCCGCAGTGTTTTGTGAAACGGTGCTGCCGCCAGAATTGCTGTTAATTTCTTCACGATTGTGTTCATTCGGCTCTCTCCTTGCTCCGCCCTGCGGACGGATAAACTGTGGTGATGCGGAAACGATCTCCCGCTCTGCTGCTCTCCCCCCTCGAACAACATGCCATATGCTGACGATATCTATTATAATTCTTTGTGCGCGCGGTATTTATCCCAGGGCGGTTTTACTTTTAATTTTTAATCAAGAATTTATATCATTCCTGATAGAAAGATAAACAGTTTGTTTATGGACATACCGCCTGTGGAAAATCCGGAATGTTCAAAATAGAGATTGCACTCTTTTTGGCAAACGTGTATAATCTTTTTAAATACTCGGATCGATCGGGATATCCACAGATTGCTCCGTCCTTTCGGAGCAACCGGAATGAGAGAGAACGTGCACCTGCAAAAATGTAAGGCCGCTTTTGCAACAAGGAGGTTGTTTATTTTGGCCGATACTTACGATATCTGGGGGAACCTGAACCCGGATGCTCCCTGGGCGGAAATGCTCAGTGAGGACACACAGATCCCCCTGTGGGACGGAGTGGTTCCCGGATTCGAAGAGGCAGTCGGGCAGCGCAGGCCGTCCGTCACCTTTTTCCCCGCTCCCGGCGGGGGACGGCGTGGCTGCGTGATTGTGATGGCCGGCGGCTCCTACACGAGCAAAGCCGTGCATGAGGGCAAGGTCGTCGCGCAGAAAATCAACGAGACAGGCATTCATGCTGCGGTGCTCGACTACCGCGTCGTTCCCTATTCCCGCGACGTCATCCTGCTCGACGCCAAACGTGCGGTGCGCTATCTGCGCTACCACGCGGAGGAGATGGGCATCCTGCCGGATAAGATCGGCGTGCTCGGCTTTTCCGCCGGCGGCAACCTCGCATTCATCACCTGCGCCTATGCGGACGATGGCGACCCAGACGCTTCCGATCCGGTCGAGCGCGTGTCCTCCAGGCCGGACGCACTGCTGCTGGGCTATGCCGCCGTCATGTTTCAAGAGGAATACGAGGAGGACGATGAGTTTAATCTCGTCGCCTATTTCGACGTTGTGCTGGAAAAGGAGATGCAGTTTCCGCCAACCTTTCTCTGGCAGTCGATGCGCGACGGTCTGATCAATTACAATACCGCACTGACGCTGTGCGATACGCTGGCAAAGCGCAATGTGCCGGTGGAAATGCACCTGTTCCCCTATGGAGATCATGGGCAGGGGCTTGCCGCCCCGGAAAATGGAGACGGATATCATCCGCTCACGGTACGCTGGAGCCGCCTGATGAACGAATGGCTGCTCTTTTATGGGTTTTCAGACAGTAAAGGAATGGGAGGAGAATAAGATGAAACATCAGGATCTGATCAGCAAGATGACGCTGGAGGAAAAGGCAAGCCTTTGCTCCGGCAAGGATTACTGGCATCTGAAGGGGCTGGAGAAATTCAACATCCCGGAGATTATGGTCTGCGACGGCCCGCACGGCCTGCGCAAGCAGACCGGCAGCCAGGACAATCTCGGCATCAACGGCAGCGAGCCCGCCACCTGCTTCCCAACGGCTGCCACGACCGCCTGCTCCTGGAATCCGGAGCTGCTGCATGAAATGGGCGGCGCGATCGCACAGGAGGCCCTTGCGGAAGGCGTGAGCGTGGTGCTCGGCCCCGGCGTCAATATCAAGCGATCGCCCCTGTGCGGACGCAATTTCGAGTATTTTTCCGAGGATCCGCTGCTCGCAGGAGAGATGGGCGCGGCCTTTATCAACGGCGTGCAGGAAAAGGACGTGGGCACCTCGCTCAAGCATTATGCGTGCAATAATCAGGAAACGCGCCGCATGAAGGTCGATTCTGTCGTGGACGAGCGCACGCTGCGCGAAATCTATCTCGCCCCGTTTGAAATAGCCGTCAAAAAGGCGCAGCCGTGGACAGTCATGAGCGCATACAACCGGATTAACGGCTCCTTCTGTTCTGAAAACGAATGGCTGCTGACCGACGTGCTGCGCAGGGACTGGGGCTTCAAGGGCCTCGTCGTCACAGACTGGGGCGCCAATAACGAACGCGTCCCCGGCCTGATTGCAGGGCAGGATCTCGAAATGCCCTCCTCCGGCGGCTTGAATGATCAAAAGATCGTCGACGCGGTGCGCGCAGGTGAAATCGACGAATCCCTGCTCGATGAGCGTGTGGACCAGATTCTTGACCTGATCTGCCGCGCCGAGCAGACAAAGGCCTATTCCTACACCTGCGACCATCAGGCGAATCACCGCCTCGCGCGGAAAATTGCGGGCGAGTCCATGGTCCTGCTGAAAAACAGCGGTGATCTCCTGCCGCTCAAAGCCGGGCAGACGGTGGCCGTCATCGGTGAGATGGCACGTTCCCCCCGCTACCAGGGCGCGGGCAGCTCCCTGATCAACCCCACGCAGCTCGATTCCGCCTTCGACTGCCTGCTTGACGCAGGCGTCAGCGTACTGTATGCACCGGGCTATAATAAAGCGACCGACCAGCCGGACGACGGCCTGATCCAGGATGCCTGCCGCACGGCAAAGAAGGCCGACGTGGTGCTCCTCTTCATCGGCCTGACAGAAAGCTACGAGGCCGAGGGTTACGACAGGCTCCATATGCGCCTGCCCGCGAGCCACAACGCGCTCGCAGAGGCGGTCTGTGAAGCGAATGAAAACGTCGCGGTCGTCCTCTCCGGCGGAGCGCCGGTGGAGATGCCCTGGCTCATGAAGGTCAAGGCGCTCCTCAATGGCTATCTCGGCGGACAGGCGGGCGGCGGTGCGATCGCAGATATTGTCACCGGAAAGGTCAATCCCAGCGGCAAGCTGGCGGAAACCTATCCGATGAGCCTTCAGGATAATCCAACTGCCGGGTATTTCCCTGGTTCTCAAGTCACGACGGAGTACCGCGAGAGCATCTTTGTGGGCTACCGCTATTATGATAAAGCTGAAAAGGAGGTCCGGTTCCCCTTCGGATTCGGCCTCTCCTACACGCAGTTCTCGTATTCCAGCCTTCGCCTGAGCAAAAAAGCCATCCAGCAGGGCGAGGAGCTGAAGGTCTCCTTCCGCGTGAAAAATACCGGCAAGGTTGACGGTGCGGAAATCGCGCAGGTTTATGTCGCTGCTCCCGAAAGCAATCTTTTCAAAGCGCCCAAGGAGCTCAGAGGGTTTGCAAAGGTCTATCTGAAGGCCGGCGAGCAGCAGACGGTCACCGTCACGCTGACAGAGCGCGCGTTCGCCTATTATAACGTCAATCTTCACGACTGGCATGTGGAGAGCGGCGCCTACCAAATCCTCGTCGGCGCTTCCAGCCGCGACATCCGTCTGGAAAGCGCGGTCGATGTGACGAGCGCGGCGCCGGGGGCCGTAGTCCCGGATTACCGCCAGACCGCTCCGGCCTATTACGGCGGCGCCATCCAGGAGATTCCGGCCGAGCAGTTCGAGGTCCTGATCGGCCGCCCCCTGCCCCCCGCACAGCGCAAAAAGGGCGAACCGCTCGACCTCAACTGCAATCTGGAGGACGCAAAGGATACGCCGTGGGGCGCACGGCTTAACAAGATTGTCAACGCCGTCACCCTCAAGCTTGCCAACGGCAATGAGGAAACATCGCAGATGCTCTCTTCCCTGGCGCTTCAGATGCCCATCCGCGGTTTTGTCGGCATGAGCGCGAGCATGTTCACGGAGGATATGGCCCACGGCCTGCTGATGATCCTCAACGGCCAGAATGCCCCGACCGGATGGAAGAAGATCATCGTCGGCTTTATTCATGCGCTGACGCACCTCAAATCCTTCCTGAATTCCATCTAAGCAATCGGATATTGTCATCATCGGTGAACAGGGGTAACAACGGTTCTGGAGGCGAGGCCGAGGGCCTCTGCCGGCGTGATCCTCCTCGCCTTCCGGCAAGGCAGGCATCGCCATCCGCCTTGCCAAAGGCCTTCTTGGCATGCCCCAAAACTCCAAAGGACCGCTCCGCTGCCCGCAGGGGCAGGTTTTCGGCTACCGGGCGGCGCTGTTTCCCCTTGTTTACCAATGCTAAACACGTCAGTTCGAAACCATCCTGACATTAAATAAAACTATGGAGATGAAAACAGAATGAAAAAAGGAAACCTTTCCTATCTTGCCCAGGCGGGCATGATCGCCGCCATCTATGCGGCCCTGACGTACCTCGCCATGCTCTTCAACCTCGCCTATGGGAGCATCCAGTTCCGTTTTTCCGAGGCGCTGACCATCCTGCCCATCTTCACGCCCGCTGCGATACCGGGCCTTGCGATCGGCTGCCTGATCGGCAACCTTGCAAGCCCCTATCCGCTGGATTTGATTTTTGGAACGGCCGCCTCCCTGATCGCCGCATTGCTTACGCGTGCAGTGCGTCATGTGCGGGTCAAAAAGATCCCCGTGCTTGCGCCCTTGCCGCCCGTGCTTGTAAACGCGGTGATTGTCGGGCTGCAGATTACGCTTTTCACACCCGGCGAGGCCGCCTCCTTAACAGGTTTCCTGATCGCAGCCGTGCAGGTAGGCCTCGGCCAGCTTGCCGTATGCTACCTGCTGGGCCTGCCGCTTGGCGTTGCCTTGGAAAAAAGCGGTGCGGCCAAAGCAATATTTCCCCCTTCCGTGAAAAGAAAAAGCTGAATGCGCCACAGCGCTTCGCAACACCCTGCAGGAATGCAAAGCCTTCGCTCAAGGATACAGATGAAAAAGAACCATCCTGCGCCGTCGGCCGGCGATGCAGGATGGTTTTGATATACAAAAACGGCTGCGCGGAAATGCGCAGCCAAACTTGATGAATCATTTTTAGCGGATTGCGTCCTTTCCGCCCATATACATGCGCAGCGGCTCCGGGATGGCAACCGAGCCGTCCGCCTGCAGGTTGTTCTCCAGGAAGGCGATCAGCATGCGGGGCGGGGCCACCACGGTGTTATTGAGCGTGTGCGGGAAATAATTCCCCTTCTCCTTATTGCGCACGCGGATGCCGAGCCTGCGCGCCTGCGCGTCGCCGAGGTTGGAGCAGCTGCCCACCTCAAAATATTTCTGCTGACGGGGCGACCAGGCCTCCACGTCGATGCTCTTAACCTTCAAATCGGCGAGGTCGCCGGAGCAGCATTCCAACGAGCGCACAGGGATGTCCAGGCTGCGGAAGAATTCAATGGTATTGTGATACAGCTTTTCAAACCAGTCCTTGCTCTCCTCCGGCCGGCACACGACCACCATCTCCTGCTTTTCAAACTGATGGATGCGGTAGACCCCGCGCTCCTCGATACCGTGTGCGCCGACCTCCTTGCGGAAGCACGGCGAATAGCTCGTCAGCGTCTGCGGCAGGTCTTTTTCCTCCAGCAGCGTATCGATGAACTTGCCGATCATGGAATGCTCGCTCGTGCCGATCAGGTAGAGATCTTCCCCTTCGATCTTATACATCATGTTCTCCATTTCGGCAAAGCTCATCACGCCGTCCACGACGTTGCCGCGGATCATAAAGGGCGGCACATAATAGGTAAAGCCCCTGTCAATCATGAAATCTCTTGCGTAGGAAAGAATCGCGGAATGCAGGCGGGCGATGTCCCCCCGCAGGTAGTAAAAGCCGTTTCCGCTCGTTTTGCGCGCGCTGTCCAGATCGATGCCGCCAAAGCGCTCCATGATCTCCACATGGTAGGGCACCTCATATTCCGGCACGCGGGGCTCGCCGAAGCGCTCGAGCTCCACGTTTTCGCTGTCGTCCTTTCCGATCGGGACAGTCGGGTCGATGATGTTCGGGATCACCAGCATCCGCTCGCGGATCTGTGCGGAGAGCTCGTTTACCTGCGCATCCAGGCCGTTCATTTCCTCCGCCATATCAGATACGCTCTTTTTGGCCTGCTCTGCCTCTTCCTTCCGGCCCTTCGCCATGAAAGCCCCGATCTGCTTACTGATCGTGTTACGCTGGCTGCGCAGGTATTCGCAGCGCGTGCGCGCGGCGCGGCATTTTTCATCGAGCTCGATCACCTCGTCCACCAGCGCGACCTTTTCCCCCTGAAATTTCTTCCGGATATTCTCCTTGACGATATCCGGATTGGCCCTCAAAAATTTAATATCCAGCATATTGCTTCTCCTTTCTAAAAACATACGGCTGAAAATTTTATGGTGTAAACAAAAAGCTTCCGTCCCACTTATGGGACGGAAGCTTATTTCCGCGGTGCCACCCATTTTGCCGGAAAACCGGCCTCTTTTTCCGCGCTGTAACGGGCGCGCCCCTCCGGCTCCTCGCCGGCAGCTCCGAAAGTGGAAAAGCTTGCGCCCCCACCGGTTTGCATCCACCACCGGCTCTCTGGGAGAGGACTGCCAAGCCGCAGTTTTCATCTTAGCTGATATTATAATAGTATATCCGATTTTTTCCGCTTTGACAAGAGGATATTTCAGCAGCTCTGTTTTGCAGTATCCCAATTAAATATAAATAAAAAATAAATTTAGATAATAATATATTGACTTTATCTCTGATTTCTATTAGGTTTAGACTGATATATTTGTGGGTGAAATGGAGTATTTCGGAATCGGGGCCCACATGAGAGAGAAGGGAGTTTCTAAGTATGAGAAAAAGCAAACGTTTACTTGCAGTTTTACTGGCTCTTGCGATGGCTGCTGCAATGACTGCCTGCACGCCAGATAAAACGGATGATACAAGCACGAACCCATCCGTCAACCAGCCGGCAAACGAGGAGACTTTCCCCTCCGGAGAAACCGGCGAAAGCGGCGTGCCCGACTCCGGCACGCAGGAGGACACGCGGGCTGTTTCCGAATCCGGGGAAGCATCTGTGATGGCGAATCCGCATCAGCCCTCTGAAGAGAAAACGACTGCGCCGAAGGCCGACAATAACGATCCGACGAAGATGACGAAGGCAGAGCTCGTCAATTATTATAATACGGCGGCAAACGATGCGAAAAAGAATGCAAAAAGTATTACCAAAACACAGAACCAGGCGAGTTTGGCTAAGGCGCCGGAAATCAGCAATGGATTCCTTGAGGGTGTTGCAAATACACTGATGAAGACCTTCCTCTCTGATTCTCCAAAGTCTGTAAACGAAACCTACTCTTCGGCCGCTGAGAAAAATGAAAAGTTCTATGTGGGCGGAGAGAGTTATTCCAGCAAGCTAACCGCATCTGATGTAACCTCAGCCACCTGTAAAAAGAGCGGCGGCAACTATATCGTTACGCTCAAGGTAAAGGGGAGCAGCGTTTCCAAGGCCTTCTCCACGATTTCTAAGAGCCAGATCACGGATGCCGTGAAGGGAATGATCAAGTTCAACAGCATTGATATTTCCTATGCCACCTCTACGATTCAGGCTACGATCGGAGCCAATGGGAAGCTGCAGAAGGTCTATTATGATATGCCCAGCGTTACCATGAATTTTAACGTAAAATTAGGAGGCGGGATCCAAGCTTCTCTTGCCATCCACTTGGGCGACTGGTTCACGATCAACTGGTAATATTAAATATATTCAAAACAATGCAAGGGGGCGTTTTGCAGAATTTGCAAAATGTTCCCTTTTATTTTATATACAATACACAATTAATCTTTTTTATAAAAATAAATCTAATGCATTCTTTACATCATCCTGGCGGACTGCTATAATAAAATTCATAGACTACGCTGACACATCCTGCATCAAACAGCCCTCAGGTTGCTTTTTGAATCCATCATGAAGGAGCGCATATGCATGAAGGAGACCAAAGAACGCACAGCGATTCCCACCCCTGTGTCCGGAAAACCAAAGCTTACCAAAAAGCAGAATTTTCTGCAGGCTGTCAAATTTACGCTGTTTTCCATCAGCGCCGGAGCCATTCAGATCATCAGCTCCACCATCTGTAAAGAGGGATTTCACTGGCCGCCGATGGCCTGTTATATCACGGGCCTGGTCCTGTCTGTATTATGGAATTTCACCTTCAACCGGAAATTCACCTTTAAGTCCGCCAATCATGTCCCCATTGCCATGCTCAAGGTCGCCGGGTACTACGCCGTGTTTTCCCCGCTGTCTACCTGGTGGGTAGGCGCGCTGACCGGAATCGGCTGGAATTACTATCTAGTGCAAATCGGCACGATGCTGATCAATTTTGTGACGGAATTCCTCTTTGACCGCTTTGTTGTTTTCGGCAAATCGATTAATACCAACGCTCTTGGCCAAAAAGAACAGCAAAAGCTCCTGGAAGAAAGTAAAAAATATGTAAATGATTAGGGGAGAACATACGACATATGAAAAAGCTGATGAATCGTTCGCTTGCCGCGTTTCTGGCGCTCTTGCTCCTTTTGGAGCTTGCAGGCTGCGGCACGGGAATAAAATCCGCCGACTTTATCACGGAGAAAAATCTGATGGAAAACGCTGTGATGAAAGACGATGGGGCCAACAATCTCTCCAATGGCAAATGGAGCGGCTCTCAAAACAGCTTTTTGGAGATTTCCTTTCCACAGGAGGTAACGCTCAACACGGTCGTCCTGCGGGAAAAGGATTCCCATATCCGCGCATTTCAAATCCAGATTCCAAGTGGAGACGGCTATGAAACCATCTATCAGAACGATAAGGTAGACGCTTACCGCTACTGCGCATTTCCGGAGGTAACAACATCTTCGCTGCGTCTCGTTGTGACGGACGGCGCCGATTTTACCTTGGAGGGTATCGAAGCCTACCGGATTACAGGCAGTAAGCCGGATCATTTCCGCGTCACCTCCTATGTCGTAACCGACAGTATCTATGACAGCGCTGCTATAAGCGAGAGGCATTTCGATGTGATTACGGACGTAATCCTGTTCGGCAGCCTTTCCTTTGACAAGGATGGGAATCTTTCCTTCCAGGATAAAGAGATCAGCGGGAAGCAGACCGGCGGAAGGCAGGTCTTTGAAACAGCGCTCCGGAATGTACGTGAGGCGATCGGTGAACGGGATGTCCGCCTCTATGTCAATCTTCTCGGCCCCGACGCCCCATCGGACATTGAGGACTGGAACAAATCGATGTATGCCAAGGCCGACCTGCACAAATCAGCTATGACGGGAGACAATGGCAAAAAGCTGATCCGTTCGATCACAGAGCTTCTCGAGAAATATGGCCTAGATGGCGTCTTTTTTGATTGGGAATATCCGCTGCGCAAAAAGGATTGGAAGGTCTTCGACCAGTTTATCCTCGCGCTCGACGGAGCGCTCGGCGAAAAGAAGCTTGGCATCGCCGTGCAGAGCTGGGCGCTCAAAGCCTCCAGGGAGGCCATTGAAACAATCGATCTGGTCGAGGTGATGACCTACGATATGTTTGACGAGGATGGTTACCATGCGCCCTTCTATCCCTGCGCGGTAACGGAAATCAACGCCCTGCTGAAAAAAGGCTTCCAAAAAGAACAGCTTGACTTTGGCGTTCCCTTTTATGCGCGCCCCACGGATCGGGCAGCCCAGTGGTTCGATTATCAAACAGAAGCGGAGAAGCTCGGCTGGTCCGGCAACGTGGCAACCGGTCCGCAGCAGGTGACAGAATGGCAGGGCAGTACGCCCGTTCAAGTCACTGCCACCTCGCCCCGCTACTACAATGGCTGTCAAATGATCTATGACAAAACCGCTTACGCGATGGATTTCGGTCTGGGCGGAATGATGGTCTGGAACTATGCGGGGGACCTCCCCTATGAAAATCCGCTTTCCCTGTTCCGTGCGATGGAGACGGCAATCAGCCAGCGGTCATAGAAAAGAAGAAAGATTGGACCAGCAAAGCAACGCGGGCACTGGATGGCCCGCGTTGCTTTGTTACGCCTGCAATTTTTATTCCACTCGTTCTGGCCTCCGCTGTTCTTCAAAAATCGCGTGCGTTTGTGCCGGCTTTTTCCCGTTCCCGCAGGTATGCCTCGCATAATGATGGATGGAACCGACGCTTGTGGCGGTTCTTGCAGGCCGCCAGATCACAGTTTTCGCAGCTCAGCCTTTGATGGGAAACCCGGTAAAAACGCTTCAGATATTTATGGTAGGTGATTTCCCATCTGCCTTTTCATCCGCTGAAAATCCGCTTCATCCAGCCCAGGAGCCTCCTCATAGTTCTTTGCGAACTGGCGGCCTTTATAAAGCGTCCGGTTCAGTCGGGAAACCATAGCATCAGTGAACAGGGGCAACAACGGTTTTGAGGGCGATGCCGAGGCAGCACCCGCAGCAACGATCTGCGTGGCTCGGTGAGGAACCCTTTCCATGTTTGAAACGCCGTGAGGCGTTGCGTTTGGGAAGGTTCGCTGAACAGCTTTCTCGTGCATTTTGATAAAACGATATCCCTTTTTCGACAGGCTGGAACGCCTCGTTCCACCGAAATGGAACGAGGCGTTTTTTACAGGGCAAAGAAAACACTGAAAGAGCAGACAATGCCTGCTTATTTGATGATGCTCTCTCCCGTCATTTCCTTCGGCTGTGGAATTCCCATGATTTTGAGCATGGTCGGCGCGATATCGCACAGGCGGCCGCCCTCGCGCAGCTCGCAGGGGTAGCCAGCGACGATGAAGGGAACCGGGTTCGTCGTATGCGCGGTGAAGGGGGAGCCGTCCGGCTCATACATTTTGTCCGCGTTGCCGTGGTCCGCCGTGATGAGCATTGCGCCGCCCATCTGCGCCACCGCGTCAACAACACGGCCCACGCAGGTATCGACCGTTTCCACCGCCTTGACGGCGGCCTCGAATACACCGGTGTGGCCGACCATATCGCAGTTGGCAAAGTTCAGAATCACGGCATCGTACTTGCCGCTGAGAATCCGCTCGACGACCTGATCCGTCACCTCGGGCGCGCTCATCTCCGGCTGCAGGTCATAGGTGGCGACCTTCGGGGAGGGAACGAGCACACGGTCCTCACCGGGGAAGGTTTTCTCTACGCCGCCGTTGAAAAAGAAGGTGACATGCGCGTATTTTTCCGTTTCCGCGATGCGCAGCTGCGTTTTGCCGAGGCTGGAGAGGTATTCGCCGAAGGTGTTATCCAGGGATTCCGGCCGGAAGGCGATGTCGACATTTGGCATGGTCGCGTCATACTGCGTCATGCAGACATAGTGCAGCGGGAAAAAGCCGTTTTTGCGCGTAAATCCACTGAAGTCCGGATCGACGAGCGTGCGGGTGATCTCCCGCGCGCGATCCGGGCGGAAATTGAAGAAGATGACGCTGTCGTCTGCCTTGATGCGGGCATCCGCGTCCTGCGAGCAAACCGTGGGGACGACAAATTCATCCGTGATGTTTTTGCCCTCCGCATCGATCTCTTCATAGGATTTTTTGATGGCGGCCACCGGATCGTCTGCCTGGATCCCCTCGCCGTATACCATGGCGGCATAGGCCTTCTCCACGCGCTCCCAGCGGTTGTCGCGGTCCATCGCATAGTAGCGGCCCATGACCGTGGCAATTTTGCCAGCGCCGATTTCTTTTAGCTTCTTCCCACACTCTGCGACGAATTCCGCGCCGGAGGTGGGGGGCACGTCGCGGCCGTCAAGCAGACAGTGGACATAGACTTTTTTGAGACCCATGCGCTTTGCCAGCTCAACAAGTGCCCAGAGGTGCGTATTATGGCTGTGGACGCCGCCGTCGGACATCAGGCCAATCAGGTGAAGGGAGGCATTCTTTTCGATGGCGGCCTTTACCGCGCCGGTGAGGGCGGGATTTTCAAAAAAGTCGCCGTCTGCAATGGATTTGGAAATGCGCGTGAGCTCCTGATAGACGACGCGGCCCGCGCCGATATTCGTGTGGCCAACCTCGCTATTGCCCATCTGCCCGTCCGGAAGGCCGACATCCATGCCGGAAGCGCCGATATAGGTCATCGGGCACTGAGCCATGAGCTGATCGAGCCGGGGCGTTTTCGCCGCCGTGATGGCATTTCCATAATCGGAAGGATTGTGGCCGAAGCCATCCATAATGCATAAGACAAGGGGTTTTTTCATAAAAGGTTCCTCCGTATCAGACAACAGACGCCAGCCAACAGACCGCAGAAAAAGTGCGCATAAAGAGCGCCGCTTCCGGATGCGATATCTGAAATCTGACGTCTGACAGCTGTAATCTTTATTTGGAAGCCGCTTTGACGATCTCTGAGAAATCCGCGGCCTTCAGGGAAGCGCCGCCGATGAGGCCGCCGTCGACATCCGGCTGAGCCAGCAGCTCCGCCGCGTTTTTGGCGTTCATCGAGCCGCCGTACTGGACGACGAAGGCGTCCGCCGCCGCGTTGTCATAGAGTCCGGCGATCACGGTGCGGATGTAGTGATTCACTTCGTTGGCCTGCTCCGCCGTGGCGGTACGGCCCGTGCCGATTGCCCAGACAGGCTCGTAAGCGATGATCACGCGGGAAAGCTCGTCCTTCGAAACGCCGCCGAGGGCGACCTTCGTCTGCATGCCGACGATTTCAAAGGTGATGCCCTGCTCGCGCTGCTCAAGCGTCTCGCCCACGCAGAGAATCACAGTGAGGCCAGCATCCAGTGCCGCGCGCACGCGCTTCTGAACGGTCGCATCCGTCTCGCCGAAATAGGTGCGGCGCTCGCTGTGGCCGATGACGACGTATTCCACGCCCATCTCCGTAAGCATCTCTGTGGAGATTTCACCCGTGTAAGCGCCGCTCTTTTCCCAGTGGCAGTTTTCGGCGCCAACCTTGATATTGGAGCCCTTTGTGGCCTCCAGCGCCGTCTGAAGGTCCACATAGGGCACGCAAATGACAACGTCGCAGCCCGCGTCCTTCACGAGGGGCTTCATTTCCTCAACCAGAGCCGTGGTCTGGGCGGGGGTTTTGTTCATTTTCCAGTTGCCGGCGATGACGGCCTTGCGGAGCTGTTTGTTCATAGTTATTATAATCTCCTTTTTCTAGATGATGATACAGCCAAACAGGGCGGATATCGATTTTCCGCCCTGTGAAAAGTTGCTTATTTATCGTTGAGGCATGCGATGCCGGGAAGCTCCTTGCCCTCGAGGAATTCGAGGGAAGCGCCGCCGCCGGTGGAGATGTGCGTCATCTTATCGGCAAAGCCGAGCTTCTGCACGGCCGCCGCGGAATCACCGCCGCCAATGATGGAGATCGCGCCGCTGTCCGCAACCGCTTTTGCCACCGCGATGGTACCGTTCGCGAAATTCTCCCACTCAGAAACACCCATCGGGCCGTTCCAGACAACGGTGCCCGCACCCTTGATCGCATCTGCAAAGAGCTGCTCGGTGCGCGGCCCGATATCAAGGCCCATCCAGCCGTCCGGCAGGTCGTCAGAATCGACTACCATGGCCTCCGTATCCGGCTTGTATTCCTTGCCGACCTTATTGTCGACCGGGATGAGGAACTTAATGCCTTTCTCCTTGGCCTTCTGCATCATTTCACCTGCAAGGTCGACTTTATCCTCCTCGCAGATGGAGGTGCCGATCGGATGGCCGAGCGCTTTGAAGAAGGTGTAGGCCATGCCGCCGCCGATGATGAGCGTATCGACCTTGTCGATGAGGTTGGTAATCACGCCGATCTTATCGGAAACCTTCGCGCCGCCGAGGATGGCGACGAACGGGCGCTTCGGATCAGCAAGCGCACCGCCCATGACGGAGATTTCCTTCTGGATCAGATAGCCGCACACGGCCGGAAGATGGTCGGCAACGCCGGTCGTGGAGCAGTGCGCGCGGTGCGCGGAGCCGAAGGCGTCGTTGACAAAGATCTCGGCCAGAGCTGCAAACTTCTTGCTCAGTTCAGGATCATTTTTGGTTTCGCCCTTTTCAAAGCGGACGTTTTCCAGCAGCATTGCTTCGCCCTCCTGCAGGGAGGAGGCAAGCGACTGCGCGCTCTCGCCGACCACGTCTGCAGCCATTTTTACTTCCTTGCCCAGCAGCTCGGAAAGACGCTTTGCCACAGGAGCGAGTGAAAATTCGGGATTGACCTCGCCCTTCGGGCGGCCGAGGTGGGAGCAGAGGATGACCTTTGCATTGTGGTCGAGCAGATATTGGATCGTGGGAAGGGAGGAGACAATGCGCTTGTCGCTGGTGATCGCGCCGTCTTTGAGCGGTACGTTGAAGTCGCAGCGAACGAGCACCTTTTTGCCTGCTACGTCGATATCCTCGATCGTTTTTTTGTTCAGTGCGTTCATAAATGACCATTCCTTTCGTCTGGGCGGGTACCGGGCCCCTCAAGGAGAAATACAGCCAAAGCTCCCCAACCCGTGTTTTACATCTGTTTTGAGCTTTTCTTTTCTATATTTATGCGGTAAACATTGTATAACACGACGGAATAATTTGCAAGTAGCAAAGGGCCTAAACCTGAGGGAAAAGATTGTTAAAAAACTGTCACACTGGCGAAGAGCCCGGTCGCGGCGATACAAAGGCGGCTCAGAAGCGCCGGTAGTCGGATACAGCGAAGGCTGCGGCCGCCATAAAGAGAATGGCCGGGAGCGTCACGGTGGCGAAGGGGGCTCCGGCGGCAGGCTCAGCGGCTTTTGAGGGAGCAGACGGGCGGTGGGCGGTGGAAGGATACGAGAAATGATCGGTTTCCTCCGATTGGGACGTGCCCTCGGAAGACGGGGCGGGTTGTTCTTCGGCCTGGGATGTGAGCTGCATACCGGTGGAGCCGGGCTCCTGCGAAGCTACCGCACTCTCCGGCATGGAGGGCGCAGCTGCGGTTTCTGTCAGGAAAACGCCGTTTCCGTCCGTATACCGCACCCCGGTGCCGTCTACCCGGTCGTCCAGCCCTTCCGTATCCACATAAAACCCGGAGGCGAGGCCGGAAACAGCCGTGCCAATCCGGCGAACACGCTCCTCCGTTAAGGCTTTTTGCAGAGTGCCCGAGGCGGAGAACCCGGCAAGCTTTGCCAGGGTGCCTGCACGCGTGGAGGAAATCAATCCCAGCGCGGGCTTCCATAGCGCGCCCGCGTTGGCAGAGAGAAAGGAGGTATCCAGCTTCAGGCTGTTCAGAATCTTTTGGCCAAGCGAAGCGGCAGCGGGGAGAACCTGCTCTGTGAGCAGTGCGCGTGTCAGCGCCGGGTTCAGCTGCTCCAGAAGCGCGCAGGCGCGCTCATCGGGAGATTCCTGCCCAACGCTGTGGGCGAGCATCATATCCGTCAGGAAATCATTGACTGTGTAGCGTTGACCATTCGAGGATTCCGAAAGAACGCTTGCGCAGAGCTTTGAGACGATCTGCTCTGTCTCTCTTCGCAGGGGGCTTTTGCCGGAAGCGTCCTTTGCCAGCCATTGCGTTTCGATTTGAGAGAATAAATCGTGCACCATAGGGATCAGGTTTTCAGAAATGGAAAGATGCAGGGCAGGCAGAAGGAAAGAGGCGGAGCTCTCGATCGTGACGGCATCTGTGCCGTCGAGCCGGAGCTGCAAATTCAGGTTCCCGCCGAGATCCAGGGAGAGCGGCTTCTGCAGCGCAGATTGGATCGCTTTTTGGATCATGGAATCGAGATCGCCGGTTTTGGCGATTTGTTCGATGCCTTTTTTGAGCCCGTCCGTTTCCAGCGTTCCCAGCGGGCCATCTAAGAAGCGCATCGCATAGCTGGCGAAGGCTGTATCCGAAAAGAGGCTCTGCCGCAGGTGCTCCTGGTAATCGATCCGCTTGCCCTGCCACGTGATTTCTTTCACACTCTCTGCATGCAGGGAGATCTGCGTGCCTTCTATCGTTGCGGTGCGGATTGGCGCGCCGTAGGTTACGAGAGAACCGGTTTCCATGTCCAGCAGCCAGTTTCCCTTTGGAGAGGTATATTTTGCAACGTCCGTTTCGTGCATGTGCCCGGTAAATAAATAGGAGAGGCCTGCGTCGGCAAAGCGCTGCGCGATTTTGGTGCCGTGGTCGATGACACCGTTCAGGGCTTCAGAGATTGTGCCGGATTTATGGGCCAATACGGGGCGGTGCATTCCCGCTATCAGTGTTTCGCCATTCTGCCGGGCCTGCTTTACCTGACGGAGGATCCAGTTCATGAGCCCGTCGGAGATCATACCGCCGGAGGCGGAGGAGCAGTCGTCTGTATAAACATTGTTGTCGATCATCAGGAGGCGGATGCCCGGCAAGGGCGTTACCGCGTAGGAAAGGCCGCCCTGAATGGGATGGAGCGCGCCTGGATTCGCAGGCTGATAATAGGCGGCGCCGTCCGCTCCGTCATAACCATAATCATGGAAAATTTCCCGAAATTCGGAGGGTGAAAGCCCGCCGTCACGGACGTCGCTGTCGCCATTAATGACAAAGACGCGGATTCCCGTTTGCTCCACCTTTTTCAGCTTCTGCGCCAGCTCTTCGGCGCTGGCCCGTTCCCCGTTGCTGGTCAGATCGCCTGTGAGGATCAGTACATCCGGACGCTCACGAATGACGGCCTCGATCGCTTCTTCCGCCGCCTGTACGCTTTCACCGTATAGCCTCAGGTCGCTGCCGGCTGCTGTAGCTTGATCGGAAGCGGAGAGATAGTGCAGGTCGGACAGAATGCAGAGCTTGATTGGGGCAGGAGAAGCACTGCGGCCTGTTGTAGCGGCAATGGCAGGCAGGAGGCAGCAAACCAGGCATAGGCACAGGCAAAGCGGAACGGCCCGTTTTGCGGGACGGCTGACCTTCATACGGCTCTCTCCTTTTATGAATTCAGATCGCCCTGCGGCAATCCTTTACAGGGTTCAGTATCTGCATTTTCTCATTGGAACGGTGGGCTTTTCATCTGAAAATTATTGGAAAATCCGTGCCATACTTGAACGCCTGGCGGCAAAACGGAAATTCATCAAAAAGTTATATATTTTTTCGAGGCAGTGTGCTATAATGAAAAAACATTGTGGATTTTTATGCCTGCCGTCCATTTCCTCTAGGAGGATAAGAGGAGCGGCATGATGGGATTGCCCGATTCAGAAGGGGCTTTTCCAAAACCATACTGAGGAGACTGGTACAATGGGATTTTTAAAGAAACTGTTTGGCGACTATTCCGCGAAGGAGGTCAAGCGCATCCTTCCCCTGCGGGACAAGGTGCTTGCTCTGGAGGAAACCTATGCCGCCAAAACGGATGAGGAGCTGCAGGCAGTGACTCCGGCGCTCAAAGAGCGGCTCGCAAACGGGGAAACGCTCGACGATATCCTGCCGGATGCCTTCGCCGCCTGCCGCGAGGCCTCGTGGCGCGTATTGGGGATGAAGCATTTCCCCGTGCAGGTCGTCGGCGGCATCATCCTGCATCAGGGCCGCATTGCCGAAATGAAAACCGGTGAAGGCAAAACGCTCGTCGCCACCCTGCCTGCATATCTCAATGCGCTGTCCGGCAAGGGCGTGCATGTGGTCACGGTCAACGATTACCTCGCCCGGCGTGACTCGGAGTGGATGGGCAAGGTTTACCGCTTCCTGGGGCTGAAAGTCGGCCTGATCGTACATGAGAAAAACGACGCTGAGCGGCGCGAGGCCTATGCGGCGGATATCACATACGGCACCAACAACGAGATGGGCTTCGATTACCTGCGCGACAACATGGTGCCCTATAAAGAGCTGAAAGTTCAGCGCGGCCACAATTTCGGCATCGTCGACGAGGTCGACTCCATTTTGATCGACGAGGCGCGCACGCCGTTGATCATCTCCGGCAAGGGCGACGCCTCCACGGACCTCTATCGCCAGGCGAACGAATTCGCCAAGCGCCTGAAGGTGGTGCGCATCAAGGAGCAGGATACCAAAAAGAACGCCGAGGAAGAGGCAGACGCCGACTATATCGTCGATGAAAAGGCGAAGACGGCCGTGCTCACCAAGGAGGGTGTGAAGAAGGCAGAATCCTGCTTCCACGTGGACAACCTCATGGATCTCGACAATGTCACCCTCCAGCACCATATTAATATGGCCATCCGCGCACAGGGCGTCATGCGCCGGGATGTCGACTATGTGGTCAAGGATGGGCAGGTGCTCATTGTTGACGAATTTACAGGCCGCATTATGCTCGGCCGCCGTTATAGCGAAGGCCTTCATCAGGCGATCGAGGCCAAGGAGGGGGTTAAGGTCGAGTCGGAGAATAAGACGCTGGCGACCATCACCTTCCAGAATTATTTCCGCCTGTATACAAAGCTTTCCGGCATGACCGGTACGGCGATGACAGAAAGCGAGGAATTTCAGGAGATTTACAAGCTCGACGCGGTTGAGATTCCTACCAATAAGCCGATGATCCGCGACGATCATCCGGACGCGGTTTACGCGACGACAGAGGCAAAATATAAGGCTGTCATTGATCAGATCGAGGAATGTCACAAGAAAGGCCAGCCCGTGCTGGTCGGCACAATCTCCATTGAAAAATCTGAGTTATTGAGCGCGATGCTCAAAAAGCGCCATATCAAGCATGAGGTCCTCAATGCGAAATATCATGAGAAGGAAGCGGAGATCATCGCACAGGCCGGTAAATTCGGCGCGGTGACGATCGCGACGAATATGGCGGGGCGCGGCACCGATATCATGCTCGGCGGTAATTCTGAATATCTTGCCAAGGCGGAGATGCGCCGCATGCAGATCCGCGAGGAGCTCATCAGCGAGGCCACCGGCTTCGCGGAGACGGACGATCAGGAGATTCTGGATGCGCGCCGCACCTTCACAGAGCTCAACCAGAAATATAAGGACGAGATCGCCGAGGAGGCGGATAAGGTACGCGCGGCAGGTGGCCTGTTCATCATCGGCACGGAGCGGCACGAATCCCGCCGGATCGATAACCAGCTGCGCGGCCGTTCCGGCCGTCAGGGCGATCCCGGTGAGAGCCGGTTCTATCTCTCCCTGCAGGACGACCTGTTCCGCCTGTTCGGCGGCGACCGGATGGCGAACCTTGCCGATTCCTTCGCGGCCCGAGGGCTGGAGGACGCGCCGATTGAATTAAAGCTCGTCTCCAATTCCATCGAGAGCGCGCAGCGCAAGGTGGAATCCCGCAACTTTGCCATCCGTAAAAACGTATTGCAATTCGACGACGTCATCAACCGCCAGCGCGAGCTGATCTATAAGCAGCGTGACATGGTGCTCGATGGCGAGGACTTAAAGCCCACCATCCTGAAGATGATCGACGAGACGATCACGCAGGCGGTCGATCTGTACTGCCCGGCGAGCCACGAGAAGGCGGACTGGAACGCGAAGGCATTGTATGAAAACTACAAATGGCTGGTAAAGCCCGAGGACATCGAGGGCGATATCGACCGCGATGCGCTGCAGGATACACTGATCGAGCGCGCGCATGCGCTCTATAATGAGCGTGAAGAGAAATTTACGCCGGCAATCATGCGCCAGCTTGAGCGCAAGGTGCTGCTCGACAATGTCGACGCGCGCTGGATGGAGCATATCGATGCGCTTGACGAGCTGAAAAAGGGCATCGGACTGCGCGCCTACGGCCAGCAGGACCCGGTGGTCGCCTTCCGGCTGGAGAGTTTCGATATGTTCGATGAGATGACCGCCGCAATCCGCGAGGGCACGGTGCGTATCATGCTGACGGTGCCGGTACGCAGCGAGGAGGATGTCCGCCGCGAGCAGCAGGCGAAGATCACCTCCACGAGCGGCGCAAGCGACGGCTCCGATAAAGCGCGCCCGGTACGCAAGGAGAAAAAACCAGGCCCGAACGATCCGTGCTACTGTGGCAGCGGCAAGAAATATAAGAAGTGCCACATGCAGGCGGATCAGGCGGAGGCAGCAAAGGCAGCCGCGGCGAACCGGAACCGGTAAGAGATATGGCAGAATGCACTGGCAAAAGAGGCCGTTCGAATGGCAGTGAGCCATAAAGAAGTATCGAGAAAATATGGACTGACGCCAAGTGAACGGGAAATGAAAAAACTCTATGTAGATGGTTTAGCCATCTACATAGAGTTTTTCTTTTGCACTTCTTACGGTTTTTCAGCGTTCGCAGAATGCGTAGCCGCCCCAACAGGGGGGCGTTTCCGGGGGAATGATGCCGTCCACCAACAAGCGCTTTTGCGGGTTTGCCTGAAGGGCTCAATCTACAAAAATGGAAAACATGTACCTGTTGGTATTGTTTTCCGGTTTGTAAAATACGCAGAAAAATGAAAAGAAGTCTTGCTTGTGACGTAAGGTAATGAGTTATAATACAAACAAAGGTGATTAAAATGTCAAACAACAAAGCGATACCGCAAGGGTATATGACCGTGGGTGTGGTGGCAAAGAAAATGGGTATCACCGTTCGCACTCTGCAATACTACGACAGAGAAGGCCTGCTTTCACCATCGGCGGAGAGTGAAGGAGGCCGTAGGCTCTATACCGACAAAGATGTGGTTCAGCTTCATCAAATTCTATCCCTGAAACATTTAGGGTTTTCATTGGATGATATCAAAAATCGCCTGATTTCTCTTGATACCCCTGCCGATGTTGCATGCGCGCTTGCAGAGCAAGCTGCTGTTATTCGGGAAAAGATGGAAGCCCTGTCAGAATCTCTAAGGGAGATAGAGGCGTTACGAGCGGAAGTGTTGCAAATGCAATCGGTGGATTTCAAAAAATACGCCGATATTATCGTAAACCTGCAAATGAAAAATGATTTCTACTGGCTGATCAAGCATTTTGATGATACAACCCTTGATCATATTCGGAGCCGCTTCGATCAGGATAGCGGCTTAGCAATGATAGAAACTTTCAACCGCCTGCAAGATGAGGCGATACAGCTTCAAAAAGACGGCGTACCACCTGAAAGCGAAAGAGGGCAGAACTTTGCGAAATCATTCTGGGAAATGATTCTGGAATTTACGGGTGGGGACATGAGTATGCTGCCCAAACTGATAGAGATGGGTAACTTTGATGGACTGGACAATGAGTGGAAAGAAAAACAGATGATTGTCAATGCGTATATCGGACCGGCTTTAGATGCTTATTTTACAAAGTTGGGAATCCATCCATTTGAGGAGGCGCTTCAATGAACTTTGCCATACAGATTGACAGGCTAAAGAAAAGCTATGGCGATCATACTGTGCTAAAGGGTTTGACTTTCAATGTTATAAAAGGTGAAATTTTTGCATTGCTTGGCGTAAACGGCGCGGGCAAAACCACAGCTCTTGAATGTATGGAGGGGTTACGCAGGTATGACAGCGGCAGCATCGTAGTGAATGGGAGGATGGGGATTCAGTTGCAATCAACGTCTCTCCCGGCCCATATCAAGCCGATGGAAGCTGTACGGTTATTTGCAAGATGGAATAAAGCAAAAATAGACCATTCTATGCTTGCCGCACTCGGAATGAACGAGCTGACGAAAAAGCAGTATGCAGAACTATCAACAGGGCAAAAACGGCGTTTGCACCTTGCCCTTGCATTAATCAGCGACCCTGATATTGTGTTTCTTGACGAGCCGACTGCCGGGCTTGATGTGGAAGGCAGAATAGCACTCCACGACCAAATCCGCAAACTGAAAGCACAGGGAAAGACAATCATTTTGGCCAGCCACGATATGGCGGAGGTGGAAAGCCTGTGTGACCGTATTGCGATTCTGAATGACGGCAATATTGTCTTTTTTGGTACTGTCGCGGAATTGACCGCAAAAATCGGCAAGCGCTATACCCTTCATATCAAAACCGAACAGGGCGATGAAAGCATTGAATCTGACAATATTGGCGATACCATGCTGACTTTGCTGGAAGGTTTTAAGCAGCGAGGTATTGCCGTGTTGGATATTCAAATAGACAGGGGAACGCTTGAACAGCTTTTTATTGAAATAGCAAGGGGGAATGGCAATTGAGTGCGTTTTTATACGGAGTGGCACTGCAATGGAAACTGGATATACGCAGCAAGTCACTGCTGATTACTTGTTATGTGGTTCCCCTTTTGTTTTTTGCCATGATGGGCGGGATATTCACATCCATAAACCCGGAGGCTAAAGATACGCTGATACAATCCATGACGGTAATGGGCGTATCCATGGGCGCGCTGATCGGCTTGCCGCCTTCCCTTGTGGAGACATACGCAAGTGATATCAAGAAAGTTTACAAGGCCAATGGGGTACCGCTGTATCTTGGTCTGGTTTCGATGTTTTTGTCCACTTTTATTCATCTGTTGCTGATGTCTGCAATCATATATTGTGTCGCCCCCATTGCTTTTGATGCCACACCTCCGGCAAACCTTCCGTTGTATTTTGGTTCACTTGCCGTTTTTATTGCGGTATCATTAAGTGTTGGAAGCGTCTTGGGGCTGGCGGTGAAAAAACAAGCAAAACTTACCATGATTTCACAACTGATATTCCTACCATCCATTATGTTGTCAGGGATTTTATTTTCTGCTGATTTACTCCCGAAAGCTTTGAGGGTTGTGGGAACAATATTCCCCGTGACTTGGGGATATACATTGATGGCGGACGACGGCTTTTCTTTCGGCAACCTGTGGCCTTTGGCAGCCATCCTTCTGATTGCGGTTATCATACTCGGTTTTCTGTTAAAAAGACTGAAATCGGAATCATGAGTCCATCACACCAGCCCAGGCATACAGCATCATACGTCCCATGCCCTCATATTTGGGAGAAAGCCGTTTGACAAGACCGCTATGCTTGTGCTATAGTGAAATTACAACAATATCATATGGACAGGGGAGCTTGTGAGCAGGCTGAGAGGAAGTTATCAACTTCGACCCTTACACCTGATTTGGATAATGCCAACGTAGGGAGCGAAAGCGCGATTGTTTTCGACCAGTGGGAAATGCCAAACGGTGTTTCCCGCTTTTTGTTTTTCTGTCCATAGTGTTTAAGGAGGAACAAGATGGATTATACAACACAGATGGACGCGGCGCGAAGAGGAATCCTGACAGAGCAGCTGCGTGCCGTTGCGGCAGAGGAGAAAATGGAGGCCGAACGGCTGTGTGAGCTGGTCGCGAAGGGTCAGGCGGTCATTCCGGCGAATCGGAACCATATCTGCCTGAAACCCTGCGGCATTGGCCGCGCGTTGCGCACGAAGATCAATGTCAATCTCGGCGTTTCCCGGGATTGTCTCGACCTGGATGAGGAGTTCAAAAAGGTGGAGGCCGCGGTCGCAATGGGAGCGGAGGCCATTATGGACCTGAGTTCCTTCGGCGATACAAAAGCTTTCCGCCAAAAGCTGATCCGGGAGTGCACGGCAGTGCTGGGCACGGTGCCGATTTATGACGCGGTGGTTTATTATAATAAGCCCCTGAAGACGATTACTTCGGACGAATGGATCGACATCGTGCGCATGCACGCGCAAGAGGGCGTGGATTTCATGACGATCCACTGCGGGATCAACCGGGAGACCGCCCGCAAATTCAAGGAAAATAAGCGCCATACCAACATCGTCTCGCGCGGCGGTTCCATCATCTTCGCGTGGATGGAGCTGACCGGGGAGGAAAATCCATTCTACGCGCGCTTCGATGAAATTCTGGAGATCTGCCGGGAATACGATGTGACCCTGAGCCTCGGCGATGCCTGCCGCCCGGGCAGCATTGCGGATGCGGGCGATATCCCGCAGATCGAGGAGCTGGTTACGCTGGGCGAACTGACGCAGCGGGCCTGGAAACGCGACGTGCAGGTGATGATCGAGGGCCCCGGCCACATGCCGCTGAATCAGATCCGGGCGAATATGGAGATCGAGCAGACGGTCTGCAAGGGCGCGCCCTTCTACGTGCTCGGCCCGCTGGTCACAGATGTGGCCCCCGGTTACGACCATATTACCAGTGCGATTGGCGGCGCAATCGCGGCTACCTACGGCGCCTCCTTCCTGTGTTATGTAACACCTGCCGAGCACCTGCGGCTGCCGACCGTAGAGGATGTGAAGGAGGGAATTATCGCCTCCAAAATTGCCGCCCACGCGGCGGATATCGCCAAGGGCCTGCCGGGCGCGGACGAATGGGATTTTCAAATGAGCGAGGCCAGGAGGAATCTCGACTGGGAGCGGCAGTTTGCGCTTGCGATCGATCCGGAGAAAGCGCGCGCCTACCGCGCAGAGAGCACGCCGGAGCGGGAGGATACCTGCACGATGTGCGGCAAAATGTGCGCCGTGCGCAATATCAACAAAATCCTGCGCGGCGAAGACGTCGACATCATGGACTGAGAAAGGGAGAAAGCAATATGTTTGGGGAAAAGCTTGAAAAAGTACGCAAAACGTCTCCCCTGATCCATAATATCACAAACTATGTGACCGCCAACGACTGTGCCAATATCCTGCTTGCCTGCGGCGCGTCCCCCACGATGGCGGACGATGCGTCCGAGGTGGAGGAGATCACCACAATCAGCAATGCGCTCAATATCAATATCGGCACGTTGAACGCAATGGTAACCGGAATGTTCCTCGCCGGGAAAAAGGCAAATGAGCTGGGCCGCCCCGTCGTCTTGGACCCAGTTGGCGCGGGTGCATCCCGGCTGCGGACGGATACGGCGTGCAGGCTGATTGATGAAATCCGGTTTACTGTCATCCGGGGCAATATCTCTGAGATCAAGACGCTTGCCTCCGGCTCCGGTACGACGAAGGGCGTGGATGCGGACGCGGCGGATATCGTAACGGAGGATACGCTCGATCAAACCATTGCGTTTGTCAAAGCCTTTTCGGCAAGGACGGGCGCCGTGATTGCCGTGACCGGCGCGATCGATCTGGTCGCGGACGCAGAGCGCGCGTTTGTCATCCGCAATGGCCGGCCCATGATGGGGCGCGTCACCGGCACGGGCTGCATGCTCTCCGCCATGACCGCCGCCTACCTTGCCGCGAATCCGGAATACCCGCTGGAGGCTGCCGCGGCTGCTGTGTGCGCCATGGGCGTATGCGGGGAGATCGCTTTGGAACGGCTGCAGGAGGGGGAAGGAAACGCCACCTACCGCAACCGCCTGATCGACGCGATTTATCATCTGGATGCACAGACGCTGGAAGGAAGGGCGCGCTATGAAATTCGATAAGCGGGATTTATTGCTCTACGCGGTGACAGACCGCTCCTGGCTGGGGGAAAACACACTTTCACAGCAGGTGGAGGAGGCGCTTCAGGGCGGTGTGACGATGCTGCAGCTGCGGGAGAAGGATTTGAGGCAAGATGCCTTTCTTGAGGAGGCGTTCGCGGTGAAGGCCCTGTGCAGACGCTATGGCGTCCCATTTCTCATCAATGATGATGTGCCTCTCGCGCTCCGCTGCGGCGCGGACGGCGTCCATGTAGGGCAGAGCGATATGGAGGCGGGCGAAGTGCGCGCCAGGATCGGCCCGGATAAAATCCTGGGCGTATCCGCACAGACGGTTTCCCAGGCGCTGCGGGCGCAGGAAGCGGGCGCGGACTATCTCGGCGTCGGCGCGGTATTCTCCACATCGACAAAGCTGGATGCGGATACCGTGTCTTTTGATACGCTACGGAAGATCTGCACAGCGGTGGATATTCCGGTCGTGGCGATCGGCGGAATCAACACGGGGAATCTTTTGGAGCTGTCCGGCAGCGGGATCGCCGGCGTTGCCGTCGTGTCGGCCATTTTTGCGGCGCCTTCCCCGAAGGCCGCGGCGCACCGGCTGCATGTGCTTGCACAGACAGCGGCACAGGGCTAATAGAAAAGCCGTAAGGAGAAGATTTATGAACATAGCCGGAGCAATTTTTGATATGGACGGTACCTTGCTTGATTCCATGCCGGTCTGGGACCACGTGGGGATCGATTATCTCGCCGGGCTCGGGATCCGCGCGCGCCCGGATCTGCCTGAAAAAATATTGACGATGTCGATGCATCAGGCGGCGGCTTATTTCCGCTCGGATTACGGCGTGTCCTTTTCTGAGGAAGAGATTATCGAGGGAATGAATGCACGGATCGCGGCATTTTATCAGGATACCGCACCCGCGAAGGATGGCGCTGTGGATTTTTTACGCGCGCTTCAGCAGAGAGGGATCAAAATGTGCGTGGCCACGGCGACGGACCGCCCGCTGGCGGAGGCGGCGCTGCGGCGGACAGGGCTGATCGATGCATTCTCCTACATCTTGACCTGCACAGAAGTAAAAGCGGGAAAGGACCGGCCGGATATTTTTCTGGAGGCGCAGAAAATGCTCGGCACGCCGCGGGAGCAGACGCTCGTATTCGAGGATGCGCTCTACGCCATCCAGACGGCAAAACGGGCGGGCTTTCCCGTTGCGGCAGTTTATGATGCATCCTCTCTGGCGGATCAGGAGCAGATCAGAGGGATTGCGGATTACTATCTGCCGTCCCTTTGTGGTGCAGAGGAGGCCTTGTTGTGAAAACGGTTCTGACGATCGCCGGATCAGACCCGGGCGGCGGGGCGGGAATCCAGGCGGATATCAAGACGATCACTGTGCATGGGCTGTATGCGATGAGTGCGGTCACCGCGCTGACCGTGCAGAATACGCTGGGCGTTTCCGCTGTGGAGGCGGTGTCTTCCTCCCTTGTCGCGCAACAGATCGACTGCGTTTTCGAGGATATCCGGCCGGAAGCGGTCAAAATCGGTATGCTGGGCAGTGCGGCGGTGATTCAGGCAGTTGCACAGCGGCTCCGTTTTTATCATACGGAGAATATCGTGCTCGATCCGGTGATGGTGTCCACAAGCGGGCACCGGCTGCTTGATGAGCAGGCCATCGAACTGCTCAAACAGGAGCTTTTTCCTCTCGCACGGGTCATCACGCCGAATCTGCCGGAGGCGGAGGCACTTTGTGGATTGCCTGTCCGGAACGCAGAGGATATGGAAGGCGCCGCGCGGCTTCTTTCCGGGCAGACGGGAGAGGCAGTGCTCCTCAAAGGAGGCCATCTTACGGGGAGGGCGGACGATTTGCTGATTGAAAACGGAAAAGCGCACTGGTTCCCGGGCAGGCGGGTGGAAAACCCCAATACGCACGGAACCGGCTGCACGCTCTCCTCCGCGATCGCATGCGGCCTGGCGCGGGGGGAGAGCCTTCCAGAGAGTATCCGGCAGGCGAAGGCATATTTGACCGGCGCGCTGGAAGCGGCCCTGAATCTGGGCAAGGGCAATGGGCCGCTGAACCATATGTATCGAAGCGGGATCACAGGATAGATGCCGAGCAGCAGTGTGATTGATTAACAGGTGCGGGCCGTATCGGACGGCCCGCATTGTTTTGCCCTGCGGCCGTGCGGCATTGACATTCTGCCGCCGCGAACTTATAATGGATTGCGTATTGGCATAAGATAAAATCTATATGGATTAAGGATGGATACGATGATACAATTTGAAGAACTGCGCCTGCAGCTGCTTGAGGATGAAGACGCCCTCAGGGAGCTTTCCTCCGCGCTCGGCATGGAGGAAATGCGCAAAGAGGTGGCAAGGCTCGAGGAGCAAACGGCGGCGGAAGGCTTTTGGGAGGATCTCGCCAACTCCCAAAAGGTGCTTCAGCGCGTGAGTATGCTCAAAAACCGGATTTCCGCCTATGAGACGCTGAAATCCGATTTCGACGATGCGCTTGTGATGATTGAGCTGGCCGATGAGGAGGGCGACCTGAGCCTCCTGCCTGAGTGCCAGGAGAGCGTGAAAAAAATAAAGAAAGAGATAGAATCTCAGACGCTCTCGACGCTGCTTAGCGGCGAGTTCGACTCCAAAAACGCGATTCTCACCTTCCATGCGGGTGCAGGCGGCACAGAGGCGCAGGATTGGGCGGAGATGCTTTTTCGCATGTATAATCACTGGGGAGAGCGCCACGGCTTCAAGGTGAGCACGCTCGATTTCCTGGATGGCGACGAGGCGGGCCTCAAATCGGCTGTTTTGCTGGTGGAGGGACTGAACGCATACGGATTCCTGCGCAGCGAGATGGGCGTGCACCGGCTGGTGCGCGTGTCTCCGTTCGACTCCTCGGGGCGCAGGCATACCTCTTTTGCATCTCTGGAGGTCATGCCCGAAATCGACGATACCTTCGATGTGGAGATCAATCCGGAGGATATCAAAATGGATGTCTACCGCGCGAGCGGCGCGGGCGGGCAGAAGGTCAATAAAACTTCCTCTGCCGTGCGCCTGACGCATATCCCCACGGGGATCGTCGTATCCTGCCAGGTGGAGCGCAGCCAGCATCAGAACCGCGAGGTTGCGATGCGCATGCTCAAATCGAAGCTGGTGGAGATCAAGGAGCGCGAGCATCTGGATAAGATCGAGGATATCAAGGGCGATCAAAAGGAGATCGGCTGGGGCAGCCAGATCCGCTCCTATGTATTCATGCCCTATACGCTGGTGAAGGATCACCGCACGGGCTATGAATCCGGCAATATCAACGCTGTGATGGATGGCGATCTCGACGGCTTTATCAATGCGTATCTGAAAATGGAGTCGCTTGAAAAACTGGAAAAGAAGGATTAATCAGGGCTGGAACCAAGCGGGGGAACTTTATGCGAAAAGGAAAGCGGCCTTCCCGGCTGCAAAAGTTATCAAAGGGGAAAAAGCGTGTGCTCGCCGCTGTTTGTATTTTGCTGATTCTGGGGGTGCTTTCCCCGTTTGTTATCAACGGGATCGTCGTAGGCAGCGCGCGGCGGTATATCATAGAGCCGCAGGAGACAGCTCAGGTGGGCGCGGATTGCGTGATTGCCCTGGGCGCGATGGTATGGGGGAAGGATACGCTCAGCCACATGCTGGAGGACCGGGTGCTCGGCGCGATTGACGTTTACGAACGCGGCGGCGCGAAAAAAATCCTGATGAGCGGGGATCACGGGCAGAAGGATTACGACGAGGTCAACGCTATGAAGAAATACGCAGTGGAGATAGGCGTTGATGCAGACGACGTGTTTATGGATCACGCAGGCTTTTCTACCTATGAGACGATGTATCGCGCGCGGGATGTGTTTCAGGCCAAAAAAGTGATTATCGTCACGCAGAAATATCATCTTTACCGTGCGGTTTATGCCGCACGGGCATTGGGGCTGGAGGCGTACGGCGTTGCGTCCGATCCGCGGCCATACAGCAGTGCGGTTTATAACAATGCACGGGAATTTCTGGCACGCGTTAAGGATTTCTTTACTGCAATCGTCAAGCCGGAGCCGACGTATCTGGGCGAAGCGATTCCAATCAATGGAAGCGGGGCGCAGACGGATGATCAGGTTTGACCGTAATTTATTTTGGATCGGGAAGAAAACCGCCGCAAATGCAACAATATGCATTTGCGGCGGTTTGTTTTTGTGATAATGCAGCGACTACAGCGCAAAGGGACCCAGCCTGACATCGCCTGCAAGGGGAGCTCGTGCCTGCCCGATTCAGAAAGCACACGGCTATTTCTTGCCGTTTGGAGGGGCACTATTTTTCGACCTCAGGGAAAATTTATTTTCCTCTCCCCGTGCCAGCCGCAGGGTATTTTCCCAATGGCGAACCATGATCAGCGCCCAGAGCAGAAAAGCAAGCGCAGCAAGCGGCCAGTTACCCCACTCAAAGATCAGCGCCAAAAGCAGAAAAAGCGCGGAACCAGCCATCGAAGCCACGGATATTATATGAAACAGCAGGATCAGCACAACGGCGGCAAGCGTGACGGCCAACCCATAAAGCGGGCGGATCATCCAAATCGCGCCAAGCGACGCCGCAACGCCCTTGCCCCCCTTAAACCTTAAGAATACGGGAAAATCGTGACCCAACACCACAAACAGCGCACAGACGTAGCCCCCAACCTCGCCCGCAATCCAACGGCCAATCAGCACCCCAAGAATTCCTTTCAGCAGATCCCCAATGAATGTGACCAAGCCGGAGCGCAGGCCGAATACGCGCAGCATATTGGTGCTGCCCGCATTGCCGCTGCCGTGATTCCGTACGTCGTCTTTGTATTTCAGGCGGCTGATAATTACCGCAAACTGGACGTTGCCCAGCAGGTATCCCAGCGCAGCGCATGCCAAATACAGAAGCCATGAATTCAAATCAGCTATTGTCACTACCTCCTAGTTTGCATCTGCAGAACAGCCACAAAAAAATGATGGGACAAGAGCCTGCGCGTTATGCCAGAAGCAAGGCTTCCGCGATTCCAATGGGCCCTTGCCGAAGAGTCTGTCCGCGATCAGCGCTTTACAGAGCGTCGCTGAACGATCCTGAAACAAGCGTCTCCCAGGAGCTTACAGCACAAAGCCGACCTTTTTCATCACCTGATCCAGCGTGCGCCGGGAGATGTGCTGGGCAGCCTCCGCTCCCTTTGCCGCACAGCTGCGGATATAGTCGGGATTGTCCATATATTCATGGAAGCGCTCCTGAACGGGCCGCAGCTCTTCAATCACCGCTTCGGCAACCGCGATTTTAAAATCGCCGTAGCCTTTCCCCTCAAATTCCGCCTCGATCTGCGCCATTGGCTTGCCGGTGCAGCAGCTGTAAATCCCCATCAGGTTGTTGATCCCGCCGCGCCCCTCTTCATAGGCCACGCGGGATTCGGAATCCGTAACGGCGCGCTTGCATTTCCGCAGGATAACGTCCGGCGTGTCGAGCATGGAGATAAAGCCGTTGACATTCGGATCGGATTTGCTCATCTTCTTCTCCGGCTCCTGCAGGGACATCACACGCGCGCCCTCCTTGCCGATATAGGGCTCGGGAATCGTAAACACATTGCCGTAAATGCCGTTGAAGCGGCCCGCAATATCGCGGGTGATCTCCAGATGCTGCTTCTGATCCGCGCCGACAGGGACAAAATCCGCCTGATAGAGCAGGATATCCGCCGCCATGAGGACCGGATAGGCGAACAGGCCGACGTTGACATTATCCGCGTGCTGTGCGGATTTATCCTTAAACTGCGTCATGCGCGACATCTCTCCGAACTGGGTATAGCAGTTGAGCACCCAGGCAAGCTGCGCATGAGTTGGCACCTGGCTCTGGATAAAGACGAGATTCTTCTCCGGATCGAGGCCTATGGCGAGCAGCAGGGCGTATAATTCGAGCGTGCGGTGGCGCAGGTCTGCCGGATTCTGCCGGACCGTGATCGCATGCAGATCCGCGACCGCGTAGGCGCAGTCGTATTCCTCTGACATGGAAACCCAGTTTTTTAGGGCACCGAGATAATTGCCGAGCGTTGGGATCCCGCTGGGCTGGATCGCACTCAGGATTCGTTTTCTGCGTTCAGGCTGTTGTTCCATATGGTTTCGTCACCACTTTCTAAACTTAAAATTGTTTTTTGACCTGGCCCAGAATCTGCATGCCCCTGACGATCGCCTCGTCTGTAGGCGTAGAGAAATTCAGGCGGAAGCACTGGGTCGGATCGTTTTCATGCGTCATGAAGGCGGAGCCGGGGACGACGGCGACCTTGTTATCCACTGCTACCTGGCAGAATCTTGCCATGTCGACGCTTTCGGGCAGGGCGCACCAGATGAACAGGCCGCCCTCCGGCCGGTTGTAGGTAACGAAATCGCCAAGCTCGCTGTCGATCAGATCACACATCAGATTGAGCTTTTTGCGATAAATACCGCAAATCTTCTGAATGTGCGCCTCCATATCGCAATGCGCCATCCATTCGTCTACGATCAGCTGGCAGAGCATGGGCGTATGGACGTCCGCCGCCTGCTTGCCGACGGTCATCTTGGCGATCAGCGGCGCAGGTGCGATCGTATAACCCACGCGCATACCGGGAGAAAGGATCTTGGAGAAGGAGCCAGCATAGATAACGATGCCCTCCTCATCAAAGCTCTTGATCGCGGGCACGTGCTCACCCGCGACGCGCAGATCGCCGTAGGGATTGTCCTCAATGACGAGCACGCCGTACTGCTTTGCAAGCTCATAGACCCGTCTGCGCTTTGCAAGCGACATGGTTACGCCCGCCGGGTTCTGGAAGTTCGGGATCGTATAGATAAACCGGATGTTTTTCTCCTCTTTGAGCGCCCGTTCGAGCTCGTCCACATCCATGCCGTCTGCCTGCACGGGAATGCCGCGCAGATTCGCGTTATAGGAGCGGAAGCAGTTGAGGGAGCCGATGAAGGAGGGCGCTTCGCAAATGACAGTATCGCCCTCATTGCACAGCGCCTTTGTGGCAAGGTCCATCACCTGCTGTGCGCCCGAGGTGATGATCAGGCTGTCGAAATCCCGGCCGATCTTGTGCTTTTGCCTCATATAGGCGGAGATGCGCTCGCGCAGAGGCGTATAGCCCTCTGTGACCCCGTATTGCAGGCAGTCGATCGGGCGCTCGGAGAGCAGCTTTTCCGTTATTTCGCGCACTTCCTCCGCCGGGAAGGCCTCCGGCGCGGGATTTCCGGCTGCAAAAGGGATGACGCCGGGCTGGGAGGTCGCTTTCAGAATCTCGCGGATTGCGGAGGGCTGGAGGGTGGAAATGCGGTCAGAAAATTCGAATTGCATATGAATACCCCATTTGTTCTATCAGAATACGATTATTCTAACATAGTCCGCACGGTTTTTAAAGGGGCGGAGGCGGCGTTTGTGGACTTTTTCCCGGCGATGATGTATAATCAGAGCCAGTGGACATGCCCTGCGAGAGGGGTATCGTGTAAAGCGCCGGTTTGGCCGGTGGATTAATGGAGGTAGCTATGAAACGAATCCTGTGCGCCGTGTCGGCGCTGACGCTGTTCATTACGCTTCTGACCGCCTGCAGCAGCCCCAGGACGGCGCTTTCCATCGGCGGCGCGCAGATCAGCAGCGAAATTTATACCTACTACTATGATCTTGTAAAGCGCTCTCCCGAGACCGATCCGGGCGACGCGCGGGAGAATGCGGTCAATCTTTGCAAGGAATATGTGGCGGTCAACACACTGGCGGCAGAGCTTTCCCTTTCCTTGCAGACAAAGCAGGAGGCCTCTGCATCCGCCTGGGTCAATCAGCAGTGGAAATTTTTCAGCACGTATTATACGAGTTTGGGGATCAGCAAGCAGACGTTGATGAAGGTGCGGGAAAACGAGGAGCGCAGGGCGCTCCTGCTGGAGGCTTATTATGGGGCCGGCGGCCTGCAGCCGGTAGCGGATGAGGAGCTGAAGGCCTATTTTTCCTCACACTTTGTCGTTTTTAAATCAATCAACGGTTATCTGACCGACACGAATGATGCGGGAGAGCCGGTGGCGCTCAGCGATGAACGCATTGCGGCGATCAAACAGCAATTCAATACCATGGCGGAGGATATCCGAAAGGGCACCTCGATCGAGGAGATCAATACAAAGTATCTGGAGTCTCAAAACAGCGCCAGTGCCGGCGAATTGACCGCATCAGTGATCGACAGCCAAAATACGGATTATCCGGAGGGCTTTTATGAGCAGGCTGCGGCGATGAAGAACGGGGATGTGAAGGTGATTACTCTCTCTACGTTTCTTTACGTGGTACAGAAGATGGATGCTTTGGGTGATGAAGGACGCTATTTCACCCAGTACCGTACAGACGTGCTGCAGAGCATGAAGGGAGAAGACTTTGAGAAGCTTCTGCAGGAGCGGGAGAATTCCTTTGAAGTGGATGAAAAAGGCGGGACGCTCAAACGGTGCGAAAAGGCGGTGGATGAAAAGCATACGCAGGGGAGCGGCACAGCTCAGGCGGCCAGCGGGGCTGAAAGCACAGGCGCCTCACAGCCCCAGCAGACGGAACCGGCCGCCTGACAAGGAAATTACCAGACAAGGGCGGGAGGGACTGTTTTGCCCTTTCTTTGTATGAGCAAAGGGAGAAGCTTATTAAATCGATTTCGGTTCTTCAGCAGCGGAGCATTGCTGCTGTTTGCGCTGCATTGCCTGATCTCTGACCGTGCGCTGCCATTTTCGATGCCGGCGGGCGTTTCTATAGCGGCAACAGCGTAGCTGGCCTTCTTTCCGGTCAAGGGTAAAGATGCCGGTTACGAAAGCGGTCAGAAACCATGCTTTTTTGTACACTTTTTCTTCTCTTAGCCTTTATCGACAAGCTGAGCCGCCTCGTTCCATTTCGGTGGAACGAGGCGTTCAGTTTAACAAGATACAGAATGGAATCAAACCATCCACGCTAAACCCAGCGTCTCCCCATTCAATCCGCAGCATCGGCATCATACAGCAATTCTGCAATCACCGCGTTAGAGAGCAAAAAACCCTTCCGGGTCAGCCGGATTCCTCCCTCATTCTGCTCCAGCAGGCCGTAGCCTGCAAGCTGCTGCGCCGCCCTGCGCATTTCATCGGGAATGCCGCATCCATAGCGCCTGCTGAGCAAATCCTCCCGCAGGCCCTCTGTCAGGCGCAGGCGCAGCATTGCATATTCTTCGAAGCCGCCGCCCGCTCCATCCGGCACAGGTGCTTCCCCACGGAGAAATGCGTCGATATCGCGCGGATAGAAAAAGCGCTTCCCCTCCAGGAAGGAGTGCGCCGACGCGCCGAGGCCCAGGTATTCCTCCGCATTCCAGTATTTCAAGTTGTGGCGGCTTTCAAAGCCGGGCTGCGCGAAGTTCGAGATCTCATATTGCCGGAAACCCGCTTCAGAAAGCGACTCGCATGCCTGCTCATAAAAATCGCACACCGCGTCCTCGTCCGGCAGGGAAAGTTTTTCCTGCCTTCGGGCGAACAGCGTCCCTTCCTCAATTTTCAGAAGATATGCGCTGATATGCGTCACCCCGGCCTGCACGCAAAAATCGATGGAACGGCGCAGGCTGTCCACCGTCTGTCCCGGAATGCCGAGCATCAGGTCGAGCGAAAGATTTGTGATGCCCGCCGCCTTAGCAAGCCTTAGGCACTCCGCCACCTCCCGTACTCCCGCGCGGCGGCCCAGCGCTTTCCGCTCCCCGTCCACGGCGGACTGAAGTCCCAGCGAAATCCGGTTGACCCCTGCGCGCGCCAGCATTTCAAATAAGCGCCCGTCGGTGTCGGAGGGATTGCACTCTACCGTGATCTCCGCATCCGCCAATCCGTAATGCGCCCGCGCAGTATCCACAAGGGAGGCAATCCGTTTCCCCCCCAGCAGGGACGGCGTCCCGCCGCCAAAATAGAATGTGTCCGCCGCCCTTCCCGTGCGTGCCGCACAGGTTGCCAATGTTTCTTCCAATGCCTTCGTATATGTATCCATGCGCTCTGCATCCGCACGCATGGAGTAAAAATCACAATAGGGGCACTTCCCGCGGCAAAATGGAATGTGCAGATAAAGCCCGATTGGTTCCATACGGCCGTTCCCCCTCCGCCATCTGAATTTCTTCGTCACAAGCATATCATATTTTCCGCGCAAAGGGAACGATCTGATCTCACACAGAAAACTGCATCGGCCAGGTGAGATATTCGTTATATGGCATTTTTTCGACCGTATAAAAGCCCGAGGGGGCCTTCAACAGCCATGGAATCCGGTTGACGACGGTCGCGCAGGTGTGCTCCACCGTCGCGGGATGCCGGATCGAGCAGTCGACGTCCGGTTCCCCAAAAATCTTCCAATCGTTCAAGTCGCTTTCCTCCGGCGCGTAAACCTTGCCAACACATTGGGTGACAATCGTCACGCCCTGCATCGTCTCCGTGGTCACCACGGCGGACATTCCCGTGCAGTCGCCCTTTGGGATCGTCCGGCCGAGCGTTTTGGAATAGATATCGTCCCTGTGGAAGGTGGGAATGCACTTCTGCGAAATGCTGCGAATCGTCCAGCCCATCTTGGAGCAGAGCGCCTCGTTGGAATTCCAGACATAGGCGGGCAGGCTGTCTGCGCTCGCAATCGTCTCCTCGAAATCCTCTCTGGTGAAGCCCGCTCCGTGCGCCTCGGCAAGCGCCAGACCATAGTCCTCCACATTGTAGCTCGTGATTCCCTCAATGCGGTTGATGCGGTGGCAGCCGCCCGCAAGCACGCTGATGAGATTGCACCAGAAGATATCCTGCATGCCCGTGCCGGCCAGCGTGCAACCGTGATGCTTTGCAAGGCGGTCGAGCCGGTTTGTGATGCCCGGCGCGGTCGTCCAGGGATAAAAGGCCTCTTCACAGGTGGATATCGCATTGATGCCCCGCTGCGCACACTTCTCAAAAAACGGCTCCATATCCGTCATAAAGCTGAAAAGCGTCAGGATCGCCACCTCCGCGTCGCAGCTGTCGAGCACCTTGTCCGCGTCGTCGCTGATGACGACGCCCGTCCGATGGCCGAGGCCTGCGAAATCACCGATATCCATGCCGACAACTTCCGGATTCGTATCAATCGCGCCGACGATTTCCGCGCCCTTTTCCGTCAGATACCGGATCAGCACCTTTGCCATCTTCCCGCAGCCGTACTGGATCACACGGATTTTTTCCGGGAACGCGCCCATTGCGCAGGAACTCATAGGAAACACTCCTTTTCACCCGGTCGGGCCGGGTTTTGTTCGCGCACTCCTTCCGCCAGAAAAAGTGCCGCCGGAACTATTGTATCCGGCGGCTTTTTCAATATACCAGTTTCAGGCAAACGCATTCAGATCCCGCTGAGCGCCCGGATCACCTCTCCTGCGAGCAGAAGGCCCGCTGTAGGCGGCACAAAAGAGATACTGCCCGGCACGGCACGTTTTCCCGTCTCCCCCTCACAGGGGGCGGGTTTGCGAGGCTCCTCGCGGGAATAAACTACTTTTAGCTTCTTGACGTCTCGCTTTTTCAACTCCCTACGCATCACACGGCACAGGGGGCACACCTGTGTATCGTAAATGTCTGCCACCTCAAACCGGGACGGATCTAGCTTATTGCCCGTGCCCATGCTGGCAATGATCGGAATTTCCAGCTCCTGCGCGCGGCAGGCAAGGTCAATTTTCGCGCTGACGGTGTCGATTGCATCCACGATGTAATCATAACGCGCCCCCCAAAAACGCTCCGTATGCTCCGGCAGGTAAAATGCCGGAATTACATGGACGCGGCAGTCCGGGTTGATATCCCGCACCCGCTCGCAGGCAACCTCCGCCTTCCACCTGCCCATCGTCGAATGCAGGGCATAAAGCTGGCGGTTGAGGTTGGTCAGGGATACGGTATCGTGGTCAACGAGCGTCAGCTCCCCGACCCCGGCGCGGGCGAGCGCCTCCACGGCGAAGGAGCCCACGCCGCCCAGGCCGAACACGATGATATGGCTTTTCTGCAGCCGTTCAACGGCCTCCTCTCCCAAGAGCATTCGCTCGCGTGAAAAAGCATCCGGCATCATAGTTCCTCCATCCGTGCGATTCTTAAGGCTTAAATATCAAAATCATTTTAACACAGGAGCGGCCCAAACCAAAGCCTTTTTGTTTTCTTTTTGCAGTTCGTTGCAAATTTGTAAGAGAAATGCGCACCTGTGCGTAAAAAATGCTTCCTATAATCAGAAGCAGTAAGAATCCCATGCGGCAAGCCGCGCCATTTCAAAACACGAACGGAGGAACCTCTATGGCAATCGTAACGACCAAAAGCCTGAAGAAATATTACGGTTTGGAGCCCAATCAGACCAAAGCCCTCGACGGAGTCTCCCTATCGATCAAAGAGGGAGAATTCGTCGCGATCGTCGGCGCTTCCGGCAGCGGCAAATCGACGCTTCTGCATTTGCTCGGCGGGCTTGACCGGCCGACGTCCGGCAGCGTGCAAATTCGGGGCAAGGATCTATACGCCATGAAGGACGAGGCGCTGACCGTCTTCCGCCGCCGGGAGATCGGATTTGTCTTCCAGAATTATAACCTGGTGCCTGTGCTCAATATCCTGGAAAATATTGTTCTCCCCATCGAGCTCGATGGAACGTCGCCGGATAAAACGTATGTTGGCCAAATCGTCGACACGCTGGGCCTAACGGAAAAGCTTACGAATCTGCCGAATACGCTCTCCGGAGGCCAGCAGCAGCGCGTGGCCGTGGCCCGCGCACTCGCATCCAAACCTGCGCTCATCCTTGCAGACGAGCCGACTGGCAACCTCGACAGCCGGACGGGGCTGGAGGTCGTCTCTCTGATGCAGGAGACCAGCCTCCAGTTCCATCAGACGATCGTCATGATTACGCACAATGAGGAAATTGCCCACATGGCGGACCGCATCATCCGCATTGAGGACGGGCAGATCGCAGGGAGGCAGACCGCATGAAACCGAAGCAGAATTCCACGGCCGTCCGCCGCATTGCCGCACGCTCGATGAAAGCAAACCACACCCGCAATCTCTTCGCGCTGCTCGCCATCGTCCTGACCACCTTTATGATCTCCACCGTATTCAGCATCGGCCTGAGCTTCGCGAAAAACTATCAGGCCATGCAGCTGCGGCTGAGCGGCACCTCGGCCAGCATTTTTCTCAACAATCCCAGCGGAGAACAACTTCAGAAAATCAAAGCCGCCAGTCAGGTCGAAGCGGCCGGCACACAGATTTCCGTGGGGACTGCCGCGCAGAAGACAAAGGAAGGAAAAAGCGCCAATATCGCGATTCTTTCTTACGACGAGACGGAATGGGAGAAGCATATTACACCGGCCATCGGTGACGTCCACGGAGGCTATCCAAAAGCGGAAGATGAAATCATGCTCTCCTCCCGCGCCCTCAGCCAGTTGGGCATCGAATCCCCCGCGCAGGGGATGGCTGTGCCGCTGACTTATCGGATCAATGGGGAAACACGGACGGATTCTTTCCGCCTAAGCGGCTGGTATACAGAATATAAGATGACGCAGTCCGGCGGCGAGGCGCTGGTCTCCGAAGACTTCTGCCACTCGCATGGGCTGACGGCGGAGAAAAGCGGAATCCTGGCAGTCTCCTGCAGCGCTTCCCGGCAGGAGGAGGTGCTGGAAAATCTCAAACAACTGATTCCTCTTGAAAAGGGGCAGGAATTCAGCGCTTCCTTCAGCGCGGCCGGGGAAAGCGCCTCCGGCACCATGGTTGCAGCCGCTGTGATCATCATGCTCGCCCTGTTCATCGTCCTGAGCGGCTATCTGCTCATTTCCAATGTGATGTATATCTCCGTGGCCCGCGATATCCGCTTCTACGGCATGCTCAAGACAATCGGCGCCTCCTCCCGCCAGATCAAAAAGCTCGTGCGGATGCAGGCGATGCGCCTTTCCCTAATCGGCATCCCGGCAGGGCTGCTGCTCGGCGCCATCTCCTCTTTTGGCATCGTCCCCTTTGCGATGGAGATGTTCGCAACCTCCACGACCGGCATGGACGCGGCCTCCGGCAGCATCTCCTTCCATCCGCTCATTTTCATCGGCACCGCCTGCTTCTCTCTGCTGACCGTTTTTCTGAGCTGCCGCAAGCCCGCGAAGCTGGCAGCCAATGTCTCTCCGATCGAGGCGCTGCGCCACGCAGATCTCTCCGCGTCGAAAAAGCGGCAGAGCCGTAAAAGCACGCATGGCGGAAAGCCACGCCGCATGGCCCTATATAATGTGTTCCGCGACAAAAAGCGCGCCGCGCTCGTGCTCGCCTCCCTGTTTATGGGCACGGTTACGCTTTTGGGCGTCAACAGCTTTATCGGCAGCATGAAGACAGAGAACTTCATCAACCGCTATTTCCCTCACGATTTCTCCTACCAGAGCACCCCGCCGCTCTCACAGCAAAAATTCGACCAGGAGTTCCTCTCCTCACTTTCTCAAATCAATGGCATTACAAAGCAGGAGATCGTGACAGCTGAGCCCTGCTCCATGCCTTTTGACGAGCGCGTGTTCGGAGCGGTTGCGCGCAAGGATTACGACAATTGGATCGCAGGCAAGGGCGATCGCTATGAAACGTTCGTCGAGAGCCTGAAAAAGCGGTCGGTCGAAGGCAATTACGGGACCTGGGTGTTCGCCATTGAGGAATCCTATGTGGAGGCCTATAACAAAACGCACAGCCAGAAAATTGATCTCGACGCCTTCCGGCGCGGAGAAATCGCAATCCTCGGCTATGGGAATGAATCGATGCAGGGCCTGGTGGGCAAACAAGTCACCCTGACGGGCGACCGTTCCAAACAGGAAAAAACAGCTGTGATCGGCGGTGTTTTCTCCTATGAGGATTGCTCCTTTGCTGCCACCTCCAAGGTGCTCGGCTCACCCGACGGCCTATTCGTCAGCAAAGCATTTATGGAACAGCTGAACCCCGATCCTATCGTCACCAATATTCTGCTGGATGTGGAGCAGGAAAAGGAGCCGCAGATTTCCCGTCAGCTTGCGGCGCTCAACCGGACCCTGACGGACGATTCCTATCAATTCAACAGCCGGGCGGAGCGCGCAGAGAGCTTCTCCTCCAATATGTCCTCTATGAATGTACTCGGCAGCGGCATTTCCCTGCTGCTCCTGCTCATCGGCGTGCTCAATTTCATCAATGTGATGATCACCGGGGTCTATGCCCGCCGCCAGGAGCTCGCCGTGCTGGAAAGCATCGGTATGACCAAAAGGCAGATTTCTGGAATGCTCATCTGGGAAGGATTTTATTACGCCCTGTTCACCTCCGGCTGCATTTTGACCCTTGGCAACGGCGTGATGTATCTGATTTCCAGAGCGGTGACGGAAATCGCAGACTACGCTGTGTTCACCTATCCCGTTGGGCTGGTTGCGGCTCTGATCGCAGTTCTCTTCGCCGTGTGCCTCATCGTCCCTGCCCTCGTTTTCCGCGCGACGGCGAAAGAGAGCGTAACCGAGCGTTTGCACCGCGCGGATTCATGAAAACCGGGATTGCTCCAAAACCCAAATGATCAAATAGGGCGCGTTGCAGAATGTAAAACTGGCACATTTTGCAGCGCGCTTCTTTTGCGCAACGCCTGCACGATTCGATCGGAGATCGACACAAAAACAGTTGCGTTTTATCCATAACCATGCTATATTGACCAGGACAAGAACCAGATTGGGGGTAAAGCCATGTGCAGAAAGAAATCCCGTGTATCCAGCAGGCCGTTTGACATCTCTGTTTCCTATATCGCTGCCGAAAGGCGAATCAAGGTCTCGGCGCCGGACGCTTACCGCCTCGCGCTCAACGGAGCAGATGTTCCGCAGATCGTTGGAAAGGATCTGGAGGTTTATCCGCCTCTCACGGAGCAGGAGGTTCTGCTGTCCTTTCGGATAACCGATCCCTCCACAGGGAAGGAGACTGTAACCGGCGACTATCCAGTCCGGATTCCCGGCATTTACCGTACAAAGCCAGCGCACAAAAAGCCCACAGTCATCCCGGAGCTTGCGCAGTGGCACAGCGCCGACAGCGGCTGGTTTACTCCTTCCGAGACGGCGGCAATCGCCGTCTCTCCCGCTGCAAAGGACGATCTGTCCGCCGTGGCAGAGGAATTTCAGCAGGATTATCAGGATGTCGTGGGAGTGGGGCTTCCCATCCGCTACACGGATACGCCCAAGGGCGGCGATTTTTATCTGACTCTGGAGGCAAGAGATGCGTTTCTCGGTCAGGAGGGCTACCGCATGGAAATCGGCGAAACGGTACTGGTTTCCGCCTCGTATCCCGACGGCATTTATTGGGCCACCAGAACCATCCTGCAGATTCTGCGGCAAAGCGGCGGGGCTGTGCGCATGCCGCGCGGAGAGCTCCGGGATTACCCAAAGTATCCGGTGCGCGGCTTTATGCTCGACGTCGGCCGGCGGCCCTTTTCTCTGGAGATGTTGCGCGCTGTCGCTAAAAATATGGCCTGGTACAAGATGAACGACCTTCAGCTTCATCTGAACGACAATTATATCTGGCTCGAGGATTATAACGTCCGCGGCGAGGAAACGGACAGCTTCGAAGCATATGAGGCCATGCGGCTCGAATCCGGCCTGCAAAATAAGAGGGGCGAGACCGCGACCGCAAAGGATTATTCCTACACCAAGGCGGAATTTAAGTCTTTCATGGACGAGACCTCACAGCGGTACCATGTACACATCGTCCCCGAGATCGACGTCCCCGCGCATGCCCTCTCCTTTGCCAAGGTTTTTCCAGAGTATATGGTCAGGGACAAAACATCCCCTCTTCAAAAGAATCGCCCCCTGACCGATCATCTGGACGTCAGCCGCCCGGAGACGGTCGAATTCATCAAGCGTATCTTTGACGACTATACCGGCGGAGAACAGCCCGTCTTTGGGCCGGAGACGACGGTACATATCGGTGCAGATGAATTCCTCTCGGACTACGGCGCATACCGCCGATTCGTCAACGAGCTGGTCCCGTATTTAAAGAAAACCAATCCTGTACGCCTGTGGGGAGGCCTAACCTGGATCAAGGACGACCCCGCCACGCAGATTGTTCCCGACGCCATCGAAAACGTACAGATGAACCTCTGGGCCTGCAGCTGGGCGGACGGTATGGAAATGTATGAAATGGGCTATCAGCTCATCAATACGATCGACCACCTGCTCTACATGGTCCCCAATGGGAGGGGCAATCAGGGCAGCTATGCGGACCTGCTCAACAAAAAGGCGGTCTATCAAAAATTTGATCCGCGTAAGGTTCGCCTCAAAAGCGGGAAATATAGGGCCCTGCCCGCCGGAGATCCCCAGATGCTTGGCGCGGCCTACGCTCTCTGGAATGACAATATTGATAAAAAGGCGTCGGGGCTGATGGAAACAGATCTCTTCCTCCGCTTTTTTGACGCACTGCCCCTGCTCTCGGAGAAGACCTGGGCCAACGGGCGGGAAAAGGGAAGCGCAAAAGAAATTGACCGGCTTGCCGAAACCATAGCCTTTGCGCCCCGCACCAATCCCCTGCGCCGTGAAGAATCGGTCAACGGCCTGTTTGCCGAATATCGCTTTGATTCTGTACAGCCGAAAAAGGATTGCTCAGGCAATGGCCGTGATCTTTTCAACACGGTCAACGCAGGCCTCTCCTCCGGACTTTTGCTGCGCGGCGGGGAGAGTTTTGTGACAACGCCGCTTTCACAGCTTGAGATGGGTTCCTTTCTGGAATGCGGCATTATTTTTGACGAGATTATTCCCGGAGAGATTCTCTTTGAAAGCGATGCGCCCTACGGCACCTGCGACATCCAGATTACAGCCTCCGGGAAGCTGGGCTTTACGCGGGAAGGCTATGAATACGAATTCCCCTGTGAGCTGCCGGCAAAACAGCGGCTTGTCCTGCGCATCCAGACCGGTCTGCAGGAGACGACGCTCTCCATTGATGGGCGGCCACCAAAGCCAGCCACCGGAAAATTCATTCACAACGGCACTGCAAAGTGCAAAGGCCTGAAACATGCTTCCTTCCACCTGCCGGTTGAGCGGATCGGCTCCCGGGCAAACGCCGTCCGGGCCAAAATTGATTTCGTCCGCATGGGGAAAGCGCAGGGTGGCCACGGCAAAAAAATTTTTTCATTACAGCTCAAATGATCAAAACAAGGGGCCTATGGAGTTCCATAGGCCTCAGCTTGTCGATAAAGTCTAAGAGAAGAAAAAAGTGCTAAAAAAGCATGGTTTCTGATCGGTTTCGGAACCGGCATCTTTCGCATCGGTAAACAGGAGGAAACAGTGCCGCCTGGCAGCGCACGCAGATAGCTTTGGAGCTCGCTGCTTTGGCCTGCCGGTAGATTACGGACTTACCGCTGGTCACAGATCGTGCAAGGCAGCTGAAAGCTGTTGCAGCACGGGAACGGACGGATCGGCCCAAGTCACAATTTTTATCTTTTTCAAATCGCGTCACCTCCGGGCCTACTGGGTACCGCTTCGTATGATGCCGGATCCATCACCAGGGTCATAACGCTCTTCGCCGGGAGCTTCACCTGCCCGCCCGACACATAGCTTTCAATGGGGACCTGCTCCAGGTCATGCGTGCCGTCTGTCAGGTGTATTTCAGCCGTTTGGTAGCCTTTGGCGTTCAGCGCTAGCGTTTTTTCCTCACCGGCGCTGTTGACGATGACCGTCACCAGTTTTCCATCCACATCGAAGGAAACGGCGTTGAGCGCCTTACCTCTGAGCTCCGTCCCCACACGCACGGCGCCAGGCTTGATAAATTTCGTGAAATTCCCATATTCATATAGCCGTTTGGTCACGGTATAGGTATGTTCGTCCAGATCCACATACAGCAGGCCGTCCCGCCAATCGTAGCAGGATACCGCCAGCCAGTAGCTCCAGTGGACCGCGTCAAGCACGGTCAGGTCCGTGCAGATCATATCTGCCATCACCACGGCGGAATCCATCCCCACGTCGCGGCCGAGATCCTCCATCTCCGTCCATTCGGTGCAGCTGCGCTTGAGATTCGGGTAGTTTTTATCAAGCCAGCGGGCGGTGCGCGCTTTTTCGCTGGCAGAGCTGTTGTAGGAATGGCCCTCGATCGTGGTCATCACCTTGCTGAGGGTTTCATCCTCCATGATCGCTTCGAACCACTTTTTAAATTTGCTTCCGCCCCACTGGCCGGATTCAAACATGCCGAGCGTTATATCATCCGTCAGCCCGCGCTTTTCCATCTCCGCGTAAAACACTTTGTAGAGCGCTACCATCTCGTCCGGCTCAAAATGGCAGCCCTCCTGACCGCCCTGCCAGGTCCACTGCGGCTCGTTAATGGGGGAAACCGTGGTGATCGGCACGCCCTGCTTGCGGAAGTGTTCTACCGCGTCCAGCACATAATCGGCAAACGCCTGATCGTTCTCAGGCGCTAAATTCGTCACCTTTTTCTTCTGCTTGTCGCTGTGCGGCTTGCCGTTGATGGTCATGGAGTCCGGCGCGCTGTTGCAGAAGAAAACGACCTCGTTTGCGCCCAGCTCCAGCGCCCGGTTCATGCACCAAAGCGCGTTTGCATCAAGGGTATAATCAATCTCCCCCTCATCGTTGATGAAGCTCTGCCCGGAACGCCACGGGTCGTTGAACTCCCCCGCCTTTTCGCCTGTGCCGGTGCCAGCGCCCAGGTTATAGCGGTAAACCTGCAGGCCAAGCCCGGTTTTGCCATACAGCAGCTCCATGATGGCCTCCCGTACCGGCACGCCGTTTGCATCCTTCTCCGTCCAGCCGCCCACATCCTGGCTCCACCATGCGCTGCTCACGCCGAAGCTCTGCAGCGTCTGATGGCGCACTGTGGGGTCGATTGTCAGCTTCGCCGTGCCGGAGAAGGTGCAGGACGGCGATATAACTGCAAAAAGAGCCGCTGTCAGGCCGACGGCAAGGATCTGTTTTCCCAATTTCATGCAAAAACCTCCCGTCAATTTTTTATCATTATTTTAGCATAAAAGTCCATATCAGGGAAGAAAAGCGCCAAAATTTATACAGATTTTGGCGTTTTCCAGCTTTGTTTCTATATTGGAAACCGGTTGCTGAACATACCGACACGATTGACTGCCTCCGCATGCAATTCGTCCATCCGCCGACTGCACGCATCCTGTGGCAGCTTTACCCAAGGTTGCGCTTTCGCAACCGCAAGTTGCTTGCCCATACGAAAAAACAGCCCTGCGCAAAAGTCCCGCAGAGCTGCCCCGATTTAATATTCAATGGAACTCAATAATAGCGCAGCAGCGCAATCACCTTGCCGAGAATAGCAACCTCTTTGACAATGATCGGCTCAAATGCGTCGTTCTCCGGCTGGAGGCGGAAACGGCCGTCCTCTTTATAAAAACGCTTAACAGTCGCCTCATCCTCCAGCATCGCAACCACGATCTCCCCGTTGCGCGCCACAGGCGTCTGCTCGACAACCACGATATCGCCGTCGAGAATACCTGCATTCAGCATGCTCTCCCCCCGCACATGCAGAGCAAAGAGCGGCTTATCCCGCGAGACGCGCCCCGTGTAGGGAAGATAGCTCTCAATCTGCTCCACTGCCAGAATCGGCTGGCCCGCCGTAACCGTGCCGAGCAGAGGCACATGCGCCACATTTTCCGCCTGCCCATTGATACGGATCGAGCGCTTGAGCATCGGGTCGCGCGTGATGTAGCCCGCCGCTTCGAGCGCATCCAAATTTGCCTGCACGGAAGAGGTGGACTTAAGGCCCACGGCGGCGCCGATCTCCCGCACAGAAGGCGGAACGCCATCCTGAGAGCGTTCCATCAAATATTCATAAATACGCTGCTGTGTGTCGTTGATCCGGTCCATCGCAGTCCCCTCCAAAATATTAAAAACCAATTCCTTTTTACCTGTCTCTGTCTACTATCGCCTGTATTATAACATAATCCTTTCAAAAAAGCAAACATTTGTTTGCAATTTGTTTTACGTAACGCAAAATTTGGGTGAAATGGTCTTTTCAGAAGTTTGTTCACAGGAAAGCACAGGATTGTTCAAGGAAAGTTCATAGCCGCGTAACAAAAAAATCAGAGACCGCGGATATAATAAAACTGTGCTCGACAGAGAAAGGAGCCGCACCGAGTATCGACTGAGCACATGCTCTACCCCTCCTCAAAGCAACCCCTCAATTTGGAAAAAACGGCTGGTGTTATACCGGCCGTTTTTTCTGCTCTTAACAGGATGATCACGTACCGACCCAAAGCATCCGACTACCTGCTTTGGGCCGGTTTTTTAAGCATAAAAAATGGGAAGCGCACCGTTTCAATATTGCAGAACCTATTCTATACGCAAAGCGTAGACGAGTAACCCTTCCTTTATCTGGAGCCGCGGTCTATGATACGCTGCAGAAGCTTTATGATTTGGAGGCCCGGCTGAAGGATACACCTTGCGGACGGATCATGGTCACGCTCCGTCAAATGCTGGACGCCTGGCGGTGCCTTTGCCGCGGCGAGCACCGTATTGGAACACGGGCCGGATTCCTGACAGGCATCTATCTCCCGATCGGTTTGCTTCCTGGGCCCGTCCAATGGGCGGTCGAACGCTTTCCCTCGCCCACGCCGCCGCACTGCTTCGGCAAGCCCTGAAACAATATATAACCGATATCAAACACACACCCGGCATTTTTTCCATTCGGAAGCCACGAGCCCAGCAGCCTGGCGAGCGTTTTATTCCTGATTGCCTCTGCAATTGTGTTTTTTGCCTGGCGGGCCTGAAAGCTTGCCCAACGGAAAAACGTAGATACAGGCAGCAACCGGCGCAGTACCTTTGCCTTTTCGAACCTCTGCCCCAGGGCAATCGCCCACAAAAAAGGAAGGGATTAGGGTCCTGCTTTTGGGAATTCTACTCCTTGTGAAGGAAGCCCGCTCTGTGCTAAACTATCAAGGGGGAAGAGTTGAATCTTTCTTCTCCCTGTTTAGGATTTGTACCCCGGACCGGGGCCGCTTCCTTCCGAAAAGGAGATGTTCTTGATGAGAAAGACAAAGATCGTCTGTACCATGGGGCCCGCCACTGAGGACGACAAAGTTTTGCGGGAGCTGATGCGCTCCGGCATGGCGGTCGCCCGTTTCAACTTTTCACACGGGAACCATGAAATGCATAAAAAAACGCTTGAGCGGATCGTCCGCCTGCGGGAGGAGCTGGATCTCCCCGTCGCCACGATGCTCGATACCAAGGGCCCGGAAATCCGCCTCGGTACATTCAAAAACGGAAAGGTCCTTCTCAAGAAGGGCACCGCTTTTACTCTGTGCGCTGCACCCGTCGAAGGGGATGAAACGCAGGCCTCCATCAGTTTCCCCGAGCTCGCAGGTGACTTACAGGAGGGCTCCACGATCCTGCTCGACGACGGGCTCATTGAGCTGACTGTCCGCAGCATCCGCGGTGGGGATATCGTCTGCCGCGTCCAAAACGACGGCTATATTTCCAATAATAAGGGCGTCAACGTCCCGAATGTCCACCTTTCCATGCCCTTTATCAGCGAGCGCGACCGGGAGGATATCGTTTTTGGTATTCAAAACGGTTTTGATTTTATCGCGGCCTCCTTTGTCCGCACAGCGGCGGATGTGCTGGAGATCCGTAAGATCTTTGACAAATACGGCTGCCACGGCATCAATATCATTGCGAAGATCGAAAATCAGGAGGGCGTCGAAAATATCGACCAGATCCTGCGTGTATCCGACGGCATCATGGTCGCACGCGGCGATATGGGCGTGGAAATCCCGCTCGAGGACGTACCGGTTCTCCAGAAGATGATTATTAAAAAGGTCTATAACGCGGGCAAGCAGGTTATTACTGCCACGCAGATGCTCGAATCCATGATCAAAAATCCGCGCCCGACCCGTGCGGAGGCGACGGACGTCGCCAACGCGATCTATGACGGCACGAGCGCCATCATGCTCTCCGGCGAGACGGCAGCCGGCCGGTATCCCGTGGAGGCGGTGCGCACGATGGCCCGCATCGCGGAGCGCACAGAGCAGGATATTGATTATATCAAACGCTTCAAGCTGCGCGAGGTGGATACGAACCCTGACGTGACAACCGCGATTTCCCACGCTACCTGCACCACGGCGCATGATCTCGGCGCGGCAGCGATCATCACGGTGACGAAATCCGGCAAGACAGCGCGCATGATCTCCAAATTCCGTCCGAACTGCCCGATCATCGGTTTCAGCACAGACGCCCGCGTCTGCCGCCAGCTGAATCTTTCCTGGGGCGTCACCCCTCTCCTGATCGAGGAAAAGGCATCTACGGACGATTTATTCAATCACGCGGTAGATTCCGCCGAATATGCAGGCCTGGTCAAAAGCGGCGAGCTGGTGGCCATCACGGCGGGTGTTCCGCTCGGTATTTCCGGCACGACCAATATGATGAAGGTCCACGTTGTGGGGCATATCCTCGCCACCGGGCGCGGCGTGACGAAGAAAAAGGCCTGTGCAAGGCTGTGCGTATGCGAATCTGCACGGCAGGCGCAGGCGGAATTCCGCGACGGCGATATTCTCGTGATCGACCACACGACCAACGATATGCTCCCGCTCCTCAAGCGCGCGGGCGGCATCATCGCGCAGCAGGACGGGATGAATTCCCACGCGGCGATCGTCGGGCTGAGTCTTGACATCCCCGTCATCATCGGCGCGCAGAACGCGACGAACGTCCTGCGTACCGGCGCGGTGGTTACGATTGACGCGGAGCGCGGCGTGGTGCTCAGCAGCAGCGCGGCGCAGGGGGCACTGCAAAATGAATGATTTTACAGCGCGCTCTTAAAAAGCACTTGCGGGCCTTGGATTGCGGCTCGCATTTTGCTTTCTTGCAGGTGCAAAACCGCGCTTTTTCTCATCTTCTACGTATATTCATGCAATGTGTAACAGCCACAATCATCCTGTCTTTTTATTTTCGTCCCGTCATCTGTAAGGAGGCGCGCCATCGATGGCCTATCACTTCTTCGCCATGGTTTCCCGCATGAAATATATTGACCGCTGGGCGCTCATGCGCAATACGCGGCAGGAAAATATCACGGAGCACGCCCACGAGGTGGCCGTGATCGCGCATGCGCTTGCGGTGCTGCGCAACCGGCGCTTCGGCGGGCAGGCGGATGCGGCGCGGGCGGCGCTTTTGGGTCTGTATCATGATCTGCCCGAAACGCTCACCGGCGACCTCCCCACCCCTGTGAAATACCATAGCCCGGAGATCCGCGCCGCCTACCGGGCAGTGGAGGATTCCGCCTGCACGAGGCTGACGGCTATGCTGCCGGGGGACCTGCGCCCGGATTATGAGCCGTTTTTCTTCCCGGCTCAAGAGGATGCGGAGCTCTGGCCGCTCGTCAAGGCAGCGGATAAGATCAGCGCGCTGGCGAAATGCATGGAGGAGGAAAAGGCCGGCAACCGCGAATTCATCCGCGCAAAAGATGCTTTGCTGCAGGCCGTCCGTGCGATGGGGCTGCCTGAGGCAGAGTGCTTTTTGAAAGAATTCCTGCCCGGCTATGCGTTGACGCTGGATGAGTTGGAATAGCAGAGGCTGCCGCCTGTCACGTTCCGGTTTCTCTTTGATTCATACCGCTTGACCAAATCCGTTTTTTCATAATTCCCAAAAATTATTTTGTGCCGCCCTTTTATTTTGGAGGGCGGCGTCCGCTTTTTTACGGCAACTCGTTGAAACACTCCCCTTTTTGCAGTATAATGATGAGAAACAGTCCGGTACGCCGCAGGGGCTTCTGCCCCAGTTTGGTGCGCTGCTGAATTTGACTGATTGAAAGGAAGTGTCCGTATGAATCCGGAGCTGTTGCAAATTCCAAAAAGAATACGGGAGTTGAGAGAAATTCTCGACCTGTCCACCATTGAGGTAGCGGAGAAGCTCGGCGTCACGCTCGATGAATACCGGCGTTATGAGAGCGGCGAACAGGACATTCCCGTCAGCACGCTGTATGAGATCGCCAATATCCTCGGCACGGACTGCACCGTCCTGCTCACAGGGGATACCCCGCGCATGAATGTCCACACGGTCGTGCGCAAGGGGGAAGGCGTATCCGTCGACCGTTACGAGGGCTATCAGTTTGAGAGCCTCGCGTTTAATTTTATGCACCGCAGCATGGAGCCCATGCTGGTGACCCTGGAGGTCCAGGAGAAGGAGCCCCCGCTCGTTATTCACGGCGGTCAGGAATTTAACTACGTCCTTGAGGGCAAGGTGAAAGTGACCGTCGGTAAGAATTCCTTTATTCTCAATGAAGGAGACTCGATTTACTTTGATCCAAAGCTTCCTCACGGCCAGGCGGCCGTCGGGGGCACTACGCGTTTTTTAACCATCATCAATGAATAACGAAACCGGAGGCCAAAGTTTGAAGACAAATTTTTCAAATTGCCTCGCAAGAAAGGCTGATTATAACAATGGACGAAATCATCAAACGCTACTGTCCGCGGATCGCATTCGATTCATATGAGGATATGAAGGAACATTTCACGATCGATGTGCCGGAGGATTTTAACTTCGGCTTCGATGTGGTAGACGCCTGGGCAGCGCTTGAGCCCGAAAAGCAGGCGCTGCTCTGGACCAACGACGCGGGCGACATGAAGCGCTACTCCTTTGCCGATATGAAGGCGGGCAGCAACCGCGCGGCGAACTTTTTCAAGTCCAAGGGCATCCGCAAGGGCGATTATGTGATGTTGATCCTAAAACAGCGCCCGGAGGTCTGGATGTGCTTTACGGCGTTACATAAAATCGGCGCGGTGGTCATTCCCGCGTCCTTTCAGCTCACGCCGCACGACCTTGTCTACCGCCTGAACGCGGCGGGCGTGAAAATGCTCGTCACGGTGGACGACGCGGAAATCATCCAGCACTGCGAGGATTCCCTGCCGCAGTGCCCGACCGTGGAGACCTTTGCCGTGCTCGGCACGCATATCCCGGAAAACGCCATTGACTTTGCAAAAGCCCTCTCCGAGCAGAGCGACGTATTCGAGCGCCCCACCGGCGAAGATGCCACCAAGGTGACGGACACCATGCTCATCTATTTCTCCTCCGGCACGACCGGTATGCCGAAGATGGTGCGCCATGATTACTCCCACCCGCTCGGCCAGATCACGACTGCGCGCTTCTGGCAGTGCGTGAAGGAAAACCGCGTCCACCTCACGCAGACGGACTCCGGCTGGGCGAAATTTGCCTGGGGCAAAATCTACGGCCAGTGGATCTGCGGCGCCTGCATCGGCGCGTACGACACAGAGAAATTCACGCCGCACGGCATGCTGGAGGCCATCCAGCGGCTGCGCCCCTGCACCTTCTGCGCGCCTGCAACGATCTACCGTTTCCTGATCAAGGAGGATTTGACGCAATACGACTTCAGCTTCATTGAGCACGCTTCCCTTGCCGGCGAGCCGCTCAACCCGGAGGTGTTTAATCAGATCGAGCGTCAGACGGGGCTGCGCATCCACGAGGGCTTCGGTCAGTCCGAGACCTCCGTGCTGCTTGCAAACTTCCCGTGGGTGGAGATCCGCCCCGGCTCCATGGGCAAGCCCGCCCCGATCTACGACATCGACCTGCTCGACGAAGACGGCAACTCCTGCGAGGACGGCATCGTCGGCTCCATCTGCATCAAAAATACGGATAAAAAGCATCCGACCGGCCTGTTCCGCGAGTACTGGAAGGCTCCGGACGCAATGGCCCGTTCCTGGAAAAATGGCATTTACAACACAGGCGACACCGCCTGGCGCGATGCGGACGGCTACTATTGGTTCGTCGGCCGCAATGACGACGTGATCAAGTGCTCCGGCTACCGCATCGGGCCGTTCGAGGTGGAAAGCGCGCTGATGGAGCACCCGTCCGTGCTCGAATGCGCCATTACCGCGGTGCCGGACCCGGTGCGCGGGCAGGTCGTTAAGGCGACGATCGTGCTGGCGCGCGGCTATGAGCCAAGCGACGAGCTGGTGAAGGAATTGCAGAACCATGTCAAGCACGCGACCGCGCCGTATAAATACCCGCGCGTGGTGGCGTTTGTGGACGAGCTGCCGAAGACGACGAGCGGAAAGATTATGCGCACGGCGATCCGCGCGAACGATATGCAGAAGCTGCAAAAATAAATTTGGTCTATTAATTTATAAAAGGCGCCGGAATAGGCTTAAAATCCTGTTCCGGCGCTTTTTCTTTATATCGGATATATCAATAGAATGGCTTGATGGCGCGGCTTTGTTCTCAATGACCGATTTGAAGCACGGAGCAGAAAATGGGAATGTGCTCAGGCCGAGCGAGGGCAAGGAATTATTCGCCTTGTTCGGCGCTATGCCGGAACTTTTTCAGAGGAGGTTCGGCCGGAAGGTATGATATGATATATAGATGAGTGCCAGGTTTCGCTGTATGCGGCTCCAAAATTCAAACTACCGTAAATAAAGCAACTGCCCGAAAATGTAAAATACGTCGAGAACATAAAAACAGATATACATCGTTATCTTATTCCGCTATAATCAATTGCATATTTACAACATTGCACGACTACTTGATTGAAGGATATATCCTTTTCATGTGCGAGCCGTTCCATTTTTTCAATCAAATCGTTTGGCAGTCAAACCATATTATTTGATGCTTCTTTTTTTACGGGTTCAAACAAATTCGTCACCTCCATTTCTATTCTACTATCATACGCTAGTAAAATTCATACTATCGTTTGATTGTAGCATATACTTGTCCGAGAGGTGTAATCAAAGAGTCTGCAGCACCTATGAAACAGGGAAAAGAGAAATTCCTTCTCATTTTCTAATCCTTCTTGCCGACTATTATCATGTGACTGTCGATTATATTTTGGGAAGAACGGATGATCCGACCTAAACCTCCACGCTCGCCGTCAGTGCAAAATGATCGGAAATACTGACCCCTTCAAACGGCTCCGTCGCGCACACGCGGCAGTCCGTCACGCGGTCAGCCGGCACATTGCGCACATAAAAATGATCGATATTGCGCGGAGTCAGCTCGTCGAGCGCATCAAGCTGGTGGTAGAGCGATTTCTGCTTCTGCCGCGCCTCTTCCGCATAATAGGTCTGCAAATTTGTATTGTGGAGCGGATCCCACGTGACATACCCATCCTCGCGCGGGATGAGCCGCGTAAAGCCGCGCTCCTGCAAAACCTTCAGCTCCGGCCACCCGGCCTCCGCGTTGAAATCGCCTGCTACAACGAGCGGCGCGTCCGGCGGCACAGTTTCCTCCAGCCAGCCGCAGAGCCGCTGTGCCTCCGTGCGCTTGCAGCGGTCCATCTCCCGCATTTTTTCCTCCGCCTGCGCAACCTGCTCTTTGGGGAAGCCCCATTCCCGCGCGAGCGCGTGCAGCTTCGCCCGATTCTCTTCCGTGATTGCAGGCCCGGCGACCCAGTGCGTTACGCAGGCATAGAGCGGCCGCCCGTCTGGCAGCATGCAGCGCGCGAGCACCGCCTGCGTCAGGTTGTCGAAATGGCAGGAGAAAAAGTTGCCGCAATACCCCTTGCCGCCCAGGTGCTTCTGCCCGATGTAAGCGGGGGCAAGGGAGGGTCTGGCGAGAATCAGATCGCCCTCGCGCAGATTCAGCGGGAATCCAAACTTCCCCGCCCGCAGGCCCGCCACGCCCATATGGCCGAGCGGAACATAGCCCAGCTCTTCCGCCAGCCGGTTTCCATAAGGAAAAAGCGGATTCGCCTCATTGAGAAAAACAACATCCGGCCGCTCCTCCCGCAGTACGGCGCACAGGCCCCGGAAACGCTTCTCCCGCGTCTCCTTCGGCTCATATTCCTCAAACCGGATCAGACCATTATAGCGGAAGCCGGACCATACATTGATCGTAAAAAGCTTGATGCATGTCAACTGGGGCACCTCCTAAAAACAAACGCCGGGGAAATCCGCAAAGCGGGCCGCCCCGGCGCTTTTCCTTTTGTCATCAGCCGTTGAGGGCTGCAAAATTCTTCTTATTAGCCTGATATAGCGATTGGAAAACCGCGTAATTACGGTCATAGACCGGCTTGACAGACGGATCAGGGACAAAGGTCTTCTTCGCCGGCACCATCTGCTTCGCCTCATCAAGGCTCGGCAGCAGGCCCAGGCCCACCGCTACCACGACTGCCGCGCCGACCGCGCCGACATTCTGCGGGCTGTCGACCGTTTCGACCTTGCGTCCGATGCAGTCCGCAAGGATCTGGCAGGTCACGTCGGACAGTGCGCCGCCGCCGACGAACCGGATCGTATCCGACGTTCTGATTTTTTTCTCTTCTGTCTCCAGGAACCAGCGCAGATGAAAGCACACGCCCTCCGTCACGGCGCGGATGAGCTCCGTTTTGCCAGTTTCGAGGCTGATATTGAAGAACATGCCGCGGGCGTTCGGGTCCTCAAACGGGCAGCGGTTTCCATGCAGCCATGGGGTGAAGATTACGCCGTTCGAGCCCGCAGGCGCGTTCTTTATGACCTTTGCCATGTAATCATAAAGGCTGGTGTAGATTGCCTCCGTGGATTCTGCAACGTGCTTCTTCTCCAGATAAATATCGATCTCGTCGAGCGCCAGATGGTTCTTGACCCATTCGAGGCATTTGCCCGCCGTCTCAAGCTCCGCAAAATAATTGAAGCGTCCGGGCTGCGCGCCCACGATCGCCGCAACCATGGCGGAGGCGTCCACGATGCTCTTATCGACCACGGTAGAGACCCATCCGCTCGTGCCGCAGTAAATATGCGTATCGCCTAAGCCCGTCGAGCCCGCGCCCACGCCGATGAGAGAAGCATCTCCGCCTCCGCCGAAAACGGCAGTGCCCGCTTTGAGCCCAAGCTCAGCGGCGGCCTTTTCCGTAATCTCGCCGACCTTATCCGTCGATTTTTTGATCGGCGCGAGATGCTCCAGCTTCACGCCGAGCATATCGCACATTTCCCTGCTCCAGCCCTCCTTGCCCTTGCGGATATCATAGATCAGGGCGGCGAAAGCGGAATCCTGCGTCATGACGAATTCACCCGTCATCTTGCAGATCAGGAATTCCTTGACGTCGAGCCATTTATGTACACGCTTGAAATTTTCGGGCTCATGCGCCTCGACCCACTTGTATTTCCACACGGGGTCCTTTACGCTCGCCGCGACCGCACCGGTGATCTGCAGGGACTTCAGCAGCTTGAACACATTCGCCCCTGCAATTTGCGGCCCGTAGGCAAGGCCCCTTTTCAGCTCCTCCCGCGCGCGCTGGTCCATATAGCTCATCGCGCGGCGCACCGGCTCGCCGTTTTTATCGACGAGAACGACGCCCTGCATCTGCGAGCAGAAGGAAACACCGCTGATCTTTGCCGGATCCATGCCGGACTCCTGCAGCACTTCCTTCGTGCTCACGCACATGGCCTCCCACCATTCGGCGGGATCCTGCTCCGCGCCGCCGTCCGGCAGCACATAGAGCTCATACCCGTGCATGGACGCCGCCGCCAGGCGAACAATCTCGCCGATCTCAAACAGGCAGGTTTTTACGCCCGTGGTGCCCACGTCGTAGGTGATCACATAGGTCGGTTCTTTCATGCAAAGCCCTCCAAAAATATGATTCCAGTTCACACACAAAGCTTATCGTGACAGGGTTTCCCCCGCTGCTTCCGATTTTTGCTGGTTAAGGGCGGCCTTCTCCTCCGCCATCGTAAACGCGCCCTCGATGAATTTGAGCATCTGCTCCACGACAAAATCATCCCGGGTAAGGATATCCTCGCCCGCATATATTTTAAACCGCTCCTGATAATAGCCGCAGGCGTAGGAAAACTGAAGGTTCATAAAGAGGTTGTCAAGCAGATAGGCAAACATCCGCGGATCAATATCGCCGCGGATGAGCCCCTCCTCCTGCGCCTGGGTAATCACCTGCGTATAGACGGCGGCGGAAATGGTCTCCATATCCTGCGAGATACGGCGCACAAGGTCTGCATTGTTCTCCGATGTCATTTCATTATAGAGCTTGATCAAATCCCCAAGCTGCCGCGAGGAGGTCTGCACCGCGCGAATGATCTGCTCGAGCTTGTCGCGCACGTCCAGATCCGCCTGTGAGAGCGGCCCGATCGTATCCTCTAAAATCGAGATCCCGTGATGCACCGCCGTCAAAAACAGATCCTGCTTCGTATTGAAATATTTATAGAGCGAACCAACGCTCACGCCCGCCTTACCGGCGATCACATTGATATTCGCGTTGTCAAAGCCCTTATTGGCAAATTCCCCAATTGCGGCAGCCAGAATCCTGCGCCGCTTTTCCTCCGGGATATTCTCAAACGTTTTCTTATGATAGATCGGCTGCTTTTCGCCGGCTGTATCCATAATCGCCATCCTTTCGCGCATATCGGCCCTGCCGTTGAGGCAACCCTGGAGGTACAAAATACACTCCCAGAAAATGAGCCGCCGCTCACCGCTTTTTATTATTTTAACACACCTGAAGAAAAAATCAACGAAAATACACAGTTTTTTTGATTTGCTCCGCCCAAACTGCTTTTTTGAAAAGCTCGCGGAGTAGTAAAAAAAGTCCTTTTTACGGCACCGTATCAAAAATAAAGAATTCATAAAATTTAATTTGACAACCCTGAAAAGTATGCTATACTGTAGGTGAGCGGAGATTCACCCTCTTAGCAGGGGATTTTCCATAGAGCCCGAAATTCGAGAGAGTCAATATGAAGGAGGAAACTGAACGTATGGACAATCGTTACGCCATCAGCAACTATCCAGACGCGGCGGCTATCACCAAGCAGCTCGACGAGCTGATCAAGCTGCCGATCTACACCATCAGCCCGGAAGCCCTCAAGCGCTATGAAGAGGATTATTTCGACAAGAAATGCGCAAAGTCCAAGGAGATGATTGAAGAAGCCAAAACGGTCATCCCCGGCGGCGTGCAGCATAATCTTGCCTTCAACCATCCGTTCCCGCTGGTATTCACCAAGGCGGACGGCGCCTATCTCTACGATATCGACGGTAATCAGTATTACGACTTCCTGCAGGCGGGCGGCCCGACGGTGCTCGGCTCCAATCCGAAGGCCGTGCGCGACCAGGTGATCGAGCTGCTCAACACCTGCGGCCCCTCCACGGGCCTGTTCCATGAATTTGAATATAAACTGGCCAAGAAGGTCTGCAACAGCGTGCCGAACGTTGAGATGTTCCGCATGCTCAACTCCGGCTCCGAGGCCTGCATGGCCGCGGTCCGCGTGGCGCGTCTTGCTACGAAGAATAAGAATATCATCAAGATGGGCGGCGCCTATCACGGCTGGAGCGACCAGCTTGCTTACGGCATCCGCGTCCCCGGCTCCAAGTTCACGCAGGCGCACGGCGTCCCGCTTTACATCTTCAAGCATACGCAGGAGTTCTTCCCGAACGATCTTGACGATCTTGAGAGGAAGCTGCGGTTCAATCAGCTGCGCGGCGGTACGGCAGCGGTCTTCATTGAGCCGGTTGGCCCCGAAAGCGGCACCCGTCCGCTGGACAAGGACTTCAACAAGGGTGTAGAGCGCCTTTGCCGCAAGTACGGCGCGCTGCTCGTCTTCGACGAGGTTGTCACCGGCTTCCGCATCGGCATGGCTGGCGCGCAGGGCTATTTCGACGTTTCCCCGGACCTCACGGTATTCGGCAAGGTCATCGCCGGCGGCTATCCGGGCGCAGGCGGCCTCGGCGGCAAGAAGGAGTACATGAAATATCTTGCGGCCGGTATCCAGACAGGCGACAAGGTCCACAAGGCTCTCATCGGCGGTACAATGGCCGCAACGCCCATCAGCTGCGTCGCCGGCTATTATACGCTCGAAGAGATCGAGCGCACCAATGCCTGCCAGAAGGCCGGCGAAATGGGCGACCGCATGACCGCAGGCCTGCAGCAGCTCATCAAGAAGCACGGCCTTCCGTTCGTTGCCTTCAATCAGGGATCCATCTGCCATCTGGAGACGGTCGGCACCATGCACTTCTCCATCGACTGGGGCAAGCTTTGGAAGGTCCCGGGTGTGCTCAAGGCCACTTCCGAGCGCAAGGCGGAAATGGAGCACATGGGCGCCGCTTATATGGCGGAAGGCCTCGTAACGCTTGCGGGCAGCCGCCTGTACACGAGCGCCGCTTATACACCTGAGATGATTGACGATGCTCTGGCGCGCTTCGACAAGGTCTTTGATACGGTTACCGTGAAAAAATAAATTGATTTATCCTCCCGGCGGCGCAGACACGCCGCCGGGATTTCTCAATCAAGGAGGGATTCCGTTTGGATATGGAGATCATGCAGGCAAAGGAGCTCGTCGTCCGCGCAGGGAAGCAGCTCGTCGAGAGCGGCCTCATTGCGCGCACCTGGGGCAATGTCAGCTGCCGCGTCAGCGATACGCAGTTTGTCATCACGCCCAGCGGACGGGCCTATGAGACCCTCACCCCGGAGGAGATTGTCCTCGTCAATATCGCGGACTTGAGCTATGACGGCAATATCAAGCCCTCCTCAGAAAAGGGCATCCACGCCTCTGCTTATCAACTGCGCCCCGACGTTCATTTCGTCATCCACACGCATCAGGTAAACGCCAGCATCGTCAGCCCCCTGGGCTTTGATATCAACAATATCGCTCCCGAAAGCGCTGCCATCATCGGCGACCATGTCCCGATGGCGGCCTATGGCCTGCCCGGGACGGGCAAGCTGCGCAAGGGAGTCATCGCTGCCATCGAGCGCTCTGATAGCAAGGCCGTCATCATGGCGCATCACGGCGCCGTGTGCATGGGTAGGGATTATGAGGAGGCGTTCGCTGTTGCATCTGAGCTCGAAAAGGTCTGCGCCAGGCATATCATGGAGCGTTATCGTGAGGTTACTGGAAAGGTAATCGATACCTTCGATGAAATCCATGAATATGTGATCGAGACAATCGGCAAAAAAGGCAAGGACGCCGCTCCGGTTACTGCCTACGAAAGCGAGCGCGACGGCGCGATGTGCAACCTGACCAGACCAGGCAGCGAGGAAATCCTGCGTGTAGATATTGCAACCGGCCGGATCGCGGGCAACATGACGGCCTATGTGCCGGAGGCGGACCTGCACCGCGCGGTTTACGCAAAACGGGATGGAATCAACTATATCATCCACTCGCAGCAGCCCGACATCATGGCGGCGTCTAGGCTGGGCCGCACGATGAAGCCGCTGCTCGACGATTTCGCCCAGATCGCGGGCGCAACCGTGCGCTGCGCGGTCTTCAACCCCTCCAGCACGATGAACACCTCTAAAAAAGTTGTCAAGGCGCTCAAGGGCCGCGACGCTGTGTTGCTGAAGGATAACGGCGCTCTTTGCTGCGGTCCGACCAAAAGCGATGCACAGGCTACCGAAATGGTCATGGATAAGGGCTGCAAGACGATGCTGGGCGCCGCCCTGTTTGACACTGCGAAGCCCATCAACGCGATTGAAACCCGCCTGATGCGTTTTATCTATAAAACCAAGTATTCCAAGCAGGCGGAGAAAAAGTAAGCCAATATCTGACATCTTCTTTTACCCCCTCATATACAGAAACGGCCCGCATCATTTTTGATTGCGGACCGTTTCTGGTTTTCGGATCGATAGAATAAAAACTCTGTTTAAAAATAACTGCCCTTTTTTCAAAATCCGTATTGTGGAGCAATGGGCAAATGTGATATAATCGCTTTAAATAATATCGGCATTTCTGTGACACATGCCTCCGGATCGAACGGAGGGCCGACAGAGGAAAGGGGAAACGAAAATGAAACAAGCCGCTTTTAAGCTCATCGCGCTGCTCTCCGCTCTGGCGCTTGTCTTCTCGCTCGCCGCCTGCGACGGCCTGCAGACAGAGGAGGAAACGACGACTCTGCCTCCCATCATCAGCAAAACCAAAAAGCCTGATTCCAATGCAGAGATCCTCTCCTATTTTAACCGCTTGGTCAACAGCGCGAAAAAGAGCAATCCGGATTTCACAATGACCAAGGAGCCGAAGGTCTCTGATGTGGAGACCGCCAATCAAACGTTAGCAAATCTCGTCCCCACACTCAAGCAGCTTATGCTCAACAAAACGAACGTCTCCTCGGAAGATGGAAAAAAGCTTTTAGAGGTACTGCCGGTATCCGGTCAGGAGTGGGCCAGCCAGTTGACCCTTTCTGATATTCGCTATGCGCTGTGTGTGCAGGAGGACGACCTTTATAAAATCACGATTTTTTTCAATGATGAAAAGGAGCCAGCCCCTCTGACGAGCCGCCATGGCAAGGCCTTTGATATGGAAGACCGTGCTGCGATCGAGGAAGAATTCCAGAAAGCGAAGGACTATATGCAGCTTGGGGATTACAGCGTCCTGTTTACCGGCTCCTCGATCGTCTGCGAAATTGACCGTGCCAACGATGAAATTCAAAACCTGATCTATAACAAGCGGATGCTGCTCCATGCGCAGGCTACTGGCGTCAGCAAGCTCGCGGCCGCTGGTCAAATCGATTTCAGCTGCATTCTGGAAATCCGAACGGAGTTTCATTTCACCTGGCCTCACCCGGAATTCTCCGCTGCCGCCAAATCGTAACATCCGACAGAAATTCATTTCATTTTCTACTGCCTGGCAGCCAGCTATGGATGGCGCTGGGCTGTTTTTTTACCACAATGAGCTCTGCTCCGGCTCCATGAGCAGCTCAAGCGGAATGCGACTGGTGAAGGCCGATAAAATTTTCGCAATCAGCTAGAAGATTTTTGCGGTGTTCTGCTGCGAGGCGAGCGACAAAGCAGATGCAGCCTTAATCTGATCTTAACAGGAATCCGGAACTCTTCCGTTTACAGGAAAGCCTGCGGCTATTATTTCAACTGCCTGATCCGGTCCCCCTTCACGAGAAACGCATGTTCGGCAAGGTCAATGATCGGCTGGTCGTTGTAAGAGTCTGTATAAAAATTGTCGATCTTTGCATCCGGGAACCGGTCCAGCAGGCAGCCAACCTTATTCTCACGGAAGCAAAGGCGTGTAATCGCGCCTGTCTCCTCATCCATTTGGGTGCCAATGCAATGTACTATGCCGAGGCGGCGGCAGACCTCCGCCAGAACGCGCTCCGGGGAAGCGGAAAGGATCACGTCGTCCGGGCGGTGCAGGCGGGCATAAAAGGGCTTGATATTTTTCATATGAGTATCCCAGAAAATTTTCATGTCAGCATCAAAATCCGGGATCGTATGGAAATATGAAGCCACACGCGCGCCGTAGACAGAAAGCGCCTCATCGATGCCGATCTTACCGCGCTTATATTGTACTAAAGCTACGGCTACCCCTGGCACGTAGCGCAGCAGCGATTTATCCCGCTTTAGATAGTACTGGAATAAATCGACACCACTTTCGCCGCGGTAGATGGTATCGTCAAAATCATACACATTCATCGGGCAAGCCTCCTTTGCTCCGCAGGACGAGCGGAACGTCTTTATTTATCATAACAAAAAGAGAGGGCGAAAAAAAGCATCTGCGGCCAAAAAAGCAAAGCTGTTGCTCCATGCCCTTAAAATATGCTATGATATGAATAAAGGTTCTCAAAAAGAATGGAACAAACGGAAAAAGCAGTCATACGGCCCAACTGGAGCAATCAAAATTTAACCCTGCTGTCCTACAGCTATTGTATCACGGGCATCTCTAGCATCGGTGAACAGGGGCGACAACGGTTTTGAGGACGATGCCGAGGCCTCTGCCGGTGTGATCCTCCTCGCCTTCCGGCAGGGAAGGCGTCGTCGTCTGCCTTGCCAAAGGCCCCGGCATTGCCCCAAAACGCCAA
>URQB01000008.1 GCA_900549825.1 uncultured Oscillospiraceae bacterium | reverse complement strand
CCGCCTTCGCCACCGCGCGCACCAGATGGCCCGCGTGCGCGCCCGCCGCCACCGCGCCCTTGGCACAGGAGGCTGCGAAATTGACGGTGCCCTTCGCCGTCTGCACCGCCGCAAGGACGCAGACGACATTGTCCGCGCTGCCCTTTGCCGTCTCACAGAGTGCGCGGAGCGCATCAGGCGCCATATCGTCAAAGCGCGCTGTAATCAGCTGTAAAGCGCCAACCGGCCGGGCCTGCGCGAGCAGCTCCTTCGCCTGCGACGCTGCTATTCTGTCGTTCAGGCGCGCGATCGCCCTCTGGGCCTCCTTGAGCTCGGCGGAGAGCTGTTGCGCCCGCTCGGCCACCTGGGAGACGTTATTCGCCTTCATCGCCTGCGCCGCGCCGTGCAGGAGCCTTTCATCCTGATACAGGCATTCGAGCACGCCCGCGCCGGTCACGCCCTGAATCCGGCGCACGCCTGCCGCCACAGAGGATTCCGTGATGATCTTGAAAAGGCCGAGCTTCGCGGTATTGTCCACATGCGTGCCGCCGCACAGCTCTGTGGAAAAATCCCCGACCCGGACGACACGGACCGTGTCGCCATATTTTTCGCCGAAGAGCGCCATGGCGCCCTGCTTTTTGGCCTCCTCCAACGGCATTTCCTCAGTCGTGACCGGGAGCGCCGCAAGGATCGCTTCATTGACTAGGTCTTCCACCTGACGGATTTCCTGCATGGTCATCGCCTCAAAGTGGGAGAAATCGAAGCGCACCTCTTTGCTGTTGACCATGGAGCCCGCCTGCTCAACGTGCGCGCCGAGCGTTTTGCGCAGCGCCGCCTGCAGCAGGTGCGCAGCGGTATGGTTGCGCATTGTGGCGCGGCGTGTTTTCTCATCCACCTGAGCCGTCACACTGCCGAGAGAGGCAAGCGCCCCCGCTTCCAGCGTGCCATGGTGGAGAAATACGCCGCCCGGCATTTTGGTGGTATGCGTCACGTGGAAGGTAAAATCACCGTTTTCGATCACACCTGCATCGCCTGCCTGCCCGCCGCTCTCCGCATAAAACGGCGTGCGGTCGAGCACGAGCACGGCCTGCTCCCCGGCGGCGACGTATTCCGCCGGCTCCCCATCCCTGATGGCGGCGAGGAGCGTGGCTTTCATGCGAAGTGTTTCATAGCCTACAAACTGCGTTGCCGGAAGATCACCGTGCGCGCCGCCAGAAGCCTTCCATGCATCCGCGCCCGCGTCCTTGCGGGCATCCCGCGCGCGCTTGCGCTGCTCGGCGATCAATGCATTGAAGCGCGCTTCATCCACATCCATGCCACGCTCCGCCAGGATTTCGCGGGTCAGATCCAACGGAAAGCCATAGGTATCGGAGAGCTTGAACGCATCCTCCCCGCTCATGGTCTTCCCCTCGCAGCCGTCGATCATCCGATCCAGCAGGGTAAGGCCCATATCGATTGTCTTTCCGAAGCTTTCTTCCTCTTTGCGGATGACCTTTTGGATAAAATCGCGCTTTTCCGCCAGCACCGGGTACGCGCCCTCGTTTACCTCGATGACCGTATCGCACACGTCCGCAAGGAACGGGCCCTTTACCCCTAAGAGCCTGCCGTGACGCGCCGCACGGCGCAAAAGCCTGCGCAGCACGTAGCCGCGGCCCTCGTTGGACGGCATCACGCCGTCACCGATCAAAAAGGTCGTGGAACGGATATGGTCAGTGATAACGCGCAGGGAAATATCCTTCTTTTCATCTTCGCCATATTTCACATCTGCAAGGCGCATGATATGCCCCATGATGCGCTGCATCGTATCGATTTCGAAGATATTGTCCACATTCTGCACCACGCAGGCGAGCCGCTCAAGGCCCATGCCGGTGTCGATATTCGGGTGCTCCAGGCGCGTATAGTTGCCCTGGCCGTCGTTTTCAAATTGGGTGAAGACCAGGTTCCAGATTTCCACAAACCGGTCGCATTCGCAGCCCACGCCGCAGTCGGGCGAGCCGCAGCCATATGCCTCGCCGCGGTCGAAATGCAGCTCCGAGCACGGGCCGCAGGGGCCGGAGCCATGCTCCCAGAAATTATCCGCCTTGCCCATTCGCTTGACGTGCGACGGGTCGAGGCCAGCCTCCTTCGTCCAGATGTTATATGCCTCGTCGTCTTCCTCGTAGACCGTCACATGGATTCTCTCAGCGGGCATGCCGACTACCTGCGTGAAGAATTCCCACGCCCAGGTGATCGCCTCGCGCTTGAAATAATCGCCGAAGGAGAAGTTGCCCAGCATCTCAAAAAAGGTGCCGTGGCGCGCGGTTTGGCCCACATTCTCAATATCCGGCGTGCGCACGCACTTCTGGCAGGTGGTGACGCGTTTGCGTGGCGGCGTGACTTCTCCGGTGAAATATTTCTTCATCGGCGCCATGCCGGAATTGATGAGCAGAAGGCTCTTATCCCCCTGCGGGACGAGCGAGAAGCTTGGCAGGCGCAGGTGCCCCTTACCCTCAAAAAAGCTGAGATACTTCTCCCGCAGTTCGTTCAGACCGGTCCATTCCATGTGCAACACCTCAAAATCATTTTTTCCTTTTTTCAAACAAAAAACGCCTTTTGTACAATATGGGACGGAATTCTCCGCGGTACCACCCAAATTGTGCAAAAAGCACCTCTCATTCCCCTTAACGCGGGACACGCACTGCTCCTCGCAGCGAGCTCCGGGACGGCGCGCCGTGCATTCTCCGCGGAAAGCCTTGCAGCCTGGGGCCTTCCTCTCTGGGGGCGGGAAAAGCACAGATGATTCCCTTCAAAGCCTGTTGCTATATAAAAATGTGGCAGTCAGCCGCAAGTTGCTCATTCCACATCTCTTTTGTGGGGTTATTCAGCGGAGAACCAAAGCGCAGCGCGGTTCGACCGCCAATGTTCTCCGAAGCTCTTGGAATCTTTGATTCCTTAGAGATTCGTGAGGTTATTATACCCTGATTCAAACAGTTTGTCAATGAATGCTCAGGCATTACAGACCGCCGGTCATCCTCCTTCTCCATAGCGTTTGACAGCCCATCCCACAAGCGCCGTTTCGCAGGCAATCCTGAAAAGGAAGGACAGGATCGTGCCGGTGACAGCGACATCGTTGCATGAGAGATCCAAAAACATTGCGGCAGGAAACAAAATAAGCGCTGTCAGGCCGTCGGAAAGGAATACCGCTGCCGCATGGCCAAAAGCAAAAAGGGCGGTCGATACGATTTTAATAAACAAAGGCCGTAATTCCTGTTTCCAAATAGAATAAAAACAAATACCGGATGCAAAAATAAGGATCAGAAAGAAAGCGGAGAGCGCGTTGGACAGATACGAAATAATATAAGAAGCAATACCGGAAGGCAGCACATCCGCGATCAGATGCAATATGGTCTGAACAAGCTCCCGTGCTGCAAAAAGCAGAAGCTCACAGATGATGTTGAATCCCAGAATCCAGAGGGCGGGGAAAAGCGTATCCTTTTCCCACGCGATCTGCTGCCCTGCCGGGGCGGTTCGGCCTTGCGGATTGGAAGACTTGTACATCGGTTTTCCACAATTTCTAACATTCATTTGCCTCAACCGCCCTTTTTTTAAAATATTCATGCTAATTCTAGCGGATTTTCCGCTAGAAGTCAATAGCGGAAAATCCGCTATGTTATCCTTTATCTGGGTGAAAAAACATGTTATATCAACGAATCCGTGAATTGCGGGAGGATCATGATTTGACGCAGGTACAGATGGGTAAAATTCTGTCCTGCAGTCAGCGCGTTTACAGCAATTATGAACGCGGCGAACTGGATATTCCCACGGAAATTCTCATCAAACTGGCGGATTTTTACGATGTTTCGGTGGATTATATATTAAACCGCACGGACAGCATACAGACGGTAAGATAACCCTCTGTGTAGTGATAAAAAGGGCGCGCTGCAAAGCAGATCCTTTGCAGCGCGCCTTTTCGTCCCCCGGTGCATATTAACGACCAGACACGGTTGAACGGTTCTCCATCCGGCTGATCCCCTCCGCGATCTCCTTGAAGACCGGCGCGCCGTCCGTTGCGCCAGACGAGCCGTCCTCTTTGAGCACGACGATCGCATATTCCGGTTTGTCCGCAGGGAAATAGCCCGCAAACCAGGTGTGCAGAATCTCCCGCTCGCCATCGTACCAGCCGGTCTGCGCAGTCGCCGTCTTGCCCGCCGCCGTGCCTCCGTCCGGCTTTGCGTGTTTACCGCTTCCCTCTTCGACCGTCTGGGTCAAAAAGCGCTGGATCGAACGCGCTGTCGATTCGGACATCGCCTGCAAAGGCGGCTGAATCTCCGTTTCATCCAACAGGTTTCCGTCATCGTCCACCAGTCCTTCGACCAGCACAGGCTTCTGATATCCGCCATCATTGGCGATACAGGCATAGAGGGAGGCAAGCTGCAGCGGCGTGGCCAGAAGCGTCCCCTGCCCGAAGGCAAAGTTCGCCACTGCGGCCGGGGAATTGAGCTCCTCCGCTTTGGGAAGCGTCCCTGCGGGCGCCGTCAGACTGTCCGCAAGCGCAGTGGAGGCGCCGAAGCCGAGCCGGTCCGCCATTTCGATGAGCTGCCACGGCTCCAGCTTGGAGGCCAGATTGATAAAATACGGGTTACAGGAGACCGCGATCGCCTCCTCCATATCGATCGTTCCATGCCCCCCAAGCTCATGGCAGTGGAACACCGTCTTTCCCTGCGTGATCGCGCCCGTACAGGTGTAGGTAAGGCTTGCGGAAATCCCCGCTTCCAGCGCGGCGGCTGCAATCACGGGCTTGAAGATGGAGCCGACCGCATAGGGTGTGAGCGCGCGGTTGATCAGAGGGGAATCCGCGTCGTTGAGGCTTTTGGCAAGATCATTCGGGTGAAACGCAGGGCAGCTCGCCATGGCGCGGATTTTTCCCGTTGCTGTCTCCAGCACAACGACGGCACCGCGTTCAATCGAGGAATGGGAAAGACTTTCCTCTGTAAGCTCCTGGATGCTTCGGTCGATCGTCAGCCGTACGCCTTTGGCGGAATCATAACCGGCCCGCTCAATGTTTGGCTGCTCCCCGCTGAGAAGCCTGCCCTGCGCGTCGATGGAAAAGCTCACGCGCAGGTCGCTATCCGGCATTTGGAGCCAGCTGTCAAAGCTCTTCTCCAGCCCTGTTTCCCCTTTCTCACCTGATCCGTCGAGATGTCCGATGAGGTGTACGGCAGGCTGTGTCTCCGCATAACGCACTTTTGTTTCGATGACCGTAATATCCGGACAGTCGATTGCATCCGTATCGACATTGACGGATACGGGATAGCCCTTGCTCATCTTTTCCCGGATGCCGGAAAGCTCTCCGGCACTCACATAGGGCTCAATCGCACTCAGCGCTTCGGGTGTCGGCTTCAAAAGTGCGACATACTTCTTGCCGGAATTAACGAGCGGCAGGCCGTTGCGGTCGTAAAACGTGCCACGGGCCGAACCTGCCGTGATCGTGCGCGTATTGTTCCGCGCGGCGGCCTGCGCATAATTGCTCTGAGAAATGCTCAGGATCCTTACGAACAGCAGCCCCAAAGAAAGCATCAGCGCAAAAAACACAGCGACAACGCGTTTCGCCATTTTGATCTCCGCCTTTTTTGAATTGGTGTTGCCTGTAGTATGTCCATTTTACAAACAGGCCAAGCGGATTTGCAGAACAACTTTTGAAAAATACGCATATTTATGCCAGCTCATGCCTATAATTGGTAACAGAAAACAAAAACAAAGGAGCTGTTTTTATGCCACGTCCACGCAAAGCAATTGACTATGACGACGAAATTATGAAAGTAGATGCCCAACTTACCCGTTGCGACAAAACAAAAGCCGAGCTGCTCGAGCGCAGGCAGGAGTTGCTGAATGCGAAACGGGAGGCAGAGGTCGGCGCACTGTATGATGCGCTGCAGCAAAGAGGGATTTCTGTGAATGAAATCATGGAGCTTATCCGTCAAACGTCACAGAGAGAGGCCGGATAAAGTCCCCATTTTTGAAAAGGCTGTATTCTCCCCCGGTTTTCCTTCTTCTTGCCATACCATTGAACCTGTGCTATACGCAGAATGATAAAGCGAAGAAGGGGCGCTAATGGTAAACTGGTGGAGTATTTTACAGGCTCGTACTGATAGTCGTAACGATTGCCAGCAGGTTATACGGCAATTTTAAAGTTCCTAAAATCACCTTGGAGCATTCCGATCGGCCCGTTTTGGAGGTAGAGTCGCTGATTTTAAAGGCAATCATTCCGTATCATTGGCTTGCTATCATTCTCTGATGGTTTTTATTATCATTCTTTATTCTTTGCTGAACAAAAAAATCTCCCGCTTTTCTATGAATGAGCGGGAGATTTTTTTGTTGAAAACAGGCCGAACTCCCTTTGATGCACAGGCCCCACCAATAGGCCGCCGTCTTCCCTGCATAGCTGCGTACCACTTTGGAATGTGCCGGGGATGCTCCTTCCATCCATGCGGCCCAGTTCCGGCTCAGCCTCACGACGTTTCTTGCCCCTCCTGCCGGATATGAAGCACCTCATCCAGCGCGGCGCGTACCAGCGGCATCGGCAGATTGACGCACCCATGATCGCCATTCTGGCTGTGGACAACAATGCGTACAAACATCTTATCCACATTTATAACAACCAGCTTTCAGAAGAAAACAGCGCCTCATAATCCGCTATCCCTGCGCATATGGTGCAAAGGGGTGAACGCGATGCCGGAATATATCCGTGTAAAAGACCTGAGCAAGGTATACCATAAGCATGAAGCGGTGAGTCATATCAGCTTTCAGGTAAAGAAAGGCCAGATTTTCGCCTTTCTAGGGCCCAACGGAGCAGGAAAGAGTACCACAATCAATATTTTATCTACGCTCCTGTTCAAAAGCGGCGGCAGCATCCAGGTCGGCGGGCTTGATCTCGACCGTCAGAGGCAGGCAGTCAAACGTAAAATCGGCATCGTCTTTCAAGACGATGTCCTGGACGAAGGCCTGAGTGTTTATCAAAATCTCCTGTACCGCGGCGGGCTCTATATTCCCAAAGAAAATGAGCTAAAGAAACGCATCTCAGAAATATCTTCTTTGCTGATGCTGGACCCGATTCTGCCGCAAAAATACAGGGAATGCTCAGGCGGCCAAAAACGGCTTGCCCAGATTGCAAGAGCGCTGCTGCCCGCGCCCGGCCTGCTGATTCTGGATGAGCCGACCACCGGCCTGGATCCCGTTACGCGCCAAAAGGTCTGGGAGGCACTGCTCGTCCTGCGTGAAAGACTGCAGATGACCATTTTTTTTACCACACATTACATGGAGGAAGCCGCATTTTCCGATGCGATCTGCGTGCTTGACCACGGCCGCATTTTATTGTGCGATACGCTCGACAGGCTCGAAGCAACCCAGGCCGGCCACGGAAAAAAGCTGGATCTGAATGCGCTCTACCTCCGCCTGTTAGGAGAAACCCGATGAAAAAACTGATTTTTTTAGTCCGGCGCAACCTTCGCCTTTTTTGTGGCAACCGGCTCAATATCCTGCTATCTTTTGCCTCAATCCTGATCGTAATCGGCATCTATATCCTGTTCCTGCGGGATTTCCTGCTGGATACGGTCTCGCGCGCAGGCGCAGACGGTGCTCTGGTCAAGGAGTTTACCGACCGTTTTATGCTTTCCGGCCTGCTGGTTGTCATCAATACGACAACCTGTTTCGGCATCCTCCAGCTGAGCGTTGCCGATTCGGAAACCGGCATCCGGCGCGACTATCTGGTCGCCCCGGTTTCGCACTTCTCACTGACGATCGGCTATTGGGTTACGGCCGTGCTCATCTCCTTTTTTTTCACGGTATGTACCGTATTGGCCGGGGAGCTCTTCTTCCTGAAGCGCTATCACAATGCGCTGCCCGCCCCTGTTCTCTTCCGGGCAATCGGAACCGTCCTTTTCTCCTCCATGATCAACGCGGCCATCCTGCTCTGCCTATCCCGGCGGCTGAAAAGCACGGCGACCTTTTCCACGCTGGCAAATCTGTATGGGACGCTGATCGGCTTCCTCGCGGGGGCCTACCTGCCCTATTCGTTTTACCCGGGCTGGCTGCGCAGCGTGCTTTTTTATTTTCCCCCGACGCAGACGGTCAGCATATTGCGGCAGCTCTATACAGACCATCTGCGGGCTCCGCTCGCACGGCAGCGCCCTTCGGAATTCCTGCCAAAGCTGCTGCAGTCATTCGGAATCGAACTCCAGTTGCGGGGCACATCGGTTTCGATGCAGCGCCAATGCGGGCTTCTGGCTTTTCTCTTCCTGCTGCTGATGGTCTGCCTCTGGGCAGGCGGGTTGGAAAGCCAGCCTTTGAAAAAGAAGCTGCCGGCGGCAAGCCGGCATTGAGCCACGGATCATACAATATATAAAACGCGCATCTCTCCGAGCCATTTTTTCAGCTCGCTGCGCAGAAACTGCTCTGCCTGCGTTCGCTGCTCGGGGCGGTAACCATATTTGCCCGCACCGCGCCCGGTCATGAGCGAGGCGTCGTAAAGCTGCACCGCGTTGGGGAAGGCCTCGTCATTGATTGCGCGGTGGACATAGCTGTAAGTCATGAAAATCACCTCGATCACCGCCTGCCGCTTAACGGCGGGCGACAATTCGTCCGCGAGCCGCTCCAACAGGCGGGTATAAGCCTCCTGCCAATTCTCCATCAAAATAACGGGGGCAATGAGAAGGCCAGGCCGGTAGCCCGCCTCGCACAGGCGGTTGATCGCACGGATACGGCCCGGCAACGGCGAAGTGCCGAGCTCCACCTTCCGGATAATCTCTTCCGGATTGACGCTCATGCGTACAATGGTACGCCCGTTGTGCCGCAGGGGCAGAAGCGGCTCTACAAAATCGAATTTTGTGGGAAAGGTTAAAAATCCCCTGGGGCTGTCCGCAAACCGTTCAATCGTCCAGGGCAGATTGTCAGTGATCGTATTTTCCAGGATAAGGTCGCTGTTACTGCCGATTTCAAAGGTCAGGTCCCGGTCCGCAGCCGCAGCGGTTTTCATCAGCTTTTCCAGCATCTGCTCCCGGTTGACAAACAGGCGAAGGTAGGCGCATTTGTTATAGTGGCAGACGAGATAGCAGTAAAGGCACATCGCCATGCAGCCGGAGGATGTGTATGGAACGAGGAAGTCCGATACCTTTTGATTCGGCACATATCGGTGCGTCTTGCGCACGCCCAGGACGAGCTGGCGCTTCAGCCTGGGAAAGGCGCTGTTGGGCTGTGCGCGCAGGCGGTCGATCCGGTTGTGGCTTTCGATCTCCGTCCAGGCAACATCCGCGTATTTCTCCCGAAGCTGCCTGCCCAGCGGATATTCCAGTGCGGCGGGCTCATAAAAAATTTGATCCGGAAACATCAGTAACTTTCGTCCTTTCAGAAGGCGATTGGATTACAACAAGGCTATTATGCCCAGAAATTAAAGGAATGGCATAAATAGTGTCTCATCCGTCCGCTCGCTGGAAAGGATTGGAGTACCTTTTCCATAATAGAAACAAAAGATTTGTAGAAAAGGGGGTTGACATTCGCCTCAAAAAAGATATAATAACAGTAATGATTATCATTATTGAATGGATGGTTCCTATGGCACTTACGAAACGCAGCCGCCAGCGCGAGGCAATCCTCAGCGAGCTGTGCGGCAGGACTGACCACCCGACGGCGGAGGAGCTTTACCTCTCCTTAAAAGAGGAAATGCCGAACCTGAGCCTCGGCACGGTCTACCGCAACCTTTCCCTCCTGAGCGAGGAAGGGACGATTCGAAAGCTCTCCTGTGGAGGCGCGGATCACTTCGACGGCAACACGGCGCAGCATTACCACTTTTTATGCAATCGCTGCGGCCGCCTGTACGACCTGCCCATGCCAGTGTTCGAGGAGCTCGACCGCGAGGCGCAGAAGTATCTCCCCTGCTTGGTTGACTACCACCGGCTGACGTTCTACGGCATCTGCCAGAGCTGCATGGAGAAGCACTGATGAAATCCCGGTGACAGAGGATGCCCATATTTCACCAGTGGTTTCTGCGAGGACCTGCACAATAAGGATAATTCAAAAAATAAAGACATCTGATGGAGGTAACTGGTCATGAAAAAGTTTGTTTGCAGCGTTTGCGGTTATGTTTACGAGGGAGAAGAAGCCCCTGCGTTCTGCCCGGTCTGCAAGGCGCCCCGTGAGAAGTTCAATGAGATCAAGGGCGAAATGGCATGGGCCGACGAGCATCGCATCGGCGTTGCCAAGGGCGTGGAAGAGGATATCGTGGAAGACCTGCGTGCCAATTTTATGGGTGAATGCACCGAGGTCGGCATGTATCTCGCTATGAGCCGCCAGGCAGACCGCGAAGGCTATCCGGAGGTTGCCGAGGCTTACAAGCGCATCGCCTACGAAGAGGCGGAGCACGCCGCGAAGTTCGCCGAGCTGCTTGGCGAGGTCGTCGTTGCGGATACGAAGGAAAACCTGCGTGTGCGCGTTGAAGCGGAGTACGGCGCAACCGAAGGCAAGCTGAAGCTTGCCAAGCGCGCTAAGGCCCTGAACTACGATGCGATCCACGACACCGTACATGAGATGTGCAAGGATGAAGCCCGCCACGGCAAGGCGTTTAAGGGCCTGCTGGAGCGTTACTTCGGTTAACATTCAAATCATTTGAAAATCCATAACTCCTGTTTTTCAAGCGAAAGGCGGCTGTCCCCTGCGGGGCAGCCGCCTCAATTTGCCGAAAAAGGGCACGAAAGAACATGATTCGCACAGTGTTTCGGCGCTTGATCAAGCTTCAGGTCACTCGATGTCGAGCCTATCCTTCTGCGCTGCGGACGGAAGGTCTGATTCTGTAGAAAGTGGCGGCCAGATTTCGCTGTACGCGACGTCATTTTCTTTCCTCGTGGAAAAAAACGAAGCACACCGGGGCTGTGCCCCAGACCCCCTGCAGCACAGCACTGCGGCAGCCTTTCATGCTTTTGCCACATCACAGCGCGTTCGGCGAGCCGACCAAAAACTCGCCCGCGTTTGCAAGCAGCCAGAGGTTGCTTTGCAAAGGCGATGCTCACTGGCGTTCCAGACAATTTGGGCGCTCGTTTGCCCGCTCCGCGGACAAATCCCCTCACGTACACGCAGGAAATGGGTGGAACCTGCTGCCTTGGCCTGCCGACAGGTTTTTGCAATGCAATTGTTACAGGTCGCATAAGGCTTCTGGAAACGGTTGTATGGCTGAAACAAAAAGATAGGCCAAGGCAGCATTCCCTTTCATGATTTGCATGCACGTGAGGGGATGTTTCTGCGAAGCAAAAGTCAATACCACGCGTTGAACGCGTGGTATTGATTTTTGAGTTTTTACACCATCAGCTCGCACACCGCGTTTGAGAACGCCACCGGGTCCTCGACTGGCATGCCCTCGATCAGCTCCGCCTGCGTATAGAGCAGCTGCGCATAGGTTTTCAGCTTCTCCTGATCCTCTGCATAGAGCTTCGCAAGCTTCTCAAAGATCGGGTGGGAGGCATTGATCTCCAACACGCGCTCGGCCTTGACCTTCTGGTCGTTCGGCATAGCATTTAATACCTTTTCCATCTCAATGGAGAGCATCCCCTCATTGGAGAGGCAGACCGGATGGCTCTTCAGACGCTTGGAGAGGACAACCGCTTTTACCTTGCCATCCAGCGCATCCTTCATAAAGATGAGTAAATCTTTATTCTCCTCGGCCTGTTTCTCAAATTCCTTCTTCTCCTCTTCGGTATCGAGGTCGAGATCGCTCGCGGAGACAGATTTGAACGCCTTCTCGTTATAATCATGCATCATCTGGAGCGCGAACTCATCCACATCATCCGTCAGATATAAAATCTCATAGCCCTTGTCCTTGACGAGCTCGGTCTGCGGCAGCTTCTCGATCTGCTCGCGGCTTTCGCCGCCGGCATAGTAGATGTATTTCTGGTCTTCCTTCATGCGGGAGACGTACTCCTCCAGCGTGACGAGCTTCTGCTCGCTGCTGGAATAGAACAGCAGCAGATCCTGCAGCAGTTCTTTATTCGCGCCGAAGCCGTTGTAAACGCCGTATTTCAGCTGAAGGCCGAAGTTTTTAAAGAACTCCTCGTATTTTTCGCGGTCGTTTTTGAGCATGGAGAGCAGCTCGGATTTGATCTTCTTCTCCAACCGGGAGGCGATCACCTTGAGCTGGCGATCATGCTGGAGCATTTCGCGGGAAATATTCAGCGAGAGATCCTCAGAATCCACCAGGCCTTTGACAAAGCTGAAGTGGTCGGGCAGCAGGTCCTTGCAGGAATCCATGATGAGCACGCCGCTGGCATAAAGCTTGAGGCCCTTTTCATAATCGCGCGTATAGTAGTTATAGGGCGCTTTTGCGGGGAGAAAGAGCAGGGCATGATAGGTCGCCGCACCCTCCGTATAGGTATGGATCACTTTGAGCGGGTCGCTGTAATCGAAGAATTTCTCTTTGTAGAAGCTGTTGTAATCTTCATCCGTCAGCTCGTTTTTATTCTTGCGCCAGATCGGCACCATGCTGTTGAGGGTTTCAATCTCGGTGTAGGTCTCATATTCCGGAGCCTTTTCGTCGTCCGCTTCCTCCCCTTCTGCCTTCTCTTTCATGCGGGTCTTCTCGACCTCCATGCGGATCGGGTAGCGGATATAGTCGGAATACTTGCGCACCAGCTCCTGAATGCGGTAGGATTCCAGGAATTCGCTGTATTTCTCGTCCTCCGTATCCGCCTTGATGGTCAGGACAATCTGCGTACCATTCGATTCCTTTTCGCAGGGCTCAACGGTATAGCCCTCCGCGCCGTTGGATTCCCATACATACGCTTCGTCCGAGCCGTAGGCCCTGCTGTAAACCTTCACATTGGAGGCCACCATAAAGGCGGAATAGAAGCCCACGCCGAACTGGCCAATGATATCGATATCCTCCTTGGCCTCGTTCTCCTGCTTGAAGGTGAGCGAGCCGCTCTTGGCGATCACGCCGAGGTTGTTTTCCAGCTCCTCCTTCGTCATGCCGCAGCCGTTATCCGTGATGGTCAGGGTGCGGTTTTCTCTGTCAATGGCGAGCTGGATGGAAAAATCGTCGCGGTTGAGGCCCGTGTTGCCATCGGACAGCGCATGGTAATAGAGCTTGTCAATCGCGTCGCTCGCGTTGGAGATCAGCTCCCGGAGGAAAATCTCCTTGTGTGTGTAAATGGAGTTGATCATCAGATCAAGAAGGCGTTTGGATTCTGCTTTAAACTGCTTCATTTTCATACTGACAGACACCCCTGTATCAAAATTTATCATCCATAATTTTAGCACTCATTTCCATCGAGTGCTAAGAGATATGATACGGGGTAATTATGAATATATGATTGGGAAATTATGAACGAATTGAAAACGAACAAAAGCTTATTTTAGAATGAGACATGCATATGGGGGTGATATCCCCTTAATAAAACAATTGATAGGCTGTATACTCATTTATGCATTCTGAAAATGATAGCTGAATTCTTAACAGAGGTGAGTTCGCATGGCAAACTTCATTCCAAGGCCCTATTCAAAAGCGCCGATTACAATCCGCATTGAGCCGGCAAAAATCACAAAGCTCGATATTCTGGCAAATCGCTTTGACATGAGCCGGAGTGAATTCATTTGTCATTGTATTGATTTCGCCGTCAGCCACATTGCAGGTTTTACCCATTGGGAGGATATCCGAGATTAATTTAGGAAGAGAAATTTAGTGAAAATAAAAAGCTCACGATTTTGCTGACGTGACTTCATTTTCGTTGGCCGCAATCAATTACGAAGCTGGAAATGGGAACGCGCTCAGGCCGCGCGGGCCCACGCCTTTTCTCTTGTTAGAAAAGGGGGCAAAAGAACATTTTTGCACGGCACTTCGGCAGCGGGTAGACTGAGCCACGAACGAACCCGTTCGGCGAATCTTCCCAAACTCAGCCGCTCACGCGGCTTCAAACACATGGAAAGATTCGTTTTTACCCCTGCCGTGCGCGGCGAAAAAACAGGCGCACAAATTGTTTGAGCGCCGTGAGGCGGCGAGTTTTTGTGCGTCCCGCCGAACAGGTTGGTTCGTGACTACCAGCTTGCCGCTGCCGCAGTGCCGTGCAAACGGGGGGGGGGCGCGGGGGGCTCCCCGCGGCTCTTTTTGCTTCCTTCTGTGAGAAGACAAAAGGAAGTGCCCGCGCGGCATGAGCGCGTTCCTGTTTCCTACTCCGTGATAGAATAGAGGCAACGAATTTTGAGAGACTGAAAAAGCTCGATACAAAACACCAATCATTTTGCATCGAGCTCTTAACTTATTCTACAGCCTTAACACGGCATTTGTCCATCAACGCAGGCCAGCACTGGCCAGGCCCTATGCAAAATGCAAAGGCATTTTCCTCAGCCAATATCATGATAATCCGTGATTTCGATCTCATTCGCCCGGCAGCCTTCCAGCTCCAGCACAATGATCTCATTCTCCTGCTTCAAGATCGTACCCGGCACATAGAGCGATTTCTGCGGGCCGATCTTCCAATAGCGGCCAAGATTGAAGCCGTTGATGAAAACATAGCCCTTTGTAAAGCCCTTGAGGTGCACGAAACAATCCGCCTGCGAATTGGTGTTGAAGCGGCCTTTCAGGAAAGCCGGGAAATCCTCGCTTCCGCTGTAATCAAGCGCGTCGATATTGTCCAGCGGCAGCGTATAGACATCCCAGTTGAAAAGCACCTGGTTATTCAGGCGGATCTGTTTCACGCCCTTGCGGTCGTGCAGCTCCGGACCGTAATTCACACGGCCCATCGCCTCTACGAGGACGTCGATACTGCCGCCGTCCGGCAGAGCCTCGATGGAGACAAACTTTTTCTTATCATTGCGGTAGACCATTCCGCGCAGCTGGCCGTTGACATAGACATATGCGCGGTCCGCCAGGCCATCGATGAAGAGCCTGGACGCCTCGTACGCACCCTTGAGATCGTGATGGTAGAGAATAAAGCCGAAATTCTGGCCGTAATACTCCATGCTGCGCGTCATCACACTGCGATGGCGCTTGCCGATCTTCGTCGCGTTATGTAAGAAGGAATACTGCTGCGTGAGCGCAACCGGGCCGATATTCTGCAGCGCCGGAGGCGCGGGCAGCGGCTCGGCAGGCAAGCCCTGAAAAGCGAGCAGTGTTTCGCGCACCGCGTGGTATTTCTTGGTATAGCCGCCCCATTCATTGAGCAGGGCGTCGTAATCGTAGCTCGTCACGGTGGGCTGATATTTACCGTCGCAGTTTGCGCCCGCAGTAAAGCCGAAATTCGTGCCGCCGTGGAACATATAGAAGCTGAAGTTCCCGCCCATCTGGAGCATTGTTTTCAGCTCATTGACAACAGAGCGCGGCCGGCGGCTGTGGTGCCGCTCACCCCAATGGTCGAACCAGCCATCCCAAAACTCACCGCACATCAGCGGCGCGCCGGGCTGACGGCGGTCGACCGCCTTAAAATTACCCTTGGCGTTGGAGCCGAAATTGACCACCTTAAACACATAGGGCAGCGTACCGCCGGTGAGCATCCCGTCATTTGCGCCATCGGAGGTGAACAGCAGCGCGTCCACTCCGCATTCACGGGTGAGCTGCTCAATGAAGGCGAGGTAATTCTTATCGTTGCCATAGCTGCCGTACTCGTTCTCAACCTGCACAGCGAGGATATTGCCGCCGTTGGAGAGCAGCAGAGGCTGGAGCCTGCTGAACAACTCATGATAAAAATCGGAAACATGCTTCAGATACGGCTCGTAGCAGCAGCGCACGCGCATATTTTCATCCGCCAGCAGCCACGCGGGCAGGCCGCCGAAATCCCATTCCGCACAGATATACGGGCCCGGCCGCACGATCGCATACAGCCCAAGCTCCTGCGCCGTGCGCAGGAAGCGGACGATATCCAGCATGCCGTCAAAATCAAAGACGCCTTTCTTCGGCTCATGCAGATTCCAGCAGACATAGGTCTCCACCGTGTTGAAGCCGGCGAGCTTCAATTTTCGCAGGCGGTCCTCCCAATACTCCGGCACGGTACGAAAATAATAGATCGCGCCGGAATAGATGTGGAACTTCTCACCATCCAAATAGAATTGGTTGCCTTTGATTTCCAGCATCCAAATCCCTCCTCAATCAATTATAGCTATCATACCATATTGGAGTAGAAAAAGAAATCGGTATTCAGCAAATTTTACGGTTTTTCGCAGCCTGTTTTCCAATCAATCGCTGCATATGGAGCTCAAACAACCAGCTCCGCGAGAAATACCGCCGCGCAGGAGCAGAGGGCAACCGTGAGCAGGCTTTTCTCAAAGAACGCGAGCAGCAGCGCAACGGCAAGGCCCGCCAGCGCGGTATAGACGCTTCCTGTTGAATAGAGGATCGCCGGGAAGGTCATCGCTCCGAGCACTGCATAAGGAATATAATAAAGAAAGGATTGGAGGAAATGGTTTTTAAGCTTTTTTTGAAACACCGTCAGGGGCAGCATCCGGATGAGATACGTCACCCCGGCCATCACGGCGATATAGGCCAGCAGCATACCGGTTTTCATGATGCAGGCTCCTTTCCGCTTTCCACCGCGCTGCCTTCCTGCTCCACAGGGCACAGCAGCGCGCCCAACGCAGACGCTGCGACCGCGCAGATGATGATGACGAAGCCGGAGGAAATTCCCTTGAGCGCGGGCAACCACTGGAACAGGCAGCTCAATGCGACCGACAGAGATACAACGCCGAGCACTGCCCGATTGTGCCTGGCAGGCGGCACGATGATCGCCAGGAACATCCCATAAATCGCAATCCCGAACGCAGAAGCAGCCCTGTCCGGCAGAAGCGAGGCTGCAACCGCGCCGATGAGCGTCCCACCCGACCAGCCGAGATATGGGATCAGCGCCAGGCCGCAGAGATAGCGCCGCCCCAGCAGGCCCTCCCGCATGCTCGCCACAGCGAAAATCTCATCCGTATTAAAAAAGGAGAGAAACAGCCGGTCGAGCGTCCGAATCGAGCCGCTGAGCTTTTGTGTCAGGGAGAGCGACATCAGAGAGTAGCGGATATTGACCACAAGCTGGGTCAGCGCCATTTCAAACAGCGGCGCTCCTCCCGTGATCAATGATAGCCCGGCGAACTGCCCGGCGGAGGTGAGGTTGGTCATGGAAATCATCACCGCGGCCCAGACCGGCAGCCCGGCGGCGGCCGCCATCACCCCAAACGTGACCGAAACGGACAGATAGCCCAGGCCGATTGGCACGCCATCGCGCAGGCCCTGTGAAAAATGGTTCTGAATGCGTTGCGTATCCTCCACAAAAATCCTCTTTCCAGAAGTACGGGCGGACATATGGCGCCCGGGCCCGTACCAGAATCAAAAGAGCGCCTCCGACGCAGGGCCGGAAGCGCTCTGTCTCTTCAAGACAAAACTACTTTGATGGTGCAGGGGTGTCTCAGTCCTCGTCGTCCGTCTGGTTATCCTCCAGAAGCGCACGGATGGAAAGGCTGACGCGCTTCTTGTCGAAATCGATATCCGTGATCTTCACGCGCACCTCTTCACCGATGGAAAGCACATCCTGCGGCTTTTCGATCCTGTGATCGGCAATCTGAGAAATATGGATCAATCCGTCGATGCCCGGAATGATCTGCGCGAACGCGCCGAACGCCGTCATGCCGACAACCTTCGCCGTCACCTCACTGCCGATCGGGTAATCGCGGCGCAGAATCTCCCAGGGGTTGTCCTCCACTTTCTTATAGCCAAGCGAGATCTTGCGCTTCTCCGGATCGAGCGCCTTGATATAAACCTCAATCTGATCGCCCACAGAGACAACCTCGGATGGATTCTTGATCCGGTTCCAGGAGAGCTCGGAGATATGAACCATGCCGTCCACACCGCCGATATCGACAAACGCGCCGTAGGAAACGATCGTGCGCACGGTGCCGGTGTAGACCTGGCCAACCTCCGCCTGCGCCCAGAAAGCATCCTCCGCGGCCTTGCGCTCTTCCTTAAGCACCGCACGGATAGAGCCCACCGCACGGTGGCGAGGCTTATTCACCTCAATGATACGGAATTTCACATGCTGATGCAGAAGCCCTTCCAGCGGCTCGCCGCGGGATGCGGTGGCAAGGGAGGCCGGGATGAATACGCGCACGCCGTTGGTGGAAGCGAGCACGCCGCCCTTGATAACGTCTGTAACGACGCCTTCCAATACGGATTCATCCTCGCTCGCCTTGACAACGTCATCCCACGCCTGAATGGCGTCGAAGCGCTTTTTGGAGAGCATCACTGTGCCCTCGGCATCGTTTGTCTTCATGATGATCAGGTCGAGCACGTCGCCCACCCTGACCGCTTCCAGGGGATTGACCGTTGGGTCTGTGCTGAACTCGTCGAGCGGTATGTAACCCGCGTGCTTCCTGCCGATATCGACCTGAATCTCGGAGGGAGACATGCCCACGACGGTACCCTTCACCTTCTGGTCTGTATTCATGCTCTGCAGAGACGCCTCCAGCGCCTCAGAAAAGCTCATCTCGTCGAAGGATTTCTCAGCGGGCGCTTCCTCCTGTGCGGACTGCCCGGCAGCAGCCTCTTCGGCCGGTGCGGCCGTCTCCGCTTTCTCCTCGACAAGCTCGGGGTTTTCATTCAACAATTCGGACATGGTTTCAAGTACCTCCTTTATAATACCAGCAGGAGTGGAAGCCCCCGCAGTAACGCCAATGGAAGAATAAGAAGTAAGATCGATTTCTGACAGTTCCCTTGCCGTTTCGATCAGGAAGGTCGGGCAGTGGCGCGCGCACACATCGCGGAGCTTGGCCGTGTTGGAGCTCTGCCGCCCACCGATGATAACCATGGCGCCGCAGGTGCGTGAAAGCGCGATTGCTTCCTCCTGCCGTTCCTGAGTCGCATTACATATTGTATCAAAAACAGTGGCATTTGTACATACTAAATTTATCTTTTTCACGCAGTTTTCCCACACTTTTATGTTAAAAGTCGTCTGCGCGACTGCCGAAATTGGATTTTGAGAAAATTCCGGATGCGATTGCAGCAATCCCTCCAGCTGTTCCTCGCCATTGAAAACATAGGATTCCCCCGGGCAATGGCCGCGGATCCCCTGCACCTCCGGATGGGCGGGGTCACCCGCAATGAGGACAATCTCCCCCTGCGCAGAACGCTTCGCCACGATCTGATGGATTTTGGAGACAAAGGGACAGGTAGCATCGCAGCAGTTGATTCCCCGTTCCCTGACAGCCTGGATCACGGCAGCAGGCACGCCATGTGTACGTACGACGAGCACAGCCTCCTGCGGTATCTCGCTGAGCTCATCTACAATGACGACGCCGCGCTTCTCCAGATCACTGACTACCTGCGGGTTGTGAATAATCGGGCCGAGGGTATAGACTGTTTTCCCCTCTTCCAGCATGGAATAGACCAGGCCGACCGCACGGTTGACGCCGAAGCAGAAGCCCGCCGTTTTCGCCAGCCTTATTTTCTGCATGGCCCTTCCTCCCAAAGCTCTGTAATCCGGTCCATGATCAGGCGCGAGGCCTCGCGAAGCTCCCGCGTGCCACCCTCCTCCGTGATGCCCAACTCTTCATAGGGGATTATCTTGCCGAACCGGACAGTCAGGTCCGTCCAGTACTTCGCCTGGCGCTCGCTGTAAATAGAGACGGGGAGCACATCCGCGTGCGCCTGCTTGGCAATCAACGCAACGCCCGCCTTCGGCGCGCCGGGGCGGTAATCCGGGGAACGGGTTCCCTCCGGGAAAATCCCCAGGACCTTCCCCTCCTTGACCACCCGGATGGCGTATTCCACAGAGGATTTGTCGGACGAGCCGCGCTTGACCGGGAAGGCGTTGAAGCGGGTCAGGAAAAAGGCGGAAGCCGGATTGTGGAACAGCTCTTCCTTCGCCATAAAATACATCACGCGCGTCCGGCTGCCCGCGATGACCAGCGGATCGAGGAAATGAATATGATTCGATGCCAGGATGAATCCGCCCTTCTTGGGCACGTTCTCCTTTCCCACAAAGGTGACGCGGAACATCGTTTTGTTAAACAGCAGGACATTCAGCGGCATCAGGATATGATAGGTGGCGTGATCTTTCACCTTGCTGTAATCGAATGGCTTCAAGCGAATCTCTCCTTTATGCATTGAATCAGACGGTTAACCGACTCCTCAAGCGTCATCCCCGTCGTATCGAGCAGCATCGCGTCCTTCGCCTGCTTGAGCGGCGCCACGGCGCGGTGGGAATCGTTATAATCGCGCTCCTGCACATCGCGCAGGACCTCCTCGAATGGGACGTCCTCCCCTTTTTCAACCAGTTCCTTATGGCGCCGGCGTGCGCGCTCCTCAGCGGAGGCGGTCAGAAAAACCTTGACCTGTGCATCCGGCAGCACAACCGTGCCGATATCGCGCCCGTCCATAATACAATCTTTTTCCCGGGCAATGCGCCGCTGCTGCTCAAACAGGAATTCCCGTACGCAAGGCAGGGCCGCCACTGCGGAAGCACCCATGGAGACCTCCGGTGTACGGATTTCTTCTGAAACATCCTGCCCGTTGAGGTAAACACGCTGCACGCCGCCGACGAACCTCAGCTCGATCCGGATATCGGACAGAGCTGCCTTGACCCGCTCCGGGTCGTGCACATTTCGCCCGTTTTGCAGCACATAGAGCGCCACTGTGCGGTAAAGCGCGCCGGTATCAACGTAAATATAACCGAGCTTCTTGGCCGCACCGCGCGCCACCGTGCTCTTGCCCGCCCCTGCGGGACCATCGATTGCGATATTGACCATTGTGATGAACATTCCTTTCCTGGCGATTGAAGCTATCCTGAAAAATATTGTCTGAACCGTGCATGCTGGCTCCTCGCCCGCCGTTTTAAACGGACTGTCCTGCCAGATGCCCGGTGGAAAAAGCGATTTGCAGGTTGAAGCCCCCCGTATAGCCGTCCACATCGATGATTTCCCCTGCAAAATAGAGCCCCGGCAGAAGCTTCGACTCCATCGTTTTGGCGTTGATCTCTTTCGTGCTCACGCCGCCGGAGGTGACGATCGCCTCCTCGATCGGACGGAAGCCCGTCACGGTGAGCGTCAGATCCTTGAGCAGGGCGGCGAGATTCTGCCGCATCTCCTTTGTCACCTGATTCACCTTCAGCCCCGGCGCGATGCCCGAGAGGCGGACGATCACCGGGATCAGCTTGCGCGGCAGAAGCGCGTCGAGAGAATTGGCAAAAACGCGATTTGCATTTTTCAAAAAATCACGCTGCAGGCGCGCATCGAGCTGTTTTTCATCGAGGGCGGGCTTCAAATCGATATGCACCTCGTAACGGCCCCGCCGCATCTCTCTCATATGCGCGCTTGCGCTGAGGATCACTGGACCGGAGAGCCCGAAATGGGTAAAGAGCAGCTCGCCAAAATCCGTATAGACGGTCCGGCACGAATCCGTATCCCGGACGGTGATCGCAATATTCTTCAGGGCCAGTCCCTGCAGCTCGCTGCACCAGCCCTCATGAACATTCAGCGGCACGAGGGAGGGCTGCGGCTCTACAATCGTATGCCCGGCCGCGCGCGCCAATACATAGCCGTCGCCGGTCGACCCCGTCCCCGGGTAGGAAAGGCCGCCAGTTGCAAGCAGCACCTTGGGTGCATCATGCAAAATTCCCTCCTGCGTCCTCACGCCGCACAACCGCCCATGCTCCAGGAGCAGCTCTGCCGCGCGGCCCTGTACGAGCGTCACGTTTGGATGGGCCGCAAAGCGGCACAGCGCGTCTACAATATCCACCGCCCGGTCCGACTCCGGAAAGACGCGGTTCCCCCGCTCTATTTTCAGCGGGACGCCCTGCTCCTCAAAAAAATCCATTGTATCCGACGGCATAAAGCGGGAAAAAGCGCCGTATAGGAAACGGCCGTTGACCGGCACGTCTGCGATCAGATCGTTGAGCATCGTGCAGGCGTTGGTCACGTTGCAGCGGCCCTTGCCCGTGATCATCACCTTGCGTGCCGGGCGGGCATTGCGCTCCAGGAGCAGCACATGCAGCCCACGGCGCGCAGTTGTCCCAGCCGCCATCAGCCCGGCCGCGCCGGCACCCACTACGATCAGGTCATTCTTCATCTGCGCGGGATTCCTCCACCTTCTCGTACACCTGGTATTCATCCCAGATCTCTTCGAGTTTATTGAAATTCTCTGACACCTCTCCCCTGCGGCTGAGCGTCGCGGACACGATGAGCGCATTAACCAGGCTCAAGGGAGCGACCAGCGAATCGACAAAGGATGCCATATCGCTGCGCGCAACCAGAAGGTGCTTGGCAAATGGGGCGATCGGGGAATAGGCGCTGTCCGTAATCGAAAGGATCGTTGCACCCCGGTCGCTGATAAAGCGCAAAGCGTTGATCGTCTGCTTCGAATAGCGCGGAAAGCTGATGGCGATGCACACATCGCGCTCGTCGATGCGGAACATCTGCTCAAAGATCTCACTCGCGCTCGCCGTATCGACCAGCACGACGTTATCATAGACCAAATTGAAATAAAACGCCATAAAGCTTGCAAGCGCGGCCGAACTGCGCACACCCAGGATATAGATTTTGCGCGCCGTGTTGATCGCTTCCACCGCTCGGCGGAAATCCGTCCGGGAGGTCTGCTCAAGCGTTGCGCGGATCATCTCCACATCGCTTGTGAGCACCTTTTCAAGGATATCGTCCTCCCCCATCCGGCTGCTGGTAACCTCCATGCGCTGCACGCTGGTCAGCTTACTGCGGATCATCTCCTGCAGCGCCTTCTGCAATTCCGGATAGCCCTCAAACCCCAGCTCTGTGGCAAAGCGCACGACCGTGGATTCACTGACGCCCACCATCTCACCGAGACGTGACGCCGTCATAAAGGCTGCTTTGTCATAGTGCTCCTGAATGAAGGAGGCAATCCGCTTATGCCCCTTGGAAAGCGACGGATACAGGTTATCCATTTTGGCCAGCAGCGATTTTGTCATGCAGGAACTCCCCCTCTCCCTATTACAAATCATAATCGAATCGGCATATCCCTATCTTATTCCGTCATCGGACCGAAGTCAAGAACGAATGCATTTTTCTGCATGAAGACTTGCAAAATCCATCAAAAAGAAGAAGCTGTTCCTCCTGCGTCCGGCAATGGCGCGAAAGAAAAGCTCCGTCCTGGTATTTTATTTAAAAAGCCTGCGAAACGTCTTGCGCCAGCGGTGCAGGTACGCGCCGATGACCCTTGTCAAAGCGATATCATAAACGAAAAAGACCACATTCCCCATCCCCAGCAGGATGGGCACCGCAAACTTTCCGAACTCCTCCATCTCGTCCAGCGGAATGCCGAAGACGAAAATGATCACAATATAAGCCAGCACCATGGCGGCATTGAAGATCAAAAATTTCACGATCCACTCCAGCCAGTGCGGGAGCCTGCTTTCGAGGAAGGATTTGATCACCGGATAATAGCCGAAAAAGGCGGCATACATCATCGCCGCTTCCTTATCCGCCACCACCAGAAGGGAAAGGATGCTCACCGCCGCATAGACGCACAGCGCCCATTTGGGGCCGATCTCCATCACGACCAGAATCAGCAGCGCGCCCGCCAGCGCGGGAAGCGCAAAGGTCAAAAACGGGAGGATCCCCGTCAAAAACATCAACACGACCGACAGCGCCGTGAGAATCCCGCCAAAGGCGGTCTTTGAGCTTTGTCTCATCCCCGTCATAAAATTGATAACATCCTTTCGTGTGCCGCGGCCGCACAGTCCTGTCTGTGAGCGCTCAGCAGCAGGGCGTTCCGTCGGCGCCGCAGCAATCGCACAGGCAGTCCGCACAGATCAGCCCTGTGCAGATATCGCATGCGCTGCAGCCGCCCGCGTTGGACTGCGGAGCGTGGTAACCGCCCGAACGGGGATTGTTCACCTGCCGGAACGCCGCCTGATATTCCGAATTGCCGGGATCGAGCTGGCAGGCGGTGCGGTAATTCTTAGTGGCCTCCTCCAGCCAGCCGCGCTTATACTGCACGGTACCCTTCAGGAAATACCACTCCGCACCGCGCGCCTGCGGCGGGATGCCATCGAGCAGCGTTTCCGCATCATCGATGCGGTTGGCGTTGATTTTAGAGCGGATATCCTCCAGGGAGGATGCGCCGCCGTATCTGCCGCCCGCATAGCCGCTCTGCGCGGAGCCGGACTGGCTGCGACGCATGGTGATGATCGCATCATACGCCCCGTTTATTTCGTCCATCTTTTTGGCCGCCATATCGGCCAGCGGGCCGTTTTCATAATTTTCAGACTGATACCTGCGCGCAAGCGCACGGTATGCCTCCCGCACCTGCTCGTCAGTCGCGTCCGGTGTAATATTCAAAATTTGATAAGGGTCTTTCATAATGAAAACCATACCTTTCGCAGGGACTGAAAATTTGGAACAACCGCTTTGTTCTATTTATTATTTTGATTCTCTGTTTGAAAAATCCGCTTTTGCGTGTCGAAAAGCCCATCTGTCAGGATATTGCGCAGGATCGCATCGAACCGGCGAACCTCCAGCAAATCATAGGCGCGCACAGCTTCTGCAGCCGTCAGAAATAAAGATTCCTGCGCATTCCTGCGCGCCGCCTTCACCGCTTCCGGATCTCCCCTGGCGATATGAAGGGCACGGATATAAGGATTATAATCCCCGTTCGCCAGATCCGCTTCCAAATCGTCCGCCGCGTCAATCAGATAAACCCACCGGCCCACACAATAGCCCAGCCGGTCGAGCACCCTTCGCTGATCCTCCGTCTGCGCGTCCATGACAAACAGGGCCGCAAGCGCTTTTGCCGTAGGGTCAGCGGCGCGGTCTATCTGCTCACAGGCCTCCGCTTCGAGTGCAGCCTGCTCTTCCATCATACGGGAGACAATTTCCTCTACGCGGGGATAACGCCTCTTCGCCTTATTATGCGCATGCGCGGCAAGGGGATTCAGAAGTCGGGATGCAAGGCGTTTCCAAAATCCGGCGTCCCGCAAATTATCGCGCAGCTTATAGAAGGTCATGATCACCGCCGCGGCTGCCGTAAACGAAAATGTGCTTCCGCCGCCGGAACAGGCATGGCATTTCGCAAAGGGGTTGAACGGGCAGCGCGCTTTATGAAAGCCTGGGCATTCCCCTGCAAGGGCCAGCCGCAGCAGCGCGGCAAAGGTGAAATCATAACTGAGCGTCAGTCTGGCAAACAGGCCGTATTCCCGGCCGAGCGTCTTGCACAGGGAGCAGTAAACCGCTTTGTACTGCTCATAGTCCCGCACCTTCAGCTCCGGCTTGTATGCCTTCACATAGCCAAACACCTGCATGCCTCCGCCCCGAAATAGTACATTTATTGTAGCCGAAGCAGATATTGATTTCAATTAACATATTGTAAACTTTAACCGGTCTCCCGCCGCTGTAAAAAACATTGCCGGGAAAAATCAGCGCACATCTCCCGAATGATCCGGCCCGGCAACTGTTCCTTTCTGGGCGGCGGGCTGTTTGCGGATAGGTTCAAGGATACGACCGCGATGGTGAGGCACTCAATTGCGGCGCACGGCGGCGAATGGCAGCAGATTGTTGCCGCACCCGCTTTTACAGAAGGCTTTTCCACAGGCGGAATGGCGCTGAAAAATGTACCGGAGAGAACTTAGCCCCTTCAACAGCGCGGGGATAGGGCAGAAGCGGGATGTACTGGGCAGGCTCAGAGAGGCCAGTCAAAACCGGAACAGCCGCTCCTCCGCCCTCAGCCACAGGACGGAAAGACTGGTTCATGGACGGGAGAGCAGTGTCCAGGCGCGGCGGTGCGGAGCGGGAGGAACCCCTCAGCGATTTTCATGGGCCCAGTGTGAACGTAACGGGGGAAAACACGCGCCCCTCCCTGATCAAAACCGCCGAAGGCATTGCGCCATCCCGGGAGGGGCTGGAGGATCGGCTTCTCTCTTCTGCGAGATCGTCGACCGCTACCAGCCGCCGCTGTTCGACTTTGATTTCCGGACGGCAAACGAACCCCTCGGCCATATATGAAAATCTCAAACAGAGAAAATCACCGGCGGAATCGAGCCGCCTCTGGGCGCTCTTCCGCCGCAGACTTTCGATTAAAAAGCGCTTGTTCACATCTCTCTGTATGACAGCCTCTTTTCGGCAGATACTAAACAGTATCAGCCGTTTTATATGATATTCAGGAGGTATGCTCATGGCAGTCACATTCAAAGGAAACCCGGTCACCCTTTGCGGAAGGCAGCTCCGCCCCGGAGACATGATGCCGGATTTTACACTGACGGACAGTCAGCTCCGGCAGGTGCAAGGCAAAAGCCTGTCCGGCATCCGCATTTTTCTCTCCGTCCCTTCGCTCGACACCAGCGTATGCGATCAGGAGGTGCGGCGGTTCAATGAGGCGGCCGCCGCATTTGCCGGAGTACGCATCTATGCGGTCAGCATGGATCTGCCCTTTGCACAGGCGCGCTGGTGCGGTGCGGCAGGCGTTGAGCAGGTGCAGACGCTCTCCGACTACCGGGATCACAGCTTCGGCACAGCAACCGGTACGCGGATCGAAGAGCTGGGGCTGCTGACCCGCGCAGTATTTCTGGCGGACAGTGAAGGGAAGCTCTCCTATGTCGAGTATGTGCCCGAGGTCTCAAGCCCTCCGGATTATGACGCGGTACTCAAGGCGGCGCAGAAGCTCTCCGGGCAGGCGTAACTGTAGGGGAAATTCGATCATCGGGCGGAACTTAGGGTTAGATAATATTTTAAAACGAAAATTGTTGAAGCACATTCCGCTGTGTGTCGTTTGTCCGGTATTCCTTCTGGCATGGAAAAACACCCCATTTGTTGGCAGTATGATACTGTCTAACAAATGGGGTGCTGTTCATTTTAGGATATCTGCCCGATCTTTGTGTTTTTTATGTCATACGCAAAGCTTTACTCAGCCGCCTTCACGCGGAACAGCTTCACTCCGTGCTTCGGCACATAACTGGAAAGCGCATCCTGTACCTTCGCCTCGTGCCCCGTCCAGAGCTCCTTGACCTCATAGCCGTCCGCAAACGGCAGGTCGACAAAGCCCTCGTTCGCAAGCGCACGCAGGCTCACCTCCGCCTGCTTTTCCGACGGCCCCTTGTTGAAGAAGCAAACCGCCAGTGCGCGGTTTTCCAGCGGCTTCACGAGAATGTCGATCAGGCCGTCCCTGCGCACGCGGCGGCACTGGACGCCCAGCGGATCCTGATCGATGGCGATCACTTCGCGGTTCGTGAGGATCGAGAGCGTCTTATTCTCCGTATCGACACTGCCATCCGCCTTGATGAATTTGCGGATATCGTTGCCGAGGATCAGCGGCGCGGCCATCATGCACCAGAGCGTGAAGTGGGATTTATTTTCCTCATAGGTCAGGTTTCCGTTGCCGACCTCCAGCATATCGGGATCGTTCCAGCCGCCGGGGCCCGCATAATCATAAAGCCGGACGTTGTGCTCATAAATGCCGAGCATCGAGGCCCAGTTTGCCTGGATATCCGGCGTGGTGCGCCAGAGGTTGCCCGCCTCACGGCCCCATTTGTGCGGCTTGTTCCAGCCCCACTCGCAGATGGAATAGACGATCGGCTTTTCCGGCCGGCCGGCGCGCTGTGCATATTCCTTCGTGGCCTTTTTGAGCAGGACGCCCATATTTTCATACTGGAGCGCGGCGCTGTCGAAGCGCGAGGCGACGGGGTTGTGGATCTTGATGGTATTCCCGCCCGCCTGAAGCTGCACGCGCACCTGAATGCGGCCCGTCGGACTCCAGGATTTCGTCGGCGGTACGTCCACATGGTATTTGTCCGTCCCGTTGACCGTAACCATGCAGAACTTGGCCACATTATCCTTTTTGCGCAGGCCGATGGTCAGCACATATTCGCCCGCGGCCTCCACGATGACGTCCCGGAAGGTAAGGGAGCCCTGGTTCGCATCCAGCCCCGCCACATACTTGCCGCTGTCGAGCGCTTTGTCCCCCACGACGCACGCGCGGCCCTCCAGGAGCGCATCCTCCGCCTGGATGACAAGCTTGTCCCGGTCGCCCGCTTTGCCGATCAGGATTTGATCGATGCAGGGGGCTTTCGTCGGGATCTGCACATTGTGGCAGAAATCGTATTTGAAATATTCCACGCCCCACTCCGCGAGCGTGCGCGCATCCGTCTCCTCATGGCCGAGGGAGGCAGGCAGATCCTCGCAGGTGAGCGTACCGTTGGAGGTGTAGAGGCCTAGCTTCATCCCCTGTGCGTTGACATCCTCCACCAGCTTCTTCATCCCGCTCGGGAAATTGGTGAGATCCCCCTGCAGCCGCCCCTCCTCATCGCGGATGGAGGACTGCCAGCAGTCGTCCAGATTGAGATACTGATAGCCTGCCTCCACCAATCCGGAGGCCTTCATGGCAGCGGCCGTCTCGCGTATGATCTGCTCGTCGATCTTCTGCCGGAAGGTATTCCAGCTCGACCAGCCCATAGGCGGCGTCAGCGCCACGCCGTTGTCATAGTGCTTTGTTGCGGTCACGTGCAATCGCGTCTGTGCAACCAGCTTTTTGGCAACGCAGAGTGGGCAGATATTCTTTTTTTTGAGATAGGTGCCGCCCGCGGCCGCGCCGGCTGTCAGTGCGGCGAGGGCCGCCATCGTTTTCGCTTTCATCATCCTGTACCGTCCTTTTTATGATATTGTCGCAAAGCAAAAGGCTTAATAGAAAAACTTGCGGGAGAGCCACGCGCGCAGCCGTTTATTGCGCGCCACAGCGATAAAGAACGCCATCAGCGCAAGACAGCAGGCGGCGATCACCAGCGAATACTGCAAGGGCCTCCCTGTATTTTGATACAGGCTGAACAGCACATCGGCATAGATGGCGTACAGTGCGATCTCCGCCAGCACAGCGATGGAAACGTGCGGCCAGTCGCGCCGCTTCCGGCTCAGCCAGGAGATCATAAACAAAGAGATAAGGGAAAGCCCCAAAATCAGCGGAAGCCCCAGGTGTAAAAACCAGCCCCGCGGCCCCCAGCCGACGACGTAAAACAACCAGGTATACAGCGCTCCCGCCAGCGTATCCATCAGCCATAACAGATGCGGATGCGGCTTTCCCATCAAAAATGGCACGATAAAAAACACCCAGAACAGCAGGCTGGCCGATACGATATACACCGACCAGATGCCGCTGTCGAGGATCAGCAGGTTCGCCACCCCGCAGATCAGATTGGGGATCAGCAGCACCATGGAAACAAGGAAGGCGATATACCGCCGGTTTGCCCCCTCCGGGAGCGCCAGCCGGTCCGGATAGGGCGCCGGAAGAGCCTTTTCCGGCTCATCGAGATAAGGGTTGAGCACCGGCGCGCCGCACAGCGCGCACTTTTTTGCGCTATCGTCGAGCTCGACGCCGCAATTGACACAGTAGGACAAGAAACGCACACCTCCTGAGGCCGCACCGAGATGGCCGCATGATCCCATTCATTCCCGGTTGCTTTCGATCTTTACATGGACGCCCATCTTTACAAGGCGGGTAAAAAACGCGCGCTCAATATCGCTTTCCTGATAGATATTGGCAAAGGTCAGCGCAAAGGTGTTTTGGAAGCTGACCGCCGCGCAGCGCGAGCCGCTGCGCCGGCCCGGCCCGGTCATGAGAACGTAGCGGTCGATATATGGCTCCATCTCCTCCGGCACCCGGACAATGCCGAGGTTGGAGATCAGCACGCTCGTCGCCTTTTCACCCGTGATGAGAAACGACAGGCCGATGAAGAAATCCTTGACGGGCAGCGGCAGAAAGCGCATAAATGGATTTGACTCGAGCTTTAGATTGCTCGACATCATGGCGTTGAGCTCTTTCGGGTTATTCACATAGCGCAGATAGAGAGACACCTGCCGGACGATCTCCTCAAACGTATACTCCCCCATATTGGGATCGATGCGCGCGGAATAGCAGAGCGAAAAATTGCGCAGCGTCTTCGTCGGGAAGGAGTTGCGCAGGTTGACGGGGATCTGGACGCTGACATCCTTGAGCTTCCCGTGCCCCCGGTGCTCCTCAAGCTGCTTGCGGTAATGCACATCCAGCAGCAGTGCCGCCACGAATTCCGTGATCGTCACGCCATATTCCTTCGCCTTCATCTTCAGCGCGTCGACGGGCATATACCCGGTGGTGATATTGACCATATGCGCGGGCATCCGCGTGCCCTTCGCGTGGTAGGCGAATTTATTCACCTTATGCCGCGGCGCGGCCCGGGAGGAGGCGAAACGCTTGAAGGGATCGCTGATTTCATCCTGCGTGGGCCGCTCGTTGAGATCGAGCACCCCCTCGCCCGGTGGGATCCCATGCCCCATCAGCCGCAGGTACTGGGCCGTGATCGTATTGAGCAGCCGGGACGCGCCGTAGGCGTCGCTGAGCGCATGGTAAAAATCGATGGCAATCCGGTTTTCATGATAATAAACGCGGAACAGAAAACGGTTATTCTCCCGCCAGTTGACGCGATGGCAGGGATTTTGGATATCCGGCTGGATTGGGGGCGCAAGCCGGTCGTTCTTTTCGAGGTAATGCCAAAAGAAGCCCCTGCGCATCCTGACATTGAAACAGGGAAAACGCGGGAGCGTCATGATGACGGCCTGCTCCAGCACCGCGGGATCGACTTTCTCCCGCAGCACGACGGAGAGGCGAAAAACATTCGACCATTTCTGGGTATTCTGACCCGGAAAGATCTTAGCCGCGTTATCGAGCCGATACCATTCGCGCGGCTTGAATATCCCCTTTGAATGAGCCATGGAGCACACCTCGCAGCAAGAGATGGATCGGTAGGATTCTGCGGCCGGTTACGTGTTTTTATCCACCTGGTGGAATTGCTTGAGGTTGCCGGATTTCTGCCGGCGGCAGGCAAGCTCCGCCGTGATGTCGGAAACGTCGATGCCCTCGTTCGCCATGAGCACCAGCAGATGAAAAAGCAGATCGCCGATCTCCGCAACGGTGTCCTCCTTCACGCCGTTTTTAGCGGCGATGATCGTTTCGCCGGATTCCTCCGCCACCTTCTTTAAGATCTTGTCCGTACCCTTCTCAAAGAGATAGCAGGTATAGGAGCCCTCCTGCGGGTTTAACCTGCGGTCAAGGATCACATCGTATAATTCCTGAAAAACATCCTGCATGGATTATGCTTCCTCCCAGATGGTTTTGAAAAAGCAAGAGTGGCTGCCCGTGTGGCAGGCGGGGCCCGTCTGGCGCACCGTGACGAGCAGCGTATCGTCGTCGCAATCCGCGCGGATAGAGAGCACCTTCTGCGTATGGCCGGAGGTCTCGCCCTTATTCCAGAGCTTTTGGCGTGAACGGCTGTAAAACCAAGTATACCCTGTTTCCATCGTTTTGGCAAGAGATTCCCGGTTCATATAAGCGAGCATGAGCACCTCATTCGTGCCTTCCTCGATCACAATGGCCGGGATCAGCTCCGCCTTGACAAAATATTTGGATAAATCCAAAGAAAAAACTCCTTTCAGAAAAAGCTTTCAGACAACAGACAGAAGACTTCAGGCCCCACAACAAGCGGCAAAGCGATTGATGCGTTTCACACTGATGCAATTTTTTAATTGCACATTTGCGCATCGTGCTGCCACAGTCTGACGTCTATTGTCTGTCATCTGCTGTCTGAATAGCCTGGCGTAAATCCAGCGTGCCCTTATAAATCGAGCGCCCGCAGATTGCGCCATAGAGGCCGCAATCCCGCAGGGCAATGATATCGCTGAGGTCCGTTACACCGCCGCTTGCGACGAGATCGCACCCGACTGCCTGCCGGATGCGGGTGAGCTGTTTGAGATTCGGCCCGGAGAGCATGCCATCCCGCGCGATATCGGTGCAGATCAGGCAGCGGACCCCCACCTCCTCCATGCGGCGGGCAAGCTCCACATCGCTGACCGTGCTTGTTTCAACCCAGCCCCCGGCTGCGACCATCCCGTCGCGCGCGTCGATGCCCACGGCAATTTTTTCGCCATAGGCTGCAACCGCCTGCCGCACGAGCGCAGCATCGCGCAGGGCGACGGAGCCGAGGATGACGCGGGAAATCCCATTTTCCAGATAAAAATCGATATCCGCCATCGTGCGGATGCCTCCGCCGACCTCCACCTTCAGCCCGCTCTCACGGGCGACCTCCAGAAAAATGCCGGTGTTTTTGCGCGCGCCCTCGACCGCGCCGTCAAGGTCGACCATATGCACCCAGTCAGCGCCCGCCGCCCGGAAGCTTTTCGCCGCCGTCAGAGCGCTGTCAGCTACCTGCTCGGCGGTGGCGAGCTCACCCTGATACAGCCGCACACAGGCCCCGTTTTTGATATCGATTGCGGGAAAAATCAGCATAACAAAACTCCTTTTTCTGAAGTCTGACATCTGCCGTCCGGCATCTGTTTATTCCAGCGTGCCCTTCGTTGAGAGCGTTCCCCTGCCGGTTTCACGCACCGCCTGTGAGAGCGCATGGGCCGCAGCCTTGAAAAGCGCCTCGATCTGGTGGTGGGAATTGCCGCCGTAGGGCACATTCAGATGCAGCGTGATCCCTGCATTCATGGCAAACGCACGGAAGAATTCGCCGCACATGCAGGTGTCGAACCCGCCGACGCGCTCCTCCGGAAATGCAGCGTTGAATACAAGATAAGGCCGCCCGCTGACGTCTACCGCCGCAGAGGCGAGCGTCTCATCCATCGGGATGAGAAAGCTGCCGTACCGCGCGAGCCCGCTTTTATCGCCGAGCGCCTCGCAGAACGCCCTGCCCAGCACGATGCCCGTATCCTCGATCGTATGGTGGCAGTCGACCTCCAGATCGCCCTTGACAGTCACCTCCAGCCCGAAGCCGCCGTGCACGGCGAAGGCCTGCAGCATATGGTCAAAAAAGCCGATTCCCGTATCGATGGCGACGTCGCCGCCGTCGAGCGCGAGGCGCACGGTCACGCGCGTCTCCTTGGTGCTGCGCATCTGTTCCGAAGTCCGCATATGGATGACATCCTTTCTCCGCAATTCAATCGGATTCATTTTCTGTGTAGAAGGCGCGGATCGCGGCCGCGACCTTTTCATTTTCATGGTTGCGCCCGGCGGTCACGCGCAGATGATCGCCCATGCAGCGCACAATGATCCCCTGCTTCTTGAGCGCTTCAAAGAGCTCGCCCGCCCGCTCGCATTGTGCCCAGACAAAATTGGTGACGGGCTTCACCACCTCCACCTTGCCGGGGAAATTAGCGGCAAGCGATTGGAACAGGCTGTAAAGCGCCTCGCGCGATTCCATGAGCCGCTCGATATTGCGCTTTAACTGCTCCGGATGGGAAAACGCAACACAGCCGAGCACCTGCGAGACGGCATTGACGTTATACGGGGATTTCACGCTGCGGATCACGCGCGTGAGCGTTTCATTCGCCACGGCAAACCCCAGCCGGATACCTGCAAGGCCGATCGCCTTGGAGCAGGTGCGCAGGAGGATGAGATTGTCATACTGTGCGGCCTCGCTCAGCAGGGATTGATCCCAGAAATCCATATACGCTTCGTCCAGCACCACCAGCGCATCCGTCCCGCGGAGGATCCCGCGCACCTCGTCTGCGGCAAGGCCTACGGAAGTTGGGTTGCAGGGGTTGGAGAATACGATCAGCCGCGCCCCTTCCCGCTTCGCCGTATCGATCACCTGCTGCGGGTCAATGGTGAAGTCCGCGTTCTTCTCCATCGTTACGCATGGGCATTCCACGATGCCGGTGTAAAAGCGGTACATTGAAAAATCGGGCGCGAGGGTGAGCACCTTGTCCCCCTTCTGCAGGAAAGCACTCATAATGATGGAAATGAGCTCATCCGAGCCGTCGCCCGCCGTGACAAGTGCAGGCGAGATCCCATAATAAGCGGCAAACAGGCCGCAGACCTTCTCCGCATACGGGTCCGGGTAGCGGTTGAGCGCAACGTCCGCCAGCGCCCGCTCCATCTCTGCGCGGATCTCATCCGGGAACGGGATGTAGGATTCGTTGGCGTCCAGCCGGATCGGGTATTCCCCGCAGATCGGATCATAAGGGGTCAGGGCTTTGATTTTATCATTCAGGGCAAATGCCACGGTCAAAACCTCACTTTGATGGAATTCGCATGGGCGGTCAGACCTTCCGTTTCCGCGAGCTTGACGATATCGTCCTTCGCCTCGCGCAGGGCGGACTCTGTATAATAGAGAAAGCTCGATTTTTTCACGAAGCTGTCCACACCCAGCGGGGAGAAGAAGCGGGCCGTCCCGCTCGTGGGCAAAACGTGGTTCGGCCCCGCGTAGTAATCGCCCAGCGGCTCGGGAGAATAATGACCGAGAAATACGGAGCCGGCGTTGTCGATCCGGCCGATGTATTCCATCGGATGTTCCACACACAGCTCCAGATGCTCGGGCGCCAGCTCATTGGCAAAGCCGATCGCTTCATCAAGCGTCTGGCAGACGATCACCGCGCCGAAATCCAGGAGGGACTGCTCGATGATCTTGCGGCGGGAAAGCGAGCGCACCTGCTCCTTGAGCGCGGCGACCGTCTCTCTGGCGATGCGGTCACTGGTGGTCAGCAGAATCGCAGAAGCCAGCACGTCGTGCTCCGCCTGCGACATCAGGTCCGCCGCAAGGAAGGCGGGCTTCGCCGTCTCATCCGCGACGATCAGGATTTCGCTCGGCCCCGCGACCATATCGATATCCACCGTGCCGTAGAGCAGCCGCTTCGCCGTGGCAACATAGATATTGCCAGGGCCGACGATTTTGTCGACACGCGGCACCGTTTCTGTGCCGTAGGCAAGCGCCGCCACCGCCTGCGCGCCGCCCATGAGATAAATCCGGTCGACGCCCGCCACAGCCGCGGCCGCAAGGATATCCGGATTCGCGCTTCCGTCCTTTGCCGGGGGCGTAACCATAATGAGCTCCTCCACACCCGCGATCTTCGCGGGGATCGCGTTCATCAGGACGGACGACGGATAGGCCGCCGTGCCGCCCGGCACATAGAGGCCGACACGCTTGAGGCCGCGCACGCGCTGGCCTAAAATCACGCCGTTCTCCAGCGTGTTGAGAAAGCTCTGCCGCTTCTGCCGTTCATGGAAATCCCGGATATTGGCGGAGGCCTGATAAAGGGCATAGACAAATTTTGAATCGCACTGATCGAGCGCCGCCTCGATCTCAGGGCGCTCGATCAGAAGATGCTCCGGCAGATGCCCGTCAAACTGAAGCGTATAATTTTCCACGGCGCGGTCTCCATTTTGCCGGACGTTGTCGAGAATCGCCGTCACGGCGGCGGTCACCTTGCGGTCGACCTCTCCGCTGCGCGCTTTCAACTGCCGGATGAGCTTCTGCTCCGCCTTTCCGTCAGCATGGGTAATCGGGATCATTGCAATTCCTCCTTCGCCTGTTCTACCTGCTCCAAAAACGCTTCAATCTCTTCGCGGCGCAGCTTCATGCTCGCCATATTGACAATCACGCGCGCGGAAACCGGCATGATCTCTTCAATCACTTCCAGCCCGTTTTCCTTCAAGGTCGTGCCGGTTTCCACAATATCGACAATCGCGTCCGCCAGGCCCAGCAGGGGCGCGAGTTCCACAGAGCCCTCGATCTTGATGATCTGCACATCCATGCCCTTGCTTTCAAAATAGGAACGGGCCACCTTTGGATATTTCGTTGCGATGCGCTTGACGTTATGGCCGCTGAAAAAATCCTTTCCAACCGGCCCGGCCAGTGCAAACCGGCAGCGCCCGAAGCCGAGATCCGTCACCTCGTAAAAGCTCGTGCCGTTTTCCACAATCGTATCCTTGCCGACGATGCCGATCTCGCACACGCCGTGCTCAATATAGGTGATCACATCCGCGGCCTTGGCGAGTACCGCTTCATAGGGCCCGACCGGCAGGATCAGCCGCCTCCCCTTTTCGATCAGGCTCGTACAGTCGAGCCCCATCTTCGTAAAGAGCTGAACGCTCATTTTTTCGAGCCTGCCCTTGGTCAGGGCAATGCGGATCGGCCTCATTGCGCCGCGCCCCCTTTCGTGCCGTTCACGGTGATGATCTCCACGCTCTCCTCCTTGACAACGTCAAGCCGCCCGATCCCCTTGCGGGCCGCGTAATCGCGCGCCGCTTCGGCGGAATCGAGCACGCAGTTTTCACACACGAGCCCCTGCTCGTTTAAGGAACGCGCATAGGAGAGAGCGCGCACCTCGCAGCCATCAACTCCAAAGACCAGCACGTCGGCCGCTTTCGGCGCTGCGGCATCGCCCCGCGCGCACATGGCGGAGGCCAGCGCGTCCACCTCTACGCCCAAGCCCGTCGCAGGCATTGGGCTGCCAAATTCGCCAAGCAGGCCGTCATACCGCCCGCCGGAGAGCACTGTAACACCCGAACCCTCGATATAGCCCCGGAAGACAACGCCCGTATAGTAATTTCCCCGGTGGACAAGCCCCAGGTCGATATTCACCTTATTCTGTAAGCCAAGCTGCATCAGCAGCCGGTATATGTTCCGAAGATAGGAAAGCGGTTCCAAAGCCCTTTGATCGTCGTACAGGGTGGCTGCCTCGTCCAGAACCTCCTCGCCGCCGAACAGGCGCGGCAATCTCCGCACCGCACGGGCGGCCGGTGTATCGCCTGCCTGATCGAGCGCATCGTTAAGGGCGGCATAGTTCTTCATCTCGATCAGCTCGGCGATCTGCTCCCGGAGCTCGTCATCCGCCTCCAGCGCCTGAAACAGGGCACCGGAAAAACCGGCGTGGCCGATTTCGATACGAAAATCCGGCGCGCCGCACTGCTCAAGCGCATCAACGGCGGTCATGAGAATCTCCAGATCCGCCCGCAGGCCGGAAGCGCCAATGAGCTCGATGCCGCTCTGCGCGGCCTCATCCCTGCGGCCGGTGAGCCCCGGATTGCGCCGGAAAACATTCTGTGAATAAAAAAGCCGGAGCGGAATCGCCTCGTCCCGCAGGCGCGTCGCCGCGATGCGTGCAATCGGCAGCGTATTGTCCGGCCGCAGTACCATAAGCCTGCCGCGCGCATCCGTCACACTATAAAGCGTCTCCAACGGCATACCGGCGCTCTCCCGGTCAAACACGTCAAAGAATTCCAAAGTAGGCGTGATTACGCGGTTATAGCCGCGCGCCTTGAACAAGCCGGAAAGCGTACTCTCCACCTCACGGCGCGCTGTACATTCCTCAAAAAGCAGGTCGCGCGTCCCCTCGGGCGTGGCGCGCTCATATCGTCTGATTGCCAAAATGACGGCCCCTTTCACTTTAACGTGATAGCATGATAACATAATGAAGGACCAAGTGTCAACCCTTCTTCTATTTCTTTTGAAGCTCCGCCATCCGCTGCATATAATCCGGATAGTGCAGAAGCAGCTTCTGCGGATAATCCTGAATGCTGCCGTTTTCCAGCAGATCCTCAATCGTTCTGGAAAGCTCCAGCAGGGAACCGGTATTTTCCTCCGTCACCCACATACGCAGCACGCCGATGGTACCGGACACGATAAAATTAACGCGGGTGCGCAGATCCAGTGAATTCTCCTCCTGAAAGATCGTATGCAGAATGTGGAGGAATTCGTCTACAATCTGCACACGCAGCTTTTCCAAAAGCTGCGCGGCCGCCGTCCCCCGCAGCAGCTTGACATAATACTCCTTATCCCGCTCGAGCCACTGGGAAATCTGAAGGAAAAGCGTAATTGGCGGCGAGGCGGGAAACGGATCGAAATAATCATGAAAAAAGCGCTGCACCCTTCCAATAAATTCATTCTCCATCTGCTCGAGCATATCGTAGATATCCAGATAGTGCAGATAAAAGGTGCTTCTGTTTACATCCGCTTTTTGCGTCAGCTCCTTGACGGAAATCTGGCTGATCTCCTTTTCAAGCATGAGCTCCACCAGCGTTGTCTGAAGCAATGTTTTGGTCCTTCTGACACGTCTGTCCTGTGAATTCTCTTTCATCATATTGATTTTCCTCCCCCATTGCGCAACGATTTTAAATCTCTTGTCGAATATCGAACAAAACAAAAAAGTTTGATGCGTGACAGCAGTTTTTAAAATTATTATAATGGAAACAGTAGAAATGATCAACACACTGTTTGATAAAAAATAAATCTGTTTCCGGCGTCTATGATTTCCCAGGGGTTGTAACAGTTTCGTTTTGGAAAAGCAGTTCGATCTGCTCAGCCAAGGCAAGCTGCCGCCTCTCGATTTCTCTGATAATGCCGCCTGTCTCTTCATGATTGACATGCGTCGGTTTTTTATTTTCGCATTTCTCTGCCGGCTTGTTAAAAATTTCTTCTCCGTGATCGGCAAGCTCTCCTTCCGACGTGCGTCCGGACCGCTTTTCTCTCCCCCTTTCTTAGCGCCCGGCGATTCATAAACCCCATCCGATAAGAAGAAAACCACAGGCTTTCCCGGCCTGTGGTTTTCTTCTTTCTGCATATCAAACAGATTATTTCCGCGTCAGCGTATCCAACGAAAAGGACTGAAAACAGGTCGTGTCGATCGTCTGCGGTGTATTGGCCTGCTCATAAAGGATGCCAATTTCTCCATTGGGCAGCTGCGTCAGGCAGGAATACGCAAACCAGGTGTCCCTGTCTGTCACCTCAAAGCGGTATTTCCAGTCAAAGGTATACGGCATATCTTCATTCCCGCTCTGCGCAATGAGGCCGATATGAATCATGCCGTTTTTGCGCGGCGATCCGGCCGGCGCGGAAACGAACACGGCCGGCCGGCCGTCGATGAGGCCGTCGTAACCCAGCGCAGACACCTGGCATCCGGCGCCGCCGGTCAGCGGAAGCTCCGGCACGAGTTCGCCCTCTCCAAAGGTTTCACTGCCGTCCGCGCTGTGCGCCGTGGCGATTTGCCCCGCCTTTGTGCGGGCAAACACCTGCACGCTGCCATCCGGCAGTTCCACGAGCTGCGATTCGCTCATCATGCCGATGGAAGCGTCGAAGCGCGGCCCGCCGCCCAGCGTCCAAGTCCCGCCGTGATCGTCGCTGTAAATCGTCATGCATTCCTGCGTGCGGAAGCCCCTGGTCACGTTGTATACCGGGAAGATCAGCCGGCCCGCATGCGCCCCGCCCTTCAGCTGGATGCCACAGCCGGGGCCTGTGACCAGCACGCGCATCCTCTGCTCCTTGACCATGGGATTGATCGAAACCGGCTTCGACCAGGTCTTTCCCTGGTCGTCGCTGTAGCGCAAGAACAGGTAAGAGGTCAGCGCAACGCAGAACAGGGCATCCGCATAGAACACATTCATCGGCACCTGCACGCCCGTTTTTTTGCTTAACACAAACGGCCCGACATACTGCACGCGCCGCTGGCAGACCGTCAGGGGGTTTCCGTTTTCCAGCAGTTCATATTCGTCATTGAGGGAATATGGCGTTTGCCTTCTGTCCATCGTGCAGACGGCGCCGTCAGGCCGAACAAAATACTGAAATTCTCGACTCCCCTTCTTCCGAAGAAGCAGGCATTGCTTGCCGTCGATTTCCGCATAGCCCGTTCCCGTTTTTGCCTGCGGAGAGCCGAATCCGCCGGGAAACAGATCGACCAGCAGAAAAATGCGGCCGGTCTGCACGTCCTCCAGAAGGCAGGGGTCGATTGTCGATGCGCTTTTTTTCGTGCAGAGCGCGCCATTGGGTTTCAATACGGCGGAAGCATCCTCATAATCCCTGAAATGAAACGGCAGGATGGGCTTAGACCAGGTCTTCCCGCTGTCGCTGCTGGTACAGAGCGCCGTGTCGAGCTTGTTGGGCGAATCATGCGTTCCACCGAAGCGGGCGTCCATCGCGGCAATGGTTACGCCCTGCTGTGTGGTAATCATCGCGGGGATCCGGTAATAGTTGCAGCCAAGCCCGTCCTTGCAATGAAAGGGCATAACGGCTTTCTGTTTGTAATCGTTCATCGCTATTCACAGCCTTTCCTTATCCAAATAAACTCATCTGGCTGCTCTCCGGCAGCCCGGTGAGCGCCCCGGCCTCGCTGAGCATCGTCATGACGCTGCTGGAAACACCGGAACGGCTGCGCAGATCGTCGCAGGAGATAAACGGGCCCTGCCCGTCATCCCGCGCGGCGGCAAGGCTCTTCGCTGCGCTCTCGCCCGTGCCTTTCAGCGCAAGAAACGGCAGGCGGATTTTGCCCTCCTCAATCTGATAAACGGTCGCATCGGATTTGTAGAGGTCAACGGGCAAAAACTCGATGCCGCGCGCGAGCATTTCGTTGACGATCTGCAGGATCGTGAGCTGATCCTCCTCCTTGGCGGAGGCGTCCTTGCCCTTGGCGGTGAGCTCATCCATCTTGCGCTTGACCGCCGCGCGGCCCGCCACAGCGGAAACCGCGTCCAAATCGCCGCCACGCACGGTGAGAAGCGCCGCATAATATTCCAGCGGCCGGTAGATTTTGTACCAGCCCAGCCGCAACGCGGCGCTGACATAGGCCGCGGCGTGCGCCTTGGGGAACATGTATTTGATCTTCAGGCAGGAGTCGATATACCATTCCGGCACGTTGTTATCCCGCATAGCCTGCTTGTGCTCGTCCGTGAGGAGCTTGGGCGCCTTGCCCTTTCGGACGATCTCCATGATCTTGAACGCCATGCCCGGCTGAACACCCTTGTGCATCAGATAGGTCATGATGCTGTCGCGCGTACCGATCACCTCCGAGATCGTGCAGGTGCCGTTTTTGATCAGCTCCTGCGCGTTGCCGAGCCATACGTCCGTGCCGTGCGACAGGCCGGAAATCTGCAAAAGATCCGAAAAGGTCTTCGGCTTTGCCTCCATGAGCATGCCGCAGACAAAATTCGTGCCCATCTCCGGGATGGAGAGCGTTCCCGTCGGCCAGCCGATTTCCTCCGCCGTCACGCCGAGCGGCTCCGGGCTGGTGCACAATTCGATGATCTTGCGGTCGCAGATATCGACATCCATCACCGGGATGCCCGTCATATCCTCCAGGTGCCTATAAAGCGTGGGCACATCGTGCCCGAGCTCGTCGAGCTTCAAAAGCGTGTCGTGCAGCGCGTGGAAGTCGAAATGCGTGGTGACGGAGCCCTTATCCGCATCATCCGCCGGGTGCTGGACGGGCGTGAATTCATAGACCTCGTGGTCGTTCGGCACAACGACCATGCCGCCCGGGTGCTGACCCGTGGTGCGCTTGACGCCGGTGCAGCCGCGCGCAAGGCGCTCCTCCTCGGCCTTATGCAGGATGATGCCCCGCTCCTCCGTATACTTTTTGACAAAGCCGTAGGCCGTCTTCTCCGCGACGGTGGAGATCGTGCCCGCTTTGAACACGTTCTGCGGGCCAAAGAGCTCCTCTGTGTAGCGGTGAGATTGAGCCTGGAACTCGCCGGAGAAGTTCAGATCGATATCCGGCTCCTTGTCGCCGTTGAAGCCGAGGAAGGTTTCAAACGGGATTTCATGCCCGTCGCGCTTCATGGGGATGCCGCAGTTCGGGCAATCCTTGGGCGGCAGGTCGTAGCCGGAGCCGACGGAGCCGTCGGTGAAGAATTCGCTGTGGCAGCATTTGGGGCAGACGTAGTGCGGCGCAAGGGGGTTCACCTCGGAGATGCCCGCCATTGTCGCTACGAACGACGAGCCGACGGAGCCCCGGGAGCCGACGTGATAGCCGTGATCCTCGGAGTTTTTCACCAGCTTCTGCGCGATGATATAGAGAACGGCGAAGCCGTGCTCAATAATGGAATCGAGCTCGCGCGTGAGTCGGTCGGCCACGTATTGAGGAACGGGGTCGCCGTACATCTTCCTGCAGTTCGTCCAGCATATCTCGCGCAGCTCCTCCTTCGCGCCGGGGATGTTCGGCGGGAAGTTGCCCTCCGGGAAGGGGCGCATCACATCCACCATATCTGCAATCTGGTTCGGGTTTTCCACGACCACCTCATAGGCCCGCTCGCCGAGATAAGCGAATTCGTCAAGCATCTCCTGCGTGGTGCGCAGGTAGAGCGGAGCCTGGTTATCCGCATCGGTAAAGCCCTGCCCCGCCATGAGGATGCGGCGGAAGATTTCGTCGCCCGGGTCCAGGAAGTGGACGTCGCAGGTGGCGACGACCATTTTGCCCAGCTCGTCGCCAAGCTTCAAAATCGTCTTATTGATCTCCTCCAGCTGCTTTTCCCCACTGACACGGCCTTCGCGCACGAGGAAGGCGTTGTTGCCCTTGGGCTGGATTTCCAGATAATCATAAAACGAGGCGATCGCTTTCAGCTCATCCCACGGCCGGCCGTCAAGCAGGGCACGGTAGAGCTCGCCCGCCTCACAGGCGCTGCCGATCAAAAGCCCCTCGCGGTATTTGATCAGCTCGCTCTTTGGGATGCGCGGCTGGCGGTAGAAATACTTCAGGTGGGACATGGAAATCAGGCGGTAGAGATTTTTCAGCCCCGTCAGGTTCTTCACCAGAATGATCTGGTGATAGGAGCGCAGCTTTTTGGGATCCACCTCGGAGAGCGCGGTATTGAGCAGGCCAATCGATTCGATCTTGCCCGCCTTGCGCGCCTCGTCGAGCAGGATCACAAAGATATCCGCCAGGATTTTTGCATCGTCACAGGCGCGGTGATGGTTGAAATCCTCCAGCTTCAAATATTTCGCAACCGTATCGAGCTTATAATTCTTCAGCCCCTTTAAGAGCGAGCGGCTCATTGGGACGGTATCAATATGGGTATAGTCGTATTCGATCTTGTGCCGCGCGCAGACCGCGCGGATAAAGCCGGTATCAAAGGACGCATTGTGCGCCACAAGCGTAGCCGCGCCCTCGCAGAAGGAGAAAAAGGCGCGCACCGCCGCTGCTTCATCAGGTGCGTCCTTGACCATCTCATCCGTGATGCCGGTCAGCTCCGTGATGCGCGCCGGGATCGGCATTTCCGGATTGGCAAAGGTATCGAAGGAATCGAGGATTTTCCCGCCCTTCACGCGCACCGCGCCGATCTCCGTGATGCGGTCATCCTGCGCGTTAAAGCCTGTGGTCTCGATATCGAAAACGATGAATTCGCCGTCGAACGGTGTATCCTCCCGGCCGGTGACGATCGGCACCATGTCGTTGACGAAATAGCCCTCTACGCCGTAGATCACCTTGATCCCCGTCGCCGCGGCGGTATTCATCGCCTCCGGGAAGGCCTGCGCAACGCCGTGATCGGTGATGGCAACAGCCTTGTGCCCCCATTCAGCGGCGCGCTTGATGAGCGCCGAGCAATCGGACACACCGTCCATCGCGCTCATTTTGGTGTGCAGGTGGAGCTCCACGCGCTTGACCGGCGCATCGTCCATCTTCTTTTCCTTCTGGACGCTCATAATGGAGAGCGGCCGGATCGCATAATCGCGAAAGTATTTATCGTAGCTGACGCTGCCGCGCACCAGCACCGTCATCCCATCCTTGATGGCCTGATCGACCTTCGCGGCGTTTTCCTTCTCATCGAAGATTTTCACCGTATAGGAGCCCGTGTAATCGGTGATGTGGAAGGAGATGATGAGGCTCCTGCCATCGCGCGTCTCCTTCGATTCATAGCCGAACACATCGCCCCACACCGTGACCGTCCCGTCCTCCGGGTTAAGATCGCGGATCGGCACCGGCTTATTGCGCACCGGGCGGCCGAGAATCTCCCGCGCGGTTTCGAGATACAGCGGCAGGCCGTCGTACATCTTGTGCACGCCCTGCCGTTTATCTCCCTCGGCCTTGTGTTTGGCGGCTTCCCGCTCCGCTTTCTGCTGCACATCCGCCTGCTCCTGCATTTTGACGAAGGCCGGGGCCTCCGGCGTGACGGTCACCTCGCCGTCGAATCGGATCTCAACGGCAACGCCGAACCGCTTTTGCACCAGTGCGCGCAAAAACGCGTCGCAGCCCGTATCCTTCAGGATATCCGCGCCGCCGTGCGTAAGGGTGATGGTGAAAACACGATCCTCCAGGCGTGCCGTCGCGTCATTCAAAAAGCCGTTTGCCGCGGCGTTTTCCCGCCGCAGAGCCCGCACCATATGCGGGAAATATGCTTCTGAAAATGCCTCCTTCGGGAAATACGGCTCGATTGCCACCGATTGCAGCCGCATCAGTGTCCGGATCGACCGCTGCGCCGCCTCCAACGCTTCCTCCGGGAAGACGGCGTCAAAATCCACCTCGACATCCAGCGTACGCGCTTCCTTCTCAATGACAACAGACAGAACCTGCCCATCGGACAGATTCTGCCTGATATGCTCTTCTATGTAATCCCCAAACAGGGCCAAAAAACGATCCTTCTGCATGGTTACTCCTATATGTTTCGTTTTACGTCTGCGCTTTTCAAAGCTTCCCGATTTCCCGCATCAGCTCGTCCAGAATCTGATCCTCCGGCACCTTGCGAATCACTTCTCCCTTTTTGAACAGCAGGCCGCAGCCGTCGCCGCCCGCTACGCCGATATCCGCCTCGCGCGCTTCACCTGGGCCGTTGACCGCGCAGCCCATGACCGCCACCTTGACCGGCTTGCGGCAATCCCGCAGCCGCTCCTCCACCTGGGCGGCAAGGCTGATCAGATCGATCTTCGTGCGCCCGCAGGTTGGGCAGGAAACGAGCGTGGGCGCATCCGTCTTCAGGCCCACGGCCTTGAGGATGTCGAAGCCCGCACAGACCTCATTGACCGGCGCGTCCGTCAGGGAAACACGGATCGTATCGCCGATGCCGTGCAGCAGCAGCGAGCCGATGCCGGCGCTCGATTTGATCAGCCCCATGCGGGCCGTACCCGCCTCCGTCACGCCGAGATGCAGCGGATAATCGCACTGCGCTGCAACGGTTTCATATGCCTCCACCATCCGCTGCACATCGGAGGATTTGATGGAGATCACAATATCATGAAAATCGCACTTTTCCAGCAGCCGCACATGGTACATGGCACTCTCCGCGAGCGCCTGCGCCGTGGGCGCGCCGTATTTTGCGAGGATTTCCTTCTCGAGGGAACCACTGTTGACGCCGATGCGGATCGGAATGCCGTGCGTCCTGCAGGCGTCGGCCACAGCCCTGACCCGCTCGTCCGAGCCAATATTGCCGGGATTGATGCGGATTTTATCCACCCCCGCCTCCACACAGGCAAGGGCGATGCGGTAATCGAAATGGATATCCGCCACAACCGGCACGGGCACCGCCTTTTTCAAAGCAGGGATCAATTGCACCGCGTCCAGACCCGGCACCGCGGCGCGGATGATCTCACAACCGGATTCATATAATGCCTTTGCCTGATCGACATTTCCCTCGATATCATGCGCAGGAACGTTGAGCATGGACTGCACGCTCACCGGCGCTCCCCCGCCGATCTGCACGCCGCCCGCAAAAACGGCCCGGCTTTGCCTTCTCTCCATCGTATGTCATTCCTTTCTCATGGAAAAAGCGGCAGTTGCGTCATCCGCCGCGGATGAGCCGCAAAATATCGTTGAATGTGACCACCGCAATCAGCGCAAACATCAGGATCAGGCCGATCGCGTGGATCATGCCCTCCCGCTTCGGGCTGATGGGCTTTCTGCGGATGCCCTCAATGATCAGAAAGAACAGCCTGCCGCCGTCGAGCCCCGGAATCGGAAGGAGGTTGAACACGCCGATATTGATCGTGATAAACGCCATCAGCGACAGTGCGTTGAGGAACCCGCCGGAGGTCGTTGCCTCGGCGATGACGCTCACCGTGCCGACCGGCCCTGCAAGGTCGCTCAGGCCGAAGCGCCCTGTCACAAGGTCAAACAGGCTCAGCCACACGAGCCGTGCCATGGAGGCCGTTTCCAGGAAGGAGGTTTTCAGCACGTTCCAGAAGGTTTTGTTTTCTCCGATGATGATGAAATCAAAGGTGATGACCGTTTGACCGTCCACCTCGCGCGTGGCGAATTTAACGTTCTTGAGTTCGGTCTTTTTACCGTCACGTTTGACGGTAAAATCGATCACACCGTCCTTATCCCGCGCCATGAGAAAGCTGATATCCCGGTCCGACCAGACGGAGGTGCCATTGATATGCGTAATCACGTCGCCCGCCTGCAGGCCGGAGGCCTGGCTGGTTGCGTTTTCATGAAAGCCCGCGATCTGCGTCGTACCCACCAGATTCTGCTGGGTCAGCAGAATGGCGACGAGCACAAGGCCCAGGATGATATTCATCACCGCGCCCGCGATCACGACCAAAATACGCTTCCACACGGGCTTATTGTTAAACGCCCGCTCATCCTCGCTCGCCTCATCTTCCCCCTCCATCTGGACATAGCCGCCCATGGGGATTAGCCGCAGGGAATATTTTGTCTCCCCTTTGCCGAAGCTGACAAGCTTAGGGCCCATGCCGATCGCGAACTCATTGACCTTAATGCCGGAGAGCTTAGCGACTGTAAAATGGCCCAGCTCGTGAATCAGAATAATTACGCCAAAGAACAAAATGGCGAATAAAACCGGCCACACCTTGCTCCAGACGCCGGCGGCATCAAGTAACAGAATCGGAATATTCATACCGGCTCACCTCTTTTCTATCGAGCGGTTCAGCTCTTTGCCTGTGTGCGTACATACTCCCGCGCGCACGCCCCTGCATCGCGGATATCGTCCAATGTGTAATCCGGTCGATCGGGCGCCTGCTCCGTCGCAGCGGCGACCAGCTCGCCAATCTCCAGAAAGCGGATTTTTCCCTCACGGAAGAGGCGGTTGGCCTCCTCGTTGGCCGCGTTGGCGGCAGCAGGGAAAACGCCGCCGCGGGAAATCGCCTGCCGACAGACATTGATCAATGGGAATGATTCATAATCCGGCTCGGCAAAATGGAGCGTACCGAATTGGGCAAGGCTCAGCTGCTCCACCGGAGACGCATAGCGCTGCGGACAGGTCAGCGCATACTGGATCGGGATGCGCATATCCGGCACACCGAGCTGAGCAATCACGGAATTGTCTGCATATTCAATGAGCGAATGGACGACGCTCTCGCGGTGGACGACGATATCCACCCGCTCGGGCGGCATGGAGAAAAGCCAGACCGCTTCAATCAGCTCCAGGCCCTTGTTCATCATCGTGGCGGAATCGATCGTGATCTTCGCGCCCATGCTCCAGTTGGGGTGGTTGAGCGCCTGCTCAACCGTTACTTCGCGCAGCTCCTCCTTCGTCCGACCGAAAAATGGTCCGCCCGAGGCTGTCAGGATAATGCGCTTGAGCGCTTCCCTCTGCCCTGCGGGCGCCCCCTGCAGACACTGGAAAATTGCAGAATGCTCGCTGTCGACCGGCAGAATCCGTACACCCTTTTCCCGCGCGGCCTCCATGACAAGCTTGCCGCCTGCGACGAGCGTCTCCTTATTGGCGAGCGCGATCTCCTTACCTGCATCAATGGCGGCGAGCGTGGGCGTCAATCCCGCCATACCGACAATGGCATTGAGCACGGTGTCCGCATCCTGCGCGCGCGCGCATTCGATCACGCCGTCTATACCGCCGAGCACCTTGGTGCTGGTATCGGCCACACGGGTGTGCAGCTCCTTCGCCGCCCGTTCGTCCACGACGGCGGCCAGTGCGGGCCGAAATGCCCGAATCTGCCTCTCCAGCACGTCGATGCGGCTGTTGGCCGTCAGCGCGCAGATGGTAAAGCCATTGAGCCGGGCGACGTCCAGCGCCTGCGTCCCGATCGAGCCGGTCGAGCCTAAAATGGATAAACGCTTATGCATTAGTATGCACCTGCCGTTCCGATTATATTAAAGCATCGCCGCCAGGCGGACGATAAAATAGAGCGTCGGCAGCACAAAGATACAACTGTCAAAGCGGTCCATCACGCCGCCGTGGCCCGGGATCAGCTTGCCGAAGTCCTTTGCGCCATAATTGCGCTTGATGACGGATGCGGAAAGATCGCCGAACATGCTGATGACCGCGAGCACCACTGTAATGAGGATCACAGCCCAATAGGGCAGCAGCAGACGCTCCTTTATGACCATGTTGAATATCAAAAATATCAGAAGATTGACAATGACCGCTCCGGCAACACCGCCCACGGCGCCCTCCCAGGATTTCTTGGGGCTGATCTTGGGCGTCATCTTATGTTTCCCAAATTTACTGCCGACAAAATAGGCGAACGTATCCGTCACCCACGCGCTGCTGATGCCGAACAGGACGAACAGCAGGCCGTCCGCCCTGGAATAATCCTGCGGATAGGCGATATAGATATCCCGCAGAAAAATCATGCAGGAAAAAGCGAATGGGATCGCAAGGGATACGAACAAGGCAATCGCCACATGCTCGAACCGGGTGATGTCATACTGCGCCAGCATCAGAAGCAGCAATAAAATGGTATAGCCGATCGCCACGAGCGGCACGGGCAGGTCGACGCCTGCGGAAATCAGGATTGGCAGCAGCGCGGCGAACGCGATGCTGACCCCCATGATGCGTTTATTTTTCACCTGTGCCACGCGCTCGATCTCAAACACTGAAATGCCGGAGAGCAGCGCAAGGAACAGGGAAAACACCGGCGTATAGGTACACAGGAGCATTACGATTAAAAAGGCGACCACGGCCACGCCGGAGAGAATTCTTGTTTTCATTACAGATCACATGCCTTTCGTTTATAAGGCTTTGTTGCGAAAAGGGAACGCTCATCCCTTCATATGCGCTGGAGTTGTTCAGATTCCGCCAAACCGGCGGTTCCGCTTCTGATAGCTCTCCAGAGCCCGGTCAAAATCAGACTCTTTAAAATCCGGCCACAGCACGTCGGAAAACCAGAATTCCGCGTAAGCCGCCTGCCAGATCAGAAAATTCGAGAGCCGGTATTCCCCGCTCGGGCGGATGATCAGATCCGGGTCTGGCTGCCCGGCGGTATAAAGGCCGTTTCCGATCTCCTCAAGCGTAATCTCCTCCGGCTTCCTTTCCCCTGCCGCCACCTGCTGCGCCAGATGCCGGACACTGTGCAGGATTTCCTGCCTGCCGCCGTAATTGACGGCGATGTTGACAATCGTCTTCGTCGCCGACAGGCTTTCCTCCTGCGCCTGATTCATCAGGCCGATGATATCTGCCGGCAGCCCCTCCTGACTGCCGATAAAGCGGATACGCATGCCGCGCGCCTCGTTTTCCTTTTTCCGGTCCTCCGCTTCAAACAGATACTCCCGCAAAAGCTCCATAATCGCGGAGACCTCCTCCGGCGGTCGGGCCCAGTTTTCCGTGGAAAAAGCGTAAAAGGTGATAAAGCGAATGCCGATATCATTGGCATATTCACAAATTCGGCGAAAAACGCGGGCGCCCTCCTTATGCCCCTCCGTACGCTTGAGGCCGCGCTGCTTCGCCCAGCGGCCGTTGCCGTCCATAATGATCCCCACATGCTGGGGGAGGTGTTCCCGATTGATGGCAGGCATCCCTCCACCGCCTTTCCGTCCGCGCTCCTTGCGGACAATATTTTCCAGCTTCTAAAAACGATAGTAAAATGCCATCCTGTGGGGAAAGGCGGCATGCAACTGCCCACAGCAGGCGGTTGCCGCCTCTCCCCTCAGAATGACAATCACACGAACGCTGGCGCAGATAAACCGCCGACGTTCCTTTTGATCAGATTTCCATGATTTCCTTTTCTTTTTTATCCGCGATTGAATTAATTTCCTGGATGAACTTGTCCGTGATCTTCTGCAGCTCATTCTCGCCGTCCTTGAGGTCGTCCTCAGTGATTTCGGAGCTCTTCTTCATCGCCTTGAGCTTTTCGATGCAGTCGCGGCGAATGGAACGAATCGCAACCTTTGCCTCTTCCGCAGTCTTGCCGACGGTTTTGACAAGCTCCTTGCGGTGATCCTCCGTCAGCGGCGGGAAGATCAGGCGCAGCACACGGCCGTCGTTCTGAGGATTGATGCCGAGATCGGAGGTTTGAATCGCCTTCTCAATCACATGCAGGGTGGACGCATCCCAGGGCTGGATCGTCAAAATCCGTGCTTCCGCCACAGACACCGCCGCCATCTGGTTGATCGGGGTGGGTACGCCGTAGTAATCCACCTGAATCTTATCGAGCACGGAGGCGTTCGCGCGCCCGGCGCGGATGGAATCGTATTCGCTGTTCAGGGCGCGGATCGTCTTATTCATGCGCTCATTTGCATTCTCGTATACCTGCTTCATCTCCATGGGGGTTAGTCCTCCTTCACGATTGTACCGATATTTTTGCCCAGCACCGCATCGACGATATTGCCGGGATTGTCTAAATTGAATACCAGAATGGGGATGTTGTTATCCTTGCAGAGGGAAGCCGCCGTACTGTCCATCACGTTGAGATCCTTCTGCAGGATGTCGAAATGGGAGAGCGTGTCGAACTTGACCGCATCTTCAAACTTGTTGGGATCGCGGTCATACACACCGTCGACATTCGTCGCCTTGAAAATGATATCCGCATCGATCTCCGCGGCGCGCAGGGCGGCAGCCGTGTCCGTCGTGAAAAACGGGTTGCCTGTGCCGCAGCCGAAAATGACGACCCTGCCCTTTTCCAGATGGCGGATGGCACGGTTGCGGATATAAGGCTCGGCAATCTGCTGCATCGCGATCGCCGTCTGCACCCGTACGGGCACATCAAGCTGCTCCAAAGCATCCGCAAGAGCGAGAGAATTCATCACCGTGGCCAGCATGCCCATATGGTCCGCGCGCGTGCGGTCCATCTCGCCGCTGGAACGGCCGCGCCAGAAGTTGCCGCCGCCGACCACCAGACCGATCTCGACGCCCATGTCGGAGCATTCCTTCACAGCTCTGCAGATATGCTGCACCGTGTCAAAATCAATGCCGTGCCCCTGCGGGCCCGCAAGCACTTCGCCGCTGAGCTTCAATAGGATGCGCTTATATACTGGCTGCATCATAAAACCTCCGATATTCAATTTGAGGGATTCTTATCACAGCTATTTTACTGCATTCGGCGCGCCGTGTAAAGAGAAAAAGCGGAAATGCCGGGTGGGTTTACAATCTGCAAGGCTTCATTTTTGGATGCGCGCATCATCCGGTTCTCACACAGGGCATACGCACATGGCGATTTTTCCAAACAGCGGCACTCGGTTCTTGTCAAAAAATGTGGTTTGGTATATCATAATCATAAGAATCTGGTTTCTTATATATTACATCCTATGGAAATATCAGCAAAGATATCCTGGTTCCTTCTAGAATTCATTCTTTTACGGAAAGGATGGTCAGCACCATGACGCAGCTCGAAACCATGCAGCGCGCAAAGCAATATCTGGACAAGCTCTCCCGCGGCATTGACCCGATCACGGATACGCCGCTTGAACGGGACGACCCGCTGGCTGCGGCGCGCCTGCAAAAATGCTTTGAATACGTCTCCGGTATCCTCGGCCAGGTAATCGCAAACGGAGGCAGGATTGTGTCGCACCACACGGGCAAGGCGCCCTTTTCTATCGCTGAGGAAGCGCTCGCGCGGGTTGCCGTGTCGGAAACGCCGATCCCGATCCGCGCTTTTACAGCCAACATAAATGCCTGCATCGACACACAGGCCGTCCGCCCCCTCTCGCCGGTCACCGTTACCAACTGGCTGGTGGAGGAAGGGTATCTCAAGGAAATCACGCGCGCACAGAATAAGCGCATGCGTGTGGCCTCTCCCCTCGGCCAGTCGATCGGCATCACGAGCGAGGAGCGCGTCAGCCGTGCAGGCGTCCCCTTCCTGCTGAACCTGTATCATGAAAAAGCGCAGCGGTTCCTGCTCGCGCATCTGCTGGAAATCACTGCGGCACAGGACGGCTCCGCCGGGGGAGCCATGAACCAACCGGCTGACGCGTGATATTACGATATAAATTGGATATCTCCAACGCGCCTTTGAAAGGGGCTTTTCCCTTTTGCGGCGCGTATTTTTTTGCCTTCTCCCGGAGTTGACAGGCAGGGAAAAATACAGTATAATAAAAACAGAACAAATGTTCCCACCGTTTTCACATTGCGAACCATCTGATTTTTGCCGCCTGCGTTAGGCGGCCTTTTTCATTGAAAAGGAGGAAATGGAATGCAGTTTCTTTATCTGGTCTCCGGGCAGGCGGGCAGCGGCGTCCATGAAACGCTCTGCCTGCTGAGGGACATATACCGACTGCAGGCGAGCCCTGCCATTTATGCCGGCGGTCATTCGGACGGCGGCGAGGGAAAGCCAGGGGTCTGGCGCATCAATCCCGCTGCGCTTGCTTCTCTCCGTTGCTTTCCGCCCCGAGGCCTGGGGCCTTACCGGCTAATCTACCTGCGGAAAACGGCCTACGAACGGGAGAAAAAGCTGCATGAGGCAGGCATCCCGTTTCCCATCGCCCTGCGGCATATCGTATACGACCTCTATGCCTTCCGCGGCTGGGAATCGCAGGCGGATCTGATCCTGCAGGATGACTCACCGCAGGTCAGTGCCATGCATCTCTATGAGTATATTCTCCGCAGTGAAGGCCATTTCGTCGAGACCGGCTTGCCTTCCGGATTTTGAGCTTGAGAGATGTCGTTTGCGCTTTGAAAGAAAGGGTGGTCATCATCGCACGGATCAAAAACTATCAGCGCTTTGTCTTCAAGCTGCATACCCAGCGCCTGAAAAAGGCCGGGTGGTCGCTCTCTCTGACGCCTGAGGAGGCCAGGCGCAACGGGGAGCTCGTCGCGCTTGCCGGCAGCACGCTGCTGCGCTTCATTGATGAAATCAAAGGCGTAGAAAACCGGACCGATCAAATCCACGCGCTGAAAGCAAAGCTGCGCACGCTCCGCCAGGCGCCCTCTTCCCCCTCCGTCCGCCGCGAAATCAAAGCGGCCTATGATCAGCTTGACCGGCTCCAGTTTCAGCCGGATTACCTGTGTCTCATCATGGATTCCGTTTCCGACTACCGCCGGGCAAACAGAGGATTTATTGTCAATGGCATCCCCTTTGTCCGGCTGCTCGGCACGAACGGCGGCGTCAAAACCTCCACAATTGTCTATGTCAATCAATCGCTTTTCCCCGCGCTGCTCGAGCGGCTCGACAATGGGCGCGACCGGTCCGTCCCGCTCGTTCCGGCAAAGCTGGAGGCTTACCGTGCGCTCGCATGCAGCGGCAGCACGCCGGTCTCCAGCCCGCGCGGTATTCTGGTGGTGGATGACTGTATCACCCGCTTTCATGCCGATATCATCCGGATTGACGATCAACCCCCGGGGGAGCCCACTATGCAGCCGGAACGAAACGCCCCGGTTGAGCTGATCGACAGCGACGGCTACGGCCTGATCTCTCCCGCGCTCAGCAGGCAATGGAATACAGAGCTTGGAGGAGAGGGGATTTTGAGCGGCTTTTGCATTCGTAACGCATGGTGCAAGGGAATGCTCTTCTGCTTTGACTTTCATGCTTTTGCACAGCGGATCGCGAAGAACCATCTTGTGCGAGACGCATGGGGCGACATGCGGGATATCCGCGAGGCCGACATCATCCTCACAACCTCCATGCTCAAGCTCTGGAACTGCTACAAAAGCTGTGCGGACTATCTGGACAACTGCCGCAAAAATCACTATTCCTTCAGCGTGACAAAATCATGCCCGCAGAAGCTCGAAAGCGAACGGAACCTGAACTATCAGTTCCTCCAGAGCTACCGGCTCACGGATGAGCAGCTCGAAGCACTCATCCGGCCTACCATCGATGAAATTACCGATGTGCTCGGGGGGGACTGGCGCAAAAGCCTGCTCTTCTTGAAGGGAACGGCACTGAACGAATCAAACGCCCTGCGCGGCGGAATGAACTTTGCCAACGCCCTGATGGCGGATGCACGCGTGATCGGCGATCCCTTTATCCAGGCAAAAATCCGGCAGATGATTACAAAGCGGATCGAGGCGGCAAAGATCGGTGTGATCCGCGTCCATGGCAATTTTTCCATTGTCAGCGGAGATCCCTATGCGCTGTGCCAAAGCATATTCGGACTCCCGGTCACCGGTCTGCTGCGCGCGGGAGAGGCTTATAACCGATACTGGAACGATCAAAAAGCGGAGCGCGTCGCCTGCTTCCGTGCACCTATGACCTGCCACAACAACATCCGCCTGCTGCGCATGCGGGATACGCCTCAGATGCAGGATTGGTACCGCTATCTGACAACCGTGACGGTCTTCAACGCCTGGGATACTGCCGCGCACGCGTTGAACGGGCTGGACAAGGATTCGGACAGCTGCCTGCTGACCGATAATCCGATCCTCGTGGAAAACACGCGGGAGGAACCCGCTATTCTCTGTGTCCAGCGGCGGGCAGAGAAAAAGCAAGTCACACAGGAGGATCTCATTCAGTCGAATATCAACAGCTTTGGCGATGAGATCGGCGCAATGACCAACCGCATCACCTCCATGTTTGAGGTGCAGGCCCGCTTTGCTCCCGGCAGCGAGGCATATAAAATCCTTGATTACCGCATCAAATGCGGCCAGCTCTTCCAGCAGAATTCCATCGACAAGGCAAAAGGCATCCTGGCGAAGCCGATGCCGAAGGAGTGGTACAGCCCCTCTTCCCTCCGGATTTCCCAAACCGATTCGCCGGAGCAGGTACGGCACAAGGAACAGCAGCAAAAACTGCTGGCGGACAAAAAGCCATATTTTATGTGCTACCTTTATCCGCAGGAACGCAAGCGGTACCGTACTTACGTGGAAAACGCAAATATAAAGAGCTTGATGGAATTCGGCATTCCCCTGCCTGAGCTGCGCAAAAAGGCGAGCCGCACACCGGAGGAAACCTTGTTTTTAGCGGAATATGAATGCCGCATGCCGCTTGGGACTGCCCCATGCCTACTCAACCGGCTTTGCTGGCGTATGGAAGCGGAATTCGACGATCTTCTAAAACGCTGGCCAAACCGAACCTCTTTTGACCCCAACCTGCTCAAAAGCGGCGTATATTGCAGTGACAGCCGCAAAAAAGCCGTGGCGGCAATTTATGAAGCCTATACGCAGGAGGTGCAGCAGTTCAAAAGCCGCTCCGCCCGCGCCTATCTGCGGGAGGAGGACGCCGCCAATGCGCGGGAGATGCTGCTCGACCAGTTCCGGCGGGAGAGCGCGGCCGCATGCCCCAACGAAAAAGAGCTGTGCGATATCCTCATCGACCTGTGCTATCGGGGCAGCCGTTCCAAACAATTTGTCTGGGACCTATGCGGGCATGTGATCCTCCAAAACCTGCTGGAGAAAAACGGCGGCATCATCCGCTATCCCGTCCCGGACGCATCGGGCGATCTCTATTACCACGGGCAGCGATTCTCCCTCAAGGAACAGAAGCTTGCAAGCATAAATGGAAAGGATGATGAGCAATGGAACTGATTCTCAATGAGCGTACTTTTGCGCAGCAGGCGATCGCCTGCGGTACCATTGGCAAAAAGCCGGCACAGACCCTCGGCTGTATTTCCAGATATCTCTGCCAGGAGGGCTACGAAAAGCCGCAGATCGAAGAAACGCTCCATCAATTTATGCAGGAGCATTATGCGGATTATAACGCTGTTCAGTGGGATGCGGCAATCAGCCGGATCTCCGCCCGTGCCGACGCCCGCCCCCTTTTGCAGGCCGATCAGGTCGAAATCACCCAGGCAGAGCTCACCACGATCAAAACGCTCGGGAGCAGGCCGCTCGAACGGCTCTGCTTTACGCTGCTGTGCCTTGCCAAATACGCGAAGCTTGTCAATCCCGCCAATGAGGGCTGGGTCACGCAGAAATGGAGTGCGGTTTTCCGCATGGCTCACGTGCAGGCTGAGAAGGAAAAGAGAGCCGCAATGCTGCACCTCTTGCGCGAAAAAGGGATGATTGAATTCAGCCGAAGCGTAGATAATCTCCATATCCGCGTATTATTCTTCTGCCCGGATTCGGAAACGGCCTGCGAGCTGGATGATTTCCGGGAGCCGGGGCTCTTTTATCTTGCTCTGCAAGGCGAGCGGTTAATCCACTGCGCCTGCTGCGGCAAGCTCCTCAAGCCCAAAACCAACAATCAGAAATACTGCCCGGACTGCCGGGCGCAAATGAACCTGAAAAAGACGCTCGCCCGCTACCATGCTGCCGCCGCCTTTTGATTCAGAGCACATCGGAACAGGCCCCGGAACCCGCACAGCTGCAGGGTTTTCCGGGGCCTGTTCTTATTTTGATACAAATTCTATTGTGGTAGAAGGAAGGGCGCAAATCACGCTTCCTTCTCCAAATCGCTTCTTCATTCTTAATAAAAGGCGGTGAATACCCTTTGATTCTCACTCAACGCACCCAATATAAACAAAAAATCATCGACCGGCTGCTTTCCTCTCCCGCCGTTGCAGAGGCTCTGACAAAGGACGGCGAACCCGCTGCTCCAGAAACGGCAAGACAGCATATCTTCCCCTACCGTTTTATCCAGTTTCCCACACAGGAACCCGACTGCTGCATCAGTGTCGATGTTGTAACGGCAAAAAGCGGGACAGCGACCATCCGCACCAGCCAGATCTACATCTGGATCTGCTGCCATAAGGGCCTCTTTTCCGGCGATGCCTATGAGACGCGCGCGGACAGGCTGGCAGCGGAAACAGACCGGCTTCTGAATGGCAGCACGGATTTCGGCATTGGCCGCCTGCAGTGGGAGGGCATGCAGCTCTATGAACCCACGCCCGAGTATTACGGCTATGTCCTGCAATATTCCGTCTCCGATTTCAGCCGTGGGAGGGGCGGGAAATGACGCGGCTTCATGAGCTTGACCTGTTAAGCCCGGAGCCCTGTCCGCTCGCCCGTGTGGGCCATGTACGCGCCCCCACCCTGCGGCAGGTTGCGGCCATCGGCTACGAAACCTATAACGCCTACCTCTCCCTGTTATCGCTGCAAAGCGGCCAGCTCTCCGAAGCCTCCGGCCTGCCCGGCTCTGCCGGGGATTCCACATTCGATACGATGGCTGCAAGCCCGGAGCTGCGCGCATTTCTGTGCGCCGCCTTTTCTTTCTTTCTGGATGAGGATGCGATTTTCTCAGAGGTGCATAACGCCTTTCTCTGCATGAAGGAAGAGCAGCCGGTCGGCGTGATCGACGCTTCCAATTATGAAGACGTCTGCAGCTGCATCCTCCAGCGCAACCATGTAGACAGCGCCCGGCCCTCCGGCAAGCAGTTCCGCAACGAAAAAGCGCGCGAAATCTATGAGAAGCTTCAGCGCGCCAAGGCAAAATCGCCGAAGCAGCTACCGGAGCGGCAGGCGGATACGAGCCTGCCAAACCTGATTTCCGCACTGTGCGTCCAGCACAACAGCATCAATATGTGCAACGTCTGGGATTTGACGGTCTATCAGCTCTATGACCAGTTTTTACGGCAGAGCTATCTCAATCAGGTCCATATCCATGCGATGAACTATGCAGGCTGGGGCGGCGAATTCGACCCCAACGACTGGTACAAAAAGCTGTAAAAATCCAGCCACCCACCTATCACGGCTTTTCAGGCCGTTTAGGATAAATATGAAATTTATGGAGGTAACACAACATGAGCACCCATGTAAACCCGAACATGTCCAACCGCGAGGTCGCGGATTTTACCCTGGTGGATTTTAAAACAAAGAAGCCCTGGCTCAACGTCGATTTCGCCAACGTCACCACAACGGAAATGGCGGCAAACCGTGTGCTGGCCAAGGGCGGCCGTGGAGCAGCGCCCCGCGTTCCCTTTGACGGCGAGCGCACCTGTACGATGAAGGTCGATACCCAGATCACGCCCATGAAGCTCTTTGCCATGCTGGCGGGCACGGATATCCTCACGAGCGGCAAGGTCTTCACCCGCGAGCGTCTGACGCTGGCGGCGGGCAAGCTGACGCTCTCCGAGACGCCTGTAAACGATTCCGTGACAGTATTCAAGGCGGACGACGACTGCGGCGCCACTGTCTCCGCAACGGTTTCGGATAAGACCGCTACCATTGAGGGCGGCACGGACGGTGACGAGTACATCGCCTACTATCTGGTCAACAAAGAGCAGGGCGTCCAGATCGTCAAATTCAAGAGCGACGCCTTCCCGAAGGCCTATACCGCCTACGGCGAAACGCTCTACAAGACTGAGGCCGACGAGCTGCTGCCGATGAAGCTTGTCATCCACAAGGCCGTGCCGCAGGCTGCGTTTAGCCTCGCGCTGAGCAACACCGGCGATCCGAGCACGCTGTCCATGACCTTCGACCTCTTCGCGGTGGATGGCAACGATTTCCTCGATATGCAGCTCATCGAGGGTTAATTTTCAACGCGACATCTTCTTACTTTTCTTCATTTTTCCTTTCTCCTCCAAGCGTTCCGGGGCGGCTGTCCGCCCCGGAACCATAGTCTCGTCTGGATATCCTCCCCTTCCTCAGTCCCACCAGCAAGCTTCCGGAGGACAAGGCGCAGTTGTTTACGATTCTGGCACAGTAAAACGCCTCATTATTTGCGCAAGAAAGGAGCAGGTTCCGATCAGCCGGAGCCTGCTCCTGCACGCTTTATTTCTCCTGCGATGTATCACTCTGCGTCTGAAAATGCTCCGTCACCTTCAGGGAATCCGCAACCCACGGCACGATATCGCCGGAGGAAAGCTCGTTTGTATCCTTGAAAGCACCAGCGACCATATACGGGATATCTTCCCGGTAGCAACGAATTTCATGGAAGGGCTCACCTTGATAGGTATAGGTATACTGCACCTCAGCGATTGTACCATAAGTACCCTTGTAATATTGAAATTGAAAATGATCTACTTTCGTATTCGTTTTTTCCATTAACTTGTTGATATGCTGTTCATACGCTTCTGTTTTTCCTTGAAATAAATCGTCCATCCGTTTTTCGTCCTCTTCGGAAAAAGACCAACCTACACGACGATAGTTGGAAATGCCCAAGCGGAGAGAAGGTTCCTCCTCCCCGGCATATTTTTTTATATTAACTGCCTCAATCGCATAATCGTACGGCGAGCCTGATACCCATCCCGACGGTAAGCCAAACTCAAATGTAACACGATTTCCTTGGTCGTTCTGCGTTACTGTTTCCAGCGGTACGGGGCTATCCCCCAGCGCCTTTTTCGAGCATCCGGCAAAACTGAGGCATAAGAGCAGGCAGCACAATGCACCGCTGGCGATTCGCTTCATCATAGTCATCTTCTAAAACCTCCGAAATTCCTATTTGCCATAAATCTATTCCAAATACATCCAGACTGATAAATTTATATAAATGATACCACAATACACCTTGGAGTCAACCGAACATATACTCTATGAACCCACCCCCATTTCATCACTTTCCAAAAGCCCTCTTTTCACGGCCGGAGGCATAATCTGCCGGCCGTGAAAAGGGCGCTTTTATTTTCACAACGCGTCCCGCGTTCTTTCTTTCCTACCATCTTTCTCTTCTCAACATAAAACCAATCGTAAAGGAGACGATGACCATGCGAAAAAAGCTCACCCATGCGCAGGCGAAGAAGCTCGCTGCGCTGCGTCCCGCCGGAACTGTCGGCATTGTTTACCGCTGCGACGGGGATGAAATTCCGGTTCAGCTCAAAAATACGCTGAGCCTTGCGGATACCTCCGCCTTTGTGGACCGCGTCGCGCTGGCTTCCTTCACAGAAGGCGGCGACTATATCCCGGAATACCAGGAGCTGATGATGTTCGGCGCGATCCTGCAATTCTTAAGCAACGTCCCTCTGCCGGAGCTGAAGGAGCCGGAAACCGGGCGCAAGCTCCTCGACCTTGCAAAACTGCACGAAATGATGGACGCCATGGACCTGCTCACCCGCATCCGCGCCATGTACAACTCGAAAGACGAAGACGAGCGGCGGCTCTGGAAGCTTTTCGACCGGCTGGAATGCATGGTGCTCGAAAAGCTCGAATTCCGCAGGCAGCAGGCAGCGGGAAAGACAAAGCTCGACAGTCTGTTTGAAAGTGCGATCCGCCTGCTGGATCAATGGGAGGGCGCATTCGACGGCATCGATCTGCACGCCTTTGCCCAGAAGCTTTCCCAGCTCGACTCGCTCGATGAGAAAAAGCTCGTGGCCGCTGTGCTGGAGCGCTCTGCGCAGCCCGTTCACGCCATCCCCACAGAGGAACGGATAAGCAATCCGAAATTACAATGAGTAAAAACCGGCCTATCTTAAAAAAGGATGTGATCCTGTTTGAATAACGATACGGCAAAGATCGTTTTGCAGGCTGATCTTTCCAAAAGCGCCGTGGCCATCGCAAAACAGCTGCCCAAGCTCTCCGATGAGGTGGCCCAGCGCGGCAAACTGAAAATCCAGGCTGTCATCGACCCCGCATCGCTCCGGGAACAGGCGCTGGGCGCCATGCGGCAGGTTCAGAGCCTGCTATCCGGAAATAACCTATCGCTTTCCGTCTCGCTGGATACAAACCGGCTCGTTTTATCCGACCAGCTTGGGGCCTGGATGCAAAAGAATACGGCCCAAGCGCAGCGATTGCAATCGCAGCTTGACCAGCTGCGGGAAAGCCTTGACGGTTTATCCAGCGTGCAGGGCCTTGCCTCCCTGAGCGGGAAGCTCAGCGCCGCCACATCCGGCGGCAGTGCAGGTAACAAAGCGTTTGCCTGTGCCGCATAGTAATATGCGGCAAAGAAAGCAGCCATATCGGTCAAAGGCCAGCAGTGGTTCAGACCGAGGAAAGGCCGGCGGCGGCAACGCCCCCGGAATCCGTAGAGACTGTAACGGCCGCAGTGGCAACATTGAGGCCTGAGCTGCTCCCCTCCCCCATCGGGAGGGTGAAGATCCAGTCCGTACTCGCACCATAACAAAGTGAAATGCGAGAGGCAGGCCGAAAGACCTGTCCGCCATGATGAGTTTGGCGGATAGTCCCTGTGTGAGAGCAGGGACCACCCGCCCAAAAGCATTCCATTGATCGCTTTACCGCCGAAAATCATCTACCACACAGCGGAAGTGCCGCAGTGACAGCTCATTCCGATTCATCTTTTCAGAAAGCTGGCGAACCTCCGCTTCATTTTCGGAAATCCTGCAGATACGGTCCAGCACCTTGTCCTCCTCCGGGCAGACGGCCTCGATTCCGAACATGACCTCCTCCTCAATATCTTCGTAGCACACAATCATTCGAATAACACGATAATTTACTGTTTTCATGTTCTGTTTCTCCTTTCCTGTTTTCATGAGCCTGCATCCAATCATAAACCATTTCTATATCATTTTTCAACATATTTACATCATTAATTCCAAGTTCTGTAAGTTGATACAATTTGATATGAAAATTTTTGTTCAAATCGTGTATAAAAATTACCTTTTTTGAAACAAAAAAGACTTTCTGCGTTCTGATGAATGATAAGATAGGAGTAAGATCGACATATATTGATTTCTTATGAATCATAATTTTAATTCTCTATAATAATATAAATTGATTCATATAAGTTCCTATTATCCATTATACTAATCTGCATCGTAATCAAAATTTGATAAAAATGAGTAGATAATCGAATCAAATTTAAGTAAAATCAGGTAAGAAAATCGATGATATAATTCTTTTATATAATTTTTATATATAAAATATTTATAATGATTATTTCTATATTTTTCAAATATGAGTTATACCTAAAAATAAAAATTAAGTTAATATAGAATTATAATACTTGTTTATTTATGATACATTGCATGTATTTAAGAATAAAAATAAAACCCATTTTCTGTAATTCCCATGCGTTCTCTTTTTGACATTCATCACAAAAAAACGACCCCGGCGAATGCCGGAGCCGTTAAATCTATATGTCATTCTTTTTGCCGGGAAAGCGAGTTTGAAATAATACAATTTGTATAATGTCTTTACCACCGGTAGCCGCAGTTGTTGCATTGGAAGGTCTTGCCCGCGTTGCCGTCCGTCACGCCGAAGCCGCCGAACATGGTGATCATGCCGACCCCGCTCAGGCGGGAGAGGTTCGTGCTGCCGCAGGTGGGGCATTTCGGAAGGTTGTCGAGCGGATTCAGGCCGGCTTTGTTGCGCTCGATGCGCTCACGGTCTGCTTGCTCACGGGCCTCATATTTTTCTTTGTTGAAAAGCGGGTTGTTGTAGACATATTCTTCCCGGACGGTTTCTTCTAGTCGTTTTAATAATCTTCTGCGCTCCTGTTTATCATCTGATCTTAGCCAAAACGAGTTCATATCTTTTCCAGTCCCCTGCAAAATCGAACCACAAAAAAGACATTTTTTTTTCAATGACGATCCTACAGCAGCCACATCAGATGTCACATGCCCACACACCGGACAAAAGTACATTTGATCCATTTCAATTACCTTCCCTTCACTTGGTATAATATCTCTCTCACCCTGTTTTCAGCCTCTCACCTGAATGCAGGAATATTATACCAAACGCATTAGCAACTGTCAAAACAATACCACTCATCATGGTCATAAAAGTAACAGAAAGAAGCTTGATATCCTTGGCGGCGTAACGAATGTCGCCAAACAATCCCTCATGGCCGCTGGGAGCGGCCTGCTCAAAGCAAAAGGCCCCGGCAAACGCCGGAGCCAGCTAAGCCATGTTTCTTTTTGTTTACGATGTGGCTATGTATTACATTCCGTATAGCTTTTTACCACCGGTAGCCGCAGTTATTACACTTGAAGGTTTTGCCCGCGTTGCCGTCTGTCACGCCGAAGCCGCCGAACATGGTGATCATGCCGACGCCGCTCAGGCGGGAGAGGTTCGTGCTGCCGCAGGTGGGGCATTTCGGGAGGTTGTCGGTGCCGTAAATATCTTCTCCCCTCCGATTGCGCTCAGCCCATTCTTGATCTTGCCGTTCGCGATACTCATATTTTTCTTTATCGAAGAGAGGGTTGTTGTAGACGTATTCTTCTCGAACGGTTTCATCAATACGCTTTAATAATCTTCGACGCTCTTGCTTATCATCAGACCTCTTCCAAAAAGAGTCATGATCTTTCCCCGTTCCCTGTAAATCAGCACCACAAATCATACATTTTTTTTTCAGTGATGGGCCAGTCAACACACTATCATGCGTGATATACCCACATACTGGGCAAAAATACTCCTGATTCATATTTACAATACCTTCCTTTCACTTGGTATGATATCTCTCTCACCCTGATTTCAGTCTCTCACCTGAATTCAGGAATATTATACCAACTCCATAAGCAACTGTCAAAACATTACCACTCATCATGGTCACAAAAGTAACAGAAAGAAACTCAACATTTTAGGCGGCGTGACAGACGTCGCCAAACAATCCCTCATGGCCGCAGGCAGCGGCCTGCTCAAAGCAAAAGGGCTTGGTTCCAGCGCAACGCCCGGCTCTGTCATTGCAGCGCCGGAACTCAGCAATAATCTGGAAAGAGACAAAACCGCACTAGAATCTTTTAACAACATGCTTAAGGCGGGATATTCTCCCGCCGAAGCCTACGCAGACCATCTAACCAATGTCTCCAGAGCCGCGCAAGACTTCGCCCGACAGAGCAACGGCCTGCCCGTTGACATAGACAAATTTGCCAACGCCCAGACCGCCGCCAGCATGGCGACCAAGGTTTCCACCGGCTCGATGATCGCCCAATCCGTCGCCTCAGCCGCGCTCACCGGCGCGATCAGCATGGGCGTGACCCTCGCCGTCAACGGCCTCGTCATGGGCCTCGACTACCTAGCCCACGCGCACGAGCGCGCCGTGGAGGCCGTTGACAACGCAAACCAAGCCTATGCGGACAACCAGCAGGCGCTGGGGAATACCAGCCAGAGCCTTGCCGATGTGGAAGAACGGCTCAACGCCCTGAACAGCATCGAGCATAAATCCCTAGCGGAAGAAGCGGAAACCGCAGAACTGGAGCAACAGCGGGAACAGCTTGCCGATCAAGTGGCTCTACTTCAAACAAAAGAAAAGCTCCTAAGCCAGCAAAGGGAAACGGCCGCAAAAGAACTCATGTACAGCATGGGTGAAAGCCAGCTCATTAACAATTACGATTTGAGAACAGGAAAACAAGCTTGGTATAAAACGCTATTTAACGGAGTATCCGCTGAAGACTTTTCTGATTTTTGGATCAATAATGTTAGCACAAAGGATATCGATCTCTCCGCGGGGGCTTACGACAATGTGCGCGAGTCCCTGATCGGCATTGCAGAAGAGTATCAAAAGATCGCGGATAGCTCTGATGGCGCAATCGGTGATAAAGCGCGAGAAAAGGTGGAACAAATCGCCTTCGCCCTTGGCGACGCCGATTCCCGCGCCGAACAATTCAGCGCTAGATTAGCTGGTGATGATCTCAATGATGCGCGGGACCGCCTTGTAGATGCGGCGTTAGCCGGGGAATTAACAGCTGATAGCCTACGAAAAATTGCAGGAGACGACCTTGCACGGCAACTCAATAACGTTTCTGGATCAGCCGAAGCAACCACAAGCCAGCTTATTGCAATGGCTCAATCAGGCCAATTGGCCAAATCGGCGACAGACGGTCTGAAAGAAGCAAATGCTTCCTTATGCTCCACCAGTCAAAAAATATCCGAAATTGAGTCTGCCGTAAACGCAAGCAGAAGCCTGAGCGCGTCTCAAGTCAGTGAACTGTGTTCAAAATATCCGCAACTTAGTAACTATATCACCAAAACCTCAGACGGTTACCGTGTGCAAAAAGAAGCGTTGTCTTTACTGTCTGGTATCACAAACAACGTCAGCAAAGGATATATCCAATGCCAGATTGACATGACGAAAGCCGCTATAGAAGGCGCACAAATACGCCTAAAAGCAATAAACAGCGAAGCGTCTTCTTTTCCTTTGGTTACCCCTTCCGGGAATATGATTTCAACAACAACACGCATCGAACTGGGTATGAACCGAGTATTCCCATCGAGTAAGGTTTCTAAATATACTCCTCTAGAAACGCTGAACATTGATGCGCAATCCAAAAAGGCTAAAGAAGCCCGGAATGAAATTTCCAGCTATCAAAAGGAACTAAAAGCTCTAGAAAGCCTACTTAATAACCACTCAGTTTATCAAACAGATTCGTCCTCAGGTTATTCCTACCAAAACACTGCCCTCGACAACGAACTAAAACGCATCGAGCACCTCAAAGCCCTCGGCAAATATGAGGACAATGAGCTCGGATATATCCGCGCCCTTGAAAACGCGAAATCCAAACTCACCAAAAAGGAATCCGAGCGCTGGCAGCTTGAGGAAAAAATCTACGCCGCCCGCGAAGCCTACAACAAAAAGCAGCTCGACGATTATCTTGATGAGATCTCCTACAAGGAGGCCATGGGCAAGTACGATGACAACCAGGCCCAGAAGATCGCCGACCTGACCTACGCCTACAACAAGCTTGCGAAGAAGAAGGAAGACCTGCGTAAGCTCGAGCAGCAGATCTACAAGGAGACCAAGGCTTACCAGGAGGCCGAGGCCAAGAAGGCCAAAGACGCTGCCGACGCAATTGAAGATATCGTCGACATGCGCATGAAGTATATCCGCAAGGAGCAGGAGCTCAAAAAGAAGGCGCTTGAGGACGAGCTCGACGGCTACAAAAAGCTCTACGATGCACAGGCGAAGGCCCTCGACAAGCAGAAGGAGGCCGACGACTACGCGAAGACCGCCGCCAAAAAGCGCAAGGATATCGCGGACATTGAAACGCGCTTAAACGAGCTCTCCGCCGATACGAGCGCCGCCTCCCAGCGCGAGCAGGCCGAGCTGCGTGCCGAGCTTGCCGAAAAGCAGGAGGAGCTCGAGGAGTACGAAAACGAGCAGTCCATCCAGAAGCAGAAGGAAAAGCTCGATGAGGAATATGCGCTGCTGGAAGAGCAGAACAACGCGAAGATTGAAAAGATCGACGAATTCCTCGACAATGAAGGCGCGGTGCGCGACGCCGCCATGGCGGACATCATGACCCGCAGCAATACGGTATATACCGAGCTGCTGGAGTGGAATAAGAAATACGGCGACGGCATCAATAAAACCGTGACCGATGCATGGAAGGCCGCCACCGAAGCGCTCCAGCAATACGGCTCGCAGGCAAACGCCCTGAAAATCGCTGAGCATCCGGACGATATCAAGTTACCGGTCAAAACGCCTAGCGCATCTGTCCAGCAGAAGCCCGCCTCCGGCGGCTCCGCCAGCGCCAACAAAGCCCCGGTCAAGGGCGGGCGCGTGAGCGTGACCGTAAAGGACGCGGCGGCCTACGCCTCCTCAACGGGCAAGCGCGTCGGCTCCTGGAGCACAATGGCCAAAAACGCGGGCGTGGGCTGGAATCAGAAGCTCTATGTCACCAACATCGCCAACGGCAAGGTCGCCATCGGCACCACCGCCAAAATCGGCAATACCATTGCCTGGGTGGATAAAAAGAACGTGAAGGGCTACCGCACCGGCTCCAGCTTCATCCCCTATGACCAGCTCGCCCTCGTGGATGAGGCGGGGCCGGAACTCATCATCCGCAACCCCGTGCAGGGGCGGCTGACGCATCTCTCGCGCGGCGACGGGGTATTAAACAGCACGCTCACCGAGCGGATTATGGCGCTCGCAGGCAACCCCGCGGCCTTCCTCTCCCAGCGCATGGCGAAGCTCACCTCCGCTTTTGGTACCGGGATGTCCACGGGCGCAGCGCCCAGCATCCAGATCGATTCCAAGGTGATCGTGGAGGGCAATGCGGATAGGGAAACGGTCAAGGCGCTCGAAAAAGCGGAAAACCGCATCGCGGAGAAGGTGTTTTCCCAGGCAAATAAAAAATACCTGCGCAGCGGGCATACGATCAATCCAAAGCATCTGGGATAGCAGACTTCAGATTTTAGACTTCAGACAACAGAGATCGAAACAGGCCCCGGTGCATAATGCCCCGGGGCCTGCACAGCAAGGAGGCTTTTTATGCATCTCTCCGGAAATTATTTCAACTATAACCATCAGCCCTCGGCAATGTGGGGGCTGTTTTTCGCGCAGGTCGATCTCTCCCCCGACCGGCGCAGGACGGGCGGCCCGGCCTACAAGACGCAGTACAGCCAGCTTACGCACCGCCATTTTGTGCAGCAGGATACGTGGGAAGAGCCGTTCACCTTTGAGGCGGAAATTGTATCCGACCGCGTGCTGTCGGATGAGGAGGTCGGCGAAATTTACGCCTGGCTTTTCCACGAAAAATCGTTTCGCAAGCTGGAGCTGCTCTCCGACGAATACGACGGCGTTTACCTCAACTGCGTATTTCACGCAGCGGAGGAAATCGAAGGCGGCGTGGGCGGCAAATACGGCACCGTCGGCTTCAAGGCGACCGTCCTGTGCGATGCGCCATGGGGCTGGGCGGATGGAGAAGCCATTTATGAGGCGGCGGACATCGGCACGCAGATGACGTTTCAAAACCCTTCGGTCTACAAGGGCTATCTCTACCCGGATGTAATCATCCAGACCGGAACACAGGGCGGCGAAATCAAGCTGCAAAACGTTACGGACAACAACCGCCAAACGGTATTTGCACGCCTCAACGCCACGCCGCACACGATCACCCTCCTGCCGGAAACGCTGGAGGTGCGCTCCACGCTCTCGACCGAGCCGATTTATAACGACTTCAATAAGAACTTTTTCCGCCTGCTCCCGGGGCTCAACCGCTTTGCCGTGACCGGGGACGTACAGAAGCTCACACTTCAATACAGGATTGCGAGGTTGATATAATTGCTTGCACAATATGATTCCTTCGGGAATTTTGAGATCCCGCAGATCACGCTCTGCAACCCGGACGGCCGCGCGCTCGGCATCCTCTCCAACCTTTCGGACCGGAAGATGAACATCCGCTTCAACGATCTGTCTGACCTCTCCTTCACCATCCGCCGCGGCACAGAGGACTGCCGCTGCCCTGTCTATGAGCAGGTGGAGCCCTTCCGCTACCTGCTGGTGGAGGGGATCGGCTATTTCGTCATTACAGACGTTTCCGAATCCGAGGAGAAGAACGACGCTTTTAAAACCGTGGAGGCCTCTTCCTGCGAATATGAGCTGAACAACATCCAGCTTGGCTACTATGAAGGGACCTACAAATTTTACAGCGCCGATGACAGTGAACCGAAACAATCCCTGATCTCCGATATCATGAAGCGCCTGCCCTCCTGGCGGCTGGATACGGACGGCATCCCCGCCGCCGTTGCCGCGCGCTCCCGCACCTTCGACACGACCGACCAGACCGTGTATGCCTTTCTCATGACGGAGATGGAGGAAGCGTACGAATGCCTGTTTGAATTCGATATTCTCAACCGCATCATCCGGGTTTACGACCGCTACCAGTACGACAACCGCACGGACATCTGCCTCTCCACAGAGGACGTGCTCAAGGGCCTCACCCTGCGCACCAAATCTGACGAGATCAAAACCGCTCTGACCGTCAAGGGCGGAAACAAGCTCGATATCCTCAGCGTTAATCCGCTGGGGACGAATATGATCTACAATTTCAGCTACTATTTAACAAACGAATGGATGGACGCGGCGCTGATTGCCAAGGTGCAGAAATGGCAGGCCGACGTTGCCGCCTTCGCAGAGGAAGAGACCGGCATTTTCCCGCAGAAACGCGCGCAGATCAATGCAATTCAATCGCGCAAGGCCGACAGGGAAGGGGAAATCACCCGCCTGAAGCAGGATCTCACCAACCTCCAGACCCAGCAGTCCGCCATCATCAGCGAGCCTGCGGAGCAGGCGCAGAAGAATGCGAACCTGGCTTCGGTCCGCACAAAAATCAACGCGGCGAAATCCGCGCTGAGCAGCGCTGAAAGCGCGCTCGCCTCGATTGAGGCGGAGCTCAAGGCGGCGAATGCCGAGCTCAAAGCGCTGCAGGATCAGATTTCCCTGAACGCGGTCTTTACGCCGGCCGAGATGGAGGTGCTCTCTCGCTTCATCCAGCAGGGCGCGTACACAGAGGAAAACATCACCCGGCAGGACAACATGAGCTATGAGGAGGTACAGGCACAGGCGCTGGAGCTCTACAAAAAGGCGCAAAGCCTGCTGAACACCATCTCCACGCCGCGCTATGAATATTCTGTAGAGACCGGCAGCTTCATTTTTCAGAAGGAATTCGCCCATCTGACCAATCAGCTCCATTCCGGCTGCCTGATCGACGTCCGGCTGGCTGAAGATGATATTGCAAGCCTCCTGCTGCTCGAAATGGCGGTGGATTACGACGGACGCGGCCTCTCCCTCACCTTCGGAAACCGCTATAAGCTCAGCGACCCCAGCGCGCTCTTCAACGATCTCGTCGGCGGCTCCGTAGCCAAAACGGCGAGCACGGTGGAATATCTGCGCACTACCTTCGATTTCAAACAGCAGAAGGATCATCTGGATCAGCTGCAGGAGCTCAAGGATGAGGCCATCAACCTCACGCACAATATGGTGGTCAACGCGGACAACCAGGTTATGGTCATCGACGCCTCCGGCATCAGCGGCCGCCGCGCGGTGGTGGATGCGGAATTCAACCCCACCGGGGAATTTGATCCGGAGGTTTTGAAGATTACGAATAATGCCATCGCCTTTTCGACGGACGATTTCCAGACGACGGAGACGGTGCTCGGCAAGAACCTGCTGCCTGACGGTGTGACCACACCAGACGGGAAGAATTATATGTATGGCCTGAATGCGAAGCTGCTCATGGGGGATCTGATCATCGGCGAGAGGCTGAAGGTGAGCGGCGAGATCGAGGGGCGGCTCATCAACGCGAAGGGCCTGACGGTGAATAACGGCGTGACGGATACGCTCCGGGTGGATGAAAACGGCGATGTATCGCTCAACGTCAAGAGCCTGAGTATCACGGGGAATCAGGTGGCAACGCAGGGGGATGTAGCAAATGGAATCAATGGGCTACAAATTGGAGGCCGGAATCTGCTATTGAATACCGGGTACGGGGATAACTTGGTCAATCTCAACTATTGGGTGTGTAGCAAACAAAATGGAACCGGAAGCATCTCTATCGTGGCGGACGGCATTCACGGGAAAGTTTTAAAATTTACGCGTGGTAGCGATTCAACGGGATGGTTTTATTTTGCCAATACCTCTTTAAATTCAAAGGGGTTCAAATTTACAGTTGGGCAAAAGTATACTTTGTCCTTTTGGGCACTAAGATACACAGACAATACGGTCCTGCACCTATCATTTAAAGATGGAAACAGCACCAATCAATCTATGTATGTGGCTGATGTAACACTAAAGCAAGGCTGGAACAAGTATGAAATAACCGCAACAGCAACTGCGGCAGGGAATACCAACTCCCTTTATATCGCCCAAGATATCCCCGGAAAAGAGTTCTGTATGGCAAAGATCAAACTCGAACTTGGCACAAAAGCCACCGACTGGACACCGGCGCCGGAAGACCGGGCATACCTCGTCAATACCCTCTCCCCTACACAGGCGGACGGGATGTGGCTGGGAAGCGATGGAAAGCTGAATATTACGGCGACGCAGATCAAGGCGGGAAAATTGCAATCGAAGGATGGAAGCTCGTATTTTGATCTGGAAAACGGTAAGATCGTGGGTAAGAATACGGAAATGACGGGAAATTTTACGGCAAAGCCACTTTTGGTAGACGCAGAAATCGGAGCGGGTACTTCTGCCACGCTCAGCGGATTTAACGCAAGCGATAGCTTTTACCCAGCCGGTATGAGCTTTAAAAATTATTATAATCAAGAGTTTGGGCGTTTTTATGGGTCTTCCTTTGGCGGCTCTGCGTCTAACAATATGCGGATACTAAGCATGGATGCTTACTCCTGCGATAATAAGAAGAGTGCATATCTAAGTGTGTCTGCAGGGACTGCAAGCGATAAAACCATGTTAAGTGCTTCAGCTGACAACGTTAGCATTGGAAATTACAGTAGTGGAACTACTGAAATTATGAGTTACTCTTTTGAATCACGCGCAGCTCTTAAAACTAATACGCTTCAAAATAATATGTTTGCTGGATATGAGCATTGGAGAGCCGCTGAGTTCCCCTCCGCTCCATCCTACGCCTATAAAGTAAAGGTAGGCATTGGCATCTATAGCGGCAAGCCTTCAATCGCACTCGAATTGCAAGATGCTACAGGTGCGATCGTCACGCGTGCAGATCTTCCCATGGGAGAAAAATCGTGGAAATTTCAATAAGGAGGATGAATTCATTTGGCATTTTATAAAGAAAAACTGATCACAAATCAGGGTTTTCTAGTTTCAAAAGGGTATCTGAAAGTATCGAATTTTACATATGACCGGAAAGGGAAGGGAATCATTTATCAAATTTCAATTTATCCCTCCCGCGAACCAGGGCAGGCAGAAAATGAAATCGGCATTTTTTATTATGTCGGTTGGCTGGCAATCCAAAATGGCGAAAGCGTTCCTGACATTCTCCGCATGATCTATGAGGATATCAAACTCAAAGCGCAGGATGCCGAAAAATACCCTGAAATCGCTACCAAATTTGCGGACGTAACCGATGTATTCGAGGATGACACCCCCGAATCTCCCTCCTACGCCGAACTCGCTGCCGCAACTAACATTCTGATGGGAGGAAATGAGACATGAGCATCATTGACGAGGCCCGCACGATGCGGGCGAAATACGTATCTCTCGCACAGAGCGCCCCGGATGAGCTGCTTTCATCCGGGGATTATTTATCAGTTTTCGACCTGCTGACCGGGGATGGAGGCCTGATCCCTGCGCGCAGCGTCCGCCGTTTTGAGGGGCAGCTCTATCGTGCGAATGTGGACTGCTGGGATCGGGCGGACAACTGGCCCGACGCAGCCCCTGCCCTCTGGACACAGATCACATTGGACGAGTGGCCCGCATGGGTGCAGCCCACCGGCGCGCACGATGCTTACAGCATCGGCGACAAGGTCACCTACAACGGCAAACGGTATATTTCGCAGATTGACGGCAATACCACAATCCCCGGCTCGGACGCGCGCTGGTGGCAGGAAGTAACGGAATAAAACATCACAAGGGAGGGAAACAGCATGCAGGACTATCTCAACCGCCGCAAAGCGGAGCTCCAGCAGGAGTATAACAACCTGACGCTGCAAAAATCGAATCTGAGCCGGCAGCTCAAAGCCTGCCGCGAGCGCATGGCACAGCTGCGCGGCGCATTCGCCGAGCTGGAGGCGCTCGCCCAGCTGCCAGCCGCAGCCGAGGCTCCCGAGCAGCAATCATAAGGAGAATCCCGACGCGTTCGCACAGGGGCGTTGCCAAATGTAAAAATCTCCATCGACAACGCCCCCAATTCAAAAGCCATGAAAGGATGAATACACGATGCGAACCATACGCATTGATTTTACCAACCGCTCGGTTTCCTACCCGGACGGCGCTCTCGCAGGCCGTCGGGGCGAGCATCTGATGACGCAGCTCGTCATCAGCCTGCCGGAGGAAATGAGCATTCCGGAGATCGAATATTACCGGATCGCCTTCTGCCGATACGGCAATGAGGAGCGGATCCTGACCAATCGGATTACGGATACCGCCAGCGGCGATCGCGCTTACCGTGAAGGCAACACGATTTATTGTAAGCTCTGGCACGATATCACGGATGCACAAGGGCTCTTCTTCAATGTGGAGGGTTGTCAGGAAATGGATGGCAAGGAGGTGCTGCTCTGTAAATCGCCGCGGGCGCGCCTTGGCTTTCAGGCCGCTGTATCTGGAGAGGAATCCTCTGCCAATACGCCCCTCTCCTCCCCGCGCGACGGCGTAAGCCCCACCGTCACCGTTTCCAGCGATACCGCTACAGAATACAAGCTCACGATCACCGATCAAAACGGCTCGATCACCACGCCCAACCTGATGGGACCGAGAGGACCAGAAGGAGGCGTATCTCTTACGAGATACACTTACCCCCTGGATTGGGACTATATGCGTATAACAGATTCTATAGGGGGATTTTTGGGACACAAGATGTGGGCGACCATTGGAGGGGATAACCCGCCTCCAGCCGATCTATGGGATCGTGCCATTTCCATTCAGATATCTGCCATAGAGGGCTTCTTCATACTGACTGTTCCTGTCTTTGGGGCAAGCATTCCGGGAGTAGAATGTCCTCCGTTTGGTTTTATATTCGGCAGCACTGACGACAAAACTCAAAGAGAAATTATGATGACCGGAAATGAGTTTTTAGAGGCTGCCGCTCATCAATACGAAACAGAAGGTCAAGAGGCTTTTAAAAATAATTGGAATTATGCCTTTCATTCATTGATTGTGATCGCAGCTGATGAAATAGGGGAGGGTTAAGATGCATGCATCAGATCAACAACGCCCTCTTTGTGCCCGCCGCATAAAGTGTTGAAAAATCTAACATCATGAAAGGAGACCATCTTTTGAACTGGGAACTTATTTTCAAAATCCTCATCACCGCCGGGCTCATCCTGCTTGGCGGGCTTTCTCTTTATTGGAAGCAAAATACCCGGCTCCAGCAGCAGGCCGGGCAGCTCATCGGCGAAGCGGAAAAAGCATTTCAGGATACCGCCAAAGCGGGTGGACAAAAATTCGAATGGGTGGTGGACGCCCTATATAATATTCTACCCGCACCCGCGCGGATGTTCTTCCCGCGCAGCGTGATCTCCATGATCGTCCAGAACGCATTTGATGCGATCGAACAGTACGCCAAAACACAGCTTGACCGGCTTCTTTTGGACAAAACCGGTTCATCCGCGGAATAATCCGCCGGTCTGGGAGGCGGTTTTATGGACCCATTGGAACTGTTGAAAACCGTAGGTGCGGCCGCCGGAAATATCGTGACGATCTCCGGCTGCCTTGCCTTGTGCATCCGCCCTGTCCGGAAGAAACTGGCACGCTTTATCCGGCGTGCCAGCCGGACGGACGAATCGGAAAAAAAGATCGCGGATATGTTTGCAATGCTTGAGCAGCACATTGAAGCAGACAAAGAAAAGATCGTCAGCAATGAGCTGCTCAAACAAGCTTCCACAGAGCTTCTGTACGACAGCCTCGATAAAATCTACCGCGATTATATCGGCGCGCCGGGAATTCCGCTCTCCGTGCGGCAAAGGCTTGTCAACCTCTATGCCGTCTATGCCGGGCTCGGTGGGAACGGGCATGGAGAAATTATGTACCGTGAGCTCCTGGAGCTGCCGATTATCACGGAAAACACATTGCAATAGCTGCTGCCGAAATCGGTCTTCCGGCCACGGCAGCTCATTGGAAAGGAAGGAGCATCCAGATGGCTACAACGATCTACATTGCCGCCGGGCATGGCGGCAGCGATCCCGGCGCATGCGCGGGAGCTTACGTAGAAAAAATTTTAACCTTAAAAACCGCCCTTGCCTGCAGAGACGCCCTGAAAGCCTACGACTGCGATCCCATTATGGCCCGCACGACGGACCGGGATTGCACAGTCGCCCATAAGATGGAGGAGATCGAAAAAAAGCGGCCCTCCCTCGTGCTTGAAATCCATTACAATGCCGGTGGCGGGGAAGGCTGCGAGGTCTATTACTGGTATCAGCATGCACCATCAAAGGCACTTGCACAGGCAGTGCTCTCCGAAATGACGAAGCTCGGCCAGAAGAGCCGTGGGATCAAGGAGAGCCGGCCGGACACGAAGTATAACTTCGGCATGTGCCGGCAGGCTTCCTGGACGGACATCCCCTCCATCCTTGGCGAATATGCATTCGTGGACAACGCAAAAGACCAGGCAAAGATCAATACGGATGCGAAGCTCAAAGCAGTCGGCGAAGCGTATGCAAAAGCGGCAGCCGCATACCTGAAGCTGAAGAAAAAGGCCCCGGAACAGGAAAAGCCCGCTGAAAGCGCCGGAAAAGTCGACGCGGGCGATATTGTCCAGTTCACAGGAGGCCCTGTCTACGTTTCGTCCAGCGCCGTATCCGCTGCCTCCACACGAGGCGCGAGCAGATGCAGTGTGACCGCAATATCCCCCGGAAACAGGCACCCCTACCACCTGATCAGCCAGGATGGGAAGGGCGTATACGGATGGGTCGACGCGGAAACCGTCGGGCAAACCGGCGGGGCGGCCCCTGCCCAGCCGTCAAACCGGTATGAGGCAGGGCGGAAAATCACGCTTTCCAATGCCCCGCTTTATGCCTCTTCCACTGTAAAAAACGCTGCGCGCAGGCTCAGCGGCACATATTATCTCTATGACGGCAAATCCTTCAGCGGGCGTTACCGCATCACCCCGCGCACGGATTTGGTGGGCAAGACGCCGGTGGCGAATTGCGTAACAGGCTATATCGATCAGGCGGATATCCCGTAATTCCCTAAAAAACGCCGGCCCTGCAAATCAAACTGCAGGGCCGGCGTTTTTCTTTTTTCAATGATGAAAAAAGGCGGTTCCCATCACCTTTTCAAAGCGGGGCAGAATCCCCTCCCCTTTCTTTTTCAAATGACAGTAGTTCTGGCACATATCATAGCCCGGGATCACATTACCCTCAATCAGCAGGGGACCGTTTTCCCCGATTGCCACATCCCAGCCGACATATCCCACCTGCGGGACAACCATCGCCGCCTTTTTGACCAGCTCCACCGCCTCTTGGAAGCGCGGCACCTGAAACCCTACGAATTTGACCCCGGATTCCATATGATATGCATAAAAGCGCTCCTCCATCTCGCAAAAGGCATCATGGAAAATCACGCCATTCTCATCCACAGGCGCATACATCCCGCCGCTGCAGATATTGTCGATACACTGCCCCTCGCCGCCGACGCGGATCAGCGCATATATCACATACGGTTCATTGTGAGCCAACAGGGTGACGAGCCGAAGCGTATTGATCGAGCCGGGGTGCAGCCGCTCCATCTCCGGGTTCTGTCGGATCGTTTCCTCTACGAGATATTGCCCGCTCCCGCGCAGGCGGTGGTAAAGCGTTTTCACATCGGGATAATCATCCACCAAAATGCGGCTGACGCCCTGCCCGCCAAAGCTGTCTACTTCTTTGGCAAAAAAATCTTTCCGTCCGGCTAAAAAAGCGGCGAACGCTTCCCTGTCCGCCGTGCGCAAATCGAGCCAGTCCCGCCCGAGGAAATCGTGAAACCGCTCGTTGAACGCACATTTCTGATCAAAAATATACGTATACGCCTTATCATTCACCGCGCGGACGAGCGAAAGGTTATCGTCCATCGTCATAAAGGTCCTGCGCGCTTCACCGTGGATAAACGCAAACCCGAACACCTTATAATCTAAATAACCGACGCCATAACGTGCGGCGCACCAAAGCATATCTATCAAAATAAGCAGGCAGGGTTTGTCCGATTCCCGGCTGATCGCACGAATCAGCCGAAACATCCGCTTCAAACTCAAAGCACGCATCCTCCTGCAAAATGTTTTCAGCTTCATTTGATTTCATCTGCTCTCTTCTGCTTTTTCTGAAAATCCTTCTCCAATTTCAGCTTGTACAAAAATAAAAGCGCTATACAGTGTAAAAACTGGCGAAAGGCAGCTGCCAACTTTGATCTTATTATGGCATGAAAGCAGATGCTTTTTCTTCCTATAAAATAAATTACGACTATTTTAACTAATTTGAAAGAAATTAGTAACCATTGCAGACAAAGTGAAAAACCATCGTTTTACACATGCCCGAAAAAATGTCTGCGGGCCGCCGAATCTACGGCCCGCATTGCCATATACCATTCAAATCAATTGCGCGCAGGCTCCTATCCGCGAGATAGCCTGGCCTTCAGCGCTTTGATTTCGAATGGCCTGAAATGCAGCCTGAGCGCATCCCCATCCGCCTGGAGCGGAATCCCGTTCTCCCCCATCAAATCGCATTGCGCCGCCGCCCCAACCGCAGCGTGCAATCTGTCGCGCGGTTCCAGCGTTTCACTGTCGTGGATAATAGTCCGTCAGCAGCGCGTCCATCCGTTCTGCGGTCCGCTTGGAGAACTGGTAACGCTCTCCGTTCTTATCCTGAAAATCCAAATCGAAATGCCGCATATGGCGCCCCCCTGTCATTTTGACAGACAACAAAAGGCAGCAGAACTTTCCCGGCACACTCATGCGGACTCCGCCTGGTCGAGAATCGGCTTGAGAAATGCCTGTGAGGAAGTGCCGTGCGCGCGGTTGTATCGCCCAAGCGTATAAAGCCAGTCTGTATCCTTGCTCCCCTCCGGAATGACATTGACCTTCTCCGCGCAGGTGAACGCAGCCTGAAAGCCCATCTCCATGAGCACCTCCTTTGAGGATTTGCAGTGCGATCCATATGGATAGGCGAGCGCCGTCGGCTCCTTTCCCGTCGCCTTTTTGATTTTCTCCTGATTAAGCGCCAGATCGGCGCTCAGGATTTTCTTGTAGCTCTTTTTATTTTCCCCTTTATTGATCTTGCAGCCGCGCCGCTTGGAGGTAATCGTGTGCATATTGTTGGTATGGCTCTGGATCTCCACCAGCCCGCTTTTGCTCAGTTCCCCGATCATCGGCCAGGTAAGGTAGGAATAGTTGAGATGGTGATCCTCCGACTTGGTGAAGGTATCCGCATATTGCCCCACCACCGACATCACGGCACACATATCATACTTCTGCAGGAGCGGGAAGGCATAAGCGTAAAAGCTCTCAAAACCATCGTCAAACGTAATCATCACCGGCTTCTCAGGCAGGGGTTTCCCCTGTTTCACATGGTCGAGCAGCTGCTGCGTCAGGATTGGGGTAAAACCCCGTTCCCGGAGGTAGTTCAGATCGCCTTCGAACTCCTTGACGGAAACCGTATATTTCCCCTGCTGGCTCGCGTTAGGCGAAATATTATGATACATAAGAATCGGCAGCTTCAGGCCCTCCTGCTGTACCTGCGCCGCGGCCGGCGCCGTTTTTTGCATTTGAAAGGCAAGGATACTCGCAGCTAACAGCACCGCCAATATAACACCCATTCCAAAAAGCCGTTTTTTCCGGATATCCATGGATTACGCTCCTTTGCCGAACTCTTATGGTAGCATCGGTGAACAGAGGCAACAACGGTTTTGAGGGCAATGCCGAGGGCCTCTGCCGGCGTGATCCCCCTCGCCTTCCTGCCGCCAACCGGGGCCGAGAACGCGGCAAACGTGGCTTTGCGGCTGCCGGGAGGCGCTGTTTCCCCTTGTTTCCCGATGCTATTGATGCAAAATAAAACCGCCCTATATTCTATGAGGCGGAATCCGGCAAAAGACTATCTTTATTTTGATGAAATTCAGAACGGATATTCGAGCGCTGTGCAGCATATAGATACGGTACGAACCCGGCTCGGAAAGCATATAAAAAATGGGAGGTCCACAGCGATGTTTGCCGCGTTACAAATCAGGCCGCAGGAAACCGGCTTTCTGCAAAAAATCCGGGAGCGGCTCCATCCGGCAGGGCCGCAGGCGGTGCAGGTTGCCGTCAAGGGCGGGACACCGTTTTTCTGCGTTGAAGCGTCGCGCAGGAGGGGGGAGCTTCCCTGGGAGGATATCGCCTTCTGTGCCGGCCGGTGTGCGGGGCGGATGCTGCTGCCGGAGGGCGTGGTTCCGCCGGCCGGCAGTCCGGTTAAACCGTTTCTGCCCGATACGCTCGCGCCGCTCGTGCTGTTCAACACGGCTTGCGAGGTACTCTTGCGCCGGCAGAAGCCACCGGGAGAAGAATGTATCACGCTGCTGGATCCCAAAGGGGCGCTGGCACGGCGTGCAGGCCGCCTGCTTCCCTTTGCCTCCCTCGTCCGAGTCGTTACGGACAACACGGCCGCTTACGAGCAGACCGCGGAACAGGTGATGGAGGATTACGGGGCTGCGCTTCTGGTGCAGGATACCTTTTCCGGCGCGCGGGACAGCACCGTCGTCATCGCACCGGGCGGCCTGACGGAAAGCTTCTTTCCGGAGCGAAAATGCGCCGTTTTTACCAACAGGGAAACCAGAGGCGGATATCTCTGCGTCACTGCAGAAGGGATCGACCTGCCGGATCCCTTTTGCCGCCTGATCCCGGAAGGGATTGATCCGGACCGGTTTGCCTGCGCACTATATGAATCCTGCGGCCTGCGGGAACTTGGCAGAAAAACCTATACCAAGCTGCATCTGTACGGAACTGCTACCAATATCGGCGGTGCAGCGCGAATGCTTGGGGCAATGGGAGAAAAAAACGAAGGTTGAAATGGCGATGATGGAATGGGAGTGCGGCCGCACTCCCATTTCCAAAATAGACAAACCCACGCGGCAGAAGCAAGCCCTCCCCGCATATGACGCCGATGGAATGAGCCTGTTGCAGAATGTATCAAGATACGTAGAAACGGGGAAAAGTGTGGTTTTACCCCTTGCAAAGGGATTAAAATGCGGGCCGTAGTGTAGGGCCCGCAAGCGCTTTTTCAAGGGTGCTCTGCACAATTTTACATCTTGCAGCGCACCCAGACAATGCTTTATTCCGACTTCTCTTTTTTCAGCTTCATCAGTTCTTCCCGAAAGGTTTCGATATCCTTGAATTGACGGTATACGGAGGCGAAGCGGACATATGCCACCTCGTCGATTCCTTTCAGCTTCTCCATTGCAAGCTCACCGATCCGCTCGGAGGTTACCTCCCTGTCCAGCGAATTCTGCAGGGATGTCTCAATATCATCCACGGCAGCGGTCAATGCCGCGGCACTGACAGGGCGCTTCTCACAGGCACGCAGCATGCCGTTATAGAGCTTATCCCGGTCAAAGACCTCGCGCGACTTGTCCTTTTTGACGACGACCACCGGCACGCTTTCAATCACCTCATAGGTGGTAAAGCGCTTTGCGCAGCGCATGCATTCACGGCGGCGGCGGATGCGCTCGCCCTCATCCGTCGGACGGGAATCGATAACCTTGCTCTCCTCATAGCCGCAGAATGGACATCTCACACTGATCACTTCCAGAATTTTTTATTGATTATACCATAGGCATTTGAATGTTCGCAAGCCTTACAAGATACAAAACGCATGAATCCATCGGAAATATTCTCGGACATTCGGGCAAACAGTGTCTGGAACATTCAAAAAATGGTTGATTGTTCGGTATCGATCTGATCTGGATATCAACAATGTGGAAGCCGACCTTCGTTGAACCCGATACGGCCAGAAGAAGCCGGTGCTTGCGCAGGCACCCGGTTTTTATGATATTGACAGCTTCTCTAAACAGGCTTTTGCTCTCACCAGCTGCGAATCGTCCGTAAAATTCCCCGCATACAATTCGATCACAAAGCTTCCTTTGTATCCATTCTGCTCCAGCAGGCTGGACAGCGCGCAAAAATCAAACGCGCCCTCCCCTGGCGGCAGACAGTCCCTGCCGGGCAGATGGTCGCTGACGTGAACGTGTACGATTTTCCTGGCAAACTGCCGCGCGAGCGCGAGCGGGTCGAGGCCGGAGCGTACAGTCTGCTTTAGATCGAGCACCATATGGAAATCCCCGCCCAGCGCCGTTTGCATCCTGGAAAGAAAATCCGCGGATTCGGCGGCGAACTGCACCACATTCTCCTGCGCAACCGTAATTCCCTGCGCCCTGCCCAGCCGTACAAGCTCTCCAAAACGCTCGAAATACTCCGGTTCCGATACCGATGCTCCCGCTTTCGCCCCATGCATCACCAGAATGTGCGCCCCGAGCGCGTTTGCGGCATCAAAATACCGCTTGTAATATTCCAGCGTATCGCGAAACCGCCTCTCATAAGCGCTGAAGAGGAAAAACGGCTCCGTCCCGGAACTGAAAGGGTGCACGGAGACAACCCGTATCCCATAATTCCGCCGCTCTCGGCAAATCGCCTCGAGAAGCGGCCCGCGCAGCTCGGAAAAGGAGTTGAAAAATACCTCTGCGGCGGAGAAGCCCAACTCTCCCAGACGCTTCAAGGCTTTTTCCGTCTCCATCGGATAAAAACAGGCGGTCGACGCGCCAACTTGTATCAAAAGAACCATCCTCTCGTATGGTCAAAAGAGTTCCAATATTTATTCATTGCGGAAATTCCGTACGATCCGGTATAATAGACTCAGCTTACAGCACGAAACGCTTGTCCGGAAATCGAACTTTGGAGGCAGGCGGATGATGAAAATCATCGATCCATATAAAGAGAAGGGAACCATTATGCATCAAATGCAGAGAATGTTGACCGAACTCTACGATACCATACATACCATGCACCGCCTGCCGAAGCTGCTGCTCAAATACGGCGGTATGCTGGTGATTTTTCTTTTTACCGCATCGGCCGCGGCCTATCTCTGCGCAGGGCGGCTGGGCAACTACTACGCCCTGACGATTTTGAGCAACGACCTGTTTGTCTGCGGCAGGGATACGCTTTCTGCTGCGCTCGTCCCGGCGCTGCTCATCGAAATCGTCCTGCGTGCGGGAAAAGCGGACGGCAGGTAGCAGCGTATGCGCTTAAGCCCCGCCCAAAATCCGTTTGGACGATGCTGATACAAAAGGGGAGCATCGCGAATTGCGTCCGCCGCGGACAGAAGGCGATCGTGTCAGCATGCAGCTATCTGCCAAGGGCGCAAAGCTACCTGGGCGGCCAGCCTCTGCGAGGCAAGATTCTTAACTGAAGTCGAACACTGCGGGCAGTGTGTAGATCCCAATCTCCTGTACCTGATCCGCCAGATCGGGCATCCCCGGCGCGTCTATACAGCTTGCAATCTGCCCCTCTTCCATCACTGCGCAGAAAAATCCTTCCTTTACCTGCTGATAAAAGTACGGCTCCAGCCAGTCCAAGCTGCAGGCCCGCGGGCCTGCGGCCTTTTTTGGTGAAAATTCAAAAAAGTAGGAAATTCGTTTCTTGCAGCGTAACTGCATGCATGCTGTCTGGCGGCGGCCCGCGAAAAACAAATTTGACGCCGCATTCCGGCTGTACGCCATAGATTTGGGTAGCCTCATCCGCCGCATGCCCAATTTCAAATGAACGGCCCATTTTTCCGCAAGAAGTGGTGGTCACGGTACGCAAAGGCGGCTATTTTGCAGCTATTTTTGCTCAATCACGCCGTATGGCCAGTCCGTAATCGCGCCGAAGTCGTAGACGTCCGTATAGCCCATTCGGATCAGCGTCTGGGCGGCAGTCTTGCTGCGTACGCCGCTGGCGCAATAGACCAGGATGGTCTTATCCTTATCCGGGAGCAGCTCCGGCGCCTTCTTCTCGATTTCCCGGTGTGGAATGAGGAGATCACCCTCGATATATTCCAGATTGTGTTCGACCTGGCTGCGTACATCCAGCAGAACGTACGGCTTGCCGCTGTCCATAATCTCTTTCGCCTGCTGCGCCGTGATCCGGCGGTAGCCCTCCACCGTCGTCTCCTCCGCAGCTGTGCCTGTCGTCCTGCTTTCAGATTCCGTCCTATTTCCGCAGCCGGAAAACACCGATGCCAGCGCACAGATCAGTGCCAGAATCAAAGCGAGCATCACATAACGTTTTTTGGCAGGCATATCCTCCGCCCCTTTCCTCTAGGCAATCAGTCTACTGTCTTTTTCCCGTCCTTGTCAATTTCCACTTTCAGCGGCATCGCTTTTGCCGGAACCGCACGCTTTTTCGACGCGCCCGGCCGCCGCTCGAGCCTGCGCTTCTTCCCCTTTTCGTCGATGACCCAGGTATTGTCCAGCTGGCTGGTCAGGCTCTGGCGGAAGGCTGCAACATATTCCTGCCGCAGCGCCAGCTGCTCCTCCTTCTCCGCATCCGTCAAGCCCTCTGTGCGCGATTTGCGCGCGAGGAAATTGATCCGGTCAATCTTTTCCTGATTCAAAATAGCCTCCCCCTTTTGCGTATTATTCTACTTTTTTATCGATAAATTCCGGTTTCAGTTTGGAGTAGACGATCTTCTGCTCGCTGTACAGCCCGTAATAACCGGATAGCATAAAGCTCACCGCAACCGCAATCGCAAAAAAGCCGAAGCCCTTTGCGCCGAACAGCTCCACGCTGAGCATCAGCGAGCTAATCGGGCAGTTCGTCACGCCGCAGAAGAGCGCGACCAGCCCCAGCCCCGCGCCGAAGGATGGCGACAGGCCCAGAAGCTTCCCCATCACGTTTCCAAAGGTTGCTCCCGTGAAAAAAGCGGGGACAATTTCGCCGCCCTTAAAGCCCGCGCCCAGGGTCAGCGCGGTAAACAGGATTTTCAGCGCAAAGGCCTCAGGGCGCGCCTGGCCCGCAATCGCGCGCGCGATCACATCCATGCCAGCACCGTTATAATCACGCGTCCCTACCAGCAGGGTGAGCAGCGCCACCAGCAGGCCGCCCACTGCAGCACAGAGGTATTTATTGGGGATCAGCTTTTTATAGATCGCGGCGGACTGGTGCATGCAGACGCAGAATAAAATGCTCAGCACCGCGCACAGCATGCCGAGCACCGCAACCTTCGCCATGCCGAGCGCCGACACCTCCGGCACGCCGGAGAGGGCGAATTCCGTGGGAGCGATGCCGAAGAGCGAGGAAATCTGATCCCCCACCACAGCGGCAATCACGCACGGCACGATTGCAGAATAATACATCACGCCTACGCTGATGACCTCCATGGAAAAAATCGCAGAGGTTACCGGCGTGCCGAACAGGGCGGAAAATGCCGCGCTCATGCCGCACATCGTCAAAATCCGCGCATCCTTTTCATCCAGATGCAAAATCCTGCCGAATTTAGCCGCAAGGCTGCCGCCAAGCTGCAGCGCAGCCCCTTCCCGGCCGGCGGAACCGCCGAAGAGATGGGTTAGAAACGTTGTGACGAAAATCAGCGGCGCCGTTTTAAAAGAAAGCTTTTCATTCGCACGCACAGCGATCAAAACGAAATTGGTGCCGCGGTCGTTATTGATCCCGCTCCATTGATACAGCGCCGTAATCACCACACCGCCCGCCGGCAGCAGCCAGACAAGCCATGGATGCGCCTGCCGCAATTGCAGCGCGCCATTCAAGCAAAAGTGGAAGGCCGTCCCAATCAGGCCAATGACAATGCCGGAAACCAGCGCGAGCGCTGACCACTTCAAAAAGGCAAGGAGGTTTATGAGCGCCTCCTTACCGGGAAAATGTTCTTTTTGGATCTCCATTCTGACGACCGTTCCTCTCTCGGCCACAAGAAGCTTTCAGGCGGCCGGCGATTGCCGGTCATCACAAATTTCGCTTTGGAGGAAGCGCCCCCCAGACTTCTCTGCCCCTCAAAAATTGCAGTCTGCAGGCAGCCGCACCGCCTGTATCCTATATTTCAGTATATCACATCCGCGTACCTTTGCGCAAATTTTAGGCGCTTTCTCTCACACATGGAAAAACGGCGGGGCGAAATTGCCCCGCCGTACACAAAGACCGGTGAATGACTTGATTGATTGTGCTTATTCGTATGTGACATTCGTATTTTCAAATGTGCTGTTCTTCCGCTCGGAAATGAATGTATCATTATAGAAATTACTTCGTTCCTTCAATTCCTGATTCACCTTTTCCAGGCCGTCCCGTTCCACAAGCGTTGGTACGCCGGAGAACAGATTCGTCCCCAACGCCAGCCTTTCGCCGTCGATCCGGACGCCCAAGCTGGCCAAAATGGTCGGATAAAAGTCAAAGGGAGCGAATTCACGCTCAAACGGCTTCTTTGCCTCCACCGGCGCATTCAAGAACAGATTGAAGACCGCGCGCCGGTAACCCTTGTCGACATTGCGGAAGAATTTCTGGTCCATGCTCCAGTGGTCACCCGTGAGGACGATCGTCGTATTTTTATAAAAGTCCTGCTGCTGGATCCAGCGGACAAATTTGACGGTTTCGGCTGTCGAATACGAAATCACGTTGGCATATTGATTGCCATGCTTGCCCTTGACATGGGGGCCCAAATAGCCGTCCGGGAAATGAGTATCGGCCGTTTCCATATCGAAGTAGAAGGGATTTCCGGTCTTTGAAAGACGTGTCAGCTCATCCTTGGCAAATTCATAGAGCTTATCGTCCTCATAGCCCCACCATACCTTGTAATCCTTGGGAATCAGGCCCTTCGCCTTGACCGCCTTATAATCCATAAAGTTGAAATCGCCGTGATTCTGGAAGAATGCCGTAAGCCCGCCAAAATCGGAATCTGCGCCGAACATGATCGTCTGCTCATAGCCCTGCGCTTTCAGGATATCGCCAATCGCAACTGCGCCCGGCAGGAATTTTCCGGACTTGCCGTAAGAATTTCCATTCATCGGAATCTTCAGAGGAAGGCCCATTTCCATATTCACCATGCTGGCCACCGACCAGCTGGAGCCCACCGTCTGATTCGGCCCACCAAACTTGTCCTTATGATGGGAAAAGCTGACGCCCTCCTTTGCAAGCTCCGTCAGCTCCGGCATCAGGTTCGTCTTCATGTAGCCGCCCTGTTCCCTGGACAGATAAGTGGTTTCGACCGACTCGAGATAAATATGAATCAGGTTGCGTTTATCCTTTGGAAAAACCATCTTAACATCACGGGGGCTTACATAATTTTCCTTGATATAGCTGGAATCAGAGACGTAAGCATGATAAACGTCCATCAGCTGGAATTTTTCAAACCCGTATGCAACACCACCGCACAAAACCGCAACCGATATCACGAGGCTGACGACCAGACGCGCGATCCTTCCAAAGATAACATGCACCTGCTGGCCGCGGCGGCAAAGCAGCCGATAGGCGGAGCACGCAAAAATGCTAAACAGCATCGTCAGCACCGCTGTCTCAAACACAGGGCCTTCAAAGGCCGTCACCATGACATCCGAGCTGGTGCCGACAATCGGGGACTTTAAATTGACCAGGAACTGATCGGGGGTAATATCGCCAAACGTCCGCTTTCCCCAGATCGTCGCTGTAAAGGCTGCGGCACCAAGCGCAAACAGGAGAATGGATACAACCCTCCCCACGGTGATACCGGCCTTCTGCTTTTTATCCTCATGCTCATAGAAAAGGACGCCTTCCAGAATGCATTTCACAAACAGAACCGCCAGGCCGACGCAGAAGGCAAGGCATATGTATTTCAGGAAATACAACGGGCCATGGCGGCTGATATAAAACACATTCGGAATCTTCAAAAGGTATTTCATCACTGCAATCGTTAAAAGGTTTACAATGACTGTGTCCTTGAAGATTCGATCAGGTAAATCCAGGAACCATTTTCCCCGCCGCAATAGCCAATATTCCGCCCCGCCTATCAGCAGGCCAATCAATAAACAACAAAGAATCAGCATTTTTCTCTCCTTTTCCCATCATTTTACCCATTTTCTTAAGATACGTTTTTGTATTTTATCATATTGTTACAATGTCCGCAATACATCGCGCAACACCTTACTCAATCTAAAAATATGACGTGGAAAATATGGGAGATAAAAAGCAATGAAAAACTGAAAACCCACCGTGCGCAAACCACTTTGCAAGGCCACAGGGCGAAAGGCCGAGAACGCGGTAAACGTGGCTTTACGGCTGTCAGGCGGCGCGGTTTCCGCTAGTTTACCGATGCGACTGCAAATAAAGGCCGAAATACGAAACGGCCAGCCTTTTCATTCCGCATTTCGGCTTCCACCGGGACTATTCCCCGTGTGAATCCCTTCGGCAGGAAGGCAACTGCAACTCTTCCAAATGCGTGACAGGCGCTTTGCATGCTCCGTTTTCACAGAGATAATAGACCGCGCCGTCTTCCGGTACGGGATAATCCCTTGTAAAGGGTGCGCATTGGGAAAGAAGCGCCGCGTGATCGGCCGTCTTAATCAGGATGTGAAGTTCGTCTGCCGGATTTCCTTTCAGATACGCTTCCAGTTCCCACGGCACATTTCCGTTTACAGCGCAAATCAATTCTCTGTGCGGGTAAAGGGCGTCCGCCATGGCAAGCAGTGCAAAGCTGGAGCCTGCCGGGTAACCGGTGATTTCACCCACCATAAACCGGAGCTGCCTGTTAGCCGCCTCCTGCCATTCGATTTCGCCTGTCAGCATGGCAAGCCTTTGCAGAACCATTGCCGCCACAGAATTGCCGGAGGGGAGTGCGCCGTCATAGGTCTCTTTCGGACGGGCGATCAGCCGCTCAGCGTCGGACGCAGTGATAAAATAGCCGCCGTTTTCCTGATCTTCGAAAAGCTCCATCATCTGCCGCGCTCTGCAGATCGCCTCATTCAGATATTCCGGCTCAAAAGAAGCGCGGTAAAGCGCGAGTAAGGCGAGTGCGTAAACGGCGTAATCCTCCAGTTGCCCGATATGGGCCGCCTCGCCATCCCGCCAGCGTAAATACAATCGGCCGTTTTGATCCGTCATATTGTTTTCAATAAATTGCTGTGCCCTTCTTGCGGCATTCAGATAACGGTCATCCCCGAGCATTCGACCTGCCTGCGAAAGCGCCAGGATCGTCCAGGCGTTCCATGATAACAGGACTTTATCATCCTTATGAAGCTTGACGCGATTCAGACGGTATTGATATAGTTTTTGCAACCGTTCATCCTTCGCCTGCCAGCCATCCTCTGTCTGCCCGATGCGGTTTGGGATGCTTTTTCCCTCAAAGTTTCCTGCGGCTGTGATTCCATAAAGTCGGTTAAATGCCTCCCCGTCCTCTTTGCCGAGAACCGCTTCCGATTCCTCCGGCGTGAAAACGTAATATTTGCCCTCCACACTGTCGCTGTCCGCGTCCTGTCCGCAGTAAAATCCGCCCTGTTCGTCGGTCAGCTCCCGAAGGATGTAATCCGCCGTGCGGCGAGCGGTATCGGCATACCGTTCCAGTTTGGTGAGCTGAAACGCTTTCAGATATGCCATGATCAATAGAGCATTGTCATAAAGCATTTTTTCAAAATGGGGAACTAACCACTTTTCATCAGTGGAATACCGGGAGAATCCGCCGCCGATGTGGTCTTGAAGACCGCCGTATGCCATTGCGTCTAAAGTGGTTTGCGCCATTTGAAGGGCATCCGGCGCATCCTCCAAAAGAGAATATCGCATTAAAAACAACAGATTGTGGGGGGCCGGGAACTTCGGCGCCGAACCAAAGCCGCCCCATTTTGAATCAAACTGTCTTTGAAAGAGGCCATATGCCTCATGCAGCAACGCCCGATTCGGCTCATTCCCGCCGGATGGCTGCCCCTGGTTGATGGCTGCCACAATCTGATCTCCTGCGTTCAGCAGTTTTTCACGGTCACGCTTCCATAAATCCGCAACCCGTTTCAGAAGCTCTGTTAGCCCTGGCTGCCCGTAGCGGCGTTGCTTCGGAAAATAGGTTCCGGCAAAGAACGGTTTCTGTTCCGGAGTCATGATAATCGTCAAAGGCCATCCGCCCGCGCCTGTAACTGCTTGACAGACGGCCATATATACCGCGTCGATATCCGGCCGTTCTTCCCGGTCTACTTTGATACAGACAAAATCCCGATTGAGCTGTTCCGCGATTTCCGCGTCCTCAAAGGATTCGTGAGCCATCACATGACACCAGTGACATGTGGAATAGCCAATGCTTAAAAAGACCGGTTTGTCCTCATCCAAGGCTTTCTGAAATGCTTCTCTGCACCAGGGATACCAGTCCACCGGGTTATCCCTGTGCTGAAACAGGTACGGCGATTTTTCATTTTCTAATCTGTTAGACATCTTAACTCCCCACACATTCTTCCAACTTTTATCTTCTCAAAGCCCTGTGGGCTTCCACCTCAATTCGACACACACAATAGCATATTCAGATTCAGCCCTGCTATTCCATAAAGGGGCGGCGAAGCGAAAAAATGCCGGAAAGCCCGTAAACGCTGATGATTAGCGGACAAAACATAAACGCGAGAAAAAAATGCACTTCACAAAAGGGAAGTGCACCAGCCTATTGAAAAAGGGATATCGTTACGTCAGAACAATTTCGTAAAAATTCCCCGTTACGTTTGCTTTTTCTGCTTGCCTTGACAAGGGAAGAAGGAATTGAAATGCGCTCAGGCCGCGCGGGCCCTTCCTTTTCCGTTCGGCCGGAACAGGAAGCAAAAGGGGCCGTTTTGCACGACACTTCGGCAGCGGCAAAATTAAGCCACGATCAAACCCGTTCGGCGAACCTTCCCAAACTCGACGATTCACGTCGTCTCAAACACATGGGAAGGTTCGTTTTTGCCCTCCGGGCAAAAATCCCCTCACGAGCCACGCAGATAGTTACTGCGGGCGCTGCCTCGGCCCATCCACAGCCCACCGAATAAAAACCAGAAAATATTGCCAAGACAGCCCATTCCAGTCGCCTCCCTCTCTAAAACCGCCCACGTCAAAATACGACAGGCTCTGGTTTCAATTCTATGAAAAAAGCCGGGCCGCGTCAATGCCAAAACGGGCCTTGGGAAAAAGTTTACACGGCGGGAACAGACGGGGAACAGACTGTTCAAAAATTTAAAAATTTTAGACCGGAAATCCCTTTTTCTCTTATTTATGATGATTTTAAGAAAATACTTGAAAATTATTGGTATATTTGATATTATAAATTTGTAAATTTTACCTTTAATATCCACAAGAAGGGAGTGATACCAATGTTTCATAAAGAAATATAGCGAACGGAAAAGGAATTCCAAACGGCTTTCCTTTTAAATGAAAGAATTCCGATCCGTCCGTACCGCCGCGACTAAATTGGAGTTTTAGTCAATAAGAAATTACAATGGAATGGAAGAATCAGAATGAACAGAAAATCCAAATGCCAGATGAAAAGATGTTTCTCCGCCATTCTCGCGCTGCTTTTGATCTGCTGTTGCGCCTCTCCCGCTTTTTCCATATCCCCGTTAAACGGTGCGGACTTTGCCACAAAGGATCTCACAACCGGCGAAGTCACCTATCTCAAAGCGAGCGATCTGCCGACCACTCGGAGCAGTGCAACAGTTGTGCCGGCTTATGAAGGACCGGAATCTGCGCCATCCATTATGCCTAGGGATATCATCGGAGGGGATAACCGCACAAAAATCTCCGACACAACTGTATTTCCCTATCGAGCAATCGGCTATATAGATGTTAAATGGCCAAACGGAGCTTCAACCATTGGAACCGCTTGGCTATTTAAAAGCGACGCGATCGTCACAGCAGGACATTGTGTTTACAATTCCAGCCGAGGCGGCTGGGCCAGCCGTATTACCTTCTATCCAGGAAGAAATGGAAATACAGCCCCCTATGGCTCTGCCTATTCGATCAATATGGGAACTCCGACTCCTTGGATCAATAATAGCGATAATACGATGGATTACGGATTGGTAAAGCTCAACCGGACCATTGGAAGTTCAACCGGCTGGTTCGGATATGGCTACAATCAAACCTCTGTCGGCACGAAGGTGCGAATCAGCGGATATCCCGGTGAAAAAAGCCAAACGCAGTGGGCGATGAACGGCAATATCTTTGCACAAAGCGAACACCGTATGTGGTATACCATCGATACGACGGGCGGTCAAAGCGGTTCTCCGATTTATCTGCCGACCTATACGGCTGTTGGCGTCCATACAACTGGGCTGACCACCTGGAACGGTGGAAAACGGATCCATGAGGATATGTTCAACTGGATGAAATCTTTTTAACGAGGGAGAAATGCCTATGATTCCGTTTCGTAGAATCTCCTCCACCCTGACCGCCCTCCTGTTGCTTCTCTGCTTTGCCTGCGCATGTCGGCAGCCCCCCAGGCAGTTGACCTTCCAAGTGATAGATGCTGAAGGAAATCCCCTGCCCAACGTACAAGTACATTACGGCATCAGCAACCCGGAAACATTTGAATTGATTGGTTTTACAGATGAAAATGGTTCCGTTGTCTGGAACGACCCGCTGACCGGCAAACAGAATATTTATATTTGGAGAAGAGAGGCTTCCGGTGAACTGTCAATGCCGCAGCACTTCCCATTCAAAATCCGGCGTTCCGATTTCGGCACCACTATCACACTACAGGCGGAGTGGGAAGCCGGGAAAAACGGCTCGGAAACCACTCCAGCTTCCAGCACCCAATCAACAAAGGAGTGAAACGCAAGTAGCAAGCGATCGCCCGCCGCCGTGTATACGTATGCACGGCGGCGGTCTGTCGAAAAACATGAGAACAATTTCGTAACATTTCTGCATTATGCTTACCTTTTCTGCTTGCCTTGAGAAGGGAAAAAGGAATTGAAATGCGCTCAGGCCGCGCAGGGCCCTTCCTTTTCCGTTCGGCCGGAACAGGAAGCAAAAGGGGCCGTTTTGCACGGCACGTCGGCAGCGAGAAGATGGAGCCACGAACCAACCCGTTCGGCGGGACGCACAAAAACTCGCCGCCTCACGGCGCTCAGACAATTTGTGCGCCCGTTTTTTCACCGCGCGAGACGCGATGAAAAAATCCCCTCACGAGCCACGCAGAAGAGTTGCTGCGGCGCTGCCCCGGCCTCCCGACAGCGCCCAGCGGCGCATAAAGATGCCGGTTACGGAAACGATCAGAAACCATGCTTTTTTGTGCACTTTTTTCTTCTCTGAGACGTTATCGACAAGCGGAAGGGCGGGTACACAAGACCCGCCCGTTAAAAATACAATTTGATTTATAAACGCTTTGCGCGCTCATATGCGCCCTCCATCGCGGCCACCAGCGCAAGCTTCTTGCCGGATAGAAAGCGCACCATCGCGCCCCCCGCCGTGCAGACATAATGGATCTTGCCGATATCAGCAAGCTTTGTCGCGGAGCTGACCGTGTCACCCCCGCCGATCACCGAATAGCCGGGCGCATTGGCCACTGCGTTCCAGATGGCGCGTGTGCCCGTCTCAAAGAGCGGGTTCTCATACACACCCGCCGGGCCGTTGGCAAAGATCGTGCCCGCCTGCGCGATGATTTCGCGGTAGGCTTCGACCGTCTTCGCGCCGAGGTCGCAGAAGGATTCTTCCACGGGAAGGTCTGCCACATCGATCTCCACGCGCTTTCCGTCCCGCTCGAAGGCGAGATCCAGCGGAAGCTTGAACACGCTGGGGAAGCGGCTGAGCAGCTCCTTCGCCTGATCAATGAAACACCACAGGTCGCGCGCGCTCAGGAAATCCTCCGTCGTTTTGCCAAGCTCGACGCCCCTGGCGAGCAGCATCACCTGCCCGGTCACGCCGCAGGTGAGGATCGTATCCGCCGTGCCGTTGGCACAGACGGCCTCCATCATGCCGAACGCATCGGAAATCTTCGCGCCGCCGAGCACGAAAACCGCGGGTTTAGCAGCGCCGTGCAGGACGTTGTAGAGCGCCTGATATTCATCAAAGAGCAGGAAGCCCGCCGCCGTGGGCAGCACCTCCTGGAAGGCGGTCATGCTCGGGCAGTTGCGGTGCGCGGCGGAAAACGCATCGTTGACATAGAGGTCGAACAGCGGCGTCAGCGTGCGCACCAGCCATGTATTCAGCATTTCAGAGGGCTTCAGCTTTACTTCCTTTTCAAATCCGCTGATCTCTTCGCAGAGATAGCGCAGATTGCCCAGAAGGATGCATTCCCCCTCCCCCAGCGCCTTCACTGCTTCGCAGGCGGCCGGTCCGCACACGTCGTCAATGTATTTCACCTCGCGCCCCAGCAAACCGGTGAGCTTTTCGGCGTGCTCGGCAAGCGGGATGAGGTTCTGATAATCGAGCGTATCCCCCTGATGGGCGATGATTGCCACCTTTGCGCTGCCGTCGAGCAGGTAGCGCAAAGTCGGCAGGCTCTTTATCAGGCGGTTTTCATTGACGATCCGCTTCGTTTGCGAATCAATGGGCGAATTGATGTCGAGGCGCAGGAGCACCCGTTTGCCTCTGACCTCCATGCCGTCGAGCGGCGTCATTTTTATTTCCATTTTCCAATCCCCAGATAGCGGTTTGTTTCAGCAGTGCCGGATTCACGGTCCGTCTGCATCCCCATACAGGCGCGCACGCCGTCCATCGTCTCCGGAATCGTCACGCTCTCCTGCGGGATATTGATGGCAAACATGATATCGTCGCCGGTTTCGACGATGCTATCCTCCCACAGGGCGATCTCATACATATCGCCGCGCGGGTTGCCGAGGTCGCGCGCATATTTGAAGAGCGATGCGTTGCCGAGGAAGCCCTCATCCGTGGATACGACGCGGATGCGCGGATGAGCGTGGAAGGCCTTGAGGGCCATCTCCTTTGTGATCTTCTCCTTGCCGTGCGCGACGACCGTGATGATATGGCCGTGCGTGACCGGCGTGTGGATGAGGATGCCCGTGGCCGCCACGTGCGGCATGATGGTCATGAGGTCCACGGCCTGATGGCTCGGCGCTTTGTCGATGCGAAGCGCATTCGTCAGGCCTCTATGATAGTCGCCGGGGTCCGCGACGCGGCGCACGATCGTGATCGCCACGCGCTCCATGCCATAGGCGCGGTCGAGACAGTCCACCGCGCGGATGAGGCCGGTGGTGTTACAGCTTGTGAGCTTCAGGAATTGCCTGTTGACGCCCTTTTCAAAGTTTGCGTAGCCGTGGAAGAACACGTCGGCCACGTCGTTTTTCTCGCCGCCCTGGAAGATGGCCTTTTTGCCATACTGCTCATAGAGAACGCGGTTCTGCGCGCCGATGCCCGCATTGGTCGCGTCGAGCAGGACGTCGCATTTCTGAATGAGATCAGTGAGCGTACCGGAAACCGGAATGCCAAGCGCGTCAAATTCCGCTCGGTGATCCTCCACGGAGAGATACAGCGCATAGGGCATCCCCTTCTCCCTGAGCGCCCGAATGGCAAGCGTCGGGGCCACATCCGCCACGCCGACGAGCTCCATATCCCCCTGCAGATGCACGCCGTCCGCCAGCCGCTGGCCGATGGTGCCGTATCCTACGACGCCGACTTTGACTTGATCCATGAGAAAAACGCCTCCTTTAGATATGTAAACGTTTGCGCCAATATGATAGCACAAGCGCAGGACGTTGACAAGCAAGGATTTCAAATAATTTCCATCCAGCGCAGCTCCGGAAACCGGCAAAGCTCTTTTTAGTTCTATAGCCCTTCTTTTTGAGTTTGACACCGGTTCACGCTGCGCAGACTCGGTTTCGCATAGCCGTGGATTGTTTCAAAATATACTGTCTGGTACAATGAAGCGGTATCAAATCAGACGGGAGGCCATTGGAATGGATCAGAAGAAAACCGGCAGCTTTATCGCTTCGCTGTGCAAAAAGAAGGGGCTGACGCAGCAGGAGCTTGCGGACCGGCTCAGCATCAGCAACAAAACCGTCTCCAAATGGGAATGCGGAGTGTCCCATAGATAACGATATCGCGCCAAGTATATCACCTCACGCTTATATATTACTTGCTATAACAATGATACGAGTTACATTGTACAGTATAAAAAGAGCCGGATAATGTTTCTGTCTGTTTCACAAACACTTTCCAGATCTTTTAGTTTTTATCAGATATGATAATATAGCGTTTTAAGCTTTATTTGCTACCCAAACGGCACCTGAAATCCGCATATCCAAATGTTCGCAGACATTTTAGCCGTCCATCGGCATGTAAGACAAAAATGCTGGGCAGCGGCATCCCATTAAAGGTATTGTTCTTGCAAGTAGTGTAGATGGCCATGTCGCCAAACAGCAGCAGGTCGCCCTCTTGAAGAGGCGCGCTGAAGCTATAGTCTCCGATCACATCTCCTGCCAGACAGGTGGGCCCGCCCAGACGGAAGGTATGGGACAGTTTCCCGGGCTCGTCCGCGCTGTACAGGGGCGGGCGGTAGGGCATTTCCAGCACGTCCGGCATATGGCAGGCGGCGCTGGCGTCCAGGATGGCGACGCGGGTTTTCCCGTTTTCCACCACATCCAGCACCCGGCAAGCCAGATACCCCGCGTTCAGAGCGCAAGCCTCGCCCGGCTCCAGATATACCTGCACCCCCCAGCGCTCCCGCGCCCCGCAGACGCACCGCTCCAGCCGGGGGATGTCGTAGCCAGGGCGGGTGATGTGGTGTCCGCCACCAAAATTAAGCCACTTCATGTGGGGCAGGATGTCCCCAAAGCGTTTTTCAACTGCATCCAGCGTCATCTCCAGCGCGTCGGCGTCCTGCTCACACAGCGTATGGAAGTGCAGCCCGTCCAATAGGTCAATCAGCTCCGGTGTCATCTTCTCATCCCATTGGACACGGGTAGTACCCAGGCGGCTGCCGGGGGCGCAGGGGTCGTAGATGGCGTGCCCCTCCTGGGTGGAACGCTCCGGGTTGATGCGCAGGCCCACGCTTTTCCCGGCCCGCTTTGCCTCCGGTCCGAACTTCTCAAGCTGGCGGGGGGAGTTGAACACAATGTGGTCAGCATAACGCAGCAGTTCTTCAAATTCCTCGTCCCGGTATGCTCCGCAGAATACATGAACCTCTTTTCCCGGCATCGCCTCGGCTCCCAAGCGGGCTTCATATAGACCGCTGGCCTCCGTGCCGGCCAGACAGGGGGCCAGGATCGGGTAAAGATCATAGTTGGAAAAGGCTTTCTGCGCCAGCAGGATCTTGCAGCCGGTACGCTGGGCCACCCCTGCCAGAATTTTGCCGTTGCGGCGTAAGGCAGCCTCGTCCAGAATATAGCATGGCGTGGGCAGCGAACCAAACAGCCCCTCCGGGGACTGCCCGCCCAGCCCCGCAAAGGACGGGCGGGCGTCTTGCGGCGCGGCCATCAGTCCACCAGAACCGGTGTCCGGCTCTCGCTTCTGGGCAGGCCGTATTTGTCCAGCGTGTCCAGGAAGGGGTCGGGATCGAACTCCTCCACAGTATAGACGCCAGGCTTGTTCCACTTGCCGGTCAGCAGCATCAGGGCACCGCACATGGCGGGAACGCCGGTGGTGTAGCTGATGGCCTGGCTTCCCACCTCACGGTAGCATTCCTGGTGGTCGCAGACATTGTAGATGTAGTAGGTCTTTTCCTTGCCATCCTTTTTCCCGGTGAAGATGCAGCCGATGTTGGTTTTGCCCCTGGTGCGGGGACCCAGGCTGGCGGGATCGGGCAACAGCGCTTTCAGGAACTTGATGGGAACGATCTGCTGTCCCTCAAATTCGATGGGGCTGGTGGACAGCATCCCCACATCCTCCAGACAGCGCATATGATCCAGATAGCTCTGGCCGAAGGTCATAAAGAAACGGATACGCTTTACCTCCGGGATATTCAGCGCCAGACTCTCGATCTCCTCGTGGTGGAGCAGGTACATGTCCTTGTGGCCCACCTGGTCAAACTCATACTCCCGCTTGATGCTCATGGGCGAAATCTCTACCCAGTGGCCATCCTCCCAGTAGCTGCCGGGGGCGGATACTTCCCGCAGATTGACCTCGGGGTTGAAATTGGTGGCGAAGGCATAGCCGTGATCGCCGCCGTTGCAGTCCAGAATGTCAATGGTGTCGATGGAATCGAACTCATGCTTCTTGGCATAGGCACAGTATGCCTGGGTCACGCCGGGGTCAAAACCGCAGCCTAACAATGCAGTCAGGCCAGCATCCTCGAACTTTTTGCGGTAGGCCCATTGCCAACTGTAATCGAAGTAGGCAGAGAAGCCTGCTTCCTTACAGCGCTTCTCATAGATGGCGCGCCACTCCGGATCGTCGGTGTCCTCCGGCTCATAGTTGGCGGTGTCCATATAGTTGACGCCGCAGGCCAAGCAGGCGTCCATGATGGTCAGGTCCTGATAGGGCAGGGCAATGTTCATGACCAGGTCGGGTTTGTAGGAATTGATCAGGTCGATGACCTGCTGCACATCGTCCGCATCTACCTGGGCGGTGGTGATTTTCGTTGCAGTCTTGGGGGCCAGTTCAGCCGCCAGTTTATCGCACTTGGATTTCGTGCGGCTTGCAATGCACAGCTCCGTAAAGACCTCACTTACCTGACAGCATTTGTGGATGGCGACGGACGCAACACCGCCGCAGCCGATGACAAGAACCTTGCTCATTGTTGTACTCTCCTTTTATCAAGAATTTTATTTGTATAGTGCCAGGATCAGTTCCCGCAGCACCTTGCAGGCGGTGGCGGTGGAGACGCCGCTAGCGTCCAACGCTGGGGCCAGCTCATTGACATCAGCTCCGACCACATTGGCGGTGCAGACGGTGCGGATGGCCTCCAGCAGCTGGACAAAGCTGACGCCGCCCGCCTCCGGCGTGCCAGTGCCGGGGAATGCGGAGGGGTCCAGACAGTCCAGGTCGATGGTGAAGTAGACGGGAATCCCCTGCTCTCGGAGGGCGGAGACAGTCCGCTCCAAGCCGTCAAAATGGAAGGGATGAAGTTCTGTGTGAGCCTGAGCAAAGCGGAACTCCTCCCGCTCGCCGCTGCGGATGCAGAACTGGTGGATGCGCCCGTCGCCCAGAATATCGTGGCAGCGGCGCAGGACACAGGCGTGGCTGAGCCTGGCGCCCAGATAGTCGTCCCGCAGATCCGCGTGGGCGTCGAAGTGGATGATGTGGAGCCCTGGATATTTTTTTACTGCGGTGCGCACCGCGCCTAGGGTGACCAAATGCTCGCCGCCCAGCAACAGGGGGAACTTTCCGTCGCTCAAAATTTCGGCGGCCCGGGCCTCGATATCGTTCAGCGCCGCCTCGGCGCTGCCGAAGCACAGCTCCAGATCGCCGCTGTCGAACACGGCGCAGTCGGTCAGGTCGGCGTCCTGATAGGGGCTGTAAGTTTCCAACCCAAAGCTCTCGTGCCGCATGGCAGAGGGACCGAACCGGGCGCCGGGGCGAAAGCTGGTTGTGGAATCAAAGGGAGCGCCGTAGAGGACGATGCGGGCGTCCTCATAAGCGGCGTCACAGCCGATAAAGGTCTCAATATTGGGCTTCAGCATCGTTATCGTTCCACCTCCTCCAACATCTCCTCCAAAAAGGCAGGCAGCCAAAACGCACCCACATGCAGTCTGGGGGTATAATAACGGGTGTGCAGATTAAGCGCCTTCCATGCCTCCGTGTCCAGATCGTCGATTGGGTGATATTTTTTGCTGGCAAACCCGAACAGCCAGTATCCTGCCGCATAGGTAGGAATGTGGGCCTGATATACCCGGCTGATGGGAAAAGTGCTGGCGATGCGTTTGTGGCTGCGCTGCATGGCGCTGGCGTCCTCCGCGTAGAAAGGGCTGCCCTGCTGGTTGACCATGATGCCGTCCGCGCGAAGGGCGTTGTAACAGCTGCCGTAAAATTCCCGGGTAAACAGCCCCTCCGAGGGACCAAAGGGATCAGTGGAGTCCACAATAATCAGATCATAGGCAGCTTCACGCCGACGGATAAATTTTAAGGCGTTCTCAAAGTGAATATGGACTCGGCAATCGTCCATCCGGCAGGCGTTGCTGGGTAGATAAGTACGGCAGGCCTCCAGCACCTGGGGGTCCATCTCCACCAGGTCGATGCGCTCTACCCGGTCGTACCGGGTCAGTTCCCGCACCACGCCGCCGTCCCCGGCACCGATCACAAGAATGTCCGTGACGCCGGGGTGTACCGCCATGGGCACATGGGTGATCATTTCGTCATAGATGAACTCGTCCCGTTCCGTCAGCATGACATTACCGTCCAGCGTCAGAACGCGGCCAAACTCCGGCGTTTCAAAAATGTCGATCTGCTGGTAGGCACTTTTTTTGGAGTAAAGATGCCTTGTGATCCGGATGCTGTGCTTGACATCCGGGGTATGAAATTCGCTGAACCACATTTCCATATCATCATCTCCTTTCACGCCAGCACATTGATTTGTATCAGGTCGGGATCTTCCGGACCGGTCATGCTGCAGCCCTTTTCCTTGGCATATTGAATGTGTTCCAGTATTTCAGCAGTGATGCGCTCTCCCGGAGCCAGGATGGGGATGCCGGGCGGGTAGCACATGACAAACTCACTGCATACGCGTCCTTCGCTTTCAGCCAATGTCAGACTGACCTTTTCGGCATAAAACGCCTCCTGGGGGCTGGTGACGACCTCCGGTTCGATATACTCCTGACTCAGCAATCCAGCAGCGTCTTTTTGATAACGGCGCCGGATCTCGGCCAGCGCGCTGACCAGCCGCTCCAGTTCCTGGGGACGGTCCCCCATGGAGAGGTAGGCCAGAATGTTGCCAATATCTCCAAATTCGATTTGAATGTCGTATTCATCCCGCAGGATGTCATATACCTCGATGCCCGCCAGGCCGATGTCCAGGGTATGGACGCTCAGTTTCGTGGCGTCGAAATCAAACACCGAATTGCCGTTCAGCAGCTCCCGGCCAAAGGCGTAGTAGCCGCCCACCGCGTTGATCTCCTGGCGGGCGTACTCGGCCATGTCGGCTACCTGGTGGAACACCTCCCGGCCCCGGAGGGCCAGATTGCGGCGGCTGATGTCCAGGCTGGACATCAGCAGGTAGCTGCCCGAGGTGGTCTGGGTTAAGTTGATGATCTGCCGCACATAGCCGGCGTGGACGTTGGGTCCAACCAGCAGCAGACTGGACTGGGTCAGACTGCCGCCGCTCTTGTGCATGGACACGGACGCCATATCAGCGCCCGCCGCCATGGCTGATACCGGCAGTCCGCCGCCAAAATAGAAGTGGGTGCCGTGGGCCTCGTCTACCAGGCAGAGCATCCCGGCGTTGTGGGCCATTTGCACAATCGCCCGCAGGTCGCTGCAAACCCCATAGTAGGTGGGATTATTCACCAGAACCGCCACCGCATTGGGATGCTCGGCAATTGCTTTTTCCACTTGTTCCCGCTGCATACCTAAAGAGATACCCAGCCGCTGATCCACCTCTGGATTTACATACACCGGCACCGCGCCGCACAGAACCAGCGCATTGATGACGCTCTTGTGAACATTTCTCGGCAGGATGATCTCATCACCCCGCTTGCAGGCGGTCAGCACCATGCTCTGGACAGAGCTGGTGGTGCCGCCCACCATCAAAAAGGCATGGGCCGCACCAAAGGCGTCAGCCGCCAGCTCCTCTGCCTCGCGGATCACCGAGATAGGGTGGCACAGGTTGTCCAGCGGCTTCATGCTGTTCACATCCACCCCCACGCACTGCTGCCCCAAAAATGCAGTCAATTCCGGGTTGCCGCGGCCCCGCTTGTGCCCCGGCACGTCAAAGGGAACGACCCGCATCTTCCGAAAGTTTTCCAGAGCCTCGTAGATCGGTACGCGGCTTTGATCCAGATGGGTCCGACTGATTTTCAACTTTCTTTCCCTCCTTCTGGTCACCACAAAACAAAAAACGCAAGCTGTGCTGTATGCACAACTTGCGTTTATCATCTGAAAAAGCTTCATTTTCCCCTATCTTGCAATTAAACGACTGCTATGTGGAATCCAACCACACAACATAGGTAGCCATACAGGAAGCATAGAAAGCAGAGGAAAAATTAAGGTTTCCAAATTGGACGGGATGATCAGAGTCTATATAGCAATTATACTTTTACTACTCTTATTGACCGTTTCACAAGTCTGCGCACAGGCGCATTTCGGTTATAAAGTAACCAACTTATAAAATTTGAGCTTCTAACTCAATCAATAAGGCTGCACAAAGGCCGCCAATCGGCAGTGGACCCGGCTGTCCGCATGGCCTTAACTCCCTGGCGGAGTGGTCCAGAACAATTGCTTTGAAAAGACTCTTAAATATATCCTTCCAAAATCACATAAATCTTACCATGATAAAAATGTTTTGTCAAGCTTTACAGTATATCGACAGCTTTTAATTATAAATCATCAGTCAACTCTACAATAACATTACTCTGCTGATACAGCCAGTTCGTAAATTCTTTCGGGCTGGCTGTTCTTTCTTTTACAGCCCTATGTGCGGCAGGGGCTTGACCTGATATCCACCGTCCATGAGGGGCCGACTGTCCGGCAGATGGAAGCAAAGGGCATCCGTACCGATAAGGGCGAGCTGAACCGCTGGATTAAGGCGACCAACCGGCTCATGCTGGAATATAAAGAAGAAAATCAAATCCCTGTTCGGCTGGATTTCGGAAGTCAAAGAGGAACTTTCCAAGTCCAAGATACCGAGCCTTGCCGACCTGCTGAATCCAGCAGCTTCACGAAGCAATGGAAGCCGCCGCATAGATAGCGATTGACGCTGAAAAGTGGGTAGGGCTGATGAAGCAGTACGTTAACCCTACGGAGCGGACCGCCGAACTTTTGAATACCTTGATTGAAAAAATTCTTGTCCACGAAGCGGTCAAGGGCGAGGACGGCAGCCGGGAGCAGGAAGTAGAGATTTTCTATCGCTTTATAGGCAAAATCGACTGACACATCTTTTTTACCCAACAATCTCTTTAACTAAGGGAAACGGGATGCCAGATATCACCCTGCTGCCCGCTCTGGCTGCGGAGCTTGGGGTCACGTCGGACGACCTCCTGCACGGTGAAAAGGCGGTGACTGCGCTGCCGGCAACCAGCGGAGAAGATCTGTGCAGGGAGGGCTTTTTCTGCCTCTGAGAGGAAGCTTACCTGCGCTATCGCACAAACTGCCTCGCCTGCCTGCTCGCACCGGCGCTCAGCTTAGCCAGTGTCATCTGCGCAGACCGAATTTTTTCCCTGACCGCGTTGCTCGTGCTGACGGCTCTTCTGTTTGCCCTGTCGCTCTTTGGCAGCATCCTGGTCTTTTTTTACAGCGCGAATCACACCGAACGGGCCGCGCGGCAATTGGAAACGCGGTGCAGCGATGCACGGCAGGCGACAGGCGCTTTTTAGGAAAAGAAACGGCTGCGGCTTGCCGCGGAAATTACGGTGCTCACGGCCAGCTGTGTGGTGTTTATCGTCGTAGTAGGGCTGGGCCTGTTTTAAGCCCGCCGAGCAGCCGGTCTTTTCTGTCTGCTGATATGGATAAAATCAACCCTGCCGCCGGAATTTTGCGGGATTTTTTGTGATTTCCGCTTGTTCCGGCGGCAAAGTTATGCTATCATGATTTCAGCCATGCAAACGTTTACGACAAAAGAGGAGGTACCCAATGAAAGAGCTCAATATCGGCATCATCGGCGCCGGGCGGATCGGCAAGCTCCACGCGCAGTCCATTACATATGCTGTGCCCGCTGCGCGCGTTTACGGCATTACGGACATACGCACGCAAGGGCTCAAAGAACTCAAGGAGCAATTCGGCATTGAAAAGATCTATGCATCTGTAGAGGAAATGCTGGCGGACGAGAGAATTGACGCGGTGCTCGTCTGCTCCTCCACGGATACGCACGCGGATATCGCCATCCAGGCGGCAAGGGCCGGGAAGCATATCTTCTGCGAAAAGCCCGTGGACCTCACGCCGGAAAAGGTGAAAGCCGTGCTCGAAGCGGTCGACAAAGCGGGCGTGAAGCTGCAGGTGGGCTTCAACCGCCGCTTCGATCACAATTTTGCGCGTCTGCGCGAGCTGGTCGATCAGGAGAAGATCGGCAGGCTGGAGCTTGTTAAAATCACCTCCCGCGATCCGGAGCCTCCATCAGCGGAATATGCGGCGAAATCCGGCGGCATGTTCCTCGATATGACAATCCATGATTTCGATATGGCGCGCTTTCTGGCGGGCAGCGACATCGAATCGATCTACGTGCAGGCGGCTTGCCTGGTCGACCCCGCCATCGGGGAAGCGGGCGACGTGGACTCCGCCGTCATCACCCTGAAATTCGAAAACGGCGCGCTGGGCGTGATCGACAACAGCCGCCGCGCGGCCTACGGCTACGACCAGCGCATTGAGGTCTTCGGCTCCAAGGGCGCGGCACAGGCGCAGAACGACACGCCCACAACGGTTACGTTATCCACTGCAGACGGCGTGACGGGCGACAAGCCGCTCTATTTCTTCCTGGAGCGCTACATGCAGTCCTTCCGCGATGAAATGATCGCGTTTACGGACGCGGTGCTCTATGATATGCCCACTCCCACGACAGGCGAAGACGGGCTCGCCTCCATTCTCGTTGGCCTTGCGGCGAAAAAGAGCGTGGCGGAGGGCCGCCCGGTGGCGCTTTGCGAGCTGTACGGCGAATAGGCCCTGACTGAGGAGGAGACGATTTTTTTCATGATCTGATATCTGAAGTCTGATATCTGTAATCTGTCATCGGAGGTTATCATCATGCACATCAAAGGCCCGAAAGAATACCCCTTCGGCTACACGCCGGTTACCACCATGGACAATAAGGAGCAGAACACCCGCATGGATTTCGGCCTGCTGCGCCTTGCGCCCGGCCAGAGCTTTACGGAGAAGCAGCATCTGGAGCGCGCCTATCTGCTCATCCACGGTGAGGTCACGCTGGAATGGGATGGTCAGAAGCAGACGGTATCGCGCGAAAATTGCTTCGATTTCTCCCCCTGGGTGCTGCATGTGCCGAATGATGTGGAGGTCACCATCACGGCGTTACAGGAAAGCGAGCTGACTGTCCACCGCACGGACAATGAGACGCTCTTTGACGCAAAGCTCTCCACGCCGGAGGAATGCGCGAGCGAGGAGCGCGGCAAGGGCACGATGCGGGAAACGTCCACGCGGATCGTCCGCACGGTCTTCGATCATTCCAACGCCCCGTATGCCAACCTGGTGCTTGGCGAAGTCATCGGCTTCCCGGGTAAGTGGTCGAGCTACCCGCCGCACTGGCACCCGCAGCCGGAGATTTATTTTTACCGCTTCCTGCCGGAGAACGGCTACGGCTTTGCGGAGCTTTCTGAGGACGTAGTTAAGACGCACAACAACAGCACGGTGCTGATCACAAAGAAAGAAACGCACCCGCAGACCACCGCGCCGGGCTATGCGATGTGGTATCTGTGGGTCATCCGCCATCTGGAGGACGATCCGTATATCACGCCGACTTTCCTCCCGGAGCACCTGTGGGTGACAGAGCCGGACGCGGACATGTGGCCTTACCAGAAATAAGCAAAAGGGGAAAGCCGAACGGCTCGCGATCTTCCCTTTTTACTCCTTTTCACTTTAAACAGAGGTGATGTTTTCATGAAGCGAACCATGGCGCAGGCCCTTGTGAAATTTCTCGATAACCAGTATATCTGCTTCGACGGGCGTGAAGAGAAATTTGTAAACGGCATCTTCGGCATTTTCGGGCACGGCTGCGTTGTAGGTATCGGGCAGGCGCTCGAGCAGGGCGGCCATAGCTTGACCTATTATCAGGGACACAACGAGCAGGGCATGGCGCACGCCGCCATCGCCTATGCCAAACAGAACCGCAGGCGTAAAATCATCGCCTGCACCTCCTCCATCGGCCCCGGCGCGCTGAATATGGTCACCGCCGCCGGCACGGCCACGGCAAACCGCATTCCGCTCCTGCTCCTGCCGGGCGACACCTTTGCATGCCGCCAGCCGGACCCGGTGCTTCAGCAGATTGAGCAGACGGACTGCTATGAGACAACCGCCAACGACGCATTCCGCGCCGTGTGCAAATACTGGGACCGCATCGCCCGCCCGGAGCAGCTCATGACTGCGGCGCTTAATGCCATGCGTGTGCTCACAGACCCCGCCCAGACGGGCGCGGTGTGCCTTGCCATGCCGCAGGATGTGGAGGGGGAAGCCTATGATTATCCCGACTATTTCCTGCAAAAGCGCGTGTGGTATATGGACCGCCGCCTTCCCGCTTCCCGGGAAATCGAAGCGGCAGCAGAGCTGATTACCAATGCAAAACGACCTCTGCTCATCGTGGGTGGCGGCGTGACCTACAGCGAGGCGGAGAATGAGCTGCTCCAATTCGCGGAGCGCTTCTCGATCCCGATTGGAGAAACGCAGGCCGGCAAAGGGCAGATCCCGTGGGAGCATCCGCTTAACCTCGGCGGCATCGGTGTAACGGGCGGCGCGGCGGCAAACGCGCTGGCAAAGGAGGCTGATCTGATCATCGCCGTTGGAACGCGGCTGACGGACTTCACGACCGCCTCCAAATGGGGCTTCCAGCAGCCGGACGTAAAACTGCTCGGCATCAACGTGTGCGCCTTCGATGCATTGAAGATGGATGCGCGGACGATCATCGCGGACGCAAAAGAAGCCCTCTCCGCCCTGCTCCCCGCCCTTGCGGAAACGGGCTACCAAGCCCAGTGGGGCGGACGCATCCAGGAGGGAAAGGACAATTTTACCGTGGAGGTCGACCGGCAATATGCCGTCGAACTGCCGGAGGGTCTTTCCCAGACGCGGGCGCTCGGCGAGATCAACCGGGCGATCGCGCCGGATTCCGTCATCGTCGGATCCGCCGGGAGCCTGCCGGGCTGCCTGCAGCGGCTGTGGCGGCCGGGCGCGAAGCACACCTATCACCTAGAATACGGCTTCTCCTGCATGGGTTATGAAATCTGCGGCGCATTGGGTGTGAAGCTCGCGGAGCCAGAGAAAGAGGTCTACGCCATGGTAGGCGACGGCAGCTTTCTGATGCTGCACAGCGAGCTGTACACGGCAGTGCAGGAGGGCGCGAAGATCAACGTGCTGCTCTTCGACAACACAGGCTGGGGCTGCATTGAAAACCTGCAAAACGAGCAGGGCACCAAAACCTTCGGCACGCGCTTTACGCGCCGCAATCCTGATACTGGTCTGCTCGACGGCAATATTGTCCCCATCGACTTTGCAAAGTGTGCGGCAGGCTACGGCTGCAAAACCTATACAGCGACAAACGTGGAGGAACTGCGCGCAGCGCTTGAGGACGCGAAACAGCAGACGGTGCCGACGCTCATCGACATTAAGGTCGTCCACGGCAGCATGAGCCATGGGTATGACGCCTGGTGGCGCGTTGGGGTGGCGGAGGTATCTACCAGCGAGACCGTACAGCAGGCCTATGACGCCATGCAGGCCCATATTGCAAAAGCGCGCCAATATTAGCAGACAGCAGATTGCAGAGGACGGACTTCAGACATGGGAACAGGCAGGAATAGACTGATTTTTTTGAGAGCAGCATATCTCTATTTTGCACTGTGTGTAAATGCCACTGACAGCTACCATCTAATGTCTATGATCTACAATCTAAAATCCAAATGACGAGGGGTTGAATTCAATGCTCGACGCAACCAAAGTACGATTGGCCATCGCGCCGATCGCATGGACGAACGACGATCTGCCGGATCTTGGCGCAGAGAATACCTTTGAGCAGTGCATCAGCGAGATGGCGCTCAGCGGCTTTCAGGGCAGTGAGATCGGCAACAAATACCCGAAGGATGCCGAGACGCTCAAACATATGCTCTCCATCCGCGGGCTGCAAATCTGCAACGCCTGGTTCTCCTCCACCCTGCTCTCCGAGGGCTACGACGCGACGATCAAGGCCTTTATCGAGCACCGTGATTTTCTCCACGCGCTGGGCGCAAGGGTGATCGGCGCCTCTGAGCAGGGCAACAGCATCCAGGGAAAGCCCGTGAGCATCTTCGGCGAGAAGCCCGTCTACACGGAGGAGGAGTGGGCGCTCGTCGCGCGCGGCTTCAATGAGATGGGCCGGCTCGCGCGGGAGAAGGATATGTATTTCACCGTCCATCATCATATGGGCACGGGCGTGCAGACGGAGGCGGAGATCAACCGCCTCATGGAGGAAACCGACCCGGACCTCGTCTATCTGCTCTTCGATACGGGCCATCTCGCCTTCTCCGGCGAGAATGCGCTGCGTGTGCTCCAAAAATACGCGAAGCGTATCAAGCATGTGCACCTCAAAAGCGTGCGCAACGACGTGGTAGCGAAGGCGAAGGCCGAGGGCTACAGCTTCCTCGACGCGGTGCGCGCGGGCGCGTTCACTGTGCCGGGCGACGGGGATTTCGACTTCCGGCCGGTGTTCGACATCCTCGCGGACAACGGCTATGAGGGCTGGGTCGTTGTGGAGGCGGAGCAGGACCCGGCAAAGGCAAACCCGTATGAATACGCCGTGATGGCACGGGAGTATATCCGCAGGACGGCGGGGCTGTAAGAGCGGAAGCCTCTTACGATTCGTAAAGAAAACAAAAAGACGAACCAGCCCACAAAAGTGGTTGGCTGATTCGCCTTTTTGTTTTTTAGTTTAATACACGCGGCCCTTTGGAGGTAAGGAAAAACATCTTGATGCCGAGCTTACACCCCGATTTTTATTTCCATAATGCAGCCCTGGAAGCGCCTGATAGACAAAAAAGAGACCAAGCCCTAAAAAAACGGAAATGATGAACGAGCCAAAAAAATATCTGCCAAGGGAAAGCGACAGCAAAGAATAGCGCATCATTCAGCCTCCTCAAATCACCCCTATGTGCTCTTCTGTAAGCTGGACATAACAGGCCTCTCCAATCGGAATTGAAAATCCAATAAAAATTATTTTGTAATCACTACTATTTTACTGCAGCCCACCAAACAAGGCGGGTCCGTCTCTCCAACAGAACCGCTATAATGGATTTGAATTTTATCCCCTTTGTGAATCGATGTTTGGGAGATTGTTTGATCGCCTTTCAGCAGTTGGGTATTGGGATTAATTTTCACCTCAAAAGAATTCGGATATTGCGTATCGTTTTTTTCCAACGCGACAGTTAAAGAATTGCTCTTTTTTGCAAGAACGGTAGCCTCAGCAACAGAAATATCAGACAAATTCTGTGAAGAACCCTTTCCTGATCGATTTACAAAATAATAAATGAAGCTTCCAGTCAATAGGATTACAAGAATAATCAGCAATAATACAAAAATTTTTTTACGCATAGACAGCCCTCTTCCATATTTGCTGAATATTCAACCGAAAACATAGGAATTACCCTCTTTTAAAAAATAATCTATACATATCTGTTAACTTCATTATCATTTATTGATAAAAAAATGTCAAATAATATTCATGTAAATCAGTAATATATCATCCATTTTGTAAGAAAAACTTCTGAAATGCGCATTCGCTTGCATTTCGTATCCGTTTGCGATACACTGGGCTAGGATTCATACTTCAGCCACGAAGAAAGGGAAGCAAAAACAATGTGGTGATGATTTGAACCCCGATGTCTGTCAATGTGAAAGATACGGCACGATCTACAAAGCCTGTGTGAAGAGCTCATCCCGCCCCTCGCCTCTCATGCCATCCCTGATTTCCCAAAACGACTTGATTCAAGGAGAAATGTTTTATGCTCTTTCTCTGGTACCCCAAATGCACCACCTGCCAGAAGGCAAAACAATGGCTCGACGAGCGCGGCATCCCATATGAAGCGCGGGATATCAAGCTGCAAAATCCAACGGAAGCGGAGCTGCGGGAGTGGTTTCAAAAAAGCGGGCTGCCGCTCAAGCGTTTTTTCAACACCAGCGGGCTCGTCTACAAGGCGCTCGCGCTCAAAGACAAGCTCCCGGACATGACAAAGGAGGAACAGCTTAGACTCCTTGCAACGGACGGCATGCTTGTCAAACGCCCAATTTGCGTGGGCGAGGATTTTGTAGTGGTAGGCTTCAAGCCCGCGGAGTGGGAAGAAAAGATGCCAAAATAAAACCGGCTCATATGGAATACTTCCTGCCATGGAATCCATCTCCCGGCATAAAACGGCGCGGCGGAAAGCTTTGTACTTTCCGCCGCGTTACGGTTATCGGGCCTCATTCAAGATCATCCCATCTCGCATATGGACTCTTCTCCGGCAGCCCGCTGCAATTTCCCCATCGTGTGTCACGATGATAATCGTCATCCCGCCTTGATTCAGCTCCTGAAAAATACGCAGGATTTTTCCGCCTGTCTCCTCATCGAGCGCGCCGGTGGGTTCGTCCGCGAGCAGCAGCTCCGGGTGCCCGGCAATCGCGCGGGCAATCGCTGTGCGCTGGCACTGCCCGCCGGAGAGCTCGGGCGGGATGGTGTTTTCCTTTTCTCCCAATTCAAACTGATCCAGCAGCTCATAGACGCGCTCTTCGATCTTTTTTCTGGAATAGCCGCGGAAGCGCGATATTCGGAAAAACCGTCATATCCTGAATCAGCGCAAAGTGCTGCACCACGAAACCGATCTTTTGATTCCGGAAGTCCGCAAGCTGACGGGCAGAAAATTGGGAGACCTCTTTCCCCTCAAAAAAATAGGAACCACCTGTCGGCTTGCACACGCCGCCTAGATTATTTAGGAGCGTCGATTTTCCACAGCCGCTCTTTCCGGTGACGGCCAGAAGATCCCCTCGCTCCACCACCATATTCACGCCGCGCAGCGCGTGAACAGCTCCATTCTCCTTGCCATACGTCACGACATAAAATTTTTTTGCTTTTATCTGTTTTATCTTCTAATATTCTTCCAAAATTGCGCGGAGCTCCGGGTCGTTCAAGCCTTTATATTCCGCCGGCCAGAGCTTTTCCGGCCAAACGCGCTTGGCCCCGGGCAGGGCGTTTGGCACGATGGTTTCCGCCATGTTCCAACCCCGGGCGGTTTTCGAGGTGAAGCGGATGTTTATTACAGATGCTCCCTCTTCATATAAATGTGGAAAATAGTAATAAATCCCCAATAACCCCGTATTCTTTTTCCAATAAATTCGCGTCTGTGCATCTTCCTTTGGTTCTGCCTCTTTCGATCCCTCCACATACACTACAAATTCATCATCCGCCTCGATGAACGCATCTTTCAGCTTTGGGATTTTGCAGGACGTGTCATTATAATAATAGGTGTTTGTTTTAAAATCAAACTCCGCATATCCATCTTCATGCCTTAAAACTCCTGTTTGCCATGCATCGATATACCGATTATTTTTCCGGTCATAATAGATATGCAAAAATGGATCGGTAATCATATTTTCTTTCGTGGTAGATGGTTGATTTGTATCTTCTACTTTTCCGATTAACTGTGGAGAATAAAAATACACATCGCCCTCTCTGGTTTCACCGCCGCGGCGAATCTCATAATCTCCCGAAAACCGCTGGCCGTTATAAATCCCCGCGTAGGAAAGCGGCTCGTGCGTATCCCAATAGGGTTTCTGCGGTTCTGTAGAAGTCAGGGTATTGCTGCTTACCGAGACGCTTTCGGTTGACGGCTCCGCTGCCGGCTCCGGCCCTTTTCCGCACGCAGTCAGACAAAACACAAGCGCAAGACAGCATAAAATCGCTAATATTTTTTTCATAAAGCTCCCTCCTTAATACACTTGCGACAGTAAGCACAGAACGCCAGCCTGACTGTCTTCAAAATTAGGGCTCCAGCCACTGTTCAGATATTTTCCTTTGGTATAAATATTCGTCCCCGCATATAGATACGCACTGACTCTCCCGGCGTTTGCATAGCCTTTTCCGTTCCACAATTCCGCAAATTGCAGCATTGCCAGCAGGTTGCGCGTCCCCTGGCCCATGCCGATTGCATTCTGAAAATCCCGCCATTGGCCTGACTTGATTGTTTTAACTGCATCCGCAACAAAGTTTGCTGCTCCTATTTTAGAACCATTCGTCATGGAATAATTCAGATTACCACCATATTCCCGGTGATGAATGGCTGCAATCAGCATCACCGGCAAATCCGTCTGGTTTGCAACAGCCTGATACGCCTTTTTATGATCCGCATCATTATAGTTTTGTAAAAACTTAGATATTTCCTCTTTATAACAATTCGGCTTTTCTGAATTACCATTTTTAAAGGACGTCACTTGCAAATATTTATCCCGATTGAAAAAGTAATACTCATTTTCCGGCCCCGAATACGTCCCATACGGATAATCGTTGACCACTGATTTCGGCAAAAATCCCCATGTGCTGCCAAAGGTGACATACCAATAGTTCCCCACCTGCCCTTTGATCGTAACCGCC